>DAYD01000003.1 GCA_002506755.1 Euryarchaeota archaeon UBA462
TACAGCGTCAATGCTTACAATATCGTTCTTAGAGCCTGACCTCACGATGACCGACGTCCTATCAGTATCTATCTCACTCCTTGGCAATACTGGCCCTGCTCTGGGGGATTTCGGGCCCGCAGGTGCTTCCGCAGCATGGGCAAGCTTGAGCACCCCGTCACTCATAGCCTCAACCATTCTGATGTGGCTTGGTCGTCTAGAATTGCTCACGGTCTTAGTGCTACTTCACCCCAGAACATGGGAGTCGGACTAGCTGAAGCTATCTAGCCTGGATTGCCCCTCGTCCTCGGATTTATCTATCTCGACATTCACAATTTCTGGAATCTCATCCAAGCTATCTGAATCGTAGGACTGTATGATTGACTTTGCCTGCCTACTAGATTTTGGGATGCCATGCAAAGCCAAGTGCCCATCCACTCCAAGGTCGAGCTTCTTAGCCACGGCAAAGTCCTCGGGGTCCCCGCCGAGATCCGAGTCATGGATTGCTAGAAGATTGGGCCATATGTCCTCTCGAACGGATGACTTACTAGATCCTAGAGTCTCCGATATACGGGTAATCAGGTCATTAGTCCTCCATGATTCCCCGCCTCTCCTAAGGAAGTCGGGGAAGCTAACAAATACTTCGTTAGAATTTGAAAACTTACTCTTCGAAACTGCAGCTTGAGCAGGTATGGAGGAACCCCAGTACCAAGATCTAAATGCCCGATTTGTAAATTTAGCAGCCAAATAGCCGTCTGCTTTGCACATTGCGTTCGATATGGAATATAAACTGGATGAATCCAACACAGATTGGTTATTCCAAGCAAACCATGCCAGCATCTCATCCGGGTCCTTGTCCGAATTAACAAGTATTTTCGATGCCTCCTGTCCTGATTTTTCCGCGTATATTCTCTTCATTGCATTGAAAACGTTGACCTGTGAATCCCTTTCTACTGTACCAGAAATCTCCTCAACTATTGTTAAATCAATATGCCCGTCACTTGCAGAAGACATTGACTGTAAGTCCTTAACCAGGGCCCTAACGTCTCCAGGGTTATCTGAGATCAGTATTTCTAGGGAGCCCGGGTCTATCCCTATTCCCTCCGAGTCCAGAACTCGATGGGCGACCTTCCTCAGGTTAACACTCTTCACCCTATCAAAGATCACGTTTTCTGACAATCTAAGGACCCTATCCCTATTTTGCCTCCAACCCCCTCCTCTGCCCCAAAGTCTCATTTGGTCATTGCAAGTCATAATTACGGGATTTTTGGTTCTGCTCAGAAGACTCAAGAGTTCTGCTTTCCCCCCAGAATCTCCCTTCAGTACAGGCCCATCTTGATCTGTGCCAAGGGACTTTCCTATCCTATCTTCTGAGACTTTGGTGAATCCTCCGCTGAGATGATCAACCTCGTCCAATAGTATCACAGTTTTGCCCGGTGACCATCCATCTGAGAAATGCTCCAACGAATGATTCTCTGACCCAGTTGTAGCCGAGGCTCTTATTGCAGCGGCATTTCTCTGCTCAGAGGCGTTCAGTTCTACGATGCTCCAGCCCCTTTCCTTTGCCACTGCATGAGCTAGGGTGGTCTTTCCGACTCCGGGAGGGCCAGAAAGCATCAAACCCCTCTTCTTCGGGATTTTTCCTGAGCTCCATATGTCCAACCACAACCTAATCCTCCTAATTTTGTCCTCATTACCTTCCATTTCAGCTATGCTATTGGGACGGTATCTCTCTGTCCAATCCGAAGGGTGTTGGCGGCCTTCCACAGAAGTATGTTTATTTCGGCGCCTCATGAAGATTAGTGCTAAAACAGAGTTGATACTGTTCCTAAGGACAATAGTTCCAATATGGAATCTATATCGGATCTTACCTGGGCCTGATCGTCCCTCCTTCTGACGGTAACCGTCCCATCCTCAAGCGACTGATGGTCAACTGTTATGGCCCATGGGATGCCGATCTCATCGGATCTTGCATATCTCCTGCCAATTGATCTACTTGCGTCTTTAACCCATAAAATGCCTGGGATTGCAGCTATCCGATCAGAGATTTCATCTGCCATAATGTCCATACCATCCTTATCGAATAAGGGCAAAATAACTACATCATAAGGGGCTATATCCTGCTCGAGGGAAAGGATGGTGTAATCTTCTCCTTCTTTGCTTAATTCCTGATAATTATGGTCTAGAATGTGCCAAATTATTCTGTCAATCCCAAAGGCAGGCTCAATGACATGGGGTGTGAAGTATTCCCCATTCAGAACAGAATCCTCTTCCGTACGGATCACCATTTCTTCTGTGATTTCAACCGACATCCCATCTGACAGGGCCAATGAGAACGGGAAGATTTCTGGAATTTCGGCAAGATTGCTTAGTGCTTCAGAAACCAAAGCAGCCCGTTCTCTGAAAGTGGGACCTACGACAGAACCAACGGGAGAGAGATATTCCCTTTTCTCACTGATAGGAGATTCATACTTTCTCCATCCCTTTAGTAGGTTCGAGCCGGAATGCTCTTCGTGAGACTGAAGATCGTGACACGTCCTGTTTGCTATGCCCACAACTTCAACCCAACCATGTTCCCCATTCAATTCACAATCCCAACAGTCAGCCGCATAATGAGCCATTTCAGTCCCTTCATGCTGCCTGAATCTAATCTTTGAAGACTCAATCCCTACTTTTGTAAGAAACTCAAAGGTCATAGCAAGAAACCATGCAACGGTAGGGTGACCAACTATTCCTGAATCAAAAGCTTCCTGGAAGCTAACCGTCTTTTCCCCTGAGTTGGGACCTTCTGTATCGGGTATCATCATTACCTTCTGAGTCCACCTATTAAGATTCATAGAAGGAGGATCATTCGGGTCGATGAAATACTCCAACTCTGCCATATTAAATTCTCTGAGCCTAATCATCCCCTGTCTCGGGCTTATTTCGTTTCTATACCCCTTACCGGTCTGTAGTGCGCCAAATGGCAACCTCTGTCTGAAATGCCTGTTTAGGGTAGGATATGACATGAACATACCTTGTGCGGTTTCAGGGCGCATGTAGGCAGTTCTAGAGCCCCCCATTGCCCCTATCCTCGTTTTGAACATCAGGTTCATCGGTCTCGCTGCTTTCCAAGAGGCGAGACCGCAACTCGGACATTTGATGTTTTTCTCCGAAATTAGCCGATCCATCTCTTCTGCATCGAGCGTTTCTGGGCTATTGTGAAAGCCTTCCAACAAGTGATCGGTTCTGAAAGTGCCCTCGCAGGACTGACACTCGGACATCTTGTCATTAAACTCGCCGACATGGCCGCTAGCAACCAAAACCGACTCTGGTGTAATAGTAGGAGAATCTACCTCTACAACATTAGGTACGGTGCTCCAATGATCGATCCAAGACTGAATTACTTTCCTCTTTATTCTTGCACCCAAAGGGCCGTAATCGATTAGTCCAGAAACACCCCCGTACAACTCAAAAGAAGGCATAACAAAACCCCTTCTTCTAAGCAAAGAGGAAAGCCTCGACATTCTACTATTATCTGTCATTTCAACTACCGAGATATCACCATGGTTTTCAAGCCATCCTAAATTGTCAAACTATTTTGGTAGTTGGATGACTTAGCTTCTAAAAGCGGGAATAAATTATCAATCAGTACATATCGGTGGGAAGCATTCATTTATTGCATCGATTCCCTGAAACGCAGGGTGGTGTGGGAAAATGCCAGAAATAAGCTATGTTTCTGATGTCGCAGACACAGAAGACATACTTTCCAGACTATCTCCTCCCGTTAGGAACTGGTTCAATGACAAGTTCGAAGATTTTACAGAGCCCCAGAAAGTCGCCATACCAAAAATCCTAGATCAGGAACATTTGTTGCTTTGCTCTCCTACTGGTTCTGGAAAGACCCTGACTGCGTTCTTGTCAATTATAGACGATCTCGTTCGAAGGTCTCTTGAGGGTACTCTGACCAATGCCGTTCAGTGCATTTACATCTCTCCGATAAAGGCTTTAGCAAACGATATTCAGAAGAACCTGATAGGTCCACTGACCGAAATAAAGGAAAGCTATCTGCCAGGTAGGGCTCAAGAAATCAAGGTCGGCCTTAGGACTGGTGACACGCCTCAGAAAGAAAGGGAGAGGATGCTTAGAAAGCCTCCACACATTTTGATTACCACTCCCGAGTCTCTTGGACTAGCTCTAGCTTCGAAGAGGTTCAGGCCACTCTTGAATGAATTGAAGTGGCTAATAGTCGATGAGATGCACTCTTTGGTTCCAACAAAAAGAGGTACTCACCTCTCACTGAGTCTTGCTCTGATGGACTCTGTAATCGAGTCTGACGTTCAGAGGATCGGAATAAGTGCTACGATGGAGCCGTTGAATGACGTAGCAGAATTTCTGGTAGCAAGTGATCCCAGGGAAGGTCAAGGGTCTAGACAAAGGGTTTCGATCGCAAAGATTTCCGGTTCTAGAGAGCTAGATATGGATATTATCCTCCCATCCCCCAGGTTCACCTCCATACCTGTAAAGGAGATTTTGGACCATAATATTGACAGAATAAAAGAGCTCGTGGAGGCTCACACAACCACGCTAGTATTCGTAAACACTCGAAACATGACTGAGACCTTCGTCCAGAGACTCAAAATAGCTGGGCTGGCAGGAGTTGAAGGCCATCATGGTTCAATGGACAAGTCAATCAGACTTGATGTAGAACAACGTCTCAAGGAAGGTAAACTGAGATGCGTTGTCTCTTCATCAAGCCTAGAAATGGGCATAGACATCGGCTCTGTTGACTTTGTTATACAAGTGGGCTCTCCAGGGTCGATAGCAACCGCACTACAGAGGATAGGGAGGGCTGGGCACCATGTTGGGGGTTTGCCAAGGGCTAGGTTTCTGCCTACTTCGTCGCACGATCTGTTGGAGATAGTAGCATTACAGAATGGGATATTGTCCGGAAATATGGATTTACTAAAGTTTCCACAGAATTGCCTAGATGTCCTCGCCCAGTTCATGATCGGTTTGACAATAATTAGAGAATGGGACATAGACGAGGCTTACGAGCTCGTCCAGGCATCCTGGCCCTACAGGTCCCTTCCGTACGACGATTACATCGAGGTACTGGATCTGTTGGAAGAGGAAAGGAGGATCTGGGTGGATTGGGAGGAGAATCGTTTTGGCAAGAGAGGCTATGCCCAAATGATATACTATACCAACATAGGGACAATATCCCCTGACAATAACTACCTCGTCTTCACCTCCGATGGAACCTTGGTAGGACAACTTTCGTCTTCTTTTGTATCTAGCCTTAGAAATGGGGATGTTTTCCTATTAGGGGGGTCCACATACAGGGTCTCCAGTGTAATCGGTACTAGGGTCAATGTAACGCCAGCTACTGGCTACAGGCCGACCATCCCATCTTGGACAGGAGAAGCAAACAGCAGAAGTAGTGAGCTTAGTAATGAGGTGCTCGAGCTACTAGACATTCTTTCAGTCCAATACAGAACCGGGAATGGCATCACTCCTTTCCTCGTAGATGTGTTAGGTCTCAACAAACGTGTGGCAAACGCACTAACCCAGTTCCTCGATGAACAATCAGCAACCACATTTCAGGTTCCTTCGAGGGACAGGATCTTGGTTGAACAGGTTGAAGCGCCCCTTCCAACGTATGTTGTGACGACTTGTAGAGGCAGAGCATTCAATCTTGCCCTGGGATATCTGTTTGCAGGAATGGCCTCTAGGGACAACATAACAATTCACGAGCTTTCTTTTGATGAAAACGGCTTCATGGCCAAGCTTAGCCACGAGATTGAGGTGTCTTCAATACCGGAAGTTTTCAGAGGCTCTGGTAGCGAGGACACCTTGCACAAGTACCTGATTGAATCGCAGCTCTTCGCTAAGCGATTTAGAGAAGTTTCCTCTAGAAGCATGCTTAATCCAAGAAGAGTGGGGGCGGATGAGGTCAGTCCGAAGCAATTCCAGCAGAAGGCAGAGCAGATAATGAACAGGCACAGAAAGATGGAAGACTCGGTTATCGTAAGGGAGGCAATGAATGAGATTCTTACTACGGATCTAGACATGGACCAGCTTAGGTCTTTCATCTCTAGAATGGATGAGGAGAATGTGAGCATAGTTCACAGGAGGGTGAAAATCCCATCTCCACTGGGTCTGACATTGTTCATGTCTTCCTTTGAAGACCTACTTTCATTGAGAACTAGGGCATATCTAATCAAAGACGTTGATCCGGAAATCCTCAGGCGGTTACTTGGAGCTAGGTCCCTTGCAACGGAGTTGGATGAGGAGAAACTCAATGAGTATTACCAATCTAAGGTTTCCACACCGAACAACGCAAATGAATTACTCCGATTGATGGATATGGGTGGAGGCCTGGAGAGGCAGCTTACACACCCACTCTACAGTGAAAAACTCAAGGACATCGAGTTTGAAACCCTGAGGGGCTGGGTCCACGAATTAGCAGAGAGGGAACTAATCACCAAGGTTAGAGGAACTGGTTTGGACAACATCGATGACAAGTGGTTCTCGATGAGGATGACTGAGGTCCACGGGACCCTAGGATGTCTAGCAGTCGCAGGAGCAGCCGAAATGGACGATCTTAGGGAGCTCTATACCGGGGGGCTAAACTATGAAATTGGAGAGGGATTCGTAGGGGGGGAGGCTTCAAACTGGAGGAAAAAATCTCTCTCCGATCCTATGGATTGCCTGAGGCTAAAACTCCTTGATATGCTTGGTTCCGAAGGGCCACAAACGATAGACTCACTCAGTAAAAGACTCCCTTTCCCAAAGGCCCAGGTAGAATCTGTTCTACAGGAGCTAGAAATGAGGAACCTAGTATCCATTGGATTCTTCACACGAACTGACGAGGGCGAGTTCATTTTGAGGATTGACGAATATCGGATAACAGGGGGGCAGGTCAACGTAATCGACTACCGCACTCTACAGACCTTGATTCTGAACAAATCCTTCTCAAAGTTCGAAGAGCCATCTGAAGCAATAAGAAACCTAACTCTAGTTCAAAGGAGGGAGGAATTGCTCCATCGGGTCGAGAACTACAGGTTTAGAGACTGGAAGGACATAAAGCACGACTCCGACATTTACAACGGCCGGCTACTGCATAACCGGGTCGGATATACCCTTGAGGAGCAGATTCCCATGTTCATGGGCCTCAGAAGTGAGCCCTGGTTCGGCCCGCTAGAAGAAGAGCTATTGGAAAAAATTCCCAAAGAAGGAATCTCCAGAACAGACTTGTTCTCGGAATACCCGAAGGGAAAAGAGAATGCCCACATACAGAGGAGCCTAAAGTCGGCTCTCTCCAACCTAGAACGACAACTAACCGTAGCCAAACAGTATGTGGATGTGCCAAACCGTAAGAGATCGATGGCGATATTCAGAAAACTCCACGGAGTTGTAAAACCCCTGCCGTTCGACCAAGCACTAGCTAAGCTGATTTCCAGAATCGGTCCGGTAAGGCTTCACACACTAAGGTTGTTTGTATCTAGGCCTGTGGAGGAATTGGCCGACACACTAAGGGACCTCGAGAAAAGCGGTGACATAGCAAGAGTAGTCGCTCTTCAGCCGGATCCAACAGACTACTACTCCTCACAGGAGGATGCCGAGAGACTAATGTCCCCGCTCGCTGAAGATAGAAAAATGCGAATCCTAGCCCAATCAGACCCCTTCAGTAGCAGGTTCATCCAAGAGGTCAGGCTATTGTTGAAGCAAGGTTGGTACTATCCAGTATTCAAGGGAGTGGATCCCATTGGCAGGGTGTTAATGTTCGTAGTTAACGACTATCTGGAGATCAAAGACATCAACATCCCGCACTCCTACCTCGACGATTTCAAAGTGACCTTCGCAGAGCTTCTTGAGAACTACAGGGACAGGCTCGTCGACGTCTCAGTTCTACATGCTTTCAACGGTGTTCCTGTTCATGATTGCGATGAAAACATCCAGAACATACTCTCGGATCTCGGCTTCTCTTCTATGGGGGATGGAGAGAGGTACATCAGAGGAGGGGTGGTGGAACCAAGATCCAGAAACCAGATCAACAGGATGCTATTCTTCCACCACAGCCTACACCAGAACAGCAGATGGGAGAACGAGACCCTCGCTCTGGAGAACTCCACAGAGCTCAGAGACGATTTTTCCCTGAGGGGTCGTTGTGAGATGTTCAGGGTAAATCTAGACTCCATGGTCGCGGCCCACCAGCTACATCAGGGGTCCAATCTAAGGGGCCACCTTGTTTGGGCAAGATACTCGCATTTCCAGAGACTGCTCTCAATAAAGAACGTTCCAACTGAGCCTGAGGACGAAGAGATTCTACAATTCTTCAGAGAAAACAACGATCCAGATTTGTACATGGAACGGAACGCAATGTCCAGGTCCGAATTCAGAAAACTCGTCTCCCCCCTAGTAAGGAGTGGCCACCTTATACAAGATTACAGGGGGGGATTCAAGACCGTGGAGCCACTGCCTAAGATTGACCTGTGGGAGATCAAGAGGGATTACCTTAGAGATATGGTAAAGGACTACCCTGTGATTACCCTAAAGCAATTAGAAAGACTAGCAGGCTCATCATTCTCCCCAGAGGAGATTAGCGACGTTATGCACGAATTTGAGACGGATGGGACATTGATCAAAGGATTCCTCGTTGACGATCTACAAGACATTTGCTGGGGGAGGCTTGACATGCTTGAGGAGCTCAACTCACTCAACAGGACCAGGGATCTTGTTATCCCTCCCTCGGATCCATTGATTCATTACTTCGGCAGTCTCTTGAGAGAAAGATTTGGTTATGGGTCGGCATATCTAGTATTCCACAAAGAGGAGCCGATTGCCGCCTTCAAGGCAAATACCAGAAACGATAAAATCGAGCTTACGGATTTCGTGGGCGACTCTGAACTAGAGAAAGAAGCAATCAGGGTGATGAAGGAGTTTGCTTGGGAGCACGACATGCCGTTATCTGGAAAACTGTTCAACAGAATAAGATCAAGAATCGTTTGATTTGGATTCTTTGCTCCCAGTGAGAGAGATAACCGGCCTCATTACCCTCATCACGTGCTTGTGCAACTCGGGTAGCAGGTCAAAGAGTGCGATTGCCATCAAGAACATTGCAAACAGGCTAGCGACCTTTGCCGCATAACTATGGGCGAAGTCGAAAATCCCCATATCCTCGGCGAGAGGACCTCCGAACAAGGTCCAAGTTCCGTATGCGTCAGTTAGCCAAACAATTCCAGCATTTCTGAAAACGTTAAGGATGTGGATTGTGGGTACAGCAATCAACAATGCTCTCGCCCTTCTTTTCCAGTGAACAGAGCTTAGGGCAACAATTGCGCCAATAAAAACAGCCATAGACTGCAGCGCTGAGCATGCTAAGATGAAAGAAACAACGTTATCCCCTTCACTGTTCGTCATTGGGGCGTAAAATCCACCCTCTCCCAATGGTTCACTCAACACGAATCTGCTACCCTCCCACTCGGATACTGGAATGGGGTTTTGTTGGTACCTCTCTATCATCATGGGGCCGATCTCATAACCGCCAAGGCCTGCAAACTCGAGTAGTAGTTCGGCGCTAACAGCAGTAAACTGCACGAATGCCATGTTCAGGTGGGGGATTCCAAACACAATATAGTATGGAATCATCGACCAGACAACAAATCCTCTTGCCCACACAATGGTATCGATGCTCGACCCGTCACTTGTCCATTCCCAATATGACATCGCAATAGAAGCAGGTAGTGCTCCTGCGGTCATCAAAACAAGAACTGGGTCCTCTATTTCGACGAAATATCCCGAATAAAGGTAGAAAAACAGCCCAATAAAGGGCCAACCCAATGATGAGAAAATCCGAGAATACCCATCTTTGTGCCTGTGAAATCCCACACCGAGAAGTATCAAGCCAACTGTCCCGATCATGAGCTGCATTGTCACTTCCGATATTTCCAATAAACCCGAAAAATCAACGACGATAGACGACACGGGATCGTTCACAATTAAATTGGCGTCATTAACCCGTAAATAGGATGCCCTCCCCCGGACACACAACGATGGCATTCGATTTCAGAGATTTCGCCCAAGATTACGTCGAGTCATTGGTGGAAACTTTGTCAGAGATGCCATTAGCACCCATGGAGGAATTTTGGAGAATGGTGGAGGCAGCGAGAGAGAAAAACTCGACCGTCCATTTCATCGGTAACGGTGGGAGTGCTGGCACTCCTTCCCACAGTGCAGGAGATTGGTCCAAGGAATTGGGCCTGAAGACTATTTCTCATGTGGATAACGCAGCGTCTCTGACCGCATGGGCGAACGATACGGATTATGAGAATGTCTTTGTCGGCCAACTGAAAACATTTGCCGCGCAAGGAGATTTGGTTGTTGGATTCAGTGGCTCAGGAAACTCAAAAAACGTACTAAACGGCCTAGAACTAGCAAAGGAGATTGGTTGCTACACCGTCGCAGTGACTGGTGACTATCTGGGAAAGGGAGGCGGAAAGGTGGTTGATATTGCTGATGTGTCGATAATTGTGCCTTCAGACTCTATGGAACGGATAGAAGATCTACAGCTCGTGATCAACCACATCCTGAAAGAGGCGATAAAAGCAAACAACGGTCTGTGAGTCCATGCTCCCCCCCCATAGGCACGCATCTAGGTTGGATTCACCTCTGGAGCTCAAACCGCTCCCTCACAATCAAAGTTGGTCAGGGAAGATAGCATATCTGGATAGGGACGGTGTTCTGAACAGATGGTCGGATAATTACGTAAACTCCCCGGAAGAGGTAGAAACATTGCCCAATTCGGGTGAATCAGTGGCCAGACTCCGCAGATATGGATTCAGAATCTGCGTAGTGACAAATCAATCTCCGATAGGAAGGGGCCTTTGGGACCATGATACACTCGAACTTATCCACAAGAAACTAGAAACTCAGTTGATCGAAGAGGATAGCGATGCAATTCTAGATTTGGTCCTTTACAGTCCCTACCACCCTTCCGAAAATGCCTGGGCCAGAAAACCCAACCCCGGAATGCTTGAAGCGGGCCGCCAAATAATTGAGGCATCAGAAAACAACAAACAGGAGGATCTCGAAATTATGTACGGCCACCAATGGGTAGAAAGGCCGAGCGAATCCAGCTCGATAATGGTGGGGGACCAAATTTCCGATATCGAAGCGGGAAGGAAATTCGGAGTCAATGCCATCCAATGCGACCAAACAATCGGTATCGCCGACGTAATCGATAAAATAGTGCCCAGAAGAGGGTAATTACGTGCAGTTAGTCACTTGCAGAATTGGTTTGGATGATACAGACCACCATGAAATTGGGTGTACTACTGAAAGGATGCAAGACCTGATTATGCACATAATCGAGCAAACTGATTGTGAAATTCTCGAGAGGAGGCTAGTTCGATTATGGCCGTTTGCAGAAAGAAGAACAAGGGGCAACGGTGCTCTGGGGGCACTACTAAAGATGCCCATCCAACAAAAAGAACTACTTGTCCAAATCTGCAATGAGTGGTTCAGCAGGATGCTTTCAATTATCGAGCAGTACCCCAAGTCCGAATTCGCCCCATCGCCGTGTTTGTTGATTTCTTTCGAACCCCTCCCAGAAGAATGGTACTGGCAGACAGTACGTGGTTACGTAGATCCAGAAGAAAGGTTCGATCAAGCCACAAAGAAAAACTGCGAGATAATACATTCCGACTCTAAGTTTGGAGTCGTGGGGGCATGTGCGGCTGTAGCTTGGAGCCCGAGGGAGCAGTCCACCTGGGAGCTAATCGCATGGAGACAAGACTCCAGGATTGGCAAAAAGAGGGTACTTAGCAAGGAATCAGTTCAATCTCTTGAAACGGAACACCCACGTACTTTCATGAATAGGGATCCTACGAAGGGAAATGGATTAATCGCCCCGAGGACCCCCTGCCCAGTCCTTTATGGCATTAGGGGCTCTTCAGAATCTGTAGTCAATGAGGCCCATAGCTGGCTTCAGAAAAGGAATGATGTGGAGTCTTGCCATTCTTTTGCCTCACATATTACCAATCAACTCAGTGACGATCATATCGAGTCAATGCATTCAGGAACTGTCACATCAATGCCATCCGAAACCAAAGGGGGCCACGCATTCACTCGCGTATTCTCAGGAATCTCTAGTGAAAAAATTGTGGCCTTTGCGGAGACCGGGCCCATAAACAGGACTCTCAGGAAATTAATACCTGGGGATAGAATAACTTGGGGGGGATTGACGTCTCCGGATGGCGCTATCCACTTGGAGAAGCTACGTGTAAACGATTACTCCCCTCGGATCTTGGGCAGGCCGGTGTGTTGCTCTAGAACCATGAGGAGCGCTGGTAAGGGACAGGACTTAAGATGTCTAAAGTGCGGGAAGACCGAAAACAAGAGATGGGTATGTGAGGGACCTGAGTCGTTGTCAGGACTCCTCATGGGGAAGTGGATGGAACCCTCCCCCTCAAACATGAGGCATCTTTCAAAACCCATTTCTCACATCGAAAAGGGGACAAGATGAAACGAGAATTGCGAATCCAATATCATGGCTGAACCCCTTCAGATAATTACTACAGTTGGTTTGGTAGCGACATCGGGGTATTTGGTGTGGATTATTCTACGAATCAGACAACGTAGACTCAGGCTCTCAAAGGACCCTATTTTTTTCCTGGGCGAAGCAAAAAATCCGGAGACTCTAGCGAATCTTGATTCAGAAGCTATAGATGAGATGGACAAATTGCTTTTGCAAGCTGGATTCAATATCCCGGATGAAGAATGAGCGGCAAGCATAATTCCTTTAGGGGCGTGCGGTAGTTATGGCAGGAACACCTGGTTCAAGCGATAACTCGCCCAAGGTACAGCCGCCTGAATGGGTTCAATCAGTAGTCAACTCAAATGTGCCTGGTCCCTCGGAGCGAATACCTCGAAGGCCACCACCAGAGTTCCAGGAATCCGAAGACTCTCTTTTGGGGGCAATCGTTGAGGATGGCTTCTTTAGCGTGGCACTTTATGACTCAAACCAATATGGCCCCCATGCGATGATAATGCTTCTTTTTGCCGTAGCCACTGTCACAGCGATATTCCTTCTAGTGCCCACCCTACTGTGAGCACCTCTTCTTTGCTATGGATATCGCATTTTCGACCAGTTCACTCGAAGAACCCAAATGGGATTCTGGTTTGAAGAATCCAGATAACTCGTCCGGATCGATCAAACTCATGATTGCATTTGATGAATTGCATGCTACTTCTAGGTTGACCCCGCGGTCTAGCGATTCCATAGAGGCCTTCCTGAGCTCCTCATGAGCTTCATCCCGAGGCATACCCCTATCGACTAACTCCAACATCACTTTCTCGGCCATAATCAAGCCTCCCTGGTTCTCCATGTTTTCCTGCATCCTTTCCCTGTTAACTTCAAGCTTCAGCAATACCCTGTCGCACTTGGAAATTATATCATCAAGCAGAATCATCGAGTGAGAGAGTGTGAACCTCTCGCTCGAGGAGTTAGCCAAGTCCCTCTCGTGCCAAAGTAATGCATTCTCATATGACGGTATTATCATCGATCGAACGATTCTGGCCAGTCCACAGGCATTCTCCGCGGTAATCGGGTTCTTTTTGTGAGCCATAGTGGAAGAACCGACCTGCTTCTCGGAATCGAATGCTTCCGATACTTCCCCAATTTCAGTCCTCTGGAGGTTTCTTATCTCCTGAAGTACCTTCTCCACAGTGGTCGATACATTAGCCATCCAACCCACCCACTCGATGTACCTGTCCCTGCCAACTACTTGCGTGGTTGCAACAGGGACTTCTAGTCCAAGGTTCCCTAGGACAAGCTCCTGTAATTCCAATGCCCTCTCGCCTTGAGCAGCCCCTGTACCAACGGCCCCCAGAAACTTTCCAGTTGTGCATCTTGGTGTCATCTCTTCCAACCGGTCCAAATGCCTTCTAAATTCGTCAATCCACACTGCTACCTTTAGGCCAAATGTGATTGGCACTGCAGCCTGGCCGTGCGTTCTGCCGAGCATTGTAGTATCCTTCTCCCTTTCCGCGATTTCACACATGTTTAGAATGAGCTTCTTTAACGAAATATTCTGAACTGAGATGCTATCCCTGATTTGCAAAGCCACAGCCGAGTCAACTATGTCATTACTAGTCGCACCCAAATGGATACACCAGCCAGATTCGCCAGCAGCTTCAGCCATTGCCTTGGTCAGCGCCATGATGTCATGCTTGGTTTCTGCCTCTAACTCGTCAACTCTGTCTGCCGTCACTATCCCTGCATCAGAAATCTCCGCGATAACGTCGTAGTCCTCTGGTGAAACCCTGCCCATCTTTGAGTGAGCCCAAATCAAAGCTCTTTCGACATCCAACAACCTTGAGTGCCTTCCTTCTCTTGACCATATTTCCTTTGCTTCTTCCCTTCCGTACCTGTAGTCTAGGGGTGACACTGGCATGTTGACCGAGTCGCCCGAGTCGCACCCACTGTTTGAGATTAGCGATACTGGTGAAGGGAGCAAGAATCCAATTTTATTGAACCTCTCGAACCATTCCACAAAACGTCATGCTGGAATACAATATGGCCTTCCATGTGTGGCCCCGATACGACCATTGTCTCAAACTCACCGCCCTCTCCGTCTAGATTAAATCGGTATTTTTCAGATAGCGACTGGAGCCTCTCTAGAGTACTATTGTCCAGCTTCCTGCCTAGCCATTCCTCGGTTAGGCCCTCTGAGGAAACAGAAGTAATCACCACACCAAATCCATGATCGATCAGGGAGCTCATGTGTTGCCGAGAACCTTTGTGCCACAAAGGGCTGAAGGATTTGACCCCCAACCTTTCGCACATCATTTCCAGCCTAGTTTTCTGAAAATCAGATCTTAATGCCCCGGATACTAATGCATCAATTTCGAGCACACCAGTGTGAATCTCTAGCCCGTCAGGCTTCAAGAAGCCGCTTGGCCAAATACTCTCAAGTACCTCGTGAGGTGAAATAATTCCCGACAACGCCGTTTGCAGGTCATTAATCTCGGCCCCTTCTTCCCCCTCTGTTCTTACTGGTAGCCATGGAACCCCCATTGAGCTGGCCTGAAGTGCTGCTACCGGCGTATTTTCGAGTTGGAACATAAGAGAATCTCCACCAGTCACAACCACAGTCACAATGCAGGTAACTTCCCATCCTTGGAGCTCACACCACCAAGCAGCGTAAGAGGAGTCCTTGCCCCCGGATGACAAAACCGCAACTTTCACTTCGGCACCTTGTTATTCGACGAAATGCCCCCCTGATTGAGTCTTCCCTCGACCAAGATTGATAAGAGTCCATTATGGCATGGGGATGATTGCGATGCAGCCAAGTGGTAGGGGATATGATCACGGGGTCTCTACATTCTCCCCAGATGGGAGGCTCTACCAAGTAGAGTACGCCAGAGAATCTGTCAAGAGGGGAACCACAACTGTGGGGCTCGTGTACAAGGATGGCGTTGTCCTCATCGTCGACAAAAGGGTACAGAGCAAACTAGTGATCACTGACTCAATAGAGAAAATGTACCAAATCGACAATCACATAGGAATCACAACCTCGGGCCTCGTGGCAGACGCTAGACAACTTGTTGATAGGGCAAGGGTACAATGCCAAGTTAACCGGATGACTTACGGAGATCAGATTCCAGTCTCAACACTTGTCAAGAAGATGTGCGACTACAAGCAGTCCTTCACCCAGTATGGCGGTGCAAGGCCATTTGGCACCGCGCTTCTAATCGCAGGGATAGACGAAGACGGCATCCATCTCTTCGAGACAGATCCTTCAGGCGCATACCAGTCATACAACGCCGGTGCAATCGGAAGGGGCAGATCGACTGCGATTGATTACTTCGAGGAAAAGTGGAAGGCAGGAATGACCCAAAACGCCGCAATAAAACTAGGATTGGAAGCATTGCGGGACTCGTTGGAGGAAGACCTCAACCACGATACCGTGGAGATTGCTTGCGTAGACAAGGATGGTTACAATAAGATGGACCACGAGATGACATTGAAGCATCTCAATAAGATGTCTTAGACCCTAAAAACGGCATTACTATATGCCTTTGACGATGTTCAACAATGTCGAACCTACTTGGGTTGAACGACTAGAGAATGGGTTGAGTTGATGTTTGATTACGAAGTCGTTTTGAAGCAATTACAGTCCGTTAACAATCCAAATTCGATTCATGGAATTTTCCCTTACAGGGGAAAGATTTCAGCTATTGATGCAAGAAATATGATCGATCAATTCCCAAAAGGAATTTGTCTGCTGGACCCCTTTTGTGGCTCCGGTACGATTGTGGCCGAGGCACAGGAAGTTGGAATCCGCGCCATCGGGGTCGATAACAATCCGATTGCCATAACCATATCAAAAGCCAAAACAATGTCATCCAAATTCTTTGACGCTAATCATGCAGACTTAATGGTTCGGAAGGCGATGAGGGTTGGTGAAGAGGAAGTAGAAGAAATGGCCGATTGGCCAAGGAAGCACTTTCACCCTAAAACAGCCACACAAATAATGAGGTTAAAGCAGTTTTTCAGTGAGATGAATGACTTTGAAAAAGGTGCGTTTTTTGGGGCAATTGCTCTATCTGCGAGAGGTTGCAATCATTACAAGTGGTCCAGTAACCAAATAGGAACTATCCAATATCCACTTCGTGAAATTGATTTTTTTGGGAAATTCCATGATAAAGTAAACAAAAACTCCCCCCACCTTCTCGCGGATACCGATTCAGAAATCCACCAGCATGACACTAGGGGATTGTCTGAGATTATACCCGCGAACTCTGTAGACGTCGTATACACTAGTCCGCCATATTTTGACGCGTTGGATTACACTTCTTATTACACGAAGTTTGTTTATGAAATCATGGCGAAACATGAAAGATCTGACATCAAGAAAGGATTAATCCAAAAATTTTCAACATACAAGGACGATATGAAGGTGGTTATGCTAGAAATCAAGAATGTGTTGAAACCAGGGGGCAAGGCAATTTTCGTAGTCGGGGACAAGAAAACCAAGGATGGCGTGATAAACGGCGGTGAATTTTTCACGGAGTTGGTTGACTGGGAGCCAGATTATGTTAAGCAACGTGGATACACTGGTTCAAGCAGTCAGATTTGGGACAATGTAAACAACACTGATCGGAAAGAGCAGGTCATTGTATGGACTAAACATTGAGCCCAGAGTGCTCGTTTAAGAGCCTAACACCATTTTCCCTCTTCTATCGATTAACTCGTAATTATGGGATTCGTTTAGTCCTTTTTGGTTCCATCCGACCTTTTTCTTGAATGTCTCAAAATACTCTTCGTTTATGTCATATGCAATGCTGTTCCGGCCCAGCTGCTTTGCAACCTTGGTTGTCGTCCCGCTACCAGAGAACGGGTCAAGCACGGTGTCCCCGACAAAGGTGTGTATCTTGATTAGCCTACGTGGTAACTCCTCGGGGAATGGGGCAGGGTGCCCCTCCTTTTTTGCGGACGCTGGAGGCATTTCCCATATTGAGTTGCAAACCCAGTTCGTCCACTCTTCGTGAGTAAGCTCGCTCGATTCCTTTACCGACTTCGCGACTGGCTTCCTTTTTCCTTCTTTTGAAAATACCACTATCCATTCGTAGGGATATGTAGATAGCAGGTTAGGAGGGTAAGGATAGGATCCCCATGATGAGAACCTGCCAATTTTCCGCTTATCCCAAATGTAAAGTGACAGAAAGAACATGTTCCCAAGTCCCTCAAAGAACCTCTCTAGGTCGGAAAGAACAGTCTTTGTGACGCGGCGATTGAACTTCGTGGCCTTTCCTGTCAGAAATATCGGCATTATGTTGATTGCGATTTTACCGTCTGGTGTAAGAACGCGAGTGCATTCTCGGAACACACCAAAGAGGCCCGCCAAATATTCCTGATACGAAGAGTCCCCCTGGCCGATTTCGTCTCCCCCGCCATCATAATCCTTCAAGTTCCAATAAGGGGGGGAGGTCACAACGAGGTTAACCGACTCATCTGGAATCTCTTCCATCGATCTTGAGTCGCCCAAGATGTATTTGTGTTCAGGCATTGGATTGACTATCCTCCAACTGTTTATGATTCCTTTCACGATTATAAATTGGCGAGGGGAAGGATAGCGTTTAGGTCGTATCCTACTCAGTCGGTGACTACGACATGTATCGTTCCCGTTGGATCTTCATTAACATCCCATTCAGAATTCTGAGTAAAACGCTAGAAAACTTAAACTCCGGCATCAACATTAAGTTTGCAAGCCTACGGAACCAACCGTGGGTTGGACTGACGACGGCTTCATGGGGGTCAGCTGGCTATCGATGAAGGAAGCATTCGGAATCTCCTTCTTCGCTTTGATAACCGGGCTGGCAATCTGGGCGTTTTCATACTTCTCCGAGGAAGTAGACCCTTCCACAATAGGGACTGTTGAGGAGGGAACCGAGTACTATGAGTATTACATGGAAAAGGAGTCTTGTACCAGGGGGGGAGGAGGACCTAGGGTGTGCAATACCTACTACGAGTATGATTGTACCGCGGACGTGAACTACACTTACTCTGTGAATGGCGTATCCTACCACGGCAGCGACTCGGTACTCGTGACTAGCTATCCTAGTAGCCAAGGCGGATGCTTGGAGGATGTCCAGTCGACCCTTCTCCCAATAGGCATCACGGTGAACGTATACTACCAAGAGGACGATCACAGTAAAAGCACGTTGGTGGACCGCTCAATCGATCCAGTAATCTGGACATTTTGCTGCGGTGTGTGCGGCGGCATACTACTCCTAACCTCCATACTCGTATCGATAAAGAACAACAATTCCAAGCCAGAGCTCGTTCAAATCTCGGAAGGAAATTACTGGGGTCAAAAGGGCAGCACGTGAGTGGTCTTCAATTATCAGGATGGTTGTGAATAAGCAACTCTAAAAATGTGGTTTAAGGTACAAAGAAACGAATTTCCGTGGTTGATCCATATCTCACTTTTGTCATAATCGACATAGCAGTGTTCTTATTCTTGGCATTTCTATTTTCAAATCGGTTTGAGAATGATTTGAGCTTTGGGGAGGGGGCCACGCTCTATGTGGTGTCATTTTGTGTGGCAAGTCTTGCCATCTTGTACTGGGTTTTCACCAGTTGGTGAATCATGAGGCACATAGGGCTAATCATGAGTTGAAGGAAAATACTCCTTCCCCAAAGGATACCTCGGGGGGTCCAGCCATGTATGGCATCATGTTAACCATGAGCTCATTGAATTCGTTTTGTGACGCTTCTAAATGCTCTTTACTTTCATAAGCAGCAACTCCCAACATTTCCGTTTCGCTTATTCGTACTAGGTTGCTACTTACAAGACCGTTAATCTTGCCGATGCTGTCCCTCAATGACTCCATTGTCGACATGGCTTCCTCAAACTTGCCCGCTTGTACTTCTGCTTTGGTTATCCTGTAATACATAATATAGCGAAAATGAATTCAAATTTCAACTATTTGGAGCCTCCAAGAGAGAGGGGTGCGTCTGAGTGGTACCACAGAAAGACCGTACTCGAGATGATGCCCGCATACACATCGAGCCCTCTATGATATCGACAGAGTTCATCTTAGTGACTTTGATGCCCGTATACCCGAGGTCCATACTTACACATACATGATGAAGGGGGCTATGTGACGAGATTTGCGGGAGGGGTTAGAATGGACGCCATTATTTGGTTGAGGGAAATGTTCCGTCAAGAGTTGGATCTAAGGCCTCCTTCTCTAGCAAGAATTAACGAAAAAAGTATAATTATCTATGATGACGATAACAATCCGATTGCTCATGCAATCAAGACAAATAGATGGATAGGCTTTGAAATTAGTAGTCTCGTAGTTGACCCAAGTCACAGAGGTAAAGGATTATCACATAAATTATTACAAGAATGCGGTAATGAATGGCTTTTCGCATATACGCGAGACGCTCGACTTCAATCTGTACTAGAAAAGGCCGGTTTTGAAAGATCGACAATCCCGGGATTTTTGAATTCCTTAAACCTACTAATCAGTAGAATAGGAATGGGCTCTTGGATGATATTTTCATTGGAATTTAAACGAATTCTACACCAACTGAAACATATTAGAGATTACAAGCTATACGTAAGGGGAAAGCAAACTTAGGGCATGGATTATTATGCGGGTTCCATAAAGTCGGGCCCCTATCCGATGGTATGTCTGAACCTCAGGTTGGCAACCCAAATACTCACGACGAGGATGGAAAATAGCAGGACTAGGACTAATCATCACATTCAACTATGCTTTTGGTTTTCTTTTCCCTGTAATCGACCTATTCTTTGAGGATGGTTATTCCTATTTTTATTGGTCGATTTTCACGGTTATAATCGGAACTCCGATTGCATTTGTCGGATTGCTATTGTCAATCGGGGACAAATGGAGAATTGGTAGAAAAAATATCATGCTCGAAATTATTTTTTTGGTTGCTCTCTTTGGAAATACATTTTTCTGGGCAACACTCGGCACAATTGGACCTTGAATTGGGCATCATATTCCCTAGGGAGGATGATGCCGGAGAAATATCCTTGTGTACTTCATCCTTTGATCAAGCCTCTACGTGGAAGAGCTTGTTGTAAATTGACCATCTGTCGCCTTCTTTGACTAGGGACAAAGAGTCCAAGAAAGATATCCCGAGATACTTGTCTCTGACCTTCGCTGTTGCCGTGTCGCCGTTTACCTCGCAGGACAGAATTTCAAACTCAACTGTCCCGGGCTCCTGGGCTGAAACAAAACCTGCGAAATCAGATGTTGAAAGCTGTAGGAAATCCCCATTGAGATATCCCACGACCTTCGCATTCTCGTGGAATGCCTCTGTGACCATGTCGCCACTCGACTTCTCCATACTTTCAATGTACATTTCTATTACTTGGTTTACTGCATCTTCTGCGGTCATATAATTCACATTCATTAATTCCGGATAATCCTTTTCCCGGCATTACTCTCGATTAGTATTCGGTCTAATGATGATGAATGCGCAATGAAGGCTACCGTTAAAATCGGTCATTCCCACCAAGGCGACTCTGCTTCTTCACTCCGCTCGTTCGCATCTTTCTCACCTTTTATGGGCATGGGGATGGCTAAATTATCGCGTTCTTCTTTTTCACGCTTTGACTGTTCGATGTTTGCGGCAATGGCTCTGCCCAATTCGCCGAACGTAGATTCTACGACAACGTAATACGTCACCCATGCCATTGGTCCGCACACAACCAGGAATATTGTATAATCAACTACGTCGTTTTGAATGAGTACGAAGAGGAACAAAAGTATGATCGAATCTAAGACTATTGTTATCTTCAAAATCCCCATGAACTACTTATCCCCAAATAGCTCTAAAGTTTCTTAACACCTAACCTTTTTCTTTTGTTAAAAGCGAATTAAGCCTCATAATCGCTACAGATAGTTATGTCGGAATAACCTTGATGTTAAGGTGCCCATGATATTGCATCATGATCGAGGTCTTTTGTCTGTTCGACATTATAGCGTTCACAATTCTTGCACCTATGTGGTTGAACAAAAAGAAAGTGGAAAAAGAGGGTGAGGGAAAAGACGAACCCTCGCAAGAGTACGAAATGTTTGACTATGCTTTTGGTCTGTTTGGTCTGCTCGGCCTCATAGTGACTCTATACATGATATGGTTGTTTTTTACGACCCCATGGGTTTGACTGAATCGGTTGGTTACGGAATTACACAATGGTTTCACGGTAGGGGCGGAAAAACCACTTGCTGATGCCTCTGAATGTTCCCTACCCATACAAATGCCATTATTCAGAAGGGGTTTGTATGGGCTTTCTCTGTAATAGAAAAATAGTATAGCCCCACTTTAGTGGCGAAAACTGTGTCTGCAGAGAGGTCCCAATAAAGTAGCCATTATGGGCTGATTATTGCCTTGGGAGAGTAATGGACTTGATTCAAAACGTCGATGATTCGGGAGAAAGCATTAGCCCGATTCTACCAGAGGAAGTGAAAAATTATCTTATAGATATAGACGGAACTGTGGGGGAAGATATCCCAAATGAGGAACCTCACAGGATGGCTACCGCAGAGGCATACCCAGATGCGATCGAGACAATTAATCGCTGGTTCGATGATGGACATCAAATTTGTTTTTTTACCGCTAGAACTGAGGAGCATCGTGAGGTCACCGAAAAATGGCTCTCTGACAAAGGGTTTCGATATCATTCACTGTTGATGGGTAAACCCAGAGGGGGAAATTATCATTGGATCGACAATCATGTTGTTAGAGCAACTCGATATTCTTCAAAATTCACGGAACTGGTGAAACGGAACGCAGAAATCGAAGTCTTCGATGACGTATGAAACTGGTATTTTTCTAGAATCAAAACGGCACAAGCGCGATGTATCATTCCTTA
>DAYD01000006.1 GCA_002506755.1 Euryarchaeota archaeon UBA462
GTATTTTCCTCAACCAGCTCCCCTTCGTCAAAGAGGATACACCTGTCGGCGACCTCCTTGGCGAAGCCCATTTCGTGGGTCACCACGATCATCGTGATGTCCCTCTTGGCCAAGTCAGTCATAACCTCCAGAACCTCCTTGATCATCTCGGGATCTAGGGCTGACGTGGGCTCGTCGAACAGCATTATCTTCGGGTCCATTGCAAGCGCCCTGGCGATGGCTACTCTCTGCTGCTGACCGCCGGAAAGCCCGCTGGGGTATTTGTAGGCCTGCTCAGGTATGCCGACCCTATCTAGTAGTTCCATTGCCTTCTCCTCGGCGTCCCTTTTGGACATGTTCTTCACCTTCATCGGTGCTAAGGTTATGTTTTCGATTATGGTTAGATGGGGGAAGAGGTTGAACTGCTGGAATACGAATCCCACCTCGGAGCGGATGTACTTCAGGTCAGCGACCGAAGTATCTTCATCGACTGTAATCCCGTCTATCTCAATAGTGCCGCCGCTGTGTGGCTGCAGCCTGTTCAGCGTCCTGATGAAAGTCGACTTCCCCGATCCTGACGGGCCGAGAATCACGATTATCTCCCCCTTCATAACCCGTATATCCACACCTTTCAGTGCCCAGAAGTCACCGAAATTCACCTTCACTCCTTCTGCATCAATAATTATCTCATCGCTTTCCGTGCTCATGCTGCTTCTCCTCCTCCTTCTCTGACCAGACCTAGGCCCCTCTCAATTCTCCTTGAGACCCTAGAAAGGTAGAATGCGAAAACCCAGAAAACTATGGCAGTGACCCATACGGGTTCCAAGAAAGACGACATGAATCTCATGTCGCCACCGGGTATGTCCTTGGAGAGTTTGAAGAAGTCTAGTATGTTGACTATGAATAGCAGGGTAGTGTCTTTCCAGAGCCCGATGAACACGCTGACTATCGATGGGAGAGTGGTCCTGACTGCGTTGGGCAGCTCCACTTGAAGCCTGATTTGCATTGGGGAGAGGCCCAGTGCCAAGGCGGCCTCCTTCTGGCCGCTGTCGACAGCCTGCAACCCACCCCTTAGGACCTCTGCGATGTAACATCCGCCAAAGAAGCCGAACATTATCAGCATCCCAATGATGTCCTCGGCCTCGTAGAAGGGATCCATTAGGTCCGGGAGAAGGAACACTGCGAAGTATAGCCAGCAGATCAACGGACCGGACCTTACTATCTCAATGAGTAGAACCGAGGGAACCTTGAAGAAAGGGAGATCGCTTTGACGCCCGAAGGCCAAGACTACTCCTATCCCGAACCCAAGTACGCAACCAGCTGTGGCGATTATCAGGTTGACGAACAGCCCTCCCCATTGGGAAGCCTCGATACCGTCTCCGGCTAGTTTGTCAAGCGTGCTAGGCGTCCAAGTTCCCGCGATTACGTCGTCAAGACGCTCCTGTGCAGGTTCACCTCCTAGGGATACTGCTAAATCCTTTACTAACTCCGGTGGATTCATAATTAGGATAGCGAAGAAGAACGCGAATACGGCCCCTAGGGCGACATAGGACCTGAGTCTATTTGCCTTATACTCCTCGGAAACTGAGCAGTAGTAGTAAGAGAGGCCGAAGGAGGTATAGGCCAGCAGGGTAGCGATTGACAGCCGGGTCATTGGCACTTCCCTGTGGTAGTTTAACTCGTTTGGCAACCATGCTATTAGAATCAAGAACATGGCGATTAATGTGAAGGGTATCAGGAACTTTGATGGCTTATCACCGTTGGTCCCGTAGGCTGCTCCGATGATAATGAAGGTGACATAGAGAACCCACCACAAACGGAAGTTCTGATTGATTCCATAGCAGTTTTCTAAATCTAGACACTGTGGTGAACCAGGGGACTGTGTCATCATCTCGGTCATTTGTTGGCCCACTAGGACCAAGACCCTATTAGCCCATATGACATCAAAATCTGCGAATATCATCATAAACTCGAGTACAAAGTGGATGAGGTAGAAAGACACCCATGCAGAACCAATGCCTAGAAGTGGCGTCCCGACTGACCTGAGAGGCGTAAGCTTGAGAATTGTGACTAGCGTTGCCCACCAAGCCAACAGGAGGAGTGCCCCACATACCAAGCAGTAGATGAGTGTAGGCACGATACCCGTATCGAACGAGTCAGCGTACTCCAACATGGGAAACACTCCCGATGGTAGTCCCCCGGTTCCGAAGAGGGCAAGTCCAATCGAGACCACAATAATAGATAGGTCTAGCCATCTTGCAACAACGTGGTTAATCTTTACGCCAGGCCTTCCTACTAGGGAGACTTCGAATTCAGAGAGAGAGAAATTTCTAATCTTGACCGCCGCACTCCTGAGTGGATCTAATATCGAATTGACGATGTTGGAAGTGATTTTTTCGCCCATCATATTTTCACGCTCGTTACCTTAGAGTTGTACCAGTTCATTACCAATGAAATCGAAAGGCTTCCGACTTGGTAGGTCACCAACAGGAGGACAAAGAGGGGGATCAGCTTCCCAACGTTATTCATCATGATTACGATGTTGTAGAATACGTCTGTGTAACCAACCACAATCGCGAGGCTGGAGTTCTTCCAGACGTTCATGTATTGGCTGTTGAGAAGGGGAACCATGCTCCTAAGGGCCTGAGGAAGTATGACTAGTCGGAGCCTCTGGAAGGGGTTCAAGGAAAGGGATATCGCCGCCTCGACCTGCCCCCTTGGAAGGGACTGTATGCTTCCCCTGACTATCTCTGCTACGACGGCGGTTGTGAAGAGAGTCAGGCCGAGCATCATAGCGAGGAACGCAGGGGTCATCTCGAAACCGGCCCCGTCGATAATGGTCCAGCCGCCAGGTGGGTTTACGATGCCGTCATTATCGAAGTCCTTTGTCAGCTCCGGCCATGACAGGCCTCCCGAGAGTGCAATACCAAGAGCGACAGCGAAGGATAGGGTCCACACAGTGAACCTTTTCCTCAGGCCTTCATCCGAATCGTCCATCTCGATATTGTTCATTCCGGCTGAGTCGACATTCGAGTTGATCGAGAAGCAGTATATCATTAGTATTAGGCTGTAGAAAGGGTATCGCAAATCGCCAATTATCTGCGAGAGAGTCTGAGAGTCGCCCCCGGCACTGGCGGAAATGAACGGAATAACGGCCCCCATGAAAACAAGCGAGCTGGCAATGATCGCGATATCTCCGGCAAGCGGTTCAAACCTCCAGCCAAGAGAGCTAAAAGGCCTGTTGACATGTTCGTATGGCGTGTTTGGGAGGGATTCCTTTCTTGGTTCGACCCTGTCAAAAAATCTCAGTCCCACCCGTGTTAGGGCCAGGATGATGATTCCATACAGGACGAATTCATATGAGGCGAAATCGACAAACCAAACCCCTTGCTTACTGATGAAAGCGCCCGCGATGGTCGCGTCTTCGGTTCTTGTTGTCTCAAGGATTGTCGATTCCTCTCTGAAGAGAGGAAGGTCCTGTCCCATCTGGACCGAAATCAGGAACAGTAGCACCGCAAGAGGGAGGTTGCGGAAAAGCTCGACATAAACAGTAGCTGCCCCGCTTGCAAAGCGATTGCTCGACAGTCTCGAGACGCCTACAATTATACCTCCTAGCGTGCAGAGAACTATTGAGACGAGGGTGACTCTAGCCGAATTGATTACAGCGGCTTTCAAGAAGACCCATCTTGAGTCTAGGTTTGGCTGAACCTCTATCGGCCAGGGGTTAATTTCGAACGTATTCCCCGATTCCATGAAGGAGAAGTCTAGAGACCAGCGGTTGAGCATGACAGGATCTGAGCCGTCATTCATCAGGAGGAGGACACGCAGGAAAAGATAGCTGAATATGGGGAAAAAAGCTAGGAATGCGAAAGCAGCCATACGTTTCGATTGCTTAGCAGGGTTGGAACCTTCCAGAGATATAATGTACCCCCAGATGAAGAAGGTTAGGAGGGTCATCAGCGAGATCGAAGCAGCGATATCATCGAAGACGAACGGGAAGAGGATTGTGTTCAGGGTAAGGAAAGGGAAGGCTAGTATAGCTGCGACGGTGATTAGTAAGGGGGCTGATTTACCTAAGAGTTCTGACATCTTACCTTTGTCCGAACTCACTTCGCCGACTGATGTGTAATCGCGATAATTTACGGGCAGGCTCAGTAATTGAGGGATGTTGTCCTGTAGCAGTAGGAGTCCGCTCAAGAATGCGCCCCCTAAGAAGAAGAATGGGATCTGCTTCGCGGGCGTAAGTTCGAATACCTCTGTGACGAGATAGAAGGAGCTCACGAAGGCTACAAGAGCGAAAATTGTGTTTATAACCCCGGAGAGAAGATGAAGATTCCAACCCAGCTGCCCGCCGTTGGCCATAACTATCTCTCTGTACTGGGAGAGGGGTTTGCCCGTTATTGGATCCATAGCCTGTTTGCTAGCGCCAGTCATGCCCTCTTCTATCGACCCAATATCGGTCCCGAGTAAGTAGGATGGTAGCCTGAGTGTGTTTCTAACTAATTTGGAGATGCCAGAAAACTCGTTCTGTACCAGAATGAAAAGGAAAAGGATAAATCCGCCGTAATAAACTACAAGATCATCTAGAGGGAAATACGCTGCGTTGGCCTGAACGTACTCCCCAGTGATTTGATCCTTGATCTCGATGCTTCTGGACATCTTGGAGATGTATTCCGCTGAGAGGCCTAGGAACTTGTTCGAGTATATCCAGAAGAGGTATGGAGATGCAATCAGAAATAGCAGCCTAACTGCATCCCCGGCAGTATCCAATCTGGGGACAAGTGACCTCAGTTTGCCGAGTTCCATGGTTTTCCCTCAGCGACATCTAGTATTTCCATTGTTGGGCCCTCGGGGGGAAGCCCCCCCGAGGGTTTTCGTCAATCCGCCTATGAACCGATTCAGATAATCAGCGCATTGGTGGTGCGTACTGGAGCCCGCCCTCGGAAGCGAGGGCGTTGTAGGTACCAGTTCGTGAGATCAGGCAGTTGTTCATGGCTTCTGATCCGCTGACTCCATCGTAGTCACCAGCGCAGAAGGCGTCATCATATGCCTCACCGTAGTTCCCTGCGGCCTCTAGGACCGCCTGCATCCATGTCCCAGCTAGTGGGTTGGTCGCGGTTCCTAGTCCTAGGTTCGCAGTCAGTAGCCTGCACATACCTGGGTCAAAGGCTGATCCGCCATCAACGGTTGCGCATGCCTCGGTAGCCTTCTGTGCGTAGTTTCCGGACGTAACGCCCATCTCCTCCGCGGTTATCATTCCGTACCATACCCAAGCCACTACGTCCTTGAAGTCAGAGTCCAT
Organism: Euryarchaeota archaeon UBA462; assembly: GCA_002506755.1. Taxonomy (GTDB): domain Archaea; phylum Thermoplasmatota; class Poseidoniia; order Poseidoniales; family Thalassarchaeaceae; genus UBA36. The sequence continues at coordinate 5,282 of DAYD01000006.1, forward strand.
GTCCCTTGTTGCGGCGCCTAGAGGCTCCTTGGACATGAGTTCCTGAGCGATCCAAAGCTCGCTGTGGGTGTCAGTGGCTGCCCAGTCTGCGTCGTTGTCTAATAGCCACTTCCTAGCGACCATCGCTGACATGTCGCCTGTGAACGCGTCACAGGTTCCGGCCTTCAGCTTCTCTACGGACTCGGTTGCGTCAGGTGTTCCGACGACCTCGATGTCGATAGATCTGGATCCGAACCAGTCAACCAGGTTGCCTTCGGTGGTGGTTCCGACTCCGACACAAACCTTAGCGTTGGCCAGCTGATCTGCAGATCCTGTGCCGTACGGGAACACGTCAGAGCGGACTAGGATACCCTGTCCGTCGTAGAAGTTCATTCCGGCGAAGTCTGCGTTTAGGTCAGCGTCACGGCTTGTGGTCCAGGTTGTTGTCCTGATCAGGACATCGATTGTTCCTGCGGATAGCTTCTCGAACCTGTCCGATCCCGATGCTGGGACGTACTCCACATCGGTATCTGCGTTCAGGCCAAGAGCGGCAGCAACAGCGCGGCAGTAGGATATGTCTAGTCCCGAGCGCACGCCTGTGGCTGAGTCCAAGTATCCCATTCCGTACTGGGACTCCTTGACACCGCACTTCATGGAACCACGAGTAATAATCGTGTCCAGAGTGCTGACGGGAGTAGCCTCAGCTATTCCCTCTGCCTTCCCTTCGGCTCTCGCGGTGTCGAGTTCTTCCTGGGTAAACCCAGAGTCGTCGCCCGCACAGCCCGCAAGGGCTGCAGTCATCATTAACAGCATCATTGTTGTAGCGAGTAATCGCTGCATGAAGCCTCTGACGCGATGTGGCAGGTATATACCTTCTCCTGAATACGAGTAAAACACCGTATTAGGGACTATTGAGTAAGGTGTAATTTGGATTAGGTGGGAGACGGGGCGGCAAGC
>DAYD01000007.1:0-22697 GCA_002506755.1 Euryarchaeota archaeon UBA462
GAATTAAATTCAAAGATGAAAGAAAAATAACAGTAGGAATTTCAAAAAAGGATATTATGAACTGTCGTGGAAAAGTGAAAAATGCATTTTACAATTGTTTTGCAATTATTTTACGAATGAAATATAATAATATGTTTAAAGAGATTCATGTAAAAGTTTTTAATACAGGAAAATTAGAAATACCAGGTATATTAAATGAACAACTATTAGATAGTATAAAAGTAATGGTTATTAATTTAATAAATCCATACGCTAGTACTAATTTGTCTTACGTAAATTCGGAGAATAACGGAAATGTATTGATCAACTCAAATTTCAATTGTGGTTATTTCATTAATCGTATCGAGACAGATTTCTCCGGAAACTTGGATGACTGCAAGGACTGGTCATTCGACGGAAGCTCCACCCTTCAGGCAGAGGGAGGCTCTTCCGACTGTGTCCTGAAGCCAGTGGCAATCTATCCAGATCCGGACAGGTTGAATGGCTTCCTAGTGATGTGCGAGGTGTACAACGCAGACGGGACCCCGCACTCCACAAATGGAAGGGCTACGATAGATGAGGACGATGACGACTTCTGGTTTGGATATGAGCAGGAATACTTCCTCTGGGACCCGGAGACAAACCTTCCTCTAGGGTTTCCCAAAGACGCTACGCCGCAGGGCCAATTCTATTGCTCAGTTGGAGCAGAGAATGCTTACGGTAGGGAGATCATTGAAACACACCTAGACATGTGTCTTGAGGCTGGAATTAACGTAGAGGGGATAAACGCAGAGGTTGCCGTCGGGCAATGGGAGTTCCAGATTTTTGCAAAGGGTGCAAAAAACGCTGGGGACGAGGTCTGGGTTGCAAGATACCTAGCGGAGAGAAATGCGGAGAAGTATGGCCTCTCAATAGAATGGCACCCAAAGCCACTAGGGCCCACTGACTGGAATGGATCCGGCATGCATGTAAATTTCTCCGACACTACACTAAGAACATGTGGAGATGAGGCAACATTCAACAAGGTCTGTGATGAGTTTGGTAAGAACATAGAGAAGCATATGAGTGTTTATGGTGCGCACAATGAGCAGCGCCTAACCGGGCTACATGAGACCCAGTCTATCCACGAGTTTTCGTATGGAGTCTCAGACAGGGGGGCATCAATTAGAATCCCAATAGGTACCGTGGATGATGGGTGGTGTGGAAGGCTAGAGGACCGTAGGCCCTCATCTAATGGAGATCCATACAAGATTGGTGCTGTAGTAATCAGTACGACCAAAGCAGCCTACAACTAGGTTGTCTGTCCAGCACTTTCTTCCAAGATACTCCACACCAGGGCGAAGGCAGGCGAGAAACTCTCGGGATCTAAGGCCAAGAGACGGCGGACCTCATCGCTGGTATTCCACCTGATCTCGGAAATTTCATTTTTGTCAAATGAAAATGGTCCCGTTGAAATAGTTCTGTAAACCCAGGTAAATTCTTGGGCAGTTTGCTCACAGGCTTCGATCTTGAACAGCTTTTCCGGAACCCCCTCAAGATCTAGCCCAATCTCTTCCTTGGCCTCCCTAACTATGCACTCATCATAATGTTCCCCACTATCAACATGGCCCGAAACAGAAGAGTCCCATTTTCCCGGGAAGGTGTCTTTCTCGATTGACCTTTTCTGAAGGAGAACTCTACCTTTATCGTCGAAAACTAGGAGGTGGGTGGACCTGTGCAAAAATCCTTGCCGATGCACCTCCTCTCGGCTAGCTCTTCCGATTACCTTGTCTTCAACGTCTACAATATCGAATATCTCATGCATTGCAATAACTAACCCTCCTCTGCAATTGAAACCACTTCATCCGCGCATCCCCAAGATAGTGTGACTCCGGCCCCCCCGTGACCATAATTGTGTATCACTCGAACACCTTCTATATCTTCTTCCTCAAGCCTGACCTCTGTTCTGGAAGGCCTTAGCCCCACGGTTCCCCCAATGATCCTATCCCTGTCTAATTCGGGCCAAATTGCCTCCACCTTTTTCAAGATTAGATCATTGTCCTCATCCCTAATATCAAGGCTCCAATCATCCAATTGGGCAGTCCCCCCTAACACGGTGACATCGCTCCTTGGAATGGTGTAAGTCAGAGTCTCGGGCTGCTGATCAAAGTGACCTATCCCCGGGTCCTGATCAATGAAAATTATCTGCCCTCTTGCAGGCTTAACATCCAAGTCACCACAAAGTTCTCTCGCTCCTAGCCCAACGCAATTAACCACCAAATCGCCATCTAGGCTTGTCAAGTCCTCAATGTACCCTCTCTCGAGTACGCCTCCTAAAGCCTCAACCTTATTTTTCAGCCAGGGCATATATTTTGGCATCTCAATTACAGGGGCCCTGAATTCCCAACCGAAAACGTACCCGGGGGGGATCTCGTGTCCTTCTAGAACTCTGAACGCCGCTATGTCCTCATTCCAAGGAGGCAGATTCGTAATATCCCTAAGATACTCCCTCCCATCCCTCATCCTAACTCCGGATTCAGGAGCTTCAGTGCACATTCTCTCTAGGACTTTGTAGGTCTCTATTCCCCATGTATCTGCCCTATCCGCGGGTTTCACCAGGAAGGGGTACCAGATTGCAGCAGCCACGTCTGAAACAGTCTCGGGACTGAACTTGTCGGATATAATCTCCACTTCATGCCCATTCTCAAGCAGTCTAATTGCCGTAGTGAGTCCCGAGACTCCAGCCCCGACGATAGTACAACGCATTGAACCCAATGTGGGTTTGGCATATGATTAACTTCCCGGAAAGGCGATGTCTGGCAACAGACAATTTCTTCAATCAAAACCCACATCGAGTAATCATGCCTAAGGTCAAACGTCCGAAGAAGGGTTGGTCGATACCTAAAGCAAAGAGGAAAAGGCCCACCAGAACCCCAGCTGCTGGTAAGAGGCTCCCACGTTGTCCTTCTTGTGGTCAATGGAGCATGAAAAGGGACGACAAGAGATCCGAGACATATTGCCTCTCATGCGGTTTAATAGGACAATGACAAAGCCCAATATCTAACTCCTCCACTCGCATATTGCCACAGTGATGAGGAACCGCACCGAGTGCATCGGGCACTCCGAGTGATGGGCGATCTGAGTGGCACCAGGTGAAAGGATGGAAAGAGAACGAGTTTTCCTCGACCAGCTTGGGAGGAAATTCCGTGTCAAACCCCCTGTCCCCCTTAGCGAACCCCCAAAAAACCTCAGGATAGAAAGGCAAAGTAAGCCATGGAATGCTTACTTCAGAATGTTGGGCACGGTCGTCCCCGCGTATCTGCTCATGTATGCAACACTTTACACCTTTTTTGGATTTTTGAATCTTGAACCAGCTATCGTTTCAGTTTGTGGTTTGGTTGGTATCCCATTCCTAGTGCTTATTTTCTGGCTTCACAAACCAAGGCTTGTTCATGTCACCCTTGCAGTTCCCAATGAGCTCGGATCAGAGGCACATACTCTCCCTAATGGACGAACAATAAAGACGCAGGTAAAGACTAACGTTAGTAGATTCATCATCAAAGATGATACAATATTGGAAGTACCGCCGGGAAAGACACTTTGGTCCATTTTTGCGATAATTTTAATTCTGCTTGTAATTTTAGCCTTCCTGATATTTGGCTCTGACTCTGAAACAGGCCTCACGGCGGGAGTAGCGATTTATGCGGTTCTAGCAATCCCGCTATGGCTCGTTGGCTTCTCGCTACCTGTGTTGGCATGGTGGGGCACGTCAACCAGACTAATCGGACTTCCAACCAGGAGAAGAGAAGCCGAGGGTTGGTTGCTTGCAGGAATGCTTTCAGCATTCCCAGCAATTATCTTCAATTCCTTCATTTTCCCATTATTGCTCCCTTTCGACTCAGAGTCATTCGAGTATCTTCTTGCTGTACTCGCAATCGGAGCTCCAATTGGTGAGGAGATATTCAAGGCGGTAGCAGTAGCTTTGTTCCTACCTTCCATCAATGGTCCCAAGAAAGGGTTTCAAGTAGGTTACACCGTAGGGCTTGGATTTGCACTCATTGAGAATCTGCAATACATCCTATTCTCATTCGCTGGAGGTCCGATTTCCGCATCATTAACCATTTTTGTGAGAGGAGTTGGATCTATACCTGGCCACGCAATTTGGACAGCGATAACCGGTACGGCAATTGGGTGGTTGGCCAAGGATGGGGTTTTCAAAGATCGGATTCTCAAAAGATCAAAGTCGATTGGCATAGCAGTAGTAGACTTCGCAGAAGGAATAGGAATCGATATGGATGGTTTTGGAGACCTATCAGGCTATGATGGACCAAGAGAAGATTTCGTGGGCTTGTCTGAAGAGAATTCTAACGCGGATTCTAAATCTAAAAAACCTCCTTCTTGGCATATACTGGGAGGGTCCGGGGCGAATAATTCATTAAAATCAGAAAATCCCTATTCCAGTGATAAGTTTTCACTGTCATATGTCGAGCAATCCCAGCATTCTAACAATCCAGCATTAAAGACGCCTAGGGGAGTGGTGCCAGCAATTCTGATTTCGATATTCGGTCATTCGGTATGGAATGGTACATCAGCATTATCTTACCAATTGCCAATTATAATTGGCCTAGGGGAGTCAGAGGCAATAGTTTCCTCGCTCGCTTGGACAGTGGTTTTGGTTTCCTCCGTCTTGCTATTTACTAGAGGTATGCTTAGGGAAATTAGCTTGTTGGAAGATTGAGATTTGGTAGATATTGCTACTCAATCGGGATCAGGCTCCGAATCTTTCATGACCGCTGTTGTGAGCGTTAGCCCGAAAGCATGGTCGAATTGGGAGCTGATCTGGCAATTTCATTAGCCTTAGTATCCGTTCTATTACTTGTTTCAGTCTCTAATGACCTTCTCGACAAAGGAGGGTTAATCTCGGCCTTTCTTGTTGGCTTGGTCATTTCATTACTTGGTCATTGGACTTGGCTCATGGTGCTAATGACATTCCTAATTGTCGGGTCAATCGCAACTAAATGGAGATATGAGGAAAAAGTAAAGATCTCCGCGGAGGAGGCAAATGACGGTGTAAGAGGATGGAAGAATGTCATGGCCAATGGGGGTGCTGCGAGTATGGTGGCAATCTTACATTACCTAATCGGCGGGCATGAGTGGTCCTACTTCATTCTCTGCTCCGCAGTTTCAGTCGCAGCATCAGACACACTGGCATCAGAGATAGGGAGCCTTGATCCGAGAACCAGAATCATCACTACCTTGGAGGCAGTGCCTGCGGGAACCAATGGTGGGATGTCTCCCACTGGTACGTTGGCGGCTTTCTACGGGGCCCTTCTAATCGCTTCAGTTTCTACATTACTCGGGGCAATTAATGGGGACACAACAAACTCCGTCTTCTTCTTTTCCTTTGTCATTCTTTTCGGATGGATAGGTTGTCAAGTAGATTCAATACTTGGTGCATTATTGGAAAACCGGGGTTTTTTGGGTAAGCATAGTGTTAATTTCCTCTCCACCCTATCCGGGTGCTTTATGGCACTTTTCGCGGCTTCGAGATTACTATGACATCAAAACGAAGGGTTGAACACATGCTCTGCGAGGAGAATAGTAGGTGAGTACTTGCGAGTGACCAAGACTTTGTTTGGTGCGATCGCACTCATATTTCTTTTGCACTCTACTACATCCCCTGCCTTGTCTCAAAATCAAACCGCGTATGACGGGCCTGGTTTCGAGGCATATTACCCAGAAGAAAGCATGTTATTCCTGAAGGGGGGGGAAGACTCTCCTTTCTTGGACAGGAATTGGACCACAGTCACCGGATTACCGTCGGGTAGTGCATCATTTTCGAAGACTAGCTCAATTACATTTCCAACCATAGTGCAGGCCGTGGCTCCCCCAATTCAGGAGCCATTTAGGTTCGAGGGGAACATTACAGTTCGACTCTATGCGTCTCTTGAAGCCACAAGTAATGTTTGCTCCGCCACAAACATACCGGTAGGTGGTCCTTTAGGGTCAGAAACTCAGTTCTCAGTCACCCTCACAATGGGTGGGATAGAAGCAATGTCCAATGTCCCTACTGAATCAATCGTGATGAGCAAAGACCGAACGGACCCACACATCTTCGAAGCCTCGGCCACCAACATCAACATCTCGATGAATTCCGGAGATGAGGTTTCAGTCTCAATACAGGTCAGCCATGAATGCGCAGTCTCCGGCACCCTATGGTGGGGTTCTTATGATTCGCGGACTGGGATTATTTTCGATGGCGAGATTATCGAAACCGAACTGGACGTGGTACTCGATCAGAACAGAATGGCTAGGATAGAATTCACCCCAATCTCCCCCTGGGGAGGTTCCGATTTTCAGGCACAGTCAATCGAGTTAGTTGGCCCGATGGATTGGAGTCAAATGTGGCACGGCTCTGTAGATCCCAAAATGTGGCTGGATCATTTCGAGGCTCCAGATGGAGCATCGAAAGGTGAATCAAACCGGACAGTCAGAACATGGTCCTCAGAAGAGCCACTGGATCCTGGAAATTATATGCTGGATGCTTGCTTTACTCTCAGCGATCAAGACCCCGGTGAGAGTTGCCATTCCTGGGCCATGCTCAGATTCAACGTTCCCGAGGACGAACCCCCCTTGCTCGGATCAGTTTTCGCCTCAGTAATCATCTTCTTTGGAGTAATAACATGGCTAGTATTCTCCCTCAGAACAGACATACTCCCCCTTCCCTCCTATGCTGTGTTGATTATGCTCATTCTGACCTCATCATCAACTGCTTTGCATCTCCCCGATATAGATTCTAGCTCTTACAGAGAAGGAGGGGCAGCACCTCCATTCATACTACTCTCGCATAACTCGGATCAAGGCGCCGTTTCACTGACTGAATTGATGGATGACTCTGATGTTTTGGTTATTGGACTGTTTACCTCCGGATCGCCTAATGCAATGAGGCAAATGAGCGATTTCGAGGTCGCCAGTAATATCTTATCCGAGGAGGGACTTGATGTCTCATTTGTCCAGATAGCCACTGGAGAGGGTTTACAGGCTTTCAACATTGACGAATACGCCTTGATACTAAACGGGTCATGGCCCCTATTGCTCGATGACTCAACAGTGGGCGCGTCTCTTCCGAGTGGCGCCACGGATGCGGTTGTAGTCGTCGATTCAGCAGGCTTCATTGCCGATTGGTCTCCTGGTTCAATGGCATCCTCACAAATCAAGGAAGCTTCGGAGAAGGCATCAACAGGCTCAGGAAATTCCCCAATGAGAATATTATCGATGATGATTGGAACGTCTTTACTGCCATTATTGGTATTGAGTATGCCAAACAATAAGAGACTCGAAGCCCCAGATCAACCCCTTATTCCCGCGGCAGGAGTCTTTCTTACAATCTTGGGTGCAGGTATCGGATTTTTGACGTGGAGCTTGCCGATATCCGTGCTTTCATCCATGGGCATGGGAAAGTACTGGATTTTTGTTGAAATCATTGCTTCGATATTTCTGGTTTATCACGGGATCTCGATGTTGCTCCGAGGAAAAATTATGGAAATTGAAAAAATTTCCAAATTCTCACATGCACTGCTTGGAGAGAACTACAAAATCTGGTGGGGGGAAAAGAGGTTTTCATCTGATATCTATCTTGGTCTTTGGCTAGCATGGCTTATTTGGCTGCTCGACCCCTCTCTAGTAGCTCAAGGGGTTGGGGCAATGGCTAGGTCAGGCCAAATATGGGCCCTCGCCTCGCCATTAATGCTGATTGGTTTCTCAATCGCAGGTGGAGTCTCTATTCTTCTAATGAGGACTTTAGTTTTGTTGTTCGGCCAAATCTCAACTATGTTGGGGCTAATGAGTGTCGGAGTAAGGCCTAGGGCATGGGGCCTAGTTATGGGCATAATGGGTTCTTGGACCCTAATAACCCTAATTCTGGGCCCAATTTACTCCACAATATGAATTGGAGAATGACCGAGAGCATCATAAGAGAGAATCCGTTGTCTGGACCACCCTTGGGGGTATAGTATAACCTGGTAGTACCGCGGGCTCCAGTTGCACGGGAATGACGACGAGGAGGTATTCTGATGGCTTTGATGACCAACTGGAGCACCGACCCGTCGCAAACCGAGAGCGTGCGCGAGCCGGGTGCACGCTAAGCGGAAGAAACCCGCTGATCTGGGTTCAAATCCCAGTGCCCCCACCAATTCAATAGTCAGTGAATAGCATCCCAATCAACCTAATCTAGGTTGATTTGAATAGAAGCCGATGCCCGCCCCCAATGATGGAACGCCGAATAGTTGCCTTGGTCATGATTGCTTTTCTAACAACGCCTCTCTCGGGAAGCATCGCGGCATCTAGCTATGTTGCGGACCCCTTTGAAACTAATTTGGGGGAGTCACAGATACTCCAAGCAGGGCAAACCACGTATGCACCCCATCAAGAAGAGATTTGGTGGGATCCTGAATCCAAATGGTGGGAAGTGACCTCACTGGATAAAGACAGGAACAGAATACATGACTCAATACAGGAGGCGGAAGGAATAGTGAACGTCGGTGTTTCTTTTTCCAGAGAGATATATGATTCCGACAGGAAGAGCCTGCACTCCATGGGTTTCGAAATACGTCAAGAGCTTCCCGTTGTCAATGCTATCCTTCTGGGGGGGATAGATGCAGTAGATGCATGGAAAATCGCAGAAATGGAAGGAGTTGCAATGGTAGAGAGGTATGGCTCATTGGTGTTTTATGGCGACGTTCAAACCCCATCGGTGAAGGCTAGTAACTCTACAGAGTACCCACTAGGAGCTTGGGATCTCGGACTCTCTGGTAAAGGAATCAACATTGCTATGGTGGACACGGGGGTGGATAACGAACATCCGGGACTTGTAGAGAAGTTTGTGGCCGGATATGATGCAGTATGCTATCTGCATAGTGATCCCCAATGCGTTCTAGCTGGTGGCAGAGAGGATGATGGCTCCTTCGATCCCGACGATGGAAATCAACATGGTACTGCTTGCATGGGAATGGCAAGTGCAACTGGCATCGAGGCTGACGGAACCCAATCCCAATTCTATGGCTCGGCACCAGAATCCGGACTAGTAGATGTGAGGATAGGTACCGATGTTGGTGCAGGGCCATTTGAAAATTACCTCATAGAACAGGAGTTCTACGAATCTGCGATGAATGGTTTACAATGGATTATTGACCACAGGGAAGACGCCTGGCCCGGAGTTGAAGTTCAGAGCCATGGTATAGACATAATATCCCTTTCTTGGGGCATAACCAGTCATGAGGATGGGGGCTCCGATGGATCGGACATGCATAGCCGAATTCTAGACGAGGCTATGGAATTGGGAGTGGTGGTTTCTAACGCCGCAGGTAATTCAGGTGAAGACAATGATGGATTGTCCGGGATGAGCGCATCGTCGCTATCTATCACTGTTGCAGCCACGGATGATAAGAACACTGTAAACAGAACGGACGATGAAATCGCTGGGTACTCTTCGAGGGGGCCTCGCAAGGACAACGGGGATGGAAACCCACTCAACGAGCTAATCCCAGAGATAAGCGCCCCGGGAACAAATATAATTCAGGCAGAGGCCTGTGTAACTAGCGGATCTTGCAATAACTTCCTAGGTGGAGATGCATCAGAAAACACATACACAGGGAGGGGGAGCGGGACCTCCTACGCAGCGCCTGCAGTAAGCGGAATCGTGGCTCTTTTGCTGGAGGCCAACCCTGATCTAAAACCTCTCCAGATTAAGGAGGTGCTGAAGCACACCTCCGAGGTCAGAGGAGATCCCAGCGCACCAGAGGTGGACCCATACTGGAACAGGGAATTCGGGTTTGGCATAGTTGATGCATTAGCTGCTGCCGAGCTGGCTCTTTTCTTGTTAGAGGCTAATCAAACCGAATCTATAGACCCTACACTTCAGAGCCGTGGCCTGAATTTATCACAAACAAGTATGATCAACATCACGGGACACGCTTGGGGTCAGTCAGGATCTGTTGATAGGGTCGAGTACAGGATAGGCAACGGGCCATGGTACGAGACAACATATTCTGCCCATCCAGAGGGAGTTGGTGCCCTAACTCCTTTCCTTTGGCACATTGTCCTGGAACCGGATAAATTACCAGAGGGGCAACACACAGTTGAGGTCCATGCTTCATATGGGAACAAGCATTCCTTGCCCACTTTCTTCGAGGTATATGGATCTGGGCCCGATATTGCCTCACAAGGCATCCCACCGGTTGTAATAGGACTCGTGCTACTCGTAGCTTTTGCATGGGTGGGGTCGCTAGTATTCGTTAGGTTTCGGTCAGATGAAGAAATAGAGGCAATGCTCCCTTCTTTGGGAAAAGGTTCGGAAGAACCTATCGATGCAGAAATCCTAGATTGAAAACAAGACACTCGGTAATCCGAGCCTGTCAAGCCGCCTTGTTCAAATCCTAGAACGCTAGTCCGAAGGACATGGTGCGCTTCTCCGACCGAGCAAACAACATTCGTCCAACGGGGGTAAGGAGGATGTTTGACATGGCGGGAGAAGACGCGGTTCAGTTCGGCTTGGGCGAGCCTGACTTCCAACCTCCCGATTTGGCAATAGAAGCCTTCACTCGTGCAATGAGGGAGGGGAGGAACAAATACACCACCACTGCTGGACTACCTCCTCTTAGGCAGAAAATAGCTGAGATGTGGCATCACCTAGTCCCGACACTCGATGAGTCCAATGTCTGCATAACTATGAGCGGTACTAATGCTCTGCTGGATATATTTCTTGCAATAGTTAATCCAGGGGACAAAGTTATGATTCCTGAGCCATACTTTCCACTTTACCCCCCGGATGTGGTAATTTGTGGCGGTACCCCAACCTTCTATCCTTGCAAGTTTGAAAATGGGTTCGTTCCCTCAATATCGGATCTCGAGGAAATTGTCGATTCCGACACTGTGGCGATACTCTACAACTTCCCCAGCAACCCAACAGGGGGAAATGTCAATGAAGAGCAGAGAGACCAACTGGTTGATTTTGCGAGAAAAAACGACCTCTGGCTCATCTCCGACGAGGTCTACGATAGAATAGTCTATGATGGGCCCCATGTTTCATTCTTAGGAACTGGCTACGACAAAATGGTGATGGTCCAATCGTTCTCCAAGACCTTTGCAATGACTGGTTGGAGGATAGGCTACCTTCTATCGCCTGACAAAGATTTCATGGGAGAGCTAACAAAGATGCAGTACTACGTAACCGCCTGCTCTAATGATGCGATGCAACACGCTGTCTTGGAGGCACTAGAAAAAAATCCAGAATATCCCGAAGAGATGTGTGCAGAGTTCAAGTCCCGTAGAGACTTAATCTGTGGCAGACTCAATGCCATGCCCGGAGTAACCTGTCACATTCCCACAGGAGCATTCTATGTCTTTCCCAAGATTGAGGTTCCCGGTATGAATAGCGAGGAGATCGCCCTTAAGCTGCTGGAGGGAGGAGTCCTTTGTTCACCCGGAACAGCTTTTGGTAGTGCTGGAGAAGGGCACCTTAGGTTCGCATATACCATCGGCCGAGAAGACATCTCCCGGGGGATGGACAGGGTAGAATCTGTCCTCAGTAAGTTAATCGATTGACCCTTCAATTTAGTCTTCGCCGAAGATGTCGAATGGCATGTCCAGCATCCTCGAGGTCGAGTCATCCTCTTCCAATTCATCACCCTCTGTTTGCTCACCTTGAAATCCTGTGTCATCCTCTTCCTTTTCATTGGTCTCCTCTAACTTTTTGGCTCCGAGGGACTCTAGCGTTTCTTCTTGCCCAAACATCCACCTAGGCATTTCCTGCGATCCGCCTAGTACTGAAACTGTGGTGAAAGTTGCCATAGGTAGGACCGAGATTGCCACGATGAAATCAAGTACGGCGGTATCGGGAATAACTGCGTCAGGTGCTATGGTCTGGAGGATAATTTTCTCTAGCTGCATTTCATGCCACTGGGAGTAGTTAACGTCCAGAAGGTCCAGTGAGATTAGAAGTACAAGCCTCGCAACCAACCAATAAAGGAATATGGGCAATATCCATGATAGTCTGGAGACCCTCCAAACAACGTTTCTGAACATCGCTGCAATGCCCACAAGATGCCAAGAGATGATTGGATGGACTCTAACTGCCAACCACAAGGCAATTACATATCCAGCCATACCCAAGTCAAATGCCCTGTTTGGCTTTACAAGAGACTCGGGAACTCCCTCCATGATCGCAAGAGGAACCGCAATAAGGATCACTTGCATAGGTACGGCAAGAAGTTGTAAACCACCGTGAATTGCCATGAGATCATAATTTCCTTCATTTGTCTTTATTCGGACCAATTTTGCCATCTTCCCATACGGGGTATTTTGCAAGTAAAGCCTAGCCCTGTCGACCAATTCAGGATCGCCACGTCTCGGACTAAGCCTCAGAAATGCAAGAACGCCTCCTTGATTTGAGACAAAAAAGGGTCTGAAGCCACCAAGGACAAGTGCTAGCCCTATGGAAACCATGCCATAGTACAGTCCCGCAATCACGACCCAGTGGATCAGGTCTGTCCTGATTCCAACTGATGCGGTATCGTAATCGATGTCAATTAGATAAGTCAACGAAAATAGAACTATGGGGGCCATGGTTATCTGGATGACGACAAAAAGAACCAATAGCAACCTCTTAATCACTATCGCACGGTCCACCATATTGTTTCGCGCCAGTGCGTTGTACCATAAGCACTTCATTACTCAGATGGTTCCTAGTGGCCTTTAATCGCCCGAATCTGATATTCCGGCACATTTTCTGGAAACAAACCGTTTATCCCAACCTTCTTACAGGGAGGAATTTCGCAAATTATTGTTAATGAGTTCCGTACGAGCATTAGTCCTATCCTCCTTGCTACTAGCGGTTAGCTTCTCCCACTTAGTAGTAGATATGTCGGAAGTCTCGGATAAAAGAAATTACGTTGGCGCGAAGAATAACCCTGTGGATTTCGAGGTCATGGGTATAGAGATAGGGAATTCCAGCCTCTCGCCGAGATCATGGTCTCAACCCGACTCGAGCTTACAGGAATATATGACTAAGGGGGAAACAATCCAAATCAATGTCACATTTCAGCAGGTCGGGGTAGATCCTTCTCCGGTGACGACTGACGCAAAACTCGAAGTTTGGCATCCAATAGGGGTTGTAATCAACGAGTGGACATTCAATATCACGCTCGCAGCAGGCCAATCAACTAAGGTAGATTTTGTCTGGACCCCCTCGATTGCCCACAGTAGTCTAAGCGACGATGGATGGTTAACGGGAGGGGTCACCTTCCGTGGGATGGTTTTACCCGAGATCGGCGTAGATGGCGACGATACGAATGATATCCTTGATCGCGACGTGCCAATCGCTTATTGGTTCGATCCAATGGAAAATGGATTCTGCGAAGACGAAGCAAACGAGGGCAAATTCTGCACAAACAACGCAGTTCCCTTTGGAACTCCAACTTGGTACGCAGCTGGATATACCGATGGATATCAACCGGACACCAACAACTTCCCTACTGGGACCTGGAGGATGGAGAACCAATCTAGTGCTACAGGAGAGTGGCATTGGAAAGTTTCAGGAGACAATGACAATTATGCTTCAAACAGGTATGATAGACTTAGGTGGGCATGGCAGAGAGTAAACTCAAATGATGGATGCACGGATCAGGTCTATGAGGATAGCCATGGACTTGGCTACGGAGAACACGACCCCATCGTTTCCGGGATTCACGGTGCAAATCTTTGCCTAGTAAAGATCAACAGTCCACTACTATATTCGATCCAAATAGCCACTGATGCTTGGGGTGTAATGGGGGCTGGTGACTCGATTATGCTCGAAACTGACTCCGGTGCTGGAGGCAATGTCGAATATCTTAATTACTCATCCAGAAATATTTCGTCCTCCGAGGGCGACTGGTCTAGGATAATATGGAATGCCACAGGAATGCATCAGAACGAGGGCTTCACGCTCTCCTTACTTTTCCTGTCCAACTCGTCTTTCTCTGATGAAGGAATACACATCGACTCACTAATAATATTCGCAATTGAAAAGGGAGACGAATACACCCTTGATGCTCAGTGCAGTTTCCCAGATAATTTCGGAGGTACTATGGTTTTTGATCCAGATTCCGAAGGTGGGAACACCATTCTGGTTGAGGCGGCCGATCCCGAGCCGCCATCATTGCATTGCCGTATCTTCAACAAAGGATACATCGACACCACACTAAGATTCTACACTGAAGTTTCAAACGATTCATGGATGTCCCAATACCCCTTGAGAATTGACTCAAATAACTTCAATGACCATGATAACGAAGTTAAATCTAACACGATTAAGGCCAGGACCTACACGGATGCATGGTTCAATCTTTCCATACCCGATGGAGCCCCTGTTCAGGACCTATTGTGGTACACCTACATCAACGACGGTATTCTGGGCTTCCAGGACACAAAATACTACGTCGAGCTACCAGTCACGGTCAAGTCGACATACAGAATGACACTGAAACAGGAGACTCTAGCTAATCCAGCGGCAACCATTCTGCCGGGTGGCAAAGCAAATATCTCCATGGAGTTAAAGAATACGGGAAATCAATTCTCTTCTTGGAGCCTGACCGGGGAATTTGAAGACCCTTCTCTCTCCTATGAAAATCTGAAATGGTACGAGACTGGAGGCAATGAAATCCAGATTGTTAACATGACCCCTGTTGAAGAAATCACATTAAACGCAGAAGTTTCGATACCTCTTGGCATGCAGCCCGGTACTTATGCCCTAGATTTGCTAGCAAGTCCGCGGCTTCCAAATACATACCAAGCAACATCAAAAATCTTCATCGAAGTCCCAGTCTTTCACGATCTTATCATTGCGCCAGTGAAGAACTCCATGCTCGCACCAGCCAACGGAGAGAGACAAAGCGTGACAATCTTCCTTTTCAATGAAGGGAATACAGAAGATACATTCGATTTGAGGGTAGATACAGACAATTGGAAACTCGAAGCCACATTAAGTACTGAGGAGGTGACATTGGAAGCCAATGGTGGGCAGGTCACTGCTTCGCTAATTCTGCCGATGCCAAAAATGGTCGAAAACGGGACTTACAGAGTCTCAATGATAGGAACCAGCCGTTCCGATCCAACCTACCAGTCCGTGACCAACTTTTACCTGACTGTTCCCAAGACATACCTCGTGGAGGTCGAAGATAGGGACTTGTCCCAGGAAGTCTTTGCTGCTGGCACAGACCCCCGAACACTAAAGTGGGAAATACATAATTTCGGAAATGAAGACGACTCATTCCAGATAGAACTTGACTTTCCCTCAGACGTCAATGCATATGTTTCTGGCGTCTCAGGTGGTAAAACACCATACATAGCCCCTGGAGAATCTCACAACGTCAGCGTGAGCTACTCTTTTGATGCCGGTGTCGAGGGAGTCAGAATAATCAATCTAATTGCAACTAGCATTGAGTCAGGGATTTCGACAGAGGCAGAGGCACGGTTCGAAGTAGGCACGGTCGGATTCCTACTCGTACTCCCGCCTTCTTCATCCCAATCAAACGCCGAGGAAATTTACGAATCAGGAGACGATTACACAATAATATTCACAATCCGAAGCGCTCATCCAGAGTTAGAGCAACAAATCAGAGCAGATGTGGAGCTCGACAATCTCTGGACTGTATATGACGCCAGGGTCGGTGATGAAGATAGGAACTTCGTATTGGGCGCTGGAGAAAGTAGAAATGTTACCATTCATCTTGATGTTAGAGAAGAGAATCTGGAGAATCTAGCGGCTAACGTAGTCGATTTCAACGTCACATTGGTCATAATTAGCGATCTTGATACAACCAAGAAAACATCAATGATAACACTGCACAAGCCAGATCCAATCCCCGAGGGGCCTGATGTGGAAGAAGTTGGATGGCTGGCTGCAAATTATTTGCTAATCTTGGTCGGAGTTGCATTCATGGGCGGTATACTCTTCGCATCGTTTACTGTTATGAGGGGCGCAAGGTCACCCTTGGAGGAATACTCATCTCTGGATGGATACAGGATGACTGTCGACGGCTGGGATGGAACAAAGTCGCCATCTGCAGAGCTTCCATCCGCGGATGACATCGCCAACTCAATGTACGGCGGCACAGAAGAAATGTTCCAGAAGCCACCCCCTCCCTCGAGAATTCCTGACAAGGCCACAACATTGCCAACGGAAAATCCTGGCCCACCCGTTCCAGAAGAGGGTTTGCCAGAAGGGTGGACAATGGAGCAATGGCAGTATTATGGGCAAGAATGGCTGGACTCCCAGAATTAACATTTAGCATCAAATTTACTCCGTCATAGATTGGGAGCACTTATGACCCCCCCTCCGATGGATGGCTTATTGAATCAAGGTGCGTGATTGCATGTATAACGGACAACAACCAATCTTCATCCTGAAGGAAGGAACTACCAGAACAAGTGGAAAGGGTGCTCAAAGCAACAACATTGCAGCTGCCAAGGCGGTAGCGGACGCAGTGAGGTCTACCTTGGGCCCGAAGGGAATGGATAAGATGCTCGTCGATTCGATGGGTGATGTTGTCATAACCAATGATGGGGCTACCATTCTAAAGGAGATGGAAATAGAACACCCTGCTGCAAAAATGATAATTGAAATTGCCAAGACACAGGAGCAGCATTGTTTCGATGGAACTACCAGTGCTGTCGTAATTGCAGGTGAGCTGCTGAAGAGAAGCGAGGAACTAGTAGAGCAAAACGTTCACCCTACAGTAATATGCGAAGGTTTCAGGCTGGCTTCCGATAAAGCCGTAGAGCTCATAGACCAACATGGTAATGGCGTAGACGGAAAAATGCTTTCGGAAGTGTCCAAGACGGCTCTGACAGGCAAGAGTGCCGGAGCAGTCAAGGATTTCTTGTCGGAGATTGGTGTCAAGGCAGTTCTTTCAGTCGCTCAAGAGGATGATGATGGTTTCATCGTCGATCTAGATGATATCAAGGTCCAGAAGAAGCAGGGCGGATCAATCAGAGACAGTACGTTAGTCGACGGAATAATACTCGACAAAGAGCGAGTCCATAGTGGGATGCCAAGAAGTGTAGCGGATGCTAAAATCGCACTAATTAATTCGGCAATCGAGGTAAAAAAGACGGAAGTAGATGCCAAGATTCAGATTACAGACCCAAATATGCTTTCGCAGTTTTTAGATGAAGAAGAGCAATTTCTCAAATCACTTGTAGAGAAAATACAACAGAGTGGGGCAAATACTGTTATCTGCCAGAAGGGAATTGATGATGTAGCACAACACTACATGTCCAAGGCAGGGTTGTTTGCTGTCAGGAGGGCGAAAAAGAGTGACATGGAGGCTCTCTCCAAAGCGACAGGCGGGAGAATCATAACCAATCTCGATGATCTCTCCGAAGAAGATCTTGGATCAGCATCAAAGGTCGAGGAGAGGAAGATTGGCGACTCGGACATGATATTTGTTGAAGGATGCCCCGAGGCAAAGAGCGTATCTGTTTTGTTAAGAGGGGGAACGGAGCACGTAGTGGATGAGGTCAAGAGGGCTTTTGAAGACGCTATTGGGGTCGTAGCCGTTGCTCATGAAGACGGTGCCGTACTTACTGGCGGCGGTTCTGTAATTGCAGCAATAAGCAGGGATCTCAGGTCCTATGCGGAAGGAATAGGCGGTAGGGAGCAGATGGCAATAGAGGCGTTTTCAAGCGCCCTCGAGGTGATACCTAGAACCTTAGCAGAGAATGCTGGCCTTGATCCGGTAAACACCATCATCGATCTGCGGAAAGCCCACTCAGAGGGAAAGTCAACTCACGGGGTAAATGTATTTCAGGGCGGGGTTATGGACATGGCAAAGGCCAAAGTTTTCGAGCCAAGCCGAGTCGTTGAGCAGGCAATACAGAGTGCATCAGAAACAGCAGTAATGATACTCAGAATAGATGATGTCATATCCAGCAAGAGTACTGGCCCTATGGGTCCCGAGGACTTCGACGGAATGGACATGTGAGTATTCCAGTGTGTTCCAATTTGAGCTGGTAAGATGCACATATTCAATAATCGTTAATCAA
Source organism: Euryarchaeota archaeon UBA462 (assembly GCA_002506755.1). Taxonomy (GTDB): domain Archaea; phylum Thermoplasmatota; class Poseidoniia; order Poseidoniales; family Thalassarchaeaceae; genus UBA36. Next base: position 18,040 of record DAYD01000007.1, read on the forward strand.
TGGCGTAGCCAATACAGGAGGTTATGGCGTGTCGATCTTCAGCGTGTACATCGAAGAGGGGTGCATAACCTGCGATGCTTGCGAGGAAGCAGCTCCGGAGGTCTTTGAGGTCACGGATGATACCTGCTTCATCAAATCTGATGCTCGAATAGATGGGGGCTTCGATAGGAACGACGCAAAATCGGGGTTAAAGAAAGAAGTACTGGATACATTTTCCGACGATATTCTAGATGCAGCCGATGCATGTCCCGTTGACGTCATAATTGTCCTGGAAGGCGATCAGAAAGAGAAAGAATCCGACTCTTCCACGGAAGAAAATATAGTCGCAACAACAGATCCATCAGAAGAAATAATCGAAGAAGAACCAGTCATTGAGGGGCTTGAGGATTTACTCTTTGCCGGAGATAGGTCATTAGAGATTCTATTCGGCTCTCAGTCCGGAAACTCAGAGGGATTAGCAACTAAGATGGCAAAGGAAGCCAAGGCTTACGGGTTAGAGGGCAACGTTCACGACATGGATGGTTTCGACTTCAACTCTCTCGCTAACAAAAAGCGGGTCATCGTAGTCTGCTCAACATGGGGCGAAGGCGAGCAACCCGATAATGCAGAGGATCTCTGGAAGTTTGCCACCTCAGAGTCCGCTTCCAGTATGGAAGGGGTATTCTTCGCTGTATGCGCTCTTGGTGACACTTCCTATGAGTTCTTTTGTGAGTCGGGTAAGGAGTGGGACAATCAGTTTGAGACCTTGGGCGCTACCAGGCTTGTTGACAGGATAGACTGCGATGTCGACTATGACGCTCCCGCAGCAGAGTGGCTATTGGATGCTCTCCCGGCTCTTGCCGCGGTGGATAGCACAGGGAAGTATCACGAAGAAATGGTTGAATCGATAAAGGACTTTGTAAACGGATCTGGCGTAGGAGCTGACGGTGAAGATGGATTCGCTATTCCAAAGATTACGGCGGATCCGATGCAGTTCGAAGTCTCAATATTCAGATACGACCCAACTTCTGCCAGCACTGGTACAGACACTTGGCTCTGCGAATTGCCCGGGCACATGTCGGTACTCGATCTCCTAAGATCACTAAAGAACACACAGGAAGGCTCTCTAACTTTCAGGGATGGTTCTTCTGACGATCCGAATACTGCTATCTGCGTAAATGGGAAGCTGATACTACCGGGCCGGACTAGAATTGACTCTCTCGCCCCTGTGAGAAATAACAAGATTTCACTCAGAATAGAACCCTTGGCCGGTTTCGATGTGATCCGAGATCTGGCGATAGACCCTTGGTCACTGGAAAGGAAAAGGGAATCAGCGAAGCCTTGGATGATTGCAGCTACTAGAGAGGGAATCTCAACCCCTCAAGGCCCGATAGGCAAAATGAATCCATCAGAGGCCTCCAAGCTTCATGCCATCTGTGATTATCAAAGCCAAAACATTCTGCAAGCAAGCTCAGACGCGACTCCATATGCCAACGGTTACTTAGGGCCAGCCGTAATAGTCAGGGCATGGGCAAGAAGAATCGACCCAAGGACCTCTGTTTCGAAAAGAGAAGAGATCGACCAACTGCTGTCTTCCCCAGACGGAATAAAGGCCGAGACCGACTTAGCCCCAATCAGGCGTCAGGCGCTAGTCCCCCACAAAGTTGTGGAAGCTCTCCTGGAGGCGAAGAACTCAGTCCTAACTATGGAGGGTTTTAATGGGAAACATGGCAAACACGTGTGGTGGTATGCTTGGACTGTAAAGAGTAGCGGCCTTGTAAATGATACTGTGATCTACCGCCAAGCATTAGGTCCATTTGCATTACTCGGAAACCTGTTTTCTGGAGTCACTGCAAGGATGGTATTAGGCTTCACTAGAACTGGGGGGAACATGTTCAACGGGCAATTGGGCATGGTCGCCCCACCCGCAGGAATAGGAAAGATGCCAAAGCAATTCAATTCGTCAGTGGATAGGCACCATGAAGTAATAGCAATTTTCAATGAGTTGGATGGTAGGTTTTGATGCCTACAAAGCTCGCATATCACCCGGGAAACGTAGCTCACAGTAGCGCAACTGAAGTTTCTCAAACCATGGGTCCAGCATGCAGGTCTCTGGGGATAGAGCTCGTTCCAATTAAGGGAGCGACCAGTTGTGGGGCTGGCATAATCAGGCAGGCAAATGATATCCTACAAGTAACTCTCAATGCGAGAAATTTTGCGATAGCGGAATCTATGGGCATGGACATAGTCACACCCTGTGCCACTACTGCAGGAAATCTGCACGAGGACCTCACGAGACTCAAGGAAGACCCTCTCCTTTTGGCAAAAACAAATGAGGTTCTTCGTAGAACTTGTGGTTTAACACTCACCGGAGAAGTTTCAGTACATCACCTCCTTCACGTCATCGTCGATGACCTGGGTCTGGACAAGGTAGAATCCAAGTTAAGAAACCCGATGGATTTCAAGATTGCAGGGTTCTATGGCCCAAACATGCAACAGGAAGGCGCTTGTGGAGGGGATGACGTTTACGATCCAAACTACCTAGAGCGCTTGATCGAGTCAATGGGCGGTCAACCGGTTAGCTGGGAAAGCAGGACTTCCAGTGTCGGGGTTCCAGGCTTATTCTCTGAGGAATCTACGGTCCTAAAGCAAGTGGCATCCGTGATATCCGATGCAAAGTCCGAGGGCGCCAGACTCATCGTTAGTACTTGTACACTATCGCATACTGTCCTCGATATTTACCAAGGAAAGGCAAGAAGATCTACCGGAACGTCAACAAATATTCCCGTAATACACCTGACTGAGCTTCTTGCATTTGGATTTGGCCACTACAACAACAGGCTCGCGCAATTAAAGACGAGAGTCGCAGTCATAGGTGATTAAAACTGGTCTAGACCAGTTTGCCCTTCCGGTCGGAAGCTCTCAGGTGGAATTCGTTCCAAATCGCCCATTTTTCTATCAGGATATCCAGTCGTATCGTGCTCCGATATTTCTGGTCCTAGTTTGGATCTGGCCTCCAAAACAAATTCTGATGCCGACAATAGCCCCTCTGAAGACTCCACACTGAAACTTGATAGGTTTGAAAGGTCTCTGTGAGGGTTTCCAGTCAGACTTCTGGATACTCTTCTCACTGCCCTATGCATTGCCTCCTCCTTTCTTTTCGAGGCCTCCCTCGCTCCCTCATCCCTCGTACCTTCCGCGACAAGGACAACCACCTCTCCCTCTCTGCTCCTGCCTGTTCTACCTCGCCTTTGTATGGTCCTAATCTCGCTAGAAACAGGCTCGTAAAAAATAACCAGATCAGCGCTTGGTATATCCAAGCCCTCTTCTCCGACTGATGTAGCGACTAGGACATTAGCCTCACCGGATCTGAAGGCCTCTAATCTTGATATTTGCTCCTTTGCTGATAGGCCGCCCGACTCTCCTCGGCTTGATTGGCCGATAAATTGGATTGCTAGTGCACCTTCTAGGTCCTTTAGGGCAATCTCAAGAGCGTCAACTGTGTCTCTAAAATTTGCAAAAACAATAATTCGCGACTCCGGGTCCCTCCTAATTCTACTTCTTACTAGCCTTCTAACCGCCCCAACCTTAGAATGAATCTCATCCATCTCACTTAGTTTATTGGAGAGATATCTGACCCTAGCATCCCTAAGAAAGTCAGAAGAGGAACGAGTTTTTCCTGAATCATCCTGCATCCTCTTCAAAAAATGCCTCGAGGCTGCAATTCCTTGGCAAAGCAAGTGGTTAATCAAGTGGTGCAGCCTCATTGCTATCGCAATTCGAGAGGATGACCTATATCCGCTCTTATCGCCCCTCCCAATAGCTGCCTGGGCCCTATCCATTGCATTCGAGAGTCCCAACTGAGTTACTCTACCCGGCATAACATACCTCCCAGTCCTCCTTTCCATGTCCACAATACTATCCTGCCATATTCGGAAAGGTTCTACCAGCTCCCTTATCTCATCGGGAACCTCGACATTCTCCTCTCTAATTTCTAAGCCTGATAGATACTGTGAAACCATGGAATCCGCAGGAGTCCTTAGGTGGATCTTTTTGACTTCCAACCTGCTGCAAATTTCCTTTACTTGATCCATTCTTGAACTAGGACTTGCAGTAGTGGCGAGAATTAAGGGGTTTTTTGATTGTGAAAGGTATAATTCCGCCGCCTCCCCCATTGCATGACTTCCTGTGCAATGGTGCGCTTCATCTACCACAAGAAGCGAGCAATCCTGCAATGACAGCTTACCGCTCCTGACATCGTTGCGCACTACTTGTGGAGTTGCAAAAATCAATCTTGACTGCTTCCAAATCCTTTCCCGTTTGTCTGCAGAATTTTGGCCACTGAGAGAAAGCGGATTATATTCAATTGTTTGAGCCAATACTGGGATGGTGCTTTGTAAATGTTGATTGGCGAGAGCAACGGTTGGAGCAATTACCAAGGCCCAACCTCCCTTTTTGGCTAACCTCTCTACTATTGTCATCCAGGCAACTGCCGTTTTCCCTGCTGCCGTTGGGAGAACAAGAAGAGTCGAGCCGGCCAAGGCATCATCTACGGCCTGTAATTGGTAAGGTCTAGCCTCTACAATGCCTGCGGCTAGGTCGGGATGGACAACATAACCCGCCATAGGCTGAGCTCGCCTTAGTCAGGGTTCAAAATAGTTGCATTTGATTAAATTGGC
>DAYD01000007.1:23041-37727 GCA_002506755.1 Euryarchaeota archaeon UBA462
ATGTTAGTCGCAAGGCCGCTCACTACGTGAGGTACCAGACACCACAGGGCTCTGAAACTCATCCCACAAACCAGATTCACATTCGTGGATCGGGTCCGGTGTCACGGTCCCTCCATGACGTGGTTGGCCCGGAAACGCCGCTTGCGGTTATTTCGGCATACCAAGAGGAATTGCAATGGCAGACAGACACAGACCCCGTCGAGGTAGCATGGGCTTTAGCCCGAGAAAGAGGTCATTGCGCCAGTTTCCTAGAATCACATCATGGCCAGATTCCGAGTCTAAAGAAATCAGAGTACAGGGCTTCGCTGGATGGAAAGCAGGTATGACTCACATAATGGTCAGGGATACTAATCCAAAATCAACTTCGGCCGGTCAAGAAGTGAGGAAGGCAGTGACAGTAGTGGAAACCCCTCCAATGCATGTACTTGCCGTAAGGGGCTACCGTATGACACCTTATGGGAAACAGACTGCCGGAGAGATCTGGGCAGATGTTTCTGACGAAGGGCCAACTAATCTATTCCCAAGATATGCCAATCAGACAAGAGGCGAAAGGGATGTCGAAGAGGGAAGAAAACCTGCAATGAGGGGAGGTAGAATCCCCAAGAGAGGCCAAAGCAAAATAGAAGAATCTGCAAAATCCCTGAGAGATCAGGATCTATCAGAAGTTAGATTGATTGTTTGCACCCAACCCGACGCGGTTCGCAGCGTCCCTTCCAAGACTCCGGAAATAATGGAAGTTGGTCTAGTTGGGGGGGACACGGATGAAAAGATTGACTGGGCCATGGATCGCCTTGGAGGCGAAATAGGATTAGGAGACGTCTACAAGGTAGGGGAAGAGGTCGATGTGGTTGGGGTGACTAAAGGAAAGGGCTGGCAAGGTTCGATCAAGAGGTTCGGCCTCAAGTTGCTTAGCCATAAGAACAGCAAGAGAAGACGACAAGGAGGAAACATGGGAGACTTCGGTACTGGTTATGTTAGGAAGACGATCAGACAAGCTGGACAGGTTGGATACCACAAGAGAACAGAGCTAAACAAAAGAATTCTTAGAATTTCTCAGCCCAGTGAGGCCGATATTACTCCTGCTGGAGGATTTCTGAATTACGGAGAGGTAAGGAATCCCTACATGATAATTCAAGGAAGCCTACCAGGACCAGCGAAGAGATTGCTGAGATTCAGAGACGCCACTAGGCCTAGAAAAAACTCAGGGGAAGTAGAGGTTACCTACGTCAGTACATCGAGCAAACAGGGAGTGTGATTAATTGAAAGCCAAGACATACAACCTTGTAAACTCGGTAATCCAAGAGGAGATGGATGCGGGACTTCTTGCCGAAACATACTCTGTTGAAGCAAATGATGGCAAATCAATCAATCTCCCCGAAGCATTCTCTTCCGAAGTTAGGGAAGATATTGTTCGTTCTGCAGTACATGCTTCTAGAGCCAACAGAAGGCAGTCATACGGTCACAGGGAGCATGATGGCAAAAAATCACCTCAACCCGGAATGAAGCACTCCGTAGAATGGTGGGGCAAGGGAAGAGGAGTATCTAGAATCATGAGAAAGACAGGCCAGAGAACCGGAGCTCAGAACCCTCATACTAGGGGTGGCAGAAGAGCTCACGGACCCAAAGTGGATAAAGACTGGTCTCAGAAGCTTAACTCAAAGGAGAGGAGAATAGCCCGAGACTCTGCCATAGCTGCCTCTTCAAACCCTGATACCGTCTACTCAAGAGGTCATAGATTCGAGGAAGGAATTCGATTCCCAATAATAATTGACGAATACATTGAATCAAGGGACGGCTCAGATGAGAAATACGATTTGGAAGAGATTCCTTTGCAATACTCGACTAGAAAGTTTGTCGCTATGATGGAAAGTCTAGGAGTGTCGGATGACTTGAATCGATCAAGATCCGGTAGGACAATCAGGGCCGGAAAGGGCACTATGAGGGGGAGAAAATACAGGACCCCAAAGAGCATACTACTTGTCGTTGCACAAAAGGGGGGCTTGGACAAAGCGGCTAGGAACTTACCAGGGGTTGACGTGGTCACCTCGAAAGATTTGTGCGCAGAGGACCTTGCTCCCGGTGGTGACCTGGGCAGACTAACAATTTGGACAAAATCAGCTATCGAGGCACTGGAGTGAGACATATGGACCCCTATGATGTTATTATCATGCCATGGATAACCGAGAAAACACTCGAGGCTAGGAGAATCGCTGATCCAGAGGGCGGACATTTGGAAAACAACAACAGAATCGAGTTTATCGTCAGAAGAGAGGCTACAAAGCAAGATATCAAGAAAGCGATAGAAAAACTTCTAGAAGTCAAGGTAGCAAAAGTAAACGTAAGGATAAACAGAACCGGTAAACACGCAAGTATCCGACTCCAAGATGGGTATGACGCAGAAGAGGCAGCACTCAAGTTAGGAGCTTTCTGAGGTTGAAAAAATGGGTAAAAGGACACGTTCACAGAGAAGGGGTTCTAGCCCCAAGAACAGGGTTTCCAGCCATAGATTCCCTGCGGCCAATCGGCTGCCAAGAGTAAGTGGTGAAATAGCAGAGGTAGTGGATCTCGTTCACAGTGCAGCTCACACCGCACCACTTGCAAAGGTCAAATTCGAGGGTGGCGATATAGCACATTTAGGAGCACCAGAAGGAGTTGCAGTAGGTCAAACAGTAGCTTTTGGAGACAAGGTCTCCCTGAGGCCAGGTAATGTAACTACTCTAGACCAGATTCCGGAGGGGACTCAAATATGCAACGTAGAAATGAGGCCCGGAGATGGGGGTAAAATAGCACGTTCGGGAGGAAACTCAGCAATGATTGATACCAGGATGGGGGATTACGTCAGGGTTCAATTACCAAGTGGCAGAACGAAGGATCTCCCTGCAAAATGCAGAGCCACAATAGGCGTTCTTGGTGGTCATGGAAGAACGGAGAAACCTCTTTTGAAGGCGGGGGCAGCCCACCACAGAGCTAAGGCAAGAGGCAAGCTTTACCCTACAGTTAGCGGAGTCGCAATGAACCCTGTTGACCATCCTCATGGGGGTGGAAATCATCAAGCTGTGCATGGGCCCAACTCTGTCAGCAGAAACGCCCCCCCTGGAAAGAAAGTTGGCAATATCGCACCTAGAAGAACAGGTCGTGGAAGATCGAAGAAGGAGTAGATAGTATGGCCAGAAAGAGAAAGCAGTTCAGATCAGCAAAGATGGCCAGACGTCAGGCCAGGAAGAGGAGATCAAAGATATCGGAGAGAAGGAAGAAAGAGTTTCTCTGGAGGGGCTACTCAATGGATGAGCTAAAGGATATCCCACTTTACCCATGGGGTAATGGTATGGACCCAGAGAACGATGACTATGATCCAGATGCACTATCCATTGCCGGCTTGATGCCATCTAGGGTCAAGAGATCTCTCTCCAGGGGGCTAAGCCTAGAGTGCGAAAAGCTCCTTGAGAGATTGAGGGGGAGTAATGGCAAGACTGTGAGGACTCATTGCCGCGGTATGTACATTCTGCCCGAGATGGTCGGCAAAACAATCGGCGTTCATGATGGTCAGAAATTCGTTAGTTTGGAAATCACTCCGCCGATGATTGGTCACTCTCTTGGAGAGTTTGCCAAGACAAGGAAATCAGTTACGCACACAGGACCCGGCGTCGGAGCAACTAGGTCATCTCAGCATGTGGCACTAAAGTGAGGTAGGAAAAATGAGCAGAAGACAAGGCAAATCACAGAGCGGTTATTCCCAGCTTCTAGAGGGATCAAACCTAGTCTCCGCTAGGGCAGTTAATCTGAACTGTCATCACAAACACTGCTATCACATCGCGAAGGCGATTCGAGGTATGAACGCCGAAGACGCAAAGGATTACCTGGAGGATGTGGTTTCAAAAAAGAAAGCAATTCCATACCAAAGGAGATCAAGGAAAGGAAGAGGGGGCAACACTATGGCGGGACACAGGAAAGGTAAGTTGGGGCCCGGTAAATTCCCTCACAAGGCGTCTTTGGAGTTCATCAAGTTAATCAACAGCGCTATGGATAACGCTAGGCAAAGATTTGATGATATTGATGCCGAGGACATGGTCATCACTCATGTCGCTGCGCACAGAGGTCAGGTTGCAACTAACATGAGGCCAAGGGCCCGGGGAAGAGCAACCCCAAGCAACCACTACCAAGTAAATCTTGAGATATTTCTCGAATACTTCGATGAGGATGAGGTTCTTGAACAGGAAGATGAGGATTTCTGAGGTGTTTTAATGAAGGAAAATACAATTCATAAAATAATTAATCGGAATGTTGAGAGACAATTAGTTCGAGAATATCTGCTAAAGGAAACCGAAAGAGCAGGTTTCGGGGGCCTTACATTCAATAGAACTCCTGAAGGGACTAAGGTAACTTTGAGGGCAGAGCAGGTTGGGAGAATAATCGGAAGGAGAGGAAAGGTAATCCACGACCTACAAAGACGTCTTCAGGAGGACTTCAACCTCTCAAATCCTCAATTAGAGGTAGAAGAGATAGAGGAATCCAGAATCAACGCACAGGTCATGGCCAGTAGACTGGCCAGCTCTTTGGAAAGGGGCTGGTTCTTCAGAAGAGCCGGCCATTCAACCGTCCAAAACATAATGGATGCAGGTGCAAGAGGTTGCATCGTTATTCTAAGTGGTAAGATTACAGGTGCTAGACACAGAGTGGAGAAGTTTCAGAAAGGTCACATCAAGTACTGCGGAGAGACCGCACTTCAGTTGATGGATGTTGGATTCTCAACTGCAGTGAAGAAACTTGGAACAGTTGGTTGCACAGTCAGGATCATGAGGCCAGGAACCAAACTTCCTCACGAGATTGAAATTCAAGATAGAAGCGAATCAGGACTCCCAGAGCTAGTTGAAGCATCTGGATTCGTGCCCCTCGACCTAGAAGAGGCATTAGAAAGAGCCTCAAGGGAGGAGGAGTGAAAATGTCCCACGTCAGTTCCAAGGAAATAGATGATATGTCCACTGAACAACGAGAAGAAACTCTGGAGGAATTGAGAGATGAGATGCTCCAGCTGAGGTCTCAACAGGCTTTGGGAGGGTCAGCTTCCAACTCCGGTGCTTACAAGCAGACTCGAAGAAGCATAGCGAGGCTACTAACGAAAATGAATCAGGAAAAGGAGGAGTGATTTGGCTGGAATATGCAACATGTGTGCGCTTCCGGATGACCTATGTATTTGTCAGGAGATAGCCAAAGAACAACAGAAAGCGGTGATCTCAGTGGTTAGGAGGAGGTATGGTAAGATGGTTACAATGGTGGAGGGAATTGAGGACACTGCCATCGATATCGGTCAGCTTGCGAAGATACTCAAGGGTGCGTGCGCTAGTGGTGGCACGGTCAAGGGTAGGACAATAGAACTGCAGGGCGATCATAAAAAGAAAGCTGCTAAGGTGCTCGAACAAAATGGATACCAGGTGGAGGTACGCTAAATGAGATCTATAATTAACATGCCTTGGATATCGCAAGAAATAGAGGTGTTTGGTTCCACTGATCCTACATTGGTAGGAATCACGGGCAGAGTGGTTGATGAGACTAGGAGAACCATCGCGGTTAGAACCCCCAAAGGTGTGTTAACTTTAGCAAAGGACACTATCAACTTCCGAATAGGAGGAGAGGAAATCAAAGGCCAATACGTTGGTCAGAGGCCCGAGGAAAGGATTGCAAAGAGATACAGGAGGGCTTGAATTGAGGGATATAGGAATTGATGTGAAAAAGCCCGAGGGGGAATGGGATGGAAATGACAACTGCCCCTTTTTCGGCTCATTAAGAGTAAGGGGCCAGATCATTTCTGGCGTTGTGTCTTCCAAGGGAATGAAAGATACGGTGGTAGTGGAGAGGCAGACAACTCGCTACATGAAGAAATTCGAGAGGTACGAGAAAAGGACCAGAAGATATCCGGCCCACGTCCCTAGTTGCATTGGGGAATTAGACCCCGGTGTTGAGGTACGAATTATGGAATGCAGACCACTGTCCAAGACTGTGAAGTTTTGCGTAATTGAGAAGGGTGATTCTGAATGAAGGGAATTCCTGGAAGGGTGACTGCGGGTCTGCCGACTCAAGCTCGCTTGGACTGTGTAGACAATACGGGTGCAAAGGTTGTCCAGCTAATCACGGTTCTAAAGAAGGGAGGGGTGGCCAGAAGATACCCTTCCGCTGGCGTCGGTGACATGATTCGTGTCACAGTGAGGAGGGGAACTCCGGAGACTAGAAGGCAGATATTCAACGCGGTTGTCGTCAGGCAATCTAGGCCCTTCAGAAGGGTTGACGGAACATGGGTCCAATTCGAGGACAATGCGTGCGTAATAACTAACGAAAGAGGCGAGGTTCAGGGATCAGACATCAAGGGACCCGTTAGTCGAGAAGCAGCGGAAAGGTGGCCTAGAATTGCTGCAACGGCCAAACAGATAGTATGAGGTGGAAAAATGAGCAGTAAGAAAGCAGGAAAGCAGAGAACATCTCAGAAAGAGGCCCCCATACACATTCGGAGAAAAAGACTCAGGGCTAGACTAATCACAGACGATCAAGATTTGAGAAACATTCGTTCAGTGACTGTTCGAGTTGGTGACGAGGTAGAGGTAACAAGGGGTGACTTCAGTCACCCTAACAGTGCAAAAGCCGACACCCGGGGTAAGAGGCTAGGACAACCCCGAGGTCGAGCTGGAGTCAAAGCCAAGGTATCTTCAGTAGACACGAAGAATGGTTGCATCTTTGTTGACGGCCTTTCCCAAACCACTGCCGACGGTAAGGAAGAACCAGTTCCAGTGAACGCCTCCAACCTAATTGTGACCAAACTATTCGAGGGCGATCCAGAGAGAATAAAGAGGATCGTTCAAAGATCTTCCAGAGGTGACACACAATGAGCCGAAGCCATCACAAGAGACTGGTTATGCCTAGAACTTGGCCATTGACTAGGAAGACCAATATTTGGGTCCAAAAGCCAAATCCAGGAGGCCATAGTACAGAGATGTGCATGCCGTTAGGGGTAGTACTCAGAGATGTTCTTAGGGTGGCCCACAATATTCGGGAGGCAAAGAGAATACTCCATTCTAGGAAGGTATTGGTCGATGGTAAAATTGAGACTGATCGATCTAGGGGTGTTGGACTAATGGACGTATTGACCGTTGGAGAAGATAACTTCAGGTGTGTTCTAGATACAAATGGTAAACTACGATATAGGCCAATAACCAAGAAGTCTGCCAAGTCTAAGATATGCAGGGTAATGGGCAAGAATACGATCAAGGGTGGCTCTACTCAAATCCATCTTCATGACGGTAGGAACATTGTTACGGACAATGAATCAGATTACAAAACAGGGGACTCCCTGGTAATATCTCTCCCCAATCAGGAAGTCACTACTCATATTCAGATGAAGAAAGGTGCTTTGGCTTACCTAACGGGCGGAAGTCACATAGGTGAGACTGCGGTAGTAAGCGGCCAGGACGTCAAGAGGTCATCCAAGCCAAATGAGACGTCATTTGATGACTTTGGAACCATTACTGATTATGTCTTCATCATATCCAAAGAAAGTGACATACCTCCGGAGGATGAGTCATGAGCGAATACAACAATCCGATGTTGGCGCCAACAATAACCAAAGTCACAGTGAATATTGGAGTTGGAGAAGGTGGGAGAAGACTGCAATTGGCAGAAAAAGTTCTGGAGGTATTGACCGGTATGAAGCCTTCAAGGACACTATCAACTAAGACGAACAGAGATCTGGGCACTAGGAAGGGCGCCCCAATAGGTTGCAAGGTGACAATCAGGGACTCCAAGAAAGCGGAATCTTTCCTTAAGGACGCATTCTGGGTCAGAGATCAAACTCTTCCGTCATACAACTTCGACTCACAGGGGAACCTCTCATTCGGCATTTCCGACTACACCGACTTCCCGGATCAGAAGTATGACCCAGACATAGGAATATTTGGGATGGATGTCAACGTTGTTCTTGAGAGGCCAGGCCACAGAATATCGAGGAGAAGGAGGAGGAAGTCAAGAGTCTCCCGTCACCACAGGATAGAGAGAGAAGAGTCTAAAGAATGGTTCAGTGAAAAATTCGAGCTAAACATCGTGGAGGAATACTAGATGGCAAGAGATCATGGAGAGCGGATTGGAAGAAGTCTTGGTTGCAGGCGATGTGGAAGGAAGAGGGGTATGATAAGAAGGCACGGTCTTAGATTATGCAGGCAGTGCTTCCGAGACGTAGCTCCCGACATAGGGTTCAAGAAATATTCATGAGGTGAAAAAATGCAATTCGATCCATTAAACGACGCATTCACGACGATATATAACGCCGAAAGCGCTGGTAAGTACGAGGTCACAGTAAGTCCCGCCAGTAATCTACTAGGGAGCATGCTCTCCATAATGAAGACCTCTGGATACGTGGGGGAGTTCGAGAAGCTTGAAGATGGAAGGGGTGGCTCGTACAAGATCTCCCTAATTGGAGCAATAAACAGGTGCGGAGTCATCAAGCCAAGGCACTCTGTCAAGAGATCAGATTTCGATAAATGGGAATCAAGATACCTTCCAGCAAGGGACTTCGGACTACTAATCCTTACAACTAATCAGGGAATCATGAATCATTTTGAAGCAAAGAAGGAGAGAGTGGGCGGCAGATTGCTCGCGTACGTTTTCTAGGAGGGATGTATAATGCCGAGAGTAGCTCTAATTTCCCATGAGATTCTGATTCCCGATGGCGTAAGCTCCAATATTGACGGAAACACCGTAACTATAACCAAAGAAGGAAACTCCTTGTCAAGAGACTTTGAACACAACAGGGTCGAGGTGCTTAGTTCAGGCAGCGGTCTAGAAGTAAGATGCTCTCTTCCTAGGAGATCAGAAAAGGCTCTAGCGGGAACATGGGCTGCCCATTTGAGAAACATGGTGAAGGGCGTGGACCAAGGATTCGAGTACAGGCTTAAGGCAGTTTTCAGCCACTTCCCCATGTCCCTAAAGGTAGATGGTGACAAATTTAGAATCACAAACATGCTTGGGGAAAAGGTCCCAAGAGTAGCAAAGATGCCATGGACTCCGAGCGAGGTCCAAGTTAAGATAGAGAATAAGACGGATATCATAGTTACAGGTGCCGATAGAGAAAAAGTCGGACAAACGGCCGCTAACATTGAAAAGGCCTGCAAAGTCAAAAAAAGAGATCCTAGAGTGTTTCAGGATGGCGTATTCATAACTTCCAAGGGGGCATAAATTTGGGGTATGAAGAAATGACTGTGGCCGAGTTGAAGGACCTCCTCAGGGATCAGGGGCTCCCGCTTTCAGGGAAGAAGGCCGATCTCGTATCACGACTAAATGATGCGGGAGCTGCTAAGCAAGAAGTCCAAGAAGATGCGGAAGCTGCTCCGGAAGAAATCAAAGAAGATGAGGAATTACAAGAAAAGACAACCCAGGAAGATGAGGACACAGAGGGAGACTACCAAGATGAAGGAGAATTCTTCGGAGGGGAAGGGGACTTCGAGGAATGGGATGACTTTCACACTGCAAGACAGAAACCGGTGCTCGATGATTCAATGGAGGCCGCTCTTAGTATGAGGGCCGAACAAAAGAAGAAACAACCTAAATTCAGGAGACAAGAGTGGTTTAGGTACAGGAGACTTTCCAAAACCGGCTACAGAAAACCAAAAGGAAAGGACTCAAAGATGAGGAAGAACCTGAAATATCGGTCACCTATGGCAAGGGTAGGGTATGGCAAAGTCTCCACTGCTAGGGGCCTGCACCCTTCCGGATTCGAGGAAGTGATGGTCCACAAGGCCGATCAGCTCGACGGTTTGGATCCAGAGAAACAGGCAGTAAGGATCGGGTCCTCAGTAGGCAACCGCAAGAGGTCCAGAATCCACGAAAGGGCCGATGAGCTCGGACTCAGGGTTCTGAATAGGCGCCAAATAGAGAGAAAGGGAGGAATCTAGGATGATGATCACCAACCAGAAGAGAATGGCTGCAGAGATTTTCTCCCGCAAGGAGGGAAAGAAAGTCGGGATCCACAGGGTATGGGTAGACCCAAATTACCTCACTGAAGTGGCAGATGCGGTTCAAAAGGACGATGTTAGGATGTTGATTGAAGATGGCATTATCAAGTCAAAGCCAATCAAGGGTACCAGCAGATCCAGAGCAAGGAAGGCAGCATTCCAGAAATCCAAGGGAAGGAGGAAGGGCCAGGGTTCTAGAAGCGGAAGCGCGAACTCAAGGAGCCCTAGGAAGCAGAGATGGATGTCGAAGATCAGATCCCAGAGAAGAACTCTCAAGGAAATGAGAGAAGATGGCTCAATAACCCCGTCCCAGTACAGACACTTCTATCTAAAAGCCAAGGGAGGATCATACAGATCCATCTCACACATGAAGAGCAATATTGAGCTAGATGGAATTATAGTTGGAGGTGACGAATGATGGCAAATGGAAGGAACCAGAGACTCAGATTCAAGAGACGAAGAAACGCTGAAACCGACTATCACAGGAGATTCAAGATGCTGAGGGGCGGAACCCCAAGGGCCGTAGTAAGAGTCTCCAACAAACAGGTAACCTGCCAGTTGGTTGCCTACGAAAAAGATGGAGACAGGGTCATATCAACGGTAACCGGAAAATCCCTCGTCGAATCCTACAAGTGGCCAAAGGAGGCATCTAGAAAGTCAGTTCCAGCATGCTATCTAGCAGGATACGCTCTAGCGAAATCCGCTGTATCGAGAGGATTTGAATCGGCCATATTGGACATAGGGCTCGCTGCCTCTTCTAAGGGAAACAGGGCATATGCAGCTCTGAAGGGAATGGTTGACGCGGGACTAGACATACCCCATTCTCAAAATATTCTTCCTTCTGAAGAGAGAATCAACGGCGAGCATATCGGCGACGAAATTCAGAAGGCGGTAGCCGTATCCAAGAAATCCATGGAGGGGGGTAAATAATGTCAGAGGAGGAAAATCAAATTGAAGAAAGCTCACCAATCGCACCAGGCCTAGCATTGGCCCATTCTCCAGAGGAGAGTACGGATGAAGGACATAGAAGAAGGGGTCCAGACCCATTGGCAGCTCTCAGAGTCTGGCAGCCTAGGACAAGATTAGGAAGGATGGTTCTGAATGGAGAGGTACTATCTTATGAACAGGCCTTAGCAACAGGTTTCCCAATCCGGGAGGTGGAGATAGTAGACGCCCTCCTTCCTGATGTAGAGGATGATGTACTTAGTGTGAATATGATTCAGAGAATGACTGATTCTGGGAGAAGAGTCAGGTTCAATGTTTTATGCGCCGTTGGAAACGGTGATGGATACGTCGGCCTATCAGTGTGCAAAGGAAAGGAGGTAGCGAGCACGATTCAGAAGGCCATAACTCAGGCCAAATTGAACCTAATACCCGTTTTCAGGGGAAACGGGTCATGGGAGTCTGCAGAGGGCCCCGGGAACAGTATTCCATTCAAAGCAACTGGGAGGTCTGGGTCTACTAGGGTGACACTTCTCCCAGCACCTTCAGGAAAAGGCCTAGTGATTGGTGATTATGGTAGGAGGGTTCTGAAGCTTGCGGGAGTGGCCGATGTCTGGTCACGCTCATCTGGCCAGACTAGGTCCACAATCAATTTTGCTAGGGCTACATATAACGCTCTTGAGGAGCTAAGCAGAGCAAAGCTAAGCGATGAGATCCGAGATAGGCTTCACATCACCGTAGGGAGGAGAATCTCATGACATACTTGGTAATTAGAGTAAGAAGCGATCGAGGTGTGACCAAGAAAATTAAGGATACAATGTCCATGTTGAACTTGACTAAAGTCAACCATGCCGTACTTATTCCTAAAACAGCACCTTACGAGGGTATGCTCCAGAAGGTAAAAGATTACGTGACGTGGGGAGTAGTAGAAGAGTCAACAATCGAGTCTCTAATCAAGGAAAGGGGTAAGATGTCGGGTGGAAGGTCAGTCACTGACTCGGATATCAAAGAATTTAGCTCACACTCAACTATCAAATCACTTTCGAAGGCTATAGCCTCTGGAGATGCCACAACCAAAGATGTTGAGGGCATGAAACCCGTCTTCAGGCTGCACCCTCCTAGAGGATCTAAGGGATGGGGGGGCATCAAGAGGGCATACTCAGTCGGAGGGGCTCTGGGATTCAGAGGAGAGGAGATCGGCGACTTGGCAACTAGGATGTTTTGAGGTAATAATATGGTTTCGAGAACAAACAAATTCAGAGGCAGGAGCCGATATCACGGCCGAGGAAAGAAGGCAGGAAGAGGGGCAGGAAAAAGAGGAGGAAGGGGCAATGCCGGCCTAAACAAACACAAGGTGATGACTCGAATCAAGTACATGCCCGGCCATTGGGGCATGCACGGGTTCAACAGGCATCCAGGTCTGAGGGTCGTCAACGCTTCAATTAATCTCGGAAGAGTGTCCGAGATTGCAGATGGAGACTCTGTAAATCTAACAGAGATGGGCTATGATAAGCTACTGGGTAGAGGCTCAATTGAAAGGGCCCTCAAAATCACTGTCTCCGAAGCTAGCGCGAAGGCAATACAGAAGGTCGAAGCGGCCGGAGGGAGTGTAGAGGCCGGAGAAGACGGTGATTGGGGAGAGTGGGAAGAGGAGTGAGCTTCCCGCAAAAGGAGGCTAAATTATGGTGAAGAGGGATCCCAACTGGTTTGGCGTCGCGGCAATGAGCGCTATTTACTGGGGCGCACTTTACTACTGGTTGAGAGACGAAATATCAGCAGGAGGAGACGATCAAAGCAGAGCACTAGTCCTACTTGCGACTTCATTTCCATACGTGGCCTACGTAATGTGGGGCACAATGACAGATTTGCCCAAACAGATAGCAGAGATTCCAATAGTAGGAAAATACGCTAAAGCTTACATTTGGCTTGCCATTGTAATTGCACTCAGTTATTGGGGCTGGGTCGACAAAGCAGCCTTTGGGTTCCTACTTGTCGGGGTCGCACTTTTTGGTTTAGGTACAGGATTAGCTCTCTCCTGCTTGGTCTACACTGGTGAGGAGGGTAGTAGGCTCTACGGCCTTAAGAGGTTGGTAGATGTTTATCCCAGTATTTCAAAACCAGAGGGACACGTTAGGTTCAACCAAAAATTATGGACAACTACATTGGTCCTAATTATCTACTTCATGATGACAAATGTCATGATTTACGGATTATCCGATACCACTCTTGACGTCTTCTCTTCCTTCAGGGCAATCATGGCCGGTGCTTCCGGATCCATAATGCACTTGGGCATAGGCCCTATAGTAACTGGCTCGATTATAATGCAGCTTTTCTCAGGAGCTAAGATCATCCAATTAGACCTCCAAGACTCAGCGGACAAACAGCTCTATCAGGGCGTACAGAAGATTTTGGTACTGATTATGATACCAATTGAATCAATCCCTCAGGTGTATGGATTCCTGGACCCATCTCCGACCCTTATCCTGGAGTATGGAGAGGGCTGGGCAGGAGCAATCATAGTTTCACAACTATTCTTGGGCTCACTGCTAGTTTTCCTGCTAGATGAGCTGGTTAGCAAGTGGGGCATAGGTAGTGGAATCTCACTGTTCATCGCGGCAGGCGTGGCCCAGTCAACCTTCGTAGGGACCCTTTCTCCTCTGGCAACTGTTGAAGGAGCACCAATGTCATTCGACAACCCTCCCTCAGGAACATTGCCGATGATTTTCTACACTCTTAGGACAGCAAGTAATCAGCAATTGGTATCAGAAAATGGATTTGAGATGATGCTTCTGGAACATGCTAATCCAATAGTTGCCCTAATCTCGTCAATCATTGTATTCCTTGTAGTTGCTTATGCCGAGTCCAGTAAACTCGAGCTCCCACTGACTCACGGTAAGGTTAGGGGTCACAGGGGACAGTACCCCATAAGACTGGTTTACGCAAGCAACATTCCCGTTATTTTGATGGCAGCACTTCTGGCGAACATCAACATGTTCACGCTCCTATT
Source organism: Euryarchaeota archaeon UBA462 (assembly GCA_002506755.1). Taxonomy (GTDB): domain Archaea; phylum Thermoplasmatota; class Poseidoniia; order Poseidoniales; family Thalassarchaeaceae; genus UBA36. The sequence goes on from DAYD01000007.1 coordinate 36,980, forward strand.
CCATAGCCATCCAACACTATCCACAGTTCCGGTATTGGGGTCTAACGGCGCCTGGAGCAGATCAGAATGGTTTGGATCATACTATGAAGGGGCGACAACCCCTCACGATGGATTCGCATGGTACAGCTCTATGGTAAATGGGGTAGGGGATTGGCTAATCCCGTTACTAAATCAGACAGGTGACGCGCATGGTCACTCCCTCGGGCAGATCATGACTCATGTGTTCGTCTACGTGTTCTTCATGACAGCAGGCTCTACAGTGTTTGCGAAGTTCTGGATAGAAACAACCAATATGGGGGCTAAGGATGTTGCTAAACAGATTGAGAGGACTGGAATGCAGATACCTGGTTTCAGGAAGAACCCCGTGGTGCTTGAGAGGATTTTGGAGCGATACATCCCTCCGGTGACACTATTCTCGGGTGCATTCGTTGGGCTACTCGCAGCTGGGGCGGATCTCCTTGGTACGGTAGGTAATGCCACAGGGACCGGACTCTTGCTCGCCGTAGGGATAATTTTGAGGACCTATGAGCAGATTCAGAAGGAACAAGCGATGGAGATGCATCCCGTATTAAGGGAGTTCTTCGGAGCAGACTAGAGTCGCTGCAGCTAGATATCATCTCTCGTCACGTTCTTATACGGTATGAAAGTCGGGAAGACGCTACGTTGAGCTGGCGTTGGAGATTGAGCACCTGGTGCTATGACGTCTTCCATCAGGCTCGGCGATGCCGAGGAAGTGCGGCCACGAGAC
>DAYD01000015.1 GCA_002506755.1 Euryarchaeota archaeon UBA462
TCAGTAACTCTCTTCTTGTGCGGGGAAGGAACCTCCCCTGACATCATCGATGTAATCCCTAACTGCCTTGTCAACTGCGCCGCCCACGTCAGAGTAGCGTCTTAGGAATCTAGGTGAGAAATCCTTGGTAATCCCAAGCATGTCGTGAAGGACTAGGACCTGCCCGTCGCAGTGGGGCCCGGCACCAATCCCGATGGTGGGGATATCGAGGGATTCACTGACCTTCTTTGCTAGGTCCGCAGGAATCTTCTCGAAGACTACCGAGAAGCAACCTGCCTCCTGGAGGGCCATCGCGTCTTCCATCAACTTGTTCGCCTCGGACTCCTCCTTCGCTCTGACTGAGTAAGTTCCGAACTTGTAAATCGACTGGGGAGTCAGACCGAGATGCCCCATTACCGGGATCCCTGCAGTTAGGATCCTTTTCACGGAGTCTACTATTTCCTTGCCGCCCTCGATTTTTACTGCATGACCGCCGGACTCCTTCATTATTCTGATAGCGCTCTTCAGTGCAAGCTTCGAATCGCCTTGATAGCTGCCGAATGGCATGTCCACAACTACCAGGGCCCTGTCCACAGCATTCACGACACACTGAGCGTGGTAGATCATGTGTTCCAGTGTTATGGGGACCGTAGTATCATTCCCCGCCATCACGTTTGAAGCAGAGTCGCCTACGAGTATCACGTCCACTCCGGCTCCGTCAACAAGCCTTGCTAGGGAATAGTCGTAGGCGGTGAGCATTGCTATTTTCTCATTCGAACGCTTCATTTCTTGCAATATGTGCGTAGTCACCTTCTTCGCTCTGCTGGAAACCACTTGCTCACCCTGCATTACCCCCAGTACGGTTGCTGACTTCAAACATACGCACGAAGTTTCAGCCCTCTGGCTCTATCTCTCGAGCAACCTCAAGAAACTCCTCGATGCTAATCAGTCCGTCTTTGTCAGTGTCTCCTTTACCGAAAACATCTCCGATCAATTGGTCTCCTCGGCGATTTCTGGTTTTCGAGAGAACTATGGCATCGTCGGGAATGTTGGGCCCCCCTCCCTCGATATATCCCAGAGACTTGAAAGCGCTGACGAATTGGTCTAGATCCAACTGCCCATCCCCATCTGCATCGGCTTCGTAGAATGCAGCGAAAAGTCTGCGCCTCTCGGCTTCGTCTGAGTCCGTGATCATCAGCTTTGCAGTTTTCCACGGGGTAATCTGGACCTCAACCCTGCTCTCTCCGTAGCCCTTGTAGATGATTAATCCAAGAACAATTGCTACCGAGGCTCCGACTAGAGACTTCGTCCCCATCAGGTAAAGCAAACCCCCTCCTCCGAAGATTCCGAACAACTGTACTGCAGGGTAAAGTGGCCAAGGCGTCTTCCACTGGGGGTCGTACCATGTGTGAGAATCGGCTGAGGTCCTAAGCACAATCACACACGCATTGATTAACATGAAGATCATTATTTTGAATCCCGATGCGAGTTCCGCGACGTCATGAACAGGTAGGAAGGTTATCGCCAGGCCCATCGCTAACCCTGTCCCAATTATCGCCCAATGTGGGGTCCCAAATCTCTGATGGACGCTCTCAAGGAAGGGAGGCAACAGATTGTCTCTCGACATAGCAAATGGGAACCTCGAAGAAGCTAGAATTCCCGCTAGAGCCATAGAAGTCATTGTCACAACAGCAAGAATCGCAGCGATCTTCCCAACCATCTCCCCACCTACTGCCTCAGCGAAGATATACACGGGGTCTTCGCTAGCACCGTGTTCGCCGTGCATGTAGTCTGAGGGTGCAACTGCAGCAGCCATTACCAAAGTGACAGTTACGTACAGCAGACAACTGAATAGTAGCGACAGAAGTATTCCATGGGGGAGATTCCTTTCTGGATCCCTGATCTCGCCACCCACAGCAGCTATCTTGGTCACGCCAGCGTATGAAACAAACACGAATGCGGATGTAGCCGCAACATCCTCCCAACTCCCAAAAGAATCCTTTGAAGAAACGGCACTCCAATCCAGATCGTGAAATGCAATTGCATACGCGCAAAGGGCGAATAGGTAAGCAGCGGAAAACATTACTATGGGAATCTGGATCTTCTTGATCCTCTTCACTCCTAGGATGTTTATTCCAACAATTATTCCTAGGAGTAGAATTGCTGCAGCCTCGATGTCAATGTCCATTCCCAGCAAGTCCTCAATTACCCAAAGGTAAGCTTTGAAGCCGATTAATGCGAATGCAGACTTTAGCATGAAATTGGCCCATAGGCCTAGACCGGCTATAGTTCCGACTAGAGGCCCGAAGGTCTTCTGGACGTAAACGTACGAGCCACCAGAGGTCGGCATAGCCGTCGAGAGCTCTGACTTTGACACAGCACCAGGAATTACAAGAACAGCAGCAACTAGGTACGCCAGCCAGATTCCTCCGAGTGGGTTCTCCCCCCCTCCAAGTTCTAGCATGGCGAGAGCAGGAAGTACGAATAGGCCAGACCCTATCATTGCCGATAGCGAGATAATTATCACAGAAAATAGCCCTAACTTCCTTTCAAGACCGTCAGAGTCCGTATCCTTCGGAGTCAACACTATTCCTACTAGGTCCTCTGGACCGTAGTGACGCATGATTTGGTGGCCCCACCCTCCCCAGTTGAAGGTTCTGTATACCCAACGGTTAGATACTCACTCTTAGCCCAATACTCATGACTGACACAATAGAGCATGGTACAATTGCATCCGTGCATTATAC
>DAYD01000021.1:0-28742 GCA_002506755.1 Euryarchaeota archaeon UBA462
GTAGTTGGGACTAGTGAGTATCTTTTCTCAACCATCTTAGGCCACTCATTAGCATCCAGTTCCACATGATCATGCCAATTTTCAGGATCCGGAAATGTCCTCAGGGGCCCATCCGAACCTTCCGATTTCTTTCTGTCTAGGTTAGGGATTATTCTCAATCTCTGAGCTATGTTTTCGATAAACGTCCTAGGCATTCTATTCCCTCACAAAAGTGGCTCCATCTGAGGCTTTTTCACCAGGCTATTGTCATGCATCAGTACTGCAGTAAGTGTTAGCACCCCAAGTCCAATTGCCACTGGGTCATTGGTTGCAATGGGGATGAATACTGCGGTACCGATTACTAGAGTCTCAAGGAGAAACTTTGCTGGCAGTAGGGAATCTTCGGACCATGATCTCCCCTTTGCTTGCATCAGAAGCCAAGCGGTGTAAACCCCGGTAAGAGTTGCAAGTGGAAATCCGGGTATAGCTAGATATGTGAGTAAAGACCTATCCAGATCTAGGATTAAAACAACGGCGCTTGCTCCTAATATGGCACCATATCCCGAGAGGATGAATGCCCCCTTAACCAACCAGGAATCCCAGTTCGGACGCAATAGAACATACAGGAATCTCTCTGGCCTATCCAAGTCCATGACTAACAAAAGTCCGGTTATTGCGAGAAAGATAATCCCGATGCCAATAGTCACCGCCCAAAGCGAATCAGTCATTTCAACCAGTCCAAGCAGCATGGAAATTACTGCGATGGCGTAAGTACCAGAACTAATTCCTTTGGTCCAAATGTAAGTTGTCACCTCCCATCCCCAGAGGACTCCCTTGCTGGGCTGGTCGTAACTTCTCTTAGCATCGTTGCCATCATCAGCAAGCCTCTCCATTACATCTCTGATGATTGCTTGGTCCCTTGGTGCAGATTGTTTTGCCTTCTTCTCTAGTGCTAGCTGTACTATCATGGATGTCGTGTCCGCTTCCTCAAGGCGTGACTCAGCATATTTAGCGAAATGACCAACCCCAAAAGCCTGCTCTGTCCACATTCCCGAACCAGTTATTTCTGTGGCCAACGGATCTAGCATTTCTTCGCTAGCCTCGATATAGAAAACGTTGGGTTTAGCCCCAGAATCTGGCTTTCTCACTGTCGTGTTTTGAGTCGAAACAATTTGAGCAATCTTGGATTCTGGGTCATCAAGATCGCCAGAGACAATTGACTCTGTAGGGCAGACTATTACGCACGCAGGCTCATAGGAGTGCTCTATTCTATGGGCGCAGTAGTTGCACTTAGCCGCCGTACCGTTATCAGGATCGATGTAAAGGGCATCATACGGGCAGGCCTGCATGCATGACTTGCACCCTATGCAACGATCATTATCGAAATCCACAATTCCATCTGATCTGTTGAATAGGGCAGTTGTCGGGCAGATTGTCGTACACGGCGAATCCTCGCAATGATTACATCTGTGCACGCTGAATTCACGGGTCGAATCTGGATAAGTCCCCTTTTCGATGTACTTTACGTGGGTCCTATTGACTCCAATTGGCACATCATGCTCAGATTTGCATGCAACGGTGCATGCATGGCATCCTATGCATGTCCGGTTATCTATAACGAACCCGAAGTTTGTCATCTGTGACCCCTCCATGCGTTGGTAGTGGTAAATTGTTCGTGTCACCCAATCAGTAATTCGTAAAATATGGTTGACCCCGCAAGCCATGCTCCGACCATAGAACCAATATTTCCCATTGCGGTGACCATGAGAACTCTCCCGACTCTATTTTTCCAAAAAAGAGACACTTCGTCTAATGCTAAGAAATCCTGTGCGTCTTTGCCTGTCGGAGATGCAACCTTTAGCTGCGTATATCCAGCAAACCATCCTGCAGCTAGTGTGGGGTTGAGTGAGGTTATTGGCGAAGCGACTGCCCCAACTATGATTGCGAGAGGATGACCTCTGGCCAACAGGACACCTAAACCAGCCAATATTGCGTTCAGGACAATCCAAGTCTTTGCAGTTTCCAATATAGTTTCGAACTCTCCATTGTAAGCCATCCATCCGACTGCGCCAAATAGGAAGAGGGGGATTGCCGCCATCAGGATCTTTGGCCACACTGATTTACTCGGTTGCTCGGACAGTTCAGCCAATCTGGAGGTAATTTCCAGAGGCGGCTCCTTTAGGTTATTTGCCACACCGGGAAGATGACCGGCCCCTACAACTGCGAGAATCTTGCCTTTTCCCCTTATCTGTTGAATTCTCCCTGCTAGAAATGAATCCCTTTCGTCAATCAATACCTCGCCGGCTCGGGGGGCCACTTCTCTGGCTTCTTCCATCATCTTGCTTAGCAAATCGGAGTCTCCCAGAACATCATCTATGGAAAAATCATCTTCCTCTTCCTCCCAGAGTAGCGTGTTAATTACCCTCCATTTCTCTCGAAAACCCATTCTGTGCCATGCCCTTCTAAGTGTGATAACCACGTCTCGGTCAATCATTTCAACAGGGATATCTGATTCCTCAGCTGCCTTCACCGCCGCGAGCAATTCTGCTCCGGGCTTCTCACCCGTCGAAATGCCCATCCTCCTCTGCTGACTCGCCAAGGCAGATTGAAGCAAGATCATCAGAGACCTTCCTTCATTAATTATTTTCAACAAATCCTCCGAGTCCAAAGACTCAGGCTCAGTGAGGGCCTTCAATCTTGACTGGCAAAGCTCGACAGCTACCACTTCGGGCCCCCAATCCTCAATCTGTGATTTCACTAGATCAACCGATTCGCTACTTATGTGGGCGGTTCCCAAAATCCTCAATTTTTCATCGATGTCAATTATGTTCTTGTTTTCCATAATTGTTCACCTCAGAGATTTCATGGCAGAAAACAAGTCTTTGTGTTCGGCCACATCATGTACTCTAACAATATCAACGCCCTTTTCTGGAGATCTTGCAGCAATACCTAGGGTACCGGCAAGTCTCTCATTGCTCTTTTTCCTACCAAGAAGATCGCCAAACATGCTCTTCCTGCTTACGCCCCACATCAAGCTCATTTCCTTATTCGGCATGATATCCCTTCCCGACGACAATAATTCTAGGTTATGCTCTAATTTCTTACCGAATCCAATTCCTGGATCAACAACCAATCGAGAAGGCTCAATTCCTAAATTAGTTAATTTCGAGGTTGCGTGGGAAAGAAAATCCCTAACTTCAGAAACAACATCCTCGTATTGAGGATTATACTGCATGTTCTCCGGAAGCCCCTTCATATGCATCAAACAAATTGGGCAATCATAATCGGAAATTACCCCAATCATTTCAGGGTCACCCAATGAGGAGACATCATTGACCATATCGGCACCAACTGCCAGAGATTCACTGGCCACCAAGGACCTCCTCGTGTCTACCGATATGCAGATATCTGGCAGCTCATCTCTAATGCATTCTATTGCCGGAACTACTCTTGCTAATTCCTCTTCTTGACTCACGGATTTTGACCCCGGTCGAGTGGACTCCCCCCCTATATCAATCCAATCAGCCCCTTCCTCAGACATCCTCAGGGCTCGGGACCTCACATCTTGAAGATCATGCGCCCTCGACCCCTCGTGAAATGAGTCCGGAGTGACATTAAGCACTCCCATGATGAGTGGAAATCCACTATCACGGCGTTTTAGCATAGGTCGCCAGTCGGCCATCTAACCTTCGCAAACGACGATTGCTTTATGATGTGACCGAGGGGCAATCGGGCGATGGTTCAGGGTCACGATGATTCTCAGGATCTCACTGATGCCAATATGCCTGGCGATTCTAAGGCAGAAAACGACCCAGAGACGTTATTTATTTTGGACTCTATTGTTCAGAGGTTAAAGCCCCGCGATGCCCACCATGTAAGGGACATGATTACCCAAAGGGCAAGAACATCTGGGGCCTTGTTCATCTCGAGTGCTCTATGGTGGTGGATAGCAGTAAGCAAAGGTTCCGAAACCATCCAAGAATCCGGAAATATTCCTGAATCTATCCTAGGTTCATTCGACTTCTCAACTATCAGTCTCATTGTTCCTCTACTGGTCGTAGTCGCCACCCTTTTCACAGGTATTGGAAGGGAGAGGGGCAACGCGACAATGTCTCAAATTGGGGGTGGATTGGCAGTTTTGGCCATATTTTACATCATTGAGCCAGTATTGATGCACTTCGGCGATCTGGGCGGTGATGCCTTATTCGCCACCGGCAGGGTACTCGTCCTAGCAGTAATGGTCGGATTCGCTTCCCACATGATGTTTGATGCTCTCCTATTACAATGGGTTAGAGCCAGCATGCTGAACATGGGGCTAGAGGGTTTTCCTTCAATGGAACCAGACTCTTTTGAGGGTCAGGCTGATGAGGCCCCCCCCTACGCGTAAACCATGGGTGTGGGAAGTTCAGGGAAGGTATCAGTCCTCAGACTAGGACACAGAAGAGATAGGGATAAGAGAATAACATCCCATTTGGGGCTCACGGCCAGAGCATTTGGGGCAGATGAGGTTATTCTTTCTGGAGATGAAGACAGCTCGGCACTGGAAACTTGGGAGTCAGTTACTCAGAGATTCGGGGGGAGATTCACTAGCAGGTATGAGTCAAAACCACTCAAGTTTCTAAAGAAACTCTCAGAATCACAAGAAGTCACAATAGTACACCTAACCATGTACGGAGAACCTTGGAGGGAGGCAATAAAGTCGATTTCTACTGATAAATCGGTGATGGTGGTTGTTGGCGGGACAAAGGTCCCTTCAGAGGTTTTTCAGTTATCTCACGTTAACATTTCTGTTGGAAACCAACCTCACTCTGAAGTATCGGCACTGGCCGTATTTTTGGACTCTTGGATAGGTCCGATCGATGAATCTTCAAAGTTTTCTGGTGCTCGTATCAAAGTCCACCCCTCAGCTAGAAATAAGCACGTCATTAACGAGCAAGAAGAGCATCATTCCTAGAAATTTGAATCCCTATTTCACTGAATGATTAAGAGTCGCACTTGGGCAGCGTTGCTGATGTCGAGGAGTTCAGCAGCCGGGGGCTTCTGCCCCGGCGCTGGCGTAAGGGGCGTAAAAGATCCTCCATCTTTTCCCGATGCAGCCGACTCCCTCCTTGATTCCAGAGGTTCTGAGCAACCCAGTGGGTCCCGGGGTATCCTCCTTCTTGCCGACGGAACTAGGTTTGAGGGTCAACTTTTCGGCGCCGAGGAGATTGCTGAAGGCGAGTTGGTATTCACTACTGGAATGTGCGGTTATCAAGAGAGTCTTACCGACCCCTCATTCGCAGGACAGGTTCTCACTTTCACGTATCCCCTTCTGGGGAATTATGGGATTATTCCAGGAATTTCGGAGTCATCATCAGTTCATCCTAGAGGTGTGGTTTGCAAACAGCATATGGCTTTCCCCGATCACCGACACTCCGTAGGGAGCATCCACGATCTTCTAGTCACACACAATATTCCAGGGATAGAGGGTGTCGACACTAGAGCCCTGACCAGAAGGGTCAGAGAGCACGGGACCCTTCTCTGTGTTTTTGGGCCGCTTGAAAGATTGGAAGAGATGGAAGTTATTCTCTCCGAAATTACCCCTCCAGATAAGGAGGACTTGGTCGCTGAAGTAACTTGTGAACGACCTGTACTCCTTAATCCCGGGGCTAGAGATGAGAAAGGAGCCCAACTGCCAAGATTGGCAGCAATAGATTGTGGAATAAAGCACAATATATTGAGAGAATTATGCTCTAGATTTGAGGTTGTTTGGTGTCCGGCTACTATGCCCATGGAAGAGATAACGAGAGATTGGTCGCCCGACGCCATCTTCGCATCTAATGGACCAGGTGATCCTGCACATTCTGGAGCCGCCACAGATGCAAGGAGGACCTTGGCTTCAGCAGTTAGGCTTGGAATGCCTGTGATGGGCATCTGCTTAGGGCACCAATTGATGGGTTTGGCCGCTGGCCTTAGGACTTACAAGCTAAGATATGGGCACAGAGGGTCTAACCAACCAGTAATGGATCTAGAGACCGGTAGAGTCTACATCACCAGTCAAAACCATGGTTTCGCAGTGGAGGACCCAGTCAAAGGTATGCTGGCCCCACACCCAAGCGGAACTTGCTCCGAAGAGTCTGAAAACGTACTCGGGGCCGACTTCAAAGTTAGGCACGTAAACTCAAATGACGGAACTGTGGAAGGCCTAGATCTTCTCGACAAACCCGCATTTACAGTCCAGTTCCACCCTGAGTCTTGTCCGGGACCACATGATGCTTCCCCACTCTTTGATAGATTCCAAGATATGGTGAATCAATACCTTGACTCTTCCAAACCAGAAATCGCCTCAAGAGGGGAATCCTGATGCCTCGAAGAGACGATATAGCCCGAATAATGATACTGGGTAGCGGTCCAATTCGAATAGGCCAAGCTGCTGAGTTCGACTTCTCAGGATCTCAAGCCTGCAGGGCATTAAGATCAGATGGATATGAAGTAATTCTTGTAAACTCTAATCCAGCTACAATTCAGAATGATCCTGAGATGGCTGACAAGATATACATCGAACCCCTCCTACCTGAGGTGGTCAAGAAAATCATGGAATCGGAAAAACCCGATGCACTTCTTGCCGGTATGGGTGGACAAACTGCGCTAAATATTGCTTCAGCCTTAGCCAAAGACGGTACACTTGATGAGTTAGGCGTAGAGCTTATTGGTTGCAATTTAGCGGCGATAGACGAAGCTGAAGATCGCGACCTATTCAAGCGAGTATGTGAAGAGATAGATTTGCCAGTCTGCAAGGCATTGGCTTGTGATTCAATAGAAGAGGTAATTTCAGCTGCAGAAAAACTCGGGTCTTTCCCGCTATTGATAAGACCGGCTTTCACATTGGGAGGGCTTGGTGGCGGAACCGCATCAAATATGGGTGAGCTAGTTGAAATTGCAAGTCAAGGAATATTGCATTCTGCAATTGGTCAAGTCCTAATTGAAGAAAGCATACTTGGTTGGCAAGAACACGAATATGAGGTCATGAGGGATAGTTCTGACAACGCAATTATTGTTTGCACCATGGAAAACATCGACCCAATGGGTGTGCACACCGGAGAATCGATCGTTGTTGCCCCTCAGCAGACTCTCTCTGATATCGATCATCAGATGCTGAGAGATGCCGCGCTAAAGCTGATTAGAAGATTGAACATAAGAGGTGGTTGCAATGTCCAGTTTGCCATAGACCAATCTAATGGTGAATTCAGAGTAATAGAGGTCAATCCCAGAGTTTCTCGATCCTCGGCATTAGCCTCCAAGGCAACCGGCTATCCAATAGCCAGAATGGCAGCACTAATTGCCGTTGGCTATACTTTGGACGAGCTCCCAAATCCAATCACAGGAGAAGGTACAACAGCTGCATTCGAACCAACACTTGATTACTGCGTAGTTAAGATTCCCCGTTGGCCTTTTGATAAGTTTAGAACAGCAGATCGCAGAATCGGCACCTCAATGAAATCTACAGGAGAGGTCATGGCAATCGGCCGTTCATTCGAGGAGGCGTGTTTGAAGGCATGGGCAAGTCTAGAGTACGGCAAACCCCATCCCCGTCCACTGACAATGTCAGACGCATCAGATGGCGAGACCATGGATGAGAGGGCTTCGGAGAAACTTCCAGCTGCTCTGCTTGAAGACTGGCTGAGAATTCCTACAGATAGGAGACTGGGAGCAGTAATTGAGGCATTCAGGAGAGGATATTCTATCGAGGATGTTAGGGATTTAACTGGAGGGATGACTCGCTGGTTCCTTAGTAGATTTGAGAGTCTTGCTGCTATCGAAACAGAAATCAGAGCTGCAGGAGAAATAGGTATGAAGCCATCTGGAATCCCACAATCGGAGATGCGGTCATGGAAGGGGTCCGGTTTTACAGACCTACATATTGCCGACGCGCTTGCTGGATTTCCTGAGGCAGGCTTCAAATCGCTACCTACTGGTCATAATGAAACCGCGGTCAGACTTAGGAGGCATGAACTGCGAATACACCCGAGGTACAGGATGGTTGACTCATGTGCCGCTGAGTTCGCCGCGGTGACTCCTTACTACTACTCTACCTACGAAGGGGGGGGAGCAGAATCAGGAGTGGATTATGTTCCGGGTCTAGCTTCTTCAGTGAAACAACGTATAGCAGTCGTAGGATCAGGCCCAATAAGGATAGGCCAGGGTATTGAATTCGATTATGGGTGTGTTCATGCTGCAGGAGCAATTCAAGACTTAGGGCATGAGGCAATTATTATCAATAATAATCCCGAAACCGTTTCTACAGATTTCGACACAAGCGATCGGCTGTACTTCGACCCTCTTACACTCGAGTCCGTTTCTGAAGTCTTGCTCAGAGAAGATGCAAACGGGATCTTGCTTCAATTTGGAGGTCAAACTGCAATCAATTTAGCCCTTCCATTATCTAACGAAATGCCACACCTTTCCAGCATGGGTTTAGATTTGGTGATGGAGGGAACTTCTCCGGAGTCCGTTGATGAGGCCAGTGATAGGGAGAGGTTCGAAGAATTCGCACTCCGTTGTGGCCTTAGGATGCCGGATGGCGCCACAGCGACGTCTCCAGAGGGAGTCAGACAGGCGGCCAATGAAATAGGATATCCAGTACTGATCAGACCTTCATATGTTCTCGGCGGCAGAGGAATGGAGATCTTGTCAAACTACAAACAACTAGAATCTTACATGAGGGATGCTTACCTAACTTCTGATAGGCCTTTATTGATAGACAAATATCTTGGAAACGCCATGGAGCTTGACGTGGATGCAGTTTGTGATGGGGAGGATGTCTTGGTCGGAGCAATTATGGAACATTTAGAGGAGGCAGGAATACACTCGGGAGATTCTACTTGTTTTATCCCGCCTCAGAATGTCCCAGATAAGATTCTGGAACAGGTTGAGGAATGGACTCGAGTCATAGGTCTAGAGTTGGGAATTAGGGGTTGTTTCAATATCCAATTTGCAATTCATGATGATCTATTATATGTTCTCGAAGTCAACCCAAGAGGTTCGAGGACTTTCCCATTTGTAGCAAAATCTACAGGAATCCCACTTGCTAGAATTGCTGCAAGGGTGGCCCTCGGAGAAAGGTTGTCAGAATTGGATATTCCAGAAGCTCAAACAGAAGCAGTATGTGTAAAGGCACCTGTATTCCCATTCATCAAACTTAGGGGCTTGGATCCCGCTCCGGGTCCAGAAATGAAGTCAACGGGAGAGGTCATGGGATCACATGTGAGGGCCTCCGCCGCCTATCTCAAAGCTCGTCTTGCAACTGAGCTACCAGTTCCTACTCAGGGAGGGGTATACATCACTGTAAAGGACGAAGACAAGCATCCAATAATCCCGCTCGCAGAGAAATTACAAGAAATGGGATTCGTAATTTACGCCACTAGGGGTACATCCAGGGTTCTAAGAGGGGTCGGCGGTCTGGAAGTGAAGACTTGCTATAGGATAGCAGAGGGTAGATCTCCAGACGCGCTGGATCTCATGCGTCAAGGAAAGATACAGCTAATCATAAATACACCCAGATCCAGTGGTGGAGCGGTTCTAGACGGGAACATGATGCGAAGATTGGCCGTTGAACTAAACATTCCATTCGTGACTACCCTAGCCGGAGCAAGAATGGAAGTCGAGGCCGTCAAGGAGGCAACAAATGGAACTCCGGAACCTAGACTTTTGAACATCAAATCTCTATGATGAGAGAAGGGTTGCCCCTGTTTCAGTCCTGATAATCTTCCCATCGCTAATGGTGTGCACGGCCATTACAGCCTCTGTGGATCCGTCTGGAAAGTCCATTACAGAGTGCTCCACTAAGATATCCTCGTTTTCATAGATGCACCTTGAATTTCTGATCACCACGTTTTCGTTGGCCATCATTTGCATCATCATATCACTTGTTTGGCCCTTATCCATACTCGTGCCAGATTGATGTCTGATGAATTCATAATTTTCATGCAGGGCATCTATGTAATGCTTAGCGTTCTTCTCTTCCATTGCTTTATTCAGTTGTTCGTAAACTCCCATGGTTTTGCGTGCGATAATCCTGTCTTCATAGTTTTCTCCTAGCAGAAATGTAAGTTGTTTACGATTTTAGGTGGAAACCTCACTCCAAGAGTCCCAGAACATTAATTCTGCCTATTTCGTAAATTAGTGAGGATGCCTTGGGTCCGCTACTCTTACCAATTAGGACCCAATATATCAGCTTGAAACCATCCCTATTGGTTATCTCTGAAGATTCGCATGAGTTTTTAATCGATTTCACTATGGAATCTTCGTCCCAATCACATTTTGCAAGTCTTCCAGAAAGATCTGACAGGAAGTTGACCGATTTCGAATCAAGACCCTTCTTTTCCTCAATGGGTAGCTCAACTCTAATTTCTATCTTCGACTCATCTGGGAAATGCGGGCCATCTATCCAAGACCTCATTCTAGCTAGCCTTTCCATTAATTGTGGGCTTGGTTCCCCTTCAATGTGCCCAGATCTTTCTAAAGATCTCCAGACATCTTGGTCCAACGATTTTATTTGTGCGAGCATAGAAAGATGTCTGAAGGATACGCCAGCAAAGGAATCCAGGGGGTCCGATCCTCGAACCACTTGACTTAGCCTAAGTGCGCCACTTTGTGTCGCCAATGAAACAGCCTGACGTTTTGACATACCTTCCTCCTCCTCAAGCGGGCTGGCAACCAACCTTTCGTACTCGTCGGCTATGTGAAAGAGCGATGGACCTGTATCAAACTCAATGTGCCGATTTATCTTGCTTCTAGCTATAACATAACGGAGGATTTCGGGAGGAACGAGCGACAAGGCCTCCATTGGCCCCACAGTTAGTCCAGTGGAGCTAGACATAGGTCCCATTCCCTTCAGTTGGATCCATTCGTAAACTATCTTATCCGGCGGATTACCACCCAATAGCTTGCAAATTGGAATCCCAGTATCGAAGCTTCCTCCTGCAGAACCATGGTCCTTTCCAGCTGGCTCGCAGGTGATTCCGTGAATAATCCATCTAGCAGCCCAATCTATTCTCCAAGGCAACTTTCCCTCTGCTTTCCTTATGTCCGATCTTCCTTCCAGACCATTTGAATCAACCCAACTGACAAATGGCTTCTCGTACCCCGTAACCCTGACCCCATCTAGGCTACCATCTGGTCCAATCGGATTGTATGGGAACCAATTCTCCCCAAGTTCCCTCCCTGATATTCCCTCAATTAAATTTCTTATCTCATCTCTATTCATTATCGCCGTGTCGATGCCTCTGGCAAAAGCTCCAGACTCGTATGTTTCGTGATTCATCACCACCCTGGGTTTGACGCCTATTTTTTCCAATGCCTGCAAAAAGGGGTTTAGGAAATGCTCGGCATAGCTCACCTCCCCTTTTCCAGGATTCCCGTTATCATCGGGGGCTGGAATATATGCAAGTGGGTGGCCAATGAATTGCTCGTAAGAGGGAGATAGGAAATCGTAGACCCTCCTAAGTGGGTCCATCGAGTCGACAATGAAAACATAGTCAGACTCCATACCTGCATCTATACAGGCCCTATGTATCATTTCGGCCGACAGTATTTCTCTGAGATGGCCTATGTGGAACTCTCCAGACGGAGTGATGCCACTGGCAGAAACCTGCGAGCCCCCTCTTTCTTGGAGAATTTTTGCGGTATAATCCGCCCAGTGCATGAGACACCTCAGACAGTCGCAGCTCTAACTAGAGCCCTCAGGGGAATGTCTACAACATCGTCATCCCATGATTTATTCACCAAAACCACACACAGTTTGACTTCAGCTCCTGCTGCAGTGAGGCCAGCCGCAGTCGTTCTCATCGTGGTTCCAGTTGAGTATACATCATCAATAATTACTACTCTTTTCCCTTCTACGTTTGCATATACTTGGGAGAGGTGTCCGCTTACTTCTTCGCTAATGCTTCTAACGATGGACAATTCTAATCCCATGAAAGAGGAAACAGACTGCGCAAATGCAATTCCATTGATACTCAAACCAACTATCGTGTCCACTTCGTCCCCTGCCATTTCTTCAATTATATCTGCCATGATGTAGGAAATCGCTTCTATCCTATCTCCCTTGACGGCAATCGACCTCCAGCCAACCTTTACGTCAAGTGGCTTCTCATCAACCTCATAATCACTTGCAGACAACCATTGTACGGTTGTTTGGGACAGGGACAACTCGTCTGCTATTTGCTGAGTGGTTAGGCCGCTTTCTCTAAACTCTTCGACTTTGTCCCTTAGCTCGTCTACGCTCAGATGCATCGTACTACCCCAACTATTCCGTGCTATGAATCCACCGGGGGTATGCTACATAGAATATTGAATTCAGTACGCTCAGAATCTCCCCGTACTTCCGAATCCGCCATCGCCTCTTTCGGTCTCCCCAAGCTCATGTGGCTCAACCTCGCATATTGTTACCTCGGGGATTGGTGCGATAACTAGCTGGGCAATCCTTTCTCCTGCCTTTACCTCGTAAGACTCCCCCTCTCCGATCCATGTCATCAAAACAAACAATTCACCCCTATAGTCGGAGTCTATTGTCCCTATACTATGAGGCAGGATCAATCCCTTCGACCCTAGGGAAGACCTCGCCCTAACCTGACCTTCAAAACCAATTGGGATAGCCACCCTAATGCCTGTCCTCAGTTTGGTACTAGATCGAAAGTGCACTGTAGTGTTCTCAAGTGCGTACAGGTCCCAACCAGCTGCGTGCCGACTCCCCTTCGTCGGCATCTTGGCACCATCATCCATCCTCGCCAACTTAACTTTCAAGGGATGGGATCCAAGCTCTGTACTGGTGCCACTCATCTTCAAGGGTCATGCAACCCCGTCAATAATCGTTGGTCCTCAATTTATAAGACTCAAAGTGATGCTGAAAATAATATGAATGTGCCCCTTTGCTAAAGTCTGACAGGACGAGTTGCTCCACAGGCTTGACATTTCAATAGGGTAGTCCTATCTTCCCTGACGAATCTTGTATCAGGGGCCTTGCATTCCCCACAGAGTATGTATGTCTTGACGTACGACACAATCTTTTCCTTTATTCTCTTTGGGGGCACTTTCCCCTTCAGCATTATCCTGACGTTTTCCCTACTTCCAGATGTTCCTAGTTCATTTAGCAGGTATTGGAATACGTGATTGGCATCCCTGTCCATTGAATCTACTATCTCCGAGAAATTCCTCAGAATAGTCTGACTTCCTTCAATCATTATATCTGGCTGGGGCATAGTCCACCTAGACCTCTCGCTAATGTCTTTGGGAATTCTGTCCCTCGCCCTATCAAGAAGCTCTTCATAGTCCTTGTTGCTCACGTTAGCTCGAATACTGTAGTGCTTTTGACATCACCGGATGCAGAAAACAAGACATCATTGGTTTAGGAAAAATCCAAGAGAATCTTTCCTTTATTCTTTCTATCGTGCATGTGCATCTGAGCCTCGGAAACCCGTTCAAATCTCCATATGCTGTCAATAACCGGATTTATCTTCCCCTCTCCCAGCATAGTGCTAAGTTCTTCCAGATGGCCCTTGAAAATCGCTGGGTCTTCCAATAGTCCCATGTGGACCCCAAAAACGGCTTTGTTGGAGGTCATCAATTTTATCGGATCGAATCTAGGCATACCCCACCACAACCTGATTTCAGATATCCGTGATCTTTTTTCCCCCTTGACTGCACCTGAGGCCCCAAAATAGTACAGTTTTCCACCCCTCCTAGTGGCCATGAGTGATCTCATCAAATGCCTTCCCCCAACTGGGTCTATTGCGTGGTGGACGCCCTTACCATCCGTCATATCCTTGCAAACTTCTACAAAATCCTCGGAGTCACGGTCCACAAATCTCATGCCCATTGATTCGACGAAATCTTTCTTTGGGGAAGAGGCAGTGCCGACGACCAAAGAGACCCCGTAGGCATCGCATATCTGAGAAACTGCAGTACCCACCCCTCCAGCAGCATGATGAATTAGCACCGTATCTTCTTTCGCAAGGTTCCCCAAATAAACGAGCATATGGAAGGCGGTTCCATAGGTCACTGGAATAGCTGCTGCCTGCTCGAAAGATACCTCATCAGGAAGTAGAAAGACTCTACTCTCATCCAGAACTACCTGCTCGGCCCAGCCTCCAAAACCAGTCATTGCCAGAACTCTGTCGCCTTCCTTGAAAGATTCCACACCCTCTCCTAGGCTGATTATCTCACCGGACGCCTCATATCCTGGTGTGAAGGGAAATTTTGGGCTAGATCCGTAAAGCCCTTGCCTCATCATGAGCTCTGCAAAATTGACTCCTGCCTTGTGTACCCTGACGCAGACTTCCCCTGGACCCGGAATAGGATTTAATGAATCCACGATCTGGATGGTTTCAACACCTCCAGCTCGTGGATAGACTACCTTTCTCATTCACCCACCAACACATGATCCTCGGACACATCTCCTACGGACAGGTGTTTCAAAATAGAGCTCAGACCCTCTTCATCATGCGGCAGTGAGTACCATGTCCCCTCGGGATACACTACACAAGCCGGCCCCGACTCACACCTGTTCAAGCACCCAGATTTATTGACTCGCACGTCGTTTAATCCAGCTTCTCTTGCCTTCCTTTTTAATTTGCCAAGTATGTCAAGAGATTCTTTTCTGCCACAGCTCCCTCGAGGATGTCCATTTTCTCTCTCATTGGTACATACGAAAACGTGCATTCGCAATGCATTAGACAAGCCATCACCTAACTTCGTCAAACTTTGCTGCTAACACGAAATCAGACTCAGTTAGGCCATCTATCTTGTGCGTATAGATTACGGCAACCACTTTCCCCCATCCCAGTTCAAAGTCTGCGTGATGCCCCTGTTCCTCGCATATTCCTCCCAAGGAATTCGTGAAATCCATAGCATTTGCGAAATCGGGGAATCTCCATGTGCGTGTTAGGTGGTGATTTTTCACCAATTCCCAGTCATCATTTATTTGAGATAGAAACGCGCCTGATTCTTCTTCACTAAGGGGGGGAACGCCGCCTTTACAAGGTACGCAATCTTTTGCAGATAAGGTTCCCATTCATTTACCCCCAAAGGTGACTTCCGTGGTCATCCATCTTTTTCTCAGTCATTTCGTGAACTTCGGACCTTCTCTTCATGTCGTCCTTTTCGAACTTCAATAGCTCCTCATCTTCAATGTATGTCCTTCTCAAGTGAGTGACTAATCTAACTTCGACAATGGCATCTCTAGATATGGATCTAAATTCCCCATTTTCGTCCAAGATATCTATTGAAGTGCTCCTCCCTCCCATCATCATTCCCCTAATTAGCGGGTCTCTATTGTCGGGAATCATCCTTCGATCCAACAGCATTTCTACCAAGTCATCCTTCCTAAGGCCATATTTTCTCTCCATCAAGGGGCCGTGAAAAACATCGCCTAGCTTCTCGAGGCTAGGGGACCCATAGTCCTCATGAAGCCTGATGGCCCAATCCGGTAAGCCCCCATCTCTGGCGTCAGACATGGCCCAACGATAGGGTAGTCATAAAAAAACAAGCGGGTCAACACTACAGGGGTGTCGTTTAGGGAAACTAATGCTTGAAGTGCAATGCAGTGGCGGCGGGAATTAGGTAATGCCATGGCGTCTGTCGAATGGAGATCTATTCCGACCGTACTTTATCCTCAGGAAATACTGGACAAAGCGTTTAGCAGAGCTAGTGGCCAGGCAGATTTGGTTGAGGATCCAGACAAATATCATCGTGTAAGAAAGCAAATGAATCGTATGGTTCAATCCGCCTGTGACGTAGCAACGAAGACACTGAATTCTTACGTAAATAGGTGGCCTAGTCTGAATGCTCTTACAGAATTCGATAGGGCATTGGTAGACGCAGCGGTGGGGTGTGACGATTACAAAAAGAACCTAAGTGCGCTGCAATGGGCTGCTGAGAGGTCCCAGAGAATATCGGGGGAGGCCCAAGCTAAAATTCTCAGACTGAGAGACATAGATGGATTTCACAAAGCTAGGAGGCATGCATATGGCCGGCTTTCTTCGGTAATTGACCAGATTTCCGCTCAGATTATGTGGCTTGGCGAGTCAAGGGATATACTCAGGAAGCTCCCCTCTCTTGATCCACTAGAGCCTTGCATAGTTGTGGCAGGATCTCCTAATGTGGGCAAATCTGCTCTAATTGGGGCATTGTCTAGCGGAGAACCTCAAGTTGCTTCATACCCATTTACCACTAAGCAGCTACATCTAGGCCACTTTACACATCGGAGAAGAGTCTATCAGATGGTGGATACTCCCGGTCTACTGGACCGTCCAATGGCAGAAAGAAACCAAATCGAGATGCAGGCCATTGCAGCGCTCGAGAACACAGGCGACATAGTCCTATTCCTGTTGGATAGGTCGGGGCAGTCAACTACCCCAATTAATGAACAGGAGAGTCTTTTATCAGAGGTAAGAGGCTTAATTCCTGGTAGGGAAGTGTTAGTTGTAGGTTCCAAATCAGACATATTGGATGGTATTCCGGGGATGGACGAATACAGGATAAGCTCAGTGACAGGAGAAGGTCTCGAGGAACTCAGATCAAAACTGATTGAGATAATTGCCGCTGACGAAATATCCGATCCCCTGAAACTTCCTGATCATTGGCCGAGAGAGGATTCAGGGTAGTTAAACGTGCCAAGTGTTTCCACAAACAACACAATAGAAATCATAACCCCCGAATGATGGAAGAAGTCCGGATACATCTATCTCGGATCCACAATTAGGGCATTTGGCAACTTGCACGATTACCCCAAGGTGAGGGGGTTATTCAACGATACTGAGTAAGGTACACTATTTCTCCCTTAACCTATTGACCAGATTCCTCAACGGGAATGCCATTTCTCCCGCACCCAGCAGAAGTAAGCCAGATGCAAGGGCTAGTGCTAATTCTACGTAATTGTTTAAATGAATGCTTGTGGACATTTTTACCAATTGAGAGTCTAGGCCCGCACCATCGTAGCCACCTGAGACGAATCTATACGATCCGGGAATAATATTGAACTCCAATGAACCATCAGATTCTGGCCCCCCTGTTATTAGGAAATTCTTGATGTCCTCGGATTCACATTGAGTAAGTCCATTAGAGTCTGGAGGGCATGTTTCTGCCGCCTCGGATTCTACAACCCCTATCCAGCCTCTGTTCGGCTCCGACCATTCTACATCCAACTTTATGTCTAGGAGCATAAATGCCTGCGGGACTTCCATATCTGACCCAGTCATTCCAATATTGCAAACGATTTCTCCTTCCGAACAGGGAACAATAGGTACCTCTGAACCAGATTCAGCGGGCTGGTATCCAATTAGGCTAATCACTACTATCATGGCGCAAAGTGCACCTACAAAACCCGGCAAAATAGATAAGATTCTGACCATCATAAATTTAGCTCTCCGTTTGAAGCACCAACCGAACCACTGCCTTCGTGATCAAACAACCACCTGTATAACTAGCATACCAACAAAAATTGCGACTCCCGAGTACATCAAGAATGCCCATCGCTTCCTAGATCGTTCTCTCCGTTCGTTTACTGTTTCGCAATTCAAATCATTGCATATAGCCGGTTCACTTTCCAATGAGATCGGTTTCCAACAAACTACGCAATGCCTGTGTGGCTCTGCCTCAATCCTGCTCCTTGTCCTAGGTGTTCTTCTAGAGGCTGCAACTTGGGCCTGCTTTGCAGTCCTTTTCGCCGCTTTCATAATGATGTCCTTTCGACTGGTCATTGGGCTCTCACCTTGGTACCATCAAATTCCCGCTCTTCAAGTGAGCCTCTGATCCTCTCTGTCTTTCTGCCATCAAGTATGTCTAGAGCCAGCCCATTTGCTACCGCATTTCCTACTCCGACGGGGTCAACGACTTGTGAACCACCTGCACCCCCATGCTTCGGTGGACCTACAATCTCCTGCAATTGATTTAGAGTTAGATTTTCGAATGCCTTTGCCCCGGGATTAGAATTGGGGTCTTCCGAATAAACATTGGATACATTTGTCGCAATGACACACTTCATCGCACCAACTTCTATTGCCAGACTAATCGCAACAGCATCAGTTGTATGTCCCGGGACCGTACCCCCCATTACTACCACATCGAAATATCCCAATTCAGATGCCGCTTCTTCCACGCTCTCAGGAATTTTCTCTGATACCTTAATCCCTCTATCGGATAGTGCCTCTCTCACAATGGTGGCATTCAGCCTAGTCGCCGCTATCCCAATTCTATCCAGATGGGAGATGTCCCCAATTATGGGCCTAGCTAGCTCGATTCCTTCTCTCGCCGGTGCCCCACCTCCAACGACAAGGGCAATGCTATCTCCTGAACTAACCCTATCTCTCAATATTGAAACTAGCTCCATAAGCCAATTGTGGCGATCTTTCACTTCAGGCCGCAAAAGGCTTCCTCCGAGCGCCACCACTACTTTCGCCATGCCCCTAGGTTGGCCCCTCACCTTTCAATTCGTATGCTCTACCAAAGCTGAAGGGTTGAAATGCCGCCCGTGATGGCAAATAGCGGAGGGAGCACATGTCCGACGATCTGGAGCAACAACATCGTAGACTCCGTCTAAAGAAGGCGATCAAGGATCTATCCGCAATGAAGGGGATGGGGACCGAGCTGGTCACAGTGATTGTTCCTCCTGATAGGATGATTCATGACGTAAGGCAACACCTTGGACAAGAAGCCGGACAGGCGGCTAACATAAAGTCAAAATCTACTAAAAAGCATGTTACAGACGCAATTGAGTCCGCCATTTCAACACTAAATCGTTACAAAACACCTGGGGCCGGCGGAATTGCAATATTTGTCGGGCATGTAATTGTTGGCAACAATAAGACTAGACTTACTTCTACTGTTGTAGACGACCCTCCTGAACCATTTCCGTCATTCAGATACAGGTGCGATTCCACCTTCGAAATAAGTCAGCTGGAAGAGATGCTAATCGATAGAACCTCATATGGATTATTTGTAATTGATAGATCTGAAGCAGCATATGGTCTGGCATCAGGAAAAAGATTACACTGTCAAGAACATATTACTTCATTGGTCCCATCCAAACACGGGAGAGGGGGGCAATCGGCCCAGAGGTTTGAAAGGCTAATAGAAGAAGCAGCTCATAAATTTTTCAAGAAGGCCACAGAAAGGGCCTCAAACTACTGGCTGCCTATGGTTCAAGACCTAAGGGGGATAATCATCGGAGGGCCAGGCGCGACCAAAGATTTTGTAATCAAGCAGGATTACTTTCACCATGAAATAAAGAAACTGATAGCTGAGCCATTTTTTGACGTAGGATACTCCAACGAAAGCGGCCTTAGAGAACTAATCCAAAGGGCAGGATCCACAATGGATCAGATCGAGCTTGATTTGGAAAGGACTCTGGTAGATGAATTTCTCAGAGAGGTTATGCAGACGAATCCAAAGGCCACCTATGGGGAAGTAATGATCAGATCTGCATTAGATCAAGGCGCTGTTCAGACTCTACTTCTTTCGGAGGCAATAACAAAAAGGCGGGTTTACTGGACTTGCAAAGAGTGTAAAAAAGAATGGGCATCAACCGTAGATAGTGCTACTAAATCTGGAAACTGCCCTGATTGCAGTTCAAGCAACCTAACCAAAGACGAGAGTAGGACGGTGGATTTGATAGATGAGCTTTCTGTTTTAGCGGGACATACATCAGCAAACGTTAGGCTAATTTCCCTGGATACCGAGGAAGGAGCTACAATGCATTCGGCCTTTGGAGGGATTGCAGCTCTGCTGAGGTATCCGATATCTTGAGGTGATATGATCAGAGACCTAATTGAAGAGTCACTACCATTTTTTTCCGAAGCAATGAGCTCACTTGGTGTTCCCGATTCTGATTGGTTGAGGCTATTCGGAAAGGCCACTGTGGAAGACCACGCCGATGTTGCCCTGCCCTGCCATTCCCTAGCTAAGGTACTGCGTAGATCCCCTGCAGATATTGCAGAAGAAATATGTAGCCTAGTCTCAACAAAATTAGAGGAAATCGCTGAGGTTTCTTATATCGGCGGATTTGTGAATTTAAAAGCTAAGCCAACTTGGCTTTCTAGACGTCTTATCGAAATTCATTCCGATGATCGAATTGGAGTAACAGCAGACGTGGGTTTGACCTATGTGGTGGATTATTCTGCCCCCAATGTAGCAAAAGAGATGCATGTTGGCCATCTCAGGTCAACGGTCATCGGAGATACAATAGTCAGAATGCTAGAGTTCAAGGGACATAAAGTAATCAAAGAGAATCACATAGGAGATTGGGGAACACCATTTGGGATGTTGATTGAACATCTGCTTGATCTCGGAGAGGACGAAGCAGCTAACGAATTGAGCGTAGGTGACTTAGACTCTTTCTACAAGCAAGCAAGAGAGAAATTTGTGTCCAATGACGAATTCGCAGAGAGGTCGAGGGGGAGGGTGGTAAAACTGCAAGGAGGGGACTCCGAGACGCTCAGACTTTGGAGGGTCTTAGTGGACGAATCGATGCGGTATTTCAACGAGGTTTACTCTATGCTAGGCGTACTTCTTGATGATGAAGACATCAGGGGGGAATCAAGCTATCAGGATCTATTGCCAATAGTGGTGGAGAGACTATCGAAAGAAGGTATACTGGAAAATAGCGATGGTGCCGATGTTGTATTCCCGGAGGGTTGGTACAATCGCGAGGGAGAACCACTTCCGATGATAATTAGGAAAGGGGACGGGGGATACAACTACAGTACATCAGATCTTGCTTGCATAATCGATAGAATAGATAGGCTTAGTTGTGATAGACTTTTGTACGTTGTCGGAACTCCTCAAAAACAACACTTTGAGATGGTTTTTCAGGTTGCAACAATGGCAGGTTTCATGCCAGATTCGAACATTGCAACTCATGTTAATTTTGGGTCTGTCCTCGATACCAATGGGAAGGTTCTGAAGAGTAGGGAGGGAGAGGTCATCAAACTCCATGATCTGCTTAGGGAATCCATTAATCGCGCAAGTGAAGCAGTCAGTAAAAAGAATCCGGATTTAGACGACAAAGAGAGGGAAGAAGTAGCAAAATTGGTTGGTATCGGTGCAGTAAAATTTGCCGATCTATCCACCGAGAGGACCAAAGACTACGTCTTTGATTGGGAAAGAATGCTTTCATTTGATGGCAACTCAGCTCCTTATTTACAATATGCATATGCCAGAATTTGCAGTATTTTCAGGAATTGGGCAGGTGAAAGAGAAGGAATCATAGGGTCCAAATTTCTACTTAACCACCCAGACGAAATATATCTTTCAAGGAAACTTGTTGATTTTCCGTCAATACTTGAAGAATCAATACAATCATTCAATCCCCATAAGCTTTGCATTCACCTCTTATCCATCGCTTCTTCGTTCGCTACCTTTTACGAGAATTGTAAGGTTTTGAACTCCGAAGATGAAAACTCTAAACTTAGCCGGTTATCGCTTTGTGACCTGACGGCAAGACAATTACACCTAGGTCTTGGCCTTCTTGGGATAGGGTCACCAGAGAGAATGTGAAACAGGGCACCTTGAAAATATGGAGCCTCTCGGGGATACATGGTTGGAGTAGGCGAAAAGGCACCTAATTTTACATTGAAGAACACATCAAAAGAAGAAGTATCACTCTCTGATTATCAGGGAGGGACAGTGGTTCTAGCTTTCTATCCCGGAGCCTTTACAGGCGTGTGCGACAAAGAGATGTGTTCATTGCAAGACAATCTCTCTGAACTAAATACTGCGGGTGCCAAAGTAATTGGGATAAGTGTAGACTCTCCTTGGGCCAATGGAGAGTTTGCCAGAAAGTACGATATAGACTTTGAATTGCTATCAGATTTAGATAGAGAGGTTATAGGCTCGTACGACACTAAGTTTGTTGGCCTTGGAGGGCTGGAAGGCTATGTTAGTGCGAACAGAGCTATAGTGATAATTGACGCAGATGGGTTCGTAAAATATCGGTGGGTCGCGGAAAATCCAGGAGTAGAACCAGACTATCAACAGATTGTTTCGATATGCTGTTCCTAATTCCATGCAAGATGCCGCACTAAGGAACCGTAGATCATTCCTGAAACCGAGAGACTTTCCTCATTGAACCTGTCCATGTTGTCAAGATAAGTGTGATATTCTGAAGATCCAGAGCCGTAACATAGCATTGCCATCCCATACTCCGTATCTGCCCCCTCGTCCCCATAGACCTCGTAAACGAATGGTGCATGGTCGGAATTGTAGGGCATCTCTTCCGAGTCCAGATACCTGATATTTATCGGATATTTGCTTGCCAATTCTGGATGCTTAGAGCTGAATTTGGCAACGATCCCTTCTATGTGGCTAACATCTGATTTGCTATTCCCTTGAAAAGTAAGGCCGGAGTTTCTTTCCAAGTCCACGTGATTCATGTCTAAATTGATGTAAAGTCTTAGATTCTCTTGGAGTTCGGATTGATACTTCTTCACCCATTCCTTTGAGCCCCAAAGTCCCTCTTCTTCCCCTCCCCATGTGCAAAAATAAATCGTCATTTTGGGCTCACCTAGTTCAGATTCAACAAGCGCCATCTGTCTAGCCATTTCCATCACAGTAGCCGTTCCCGCGGTATTATCTATTGCCCCTTGCCCGTTGTAAACCGTGTCGTGATGGGCCCCAATGATGATCAAATCATCAGAGCTCCCTTCAATAATTCCACATGGAACATGGATGTAACCTTCTTGTTGGTTGTCTACGTCAACTTGGAATTGCAACATTCCGTCGCCATTGACTACTTGCTCTACGATTGTTTCGCCGACGCTTCTAGATACCATGACGAAGCCGATGTTGTATGGTTTCTCGCTAAATTGGGTAATGTCCAAAGACTTCGAGAAAGGGACACAGTCGCCTTGCACCAAATCATCGCAGTTTTGCCTAGAATTAACAGTGATCAGACCTCTAAGACTATTCAATTGGGCCCTCTGCATTAGAACAGTATTACTTTCCGTACCCGGCTCCCCATCCATCCCATCCATCAACCAAACAATACCAATACCATTTCCAGCCGATGCCCAGTCTTCAGATTCGTTCCCCATTCCTAAATCAAAGACCTCGACATTGCTGCTCGCGGGAATGTTGAGGCTGCCGCTATAACCCTGAACAACGTAGTCTTGAGTATGTATGAATTCAGTCTCATCCCTGTCAATATCTGCTAAGGAGCATGGGGTAGGGCCACCTAAAATTCCGCCCAAGTTGCCCGGCTGGCAAATCATAAGATCGAATTGGCTCCCCATGTAATACAATGGAACTTCAAACTCGTCGAGAATTGATGGTAAACCGCTATTCGAAAAATTAGTTTTGATTGATTGCGCTGCATTTTCCTCTTCTACTGTCCCAGATAACCTTCCCCCCCACTGTGGATCTCCTAATGCTACTAATCCTTGTGCATAAGCTCTTGATTGATTGGAGTCAAAATCAATGATAACATATTCTGGACTACCTTTGGCCCATTTTGCTATACCCTCTCCGAAAATAATTCCACCTCCGGCCGTTCCAATGATCATTATGGAGGCAAGAAAAATAGCCTTGGCGGGAACCTGGTTGGATTTTCTTTTGTACAAATTTGCCAGCCCTCTTCTGAGTGCACCATTGCTCGCATTTTTGCCATCGCTGGAAATTTCGGCCTCTAAAATTTCTGATTTTTTCTCTGACATGGCAAGTCTCTCAACCAAAATGGACTTATTTCCAGAAACTCCTAACCCTCTTGATCTCAGCTCAATCTTTAGCTGCTCCACGGTTTTCGAGGACCAATCGGTCATATTATCGAAGTCCCAGTTGTTTCGACCTTTATTGAACCCATTCCAGACAGGAGTATGCTATGCATCGTTATCACGACTCGACTTCTTCACCGGTCCACCTCTTCCCTAAAGTGTGATCAATACCTAATTGGTCGAGTATTCTTGCAACTACAAAGTCAACTAAATCATCTATTGTCTGGGGCATGTGGTAGAAACCTGGGCTAGCTGGAAGAATGACGACACCCCACTCTGATAGGTTTGCCATTGCTCTTAGATGGGGTGTGGAGTAAGGTGCCTCTCTTGGAATTATAATCAATTTCCTCCTCTCCTTCATAGCAACCAAAGCACTCCTAGTGGCAAGGTTGTCACTTATTCCTGAGGCAATCTTGCCAATGGTAGTTCCACTTGCAGGACATACGATGTAAGCATCGAACCTTGCAGATCCTGAGGCTGATCTTGCTGCTAGATTTCGATTATCTTCAAGATTTACAAGATCGTGATCGGCTAAATCTTCAGGAGTCATTTGGCACTCAAGGTCAAGATTTATCGCACCGGTGCCAGTGACTATCAGATTCACGGTCCATCCATGTTCTACCAACGACTGGACCAGTTTCACACAATATCTGGCTCCAGAAGCGCCAGTGAGCGCTACAACCGCTTCAGGCATGAAGTCACGGCGGCGCACCAACTCCTTGAAAGGTTGCTTTTTTACAGGTTATTTTTTAGTGCCTCGGCGAGGAAATGATACTCATCGATATGGTTGTACATTTGTGCCGAGATTCTAATGTACCGTGTTTTGTGGTGTACCCAAGGAAAAACCGGAACTTGAATTCTGTATTTGTCGTATAGTAGATTGTGAAACGGGTCTCCTTCGAATTCCATTGGCCCAATATCCCCCTCGCTTGGAATCTCTATCGATGCTATGGATGAAACCATTGAGTCTGGAACCGGAGGGCTAGTTCCTATGGCCTCGCAGATTATTCCTCTGCCTTCTAGAGCTAACTTCCTATTCCTCTGCATGATTGTGGACCATCCACCTTCCACTAAACTGCCAAGGAATTCTATGGCTTTGGGGATACAAAGCCAAGGTGTGGGGTCTTGAGTACCAGGCCATCCGAATTCATAGTCAAACTTCTCCTGATCGGATCCTTGGAAGCTAGAACCATGGCCGATACTAAGGGGTCGGATCATTTCTTTTTTGTCAGCTCTTATGTGTAGAAATGCTGACCCTTTAGGGGTGCAAATCCATTTGTGACAATTTCCGGTACAGTATGCTGCATCGAGTTTTCCGAGGTCCAACGGAACTATTCCGGGTCCGTGAGCGGCATCCAAAAGAACATCAACTCCCGATGATTGAAGCCCTTCAACTAGCTCCTCGAAAGGCATTCTTAGGCCCGTTGGACTTGTCACAGTATCAATCAGTGCCAAGACTGTTCTATCCGTAACAGAATCCATGATCAGATCTAAAATCTGACTCTTGTTCTGGATTCTAAATGGGATATCGACGACAACAGTCTTGGCCCCTGATCTTTCAGCTACGAAGTCAACTGCGTTCCAGCAAGCTTGGTATGAGTGGTTGGGGACAATGATTTCATCACCATCTTTGAGATTTAGACTCCTTAGGATCGTGTTTACGCCTTCGGTGGCATTTCTAACAAATGCCATTCCATTGGGGTCGGCGTTTAGGAATAAAGAGAGGCATTTTCTAGCTTCATACATTCGTTCTAGAAATTCCCTTTCGTAAAACCTTACGGGGTCCATTTCAATTTGTGAGCGAAGAAAACTTTGCTCTTCTAGGACTACCTTGGGCACGGCCCCAAATGACCCATGGTTCAGGAATGTAGTTTCTGGGTCCAAAGCCCAATGTGCCGCCAATAGGCCCCTTTTTGGCCTCATACCAAGACCTCTACCAATGAAAAATCCACTTCCTCTGGTACCCTGCCAAGGTGCCCCTCACACACTGATAGGAGCTCAGTTTGCAATCTCTCTGAATCAATTTCTCTGCCCTCTGAATCCTTTGTATATCCTAATTTTGCAAGACTAGTGTGCATTCCTGCCTCGATTCCACATCCTTCTAAGTCCTCAACTCTATTATCTGGCGTATCGATATTTATCGACATTCCGTGTCTGCTAACCCAATGCAGAAAAGATAGCCCAATCGAGCAAATCTTGTGACCATCTACCCATGCTCCCTGCATGACAGGGTCCTTGTAGGCCCTGACTCCACATCTCGATAAGGCTTCGATCGCCCAATCTTCCAATCTTCCGATGATACCTCTGATACTCTGCTCTTCAACGCCCCACTTCACGATTGGGTATGCCACAAGCTGTCCTGGACCATGCCAGGTTGCCCCTCCTCCCCTGTCAGTCTCTATTGTCGGGTACCCATCAACAACTACCTCATCCCTCAATGCCTTCGGCCCCATAGTCACAACCTCCGGATGCTGAACAAAGATGAGAATGTCAGGCACCCTTTCTTCAATTCTTAGTTTTTGTAGCATCTTCATTTGATTTGCCATCAAGGAATATTCTACAATTCCCAATCTGGCTACACTAATTTTATCCATCCCAAACCTCAGCTAATGTGGATGGCATGTCCCAATGTCTTGAGAACGCCTTCATGAAATGCCTCCGACATAGTCGGGTGCGCGTGAATTGTTCCAGCAATGTCCTCCAGCAATGAGCCCATCTCAAGTGCTAAAACGAATTCACCATGCAACTCAGCAATGTGGCTTCCCACTGCCTGAATTCCTAATATCACGTGATCAGACGCACGAGCAGTAACTCGGATAAAACCGCCCGTTTTCTCAGCTTCCAAACTCAAAGCTCTACCATTCGCCGCAAGTGGGAACTTCCCTACAATTACCTCTTCTCCCCTCTCTTCTGCTTCTTTTGGAGTGAGGCCTACAGAAACGATTTCTGGTTCGGTGAATACTATTGCAGGGATGGCAACATTGTCGAACTCTCTTTTGTGACCCGCAATGATTTCTGCAACCATCTCTCCCTCCGCACTAGCTTTGTGAGCCAGCATAGGCTCTCCAGACACGTCACCTATTGCGTAAACTCCGGGAATAGAGGTCCTACATTTCCTATCGATTCTGATGAACCGGCCAGAGGAGTCCATTCTGACTCCCATATTTTCAAGTCCCCAACCCTTAGTGTTAGGCTTCCTCCCAACGGTGACAAGAATCTTGTCTACCTTCAATTTGTGATCTTCACCATCCCTTTCAAAATGCAACTCCACCTTTCTAGAAGCCCCTTTACCTTTCATCTCTGCACCCCTAGCAATAGAGTCAGTATTTACGACAACTCCCTTTTTCTTCAACCATAACTCCAAAGGCCTCCGTATCTCTTTGTCCATTATTTCCAGAATGCTGCTCATTCCTTCGATAATCGTCACATCTGTACCTAGTTTGGCTAGGGCGCAACCTATCTCCAGTCCTATGTAGCCACCACCAACTATAGCTATGCTCTTTGGCAGCTTGTCCAAATCAAGAGCTCCGGTAGATGAAAGGATAAACTCCTCATCACATGGCATGAATGGCAAATCTATGTGGCTGGATCCCGTGGCTAGAATAACATTTTCCGCCTCGATTCTTACTTCTCCATCCGAAGTCTCAACATTGCAACTCTTGGGGCCGTCGAACTTAGCCCAACCCTTAATCAGGTCCGCACCAGCAGCTTTCAATAATCCTTCAACCCCTTTGTTGAGTCGCTCAACAATGGAGTCTTTCCACGATACAAGAGCGGACATGTCGACCCCCGGGTCCCCTGAAACCGAGAGTCCCATGTGACCCTCTTCTGAGGAGTGTTTCCTAAGAGAATCAAATCGATCAGCTGCGTGTATAATTGCCTTGCTTGGAATACATCCTCTTATGAGGCATGTTCCCCCTGCTTTATCGCCTTCAACAACTACTGTTTTGAGTCCAAGTTGAGCTGCCCTAATTCCAGCAACATACCCTCCCGGGCCGGCGCCCACTACAAGGACCTGACATTTTAGTGACTCGTTCATATCAAACCTCACATGAAAATTAGTGCTGGATTCTCCAGCATTCTCTTAAGATGCTGAATCAGGGATGCCCCATCAGCCCCATCCACAACCCTGTGGTCGAATGCACTTGACAGATTCATGATTCTCCTGACCAAAATCTGACCATTAAGTACCACGGGCATCTCACGTGCCTTATGGATTCCTAGAATCGAAACTTCAGGATGATTAATTATCGGAGTAGCCCCTAAACCACCCTCTCGGCCCAAACTAGTTATTGTGAATGTCGATCCAGTCAACTCATCAAGGCTCGCACTACCACTCCTTGCTGCTCCAGAAACTCGTTGCATTTCCGAGGCAGCCTTCCAAATGTCCATCGACTCAACGTGTTTTACGACAGGAACATACAGGCCCCTCTCGGTCTGTGTTGCAATTCCCAGATTTACTGCGGAGTGTCGATTTACCACTCCATTATCATCGTCGAAGAGAGCGTTGCACTCAGGATGGTCGGGCATTATCTTGGATAACGCTAGCATGATGAACGGAAGATAGGTTAACTTTGGTTGGTTATCGTCTTTTGTATCATTGAGAATCTTCCTCAGTGACTCCAGTTCAGTGATATCTACCTCTTCAAAGTAAGAGAAGTGAGGTATCCTACTTTTGCTAATTGTCATTTGCTCTGATATCTTTCGCCTGAGGCCAACTACCTTCACCGCGGTTATTTCTGTTCTCTTTTCATGGTAAGATGCTGGTGCCGCCCCGGAAACAGCCCCGCCAGCTGCAATGAACGCGTCTAAATCAGCGTGCCTAACCCTACCTGCCGGTCCTGAACCTCTAACTGATCCAAGGTCTACTTCCGCCTCTCTGGCTCTTTTTCTCACAGCCGGACTAGCCAATACACCTCTAGAAGAAGGCGATTGAACTTTAGAATTCACTCCTGAATCTAGTTTTTCAAGTTCATTTAGTGGTGCTCGATCGATACTAGACTCGGGTTCTGGTATTGGCTCGGG
>DAYD01000021.1:29038-109605 GCA_002506755.1 Euryarchaeota archaeon UBA462
GGGTTCTGGTATTGGCTCGGGTTCCAGTATTGCTTCAACTTTACTTTCAGACTCCGATTTTTCAGATTCGGTAGTTCCCCTTTCCGATTCGCTTTCGGCGCCACTTCCTCCAGCATCTATCTCCAATAGTGTCGAACCAACAGCAACCATATCGCCCACGTCCCCACTTAGCGAACTCACAACTCCGGCAACAGGTGAGGGGATGGTCACGGTAGCTTTGTCTGTCATTACGTCAACTATTGGGTCATCTTCTGCTACCTTATCGCCAACAGAAACATGCCATTGCACCACCTCTCCTTCTACAACTCCTTCTCCAATATCTGGTAGTTTGAATACAAAATTACCCATCTCAATCCTCCTGTGTTCTATGTATCGCCGCCGCAATTCTAGTAGGTCCGGGCATGTAATCCCATTCAGTAGTATGGGGGAACGGTGTGTCCCACCCAGTCACCCTCTCAATCGGGCTTTCCAAGCTGTAGAAACACCTTTCTTGAATCGACGCTGCCATTTCCGCTCCAAATCCACTGGTTTTTGGGGCTTCGTGGACAATAACGCAACGCCCAGTCTTCTCGACAGAGTTTGTTATCGCATCCCTGTCCCATGGTACCAGACTCTGAAGATCTATCAGATCACAAGAGATGCCGCTTTCCTCTATTGCCCTCTCGCATACATGGACCATCGCCCCCCAGGCAATGACAGTACATCTTTCCCCTTCCATAGCCAATCTAGCCTTTCCCAATTGGATACTATAGTGTTCCTCTGGAACTTCAGCTTCGGGATGATTCGCCCATGTTGGGACCTTATGAGGGTCGCCATAGAATGGGCCCCTATAGCATCTCTTGGGCTCAAAAAATATAACTGGGTCATTGCATTCTATTGAGCTGATCAGCAGACCCTTGGCATTGTATGGTGTCGAACAATATACTACCTTCAAACCGGGGGTGTGGGTAAACTGAGACTCGGGTGACTGTGAGTGATGATGCCCCCCCCTAATTCCTCCTCCCGCAGGTGTCCTGAGTGTCACCGGGGACCAAAACTCTCCTCCTGAACGATGTCTTATCTTTGCTATCTCATTAACTATCTGATCATAGGCGGGAAAAATATAGTCAGCGAATTGAATTTCCACTACGGGCCTCAGTCCATTCAAGCCCATTCCAAATGCCGTAGCAGCAATTCCACCTTCGGATAGTGGGGTGTCGAAGACTCGATGGTCACCGTGTCTTTCTTGCAGACCATCAGTAGTTCTGAAAACTCCTCCGAAGTAACCTACGTCCTCGCCAAAAATAATCACATCTCTGTCTCGATCAAGCATTATATCCAGAGCGCTATTGAGTGATTGAATCATATTCATATTCGGCAAATTTACTCCTCCATCATTTGGTCGTGCTGTTCTTTTAGGTGCCAGGGAATTTCCTCGTACACCTCTGTAAATATGGTGTCTGATGATGGATATGGTCCGTTGGCCAAATCCCCGTACTTTACTGCCTCCTTGTAGGCATCAACTACCTCGCTATCCATCCTCGATTCAAGCTCATCTTGCCTTTCATCACTCCACTCTCCAATCTGAATCAAGTGGTCTTTAAGCCTCAAAACCGGGTCCCCCCCTGGCCATTTGGTATGTTCATCTCCGGGGCGATACCTACTAGGATCGTCACTGCTGCTATGAGCTCCCGCTCTGTATGTCAATACCTCGATGTGCGTAGCACCCAATCCTGCCGAAGCCCTATCCCTTGCCCATTTTGTAACCGAATAGAGGGCTAGGAAATCATTTCCGTCCACTCTAATTGATGCCAGACCGTAAGGAAGCCCTCTTGTAGCGAAATTGCCTTTCCCCGTCGCAAAATTTGCATGGGTTGAAATTGCCCATTGGTTGTTTACCAAGTTTAAAATCACAGGAGCATTGTAAACACTTGCAAAATTTAGCGCATAATGGTAGTCTCCCTCTGCACTCGCCCCATCTCCTATCCATGTGATGGTCACTTCATCTAGTCCCTTGTGCTTAGATGCCAAAGCAACTCCTACCGCCTGACTGAATTGAGTTCCCACTGGGCTTGATATCGAGATGAACCTGCCATCTCTATAGGAGTAATGAACAGGCATCTGCCTCCCTTTTATGTTGTCTTCTTCGTTTCCGATACAGTGACAGATCATGCTAACCATGTCCCTACCTCGTACGAATTGGGCACCGGGTTGCCTATACGTTGGGAAAATCCAGTCATTTTGATCTAACGCCATGGTCTGAGCTATAGCAACTGCCTCTTCTCCGAAAGATCTCATGTAGAAAGATAACAAACCCGTCCTTTGCATTTTCATCATCCTATCATCAAATATACGAAGCCTGACCATATGCTCAAGACCCAATCTGAGAACCTCTGGGTCCAATTCAGGGTCCCATTCCCCGGAGGCTTCTCCTTTGTCGTCAAGTACCCTTACCAAGCCATTTGCAAGATGTGTCGTTTCATCATATGTACAAGTTGTAGCTTCGGGCTTGCTTAGATCCCCTGGCTTCCATGTCCAAGAATCAAAACTCGATACTTCCCCCGGCCTAAAAGGAGCATCCGGGACCTCAATTTTCGATTCGTTAATATCGGAGCTCATACAAATTACACCCTATTTCCACTCATGACGTTTGGCCTTTGACAACTACCGTTTCTTCATTAAGAAACAGATGACTTACTGCGGATCCTGTGGAATCTCTAGTGACTACTGGCTCTCCACCGATGGCCTCTTCCCATAACAATCCAGCCCTGTAGCTTGATCTAACCAACGGGCCACTGGCAACTGCCCTAAATCCTAAGTTTCTGGCAATATGGTCCCAGTCTGCAAACTTATCAGGCTCTGGGAACCTATCAATTGGAATATGTTTGTAGCTAGGTTGCAGGTACTGTCCCAAAGTCACCATGTCCACTCCTGATTCCCTTATCTTCCGTAAAGCCTGCTCTACTTCCCCATCAGACTCTCCTAGGCCTACCATAAGACTAGTTTTGGTTAGTAGGTCGGGCCGTAGAATTTTAGCAGATTCTAGAATCTCCAATGATTGGTCGAACGATGCTCTCGGGTCTCTAACCAATGAATCCAATCTCGGCACGCACTCAACATTGTGGGCGAACACTTTCAATGGAAGATTTTCCAGAAGCAACTCAAGAGCTTCCTTGTTCCCATCCAAGTCAGAGCAAAGCAGCTCTATTCCGACCTCGGGATTTCTATTCCTTATCTCGAGAATACAATTGCGATAATGAAGAGCCCCACCGTCAGATAGGTCATCCCTGTTTACCACAGTAATAACCGCATAACTTAACCCCATCTTGTAAATCGCATCTGCAAGCTCCAAAGGCTCATTTTGATCTAACTTTGGCGGGGTCTTCACCGTTCCGACTGCGCAGAATCTGCAACCCCTTGTGCAAACATCTCCCGCAATCATGAATGTGGCAGTTCCCCTCCCCCAACAATCATGTACGTTTGGACACCGAGCTTCTTCGCATACGGTATTCAAACCATGTTGGTTTACGTTATTTTTAGTTCCGTTGAATCTATCTTGAGAATCGCCGGTTGGTAGGGAGGTCTTGAACCATTCAGGAAGCCTTTTTCTCATTGATTTCCTCTTCTGCAAGGAGTTAGAAATATGACCATCGGAACACGCATTTCTATCGCTGTTCGAGGAGTCGATAGTCGGTAACCGCCTCTCCATTACAACCACCGGGCGAAAGTACGACATTAACCGTTTTCTAGATATGTCCTTGCTGGAATATTACCAATTGTAAAATGTATCACTCTCTCCGGACTGCCATGGCAGAGACAGTTCTTGTTACCGGAGGGGCAAAAAGGATAGGAAGGCAGATATGCCTAGGACTAGCAGAAGCAGGCTTCTCCGTCGTTGTACATCATAGAAATTCAGAAGAAGAATCCTCGGAATTGGTCGATCAAATCAGATCTTTGGGCTCTGAAGCAGAATCTGTTAGGTGTGATCTTTCCGAACCGGGTGCAACCTCGCAGCTAATTTCTAAATCAGTTGATCTGATGGGACCTATATCTCACTTAGTAAACAACGCTTCAGTGTTTGAGCATGACGATATCCACAGCATGAACGAAACCTCTTGGGATTTGCACCTGTCCGTTAACGCAAAGGCCCAAACGATGTTGATTCAGTCTCTCGCGCGAGAGTTCTCTGGTCGCGAAAATAGGGGATCTGTAGTGAATATTCTAGACCAAAAAATAGCATCCCCCAATCCGGATCATCTGTCCTACACGGCATCTAGGTTTGCTATGATGGGATTGACCGAGGTTTTGGCAAGGGGTTTGGCACCTTCAATCAGGGTTAATGGGGTTGCTCCAGGCCATACAATCGCGAGTCCCGAACAAACAGAAGAGGGTTTCAGAATCGCACAAGCAGAGTCCCCTCTTGGAACAGGCCCGACTCCTGAAGATGTAGCAGATGCGGTATTGTTCCTAATAAATGCCAAATCAGTGACAGGACAGATTATTTTCGTGGATTCTGGAGAGAGATTTCTCAATAGGAACAGGGACGTAGTATTCGAAACGGAGGATTAAGTTTGCCAGATTTAGAAGGAGCTCTGTCCAGTCTGGTTTCACTTACTGAAGGTCAAGCGAATATCATTTTTCTGGAAAATGCGGAAAGAGAGATAGAAGTGGGCGTCCATGAATTCGAGTTTGGGTCTAAGCAAAGGGTAGTCTTCGACATTTATGTGGCTCATTTGGCAGAAGAGGAATCCCAATTCCTGAAAATAGAAGACGTGGTTGACTACGAATACTTGCTCGATTCTCTGGACCAGGTAATTGGTGCGGGCAGATTCGGACTCGTCGAACAAATAGCCGATGAATTGCTAGACTATGTTCTGAGCCCCAAGCAAACTCTGGCGGCTACGGTCAAAATTACGAAAATTGAAGTTCCAAATGCAAAAGGTGACCTGGGTTGTTGCTTAACGCGGTTAAAGAGTCAAGATGGTGCAGGGGATGGGATTTGAACCCATGAAGCACTATGCACCGGAGCTTAAGTCCGGCCCCTTTGACCAGCTCGGGTACCCCTGCGGGTTGTTCGGGCTCGACTTTCGATTTCAACCGAGCGGAAAAAAACGTGCAATAACTGATGCATTGTATGCTCCAACCTCCCGAACTCTTTAACATCCCGAATGCGGCGCACATTCGTGAGAATCGGGGAATCCTGTCTGGCAAATCGGATGCCTTGCACTGCAGTGACCATTGTTTTGGTTTTACTCCTGCCTCTTGGGGCCTCGTTTGAATATGAAACATTAGACGAATCAAAAGTTTTTGCGGCCTCAGGGAGCGCTCCAGATGCCAACCTGTACAAGTTATACTTTACAGAACCGGGGCAGAACATGTCATCAGGAATGGATGGACTTATTTCCACTAGGCCTCCTTCTGCCAACGAGGATCAAATAGTAGCGAGCGCCCTTGATGACGATGTCCAATTCATGACTATTGGGCTGATGTCATCAATGGATTTTTTTGGGAGAAAATTCCATTCCAATGATTCTTACTATATGCCAGTCGAGCTCTTCATGAAGGCAGAAGGGCCTCAAAACTCGAACATTGATTGGACTGTATCAATTATGACCACATCAGGCTCTATTGGTAGCACAACCTTTTCCGGATCAGTTTGCACATCTTCTTGGCAAAGCTCCTGTGACTTTGATCATGAAATAATTGAAGTTGGAATTGGCGGCTCGGAATCCTTCAGGGTGAAACAGAACGAGAGACTAATCATCAAAGTAAGAGCTAGTATGTCTGGATGTGATGGGAGCGATAGTCCGTTTGGAGGATCCGACTGCACTGCTGATATCGCATTCAACAAAATCGACAATGAGGACAATAAGTTTTCGAAGCTAGAAGCTAACGGCAACGCCCTGATTAATAGCATAATAAAGGTCCAAAGAAATGGTGCAAACATAGCAGAATCATCAGAATTGGATTGGTACCCTAACGATGTTTTGGAGGACAGAGAGATGCAGTTCTCAATCGATGCAATGAGTTCTTTCGGACGAAGTGACATATCTAGGGTTGACATCCTGATGCGAGGTCCTGACGGGGATTATGAGGTAGACGAGAGGATTACTGGCGATATGGAAGATATAGTCGACTCGAGTAATGGGATTTATGGTACATATTTACACACCTACAGGAGTGGACTTCCATCTGGCGAATACACAGTTTCCCTAAGGGTAAGTGATGTAGGGGGGAACGAGATAGAAATCGAACACGAACCAATAGACATGCACCAGTTCGGGGTTTCCATTAAGGAGACAAATGGTAACAATGTGATTTTTGTAGCCCCTGAGAAGGTAATCCCAATTACCATGCAACTTGTCCATAGGGGCGACTCCACCAAGTCAATGTTAGTTCACTTGGAAGTTTTAACAGATCTCGGCTCCTCCTGGCTGATCGAATTTGACTCTCCCGAAGGTTATGAGATGAGCTCCGGGGGGACTATCCTCAATCCCACAATGACCCTTACTTCCCCAGACGATCTAACCGGTATGCCCAAGAAGATCGAGATTAGAGCTGTCGCAGAGGCGGATGTCGAGGGCGTGATATCGGTAGTTCACCAAGATACTCTTACCTTGAACGTGGAAAAAATTGACGCAAACCAACCCCCAGTAGTATCCATCTGGGATGAGGATCACAAGATACCGATAGCCAACTCCTCGAGGGGCGATGTTCTCGACTCCTCAATTCCAAGGTTTGCTGAGTACGGGGAGTTCAATCCGTTCATACTTGAGATTTTCAACTCCGGATTTGATTCTGACTCTTTCAGGATAGACATTGTGAAAAGATCCAAGGCGATTTTTCAATTATTTGACAATCGAACAGGTTTGAGGATTGAACAAGATGAGGGTGACGGCACCTTCCATACCACGCTTCTAGAAAGGCACAATACAATGGTTCTGATTCTCGGAGTTAAGCCGAGTGTTGATAGGGAGGACGAAGACATCGGAGAAGTAGAACTAGAGGTCATCAGCAGTGAAGATGCGTCGGTCAAGACAACGGTGTCATTTACGATTCAGAGAACATATGGCATTAGGGGCGAGATATCCCAGGATTGTGATGGCACTCCTCTTGGTCACATGAAGGTCTCGTTGTGTTCTCCCGGTCAAAACAATCCTTACATGGAATTTAGGGCTAGAATAACCAATAGCGATACCGAGCTAGATGCAGCTT
This sequence comes from Euryarchaeota archaeon UBA462, assembly GCA_002506755.1. Taxonomy (GTDB): domain Archaea; phylum Thermoplasmatota; class Poseidoniia; order Poseidoniales; family Thalassarchaeaceae; genus UBA36. The sequence continues at coordinate 36,233 of DAYD01000021.1, forward strand.
CGTGGTGGCTTCTTCAAGAGCCTCAAGACCTGTCAATAAACACTGATAGAAATCCAGCATATGGGAATTGGGTTTTCGAGATAAGGGACACAGATGGAAATAGCCTCCCGAGAATATCGCTAGGACCTGGTGACTTCACAGAGGTTCAAATTACTGCAGAATTAACAAGTCAGGTTGAAGCTGGCAACCATACTGTTTTCTTGAGGATAGTTGAAGAAACTGAGGAAGATGAACCGAGGTATTTCGATCTCCCAATCACATTCGAGGTAGAGTCAGACCAGCCTATGTTGCAAATCGTTCAGAAGGATCCGAACTCAAGACTCTCTCCCGGTAATGAATATTCGATCAGGATGGAAGTACAGAACGATGGTAATAGCCCAATGACTGTTCTCCTCAGTGCAGATGTAGAAAGCTCTGGATGGGATGTGAGCATAGGTGGGCTATCTGGCTCGCCATTAATCGAAATCGAGGCCTTCGGAAGTGCGACTTTCACCTTAGAAATATCTGTGCCCGAGTCTGCAAACAATGGTGATGAAATACCCATAGTTATTTCCGCAACTCCTCTGGACACCGAGCAAAGCTTTTCTGAGTCCCAAACCGCTAAATTTACACTCACCGCAATGGTAGAAATTGGCTCATTTAGCCAGATAATCGCGAATGAGATAAGTCATCCTAGGCCTATTACCTTAGTTCTTTTGGTTGTGGGTACAATCCTCCTTTTTGCTGGGGTTCAAACAAGATTGAATAGGAGGAGATGGGCAAAACAGATGAAGATGATTGAATCCTTGTCTGAGGTAGAGGAAGAAGACCCAAATAAAGAAACGCAAATACCGGCTCCAGTGACCTTGCCGGAAGAGCCAGAACCCGTGGACAGATATGATGACGAAGATGTGGAGCTAATTTGAAATTCCACGTGTCCGAACGACGCTCCATTCTTCTTAAGACCCGTACTTGCCGCCTAATAGATAGGATTGATACCGTGTGGCATGGAGAAGTAAGCTACAATAGTCCTAGCATCCTTCAAAAAAGAAGGTCTGCTATCACATTGGCATTCTTCATGGTTTCATCTACGGTCGCCGGTATTATGGCTGGAACCTATGGTGTTTTAGCGGACTTCACTGACCAAGACAACGACGGTTTGCCCTATGGGATAGAATTTCTGATCAATACACAACCCCAAGACTGGGATACCGATAATGATGGACTCCCCGATGGATGGGAGTGGCAATACGGGCTAGACCCATTGTCATCAACAGGAGATGATGGGGCAATAGGGGACCCGGATCAAGATGGTTTGACCAACCTGAATGAATATCTGTACGGCATTCCTTCAGGATGGGATGACCCTTCGACATCGAATCTTCTGGACAATGGGGTTTGGTGGAATGGAACCATTCCCGTATCAAATTGGGATGAGGAGAGTGCCATGCAGGTCATCCAAGGGTCGGGTTCGGATGGGGCAGACGAGGATCCCGCCGGGAACATTTGCACAGATACATTCGATAATGACCATGACGGTATGGTGGACACTGACGATGACGATTTCGATGGTGATGCAGATTGCTCTTCTAATGATGATGATGGTGACGGTATCATTGATGAAGATCCCGATGGTTGGGATACAGATGGTGACGGTATGCCAGATGGGTGGGAGGCTGCTAATGGGTTGGACCCTACCTCTAGCTCAAATCAAGACGGCACATATGGTGACCCAGATTCGGATGGTCTTGCAAATATCTACGAGTATGTTAATCCGGCTTGGGGGACTCGAAACGGATCTACCTTCCCCCCGACTCAATATTTCAGACCCGGTCCAATCAACCAGACTATTACCGAATCGCCATGCAACCCAGTTCTATCCCTAGGGCCGGGAGGTTGTGAAATTTTTACTGCAGAAGTAGACGGAATTACCCAGACTGACCCACAGAACAATGACACAGATGGAGACGGACTTAATGATTCATTGGAGGGACTTATTCTACTAACTGATCCAACATCCCCTGATACGGATTCCGATGGCATATTGGATGGAGTTGAGGTTAACGGCACGTATGGGGACCCGCCCCAATCATCTGACCCAAGGAACAACAATACTGACGGAGATCATTTGGAAGATGGTGAAGAAGACCTTAACGGGAATGGTGTTGTTGATGAGGGGGAGACAGATCCAACAAGGATTGAGGACGATGGGGACTTCGATCAAGATGGCTTGCAAAACTGGTTCGAGAACAACTCCTGTACATTTTGGAATATTTCAGACTCCGATGGAGGGGGTATCTCTGATGGCGATGAGAGCTTCCCTCCTCGATCCGATCCATGTACTTCGATTTTCGAGCAATTCTTCACAATAGTTGATTGGGACCTCAGCAAGGAAACAATATCGCTTAATTCATCAGTTGGGATCGATCCAAGCCCTGATTCTTGGAGAGGCCTTGCCCCAAACGCTCACTATCTCTCCCCAAATGGTACGAAAACTCCATTCAGGTACGGCTCATTAGATGGCCTCTTCATGCAAGGTGTGGATACTCCGCCCCCAGTGGACTCAGATACAATTTTGATCACAAACGGGTCATGGTGCTGGAACGCTACTGTGGGGGCTATCAACGATCCCTGGTGTGATGATGACTACCTAGACTCCGATGGAGACGGTCTCGCTGACTGGGAGGAATTGACAGCAACTTGGGGTTTCATCTCGGATCCCACGATTGCTGATACAGATGGTGATGGTGTGAATGATCTATCGGAGACACTGAACGGAACGGACCCCCGGGAGCCTTGTCATAACTTGCTGGATACGGATGGCGACGGACTAAACAATTATTTCGAAAACACAACCGGATGCGATGTATTTTTCGGATTGGGGGAACTAGGGATAAATGGCGGTAATTTCACCAATGATGTTTGGTTCACACTTTGGAATTCTGAGGATTCGGATAACGGGGGTGTTAGTGACTTTGAAGAATACCTTGACGGCACAAATCCACAGGATAATCCAGACGACGACATTAACCCCCTCGATACCGACGGCGATGGTATACCAGACTTCGTGGAGGATGAATTAGGAACGGACTGGAGAGATCCAGACTCTGACGGGGGAGGAGTACCAGATGGCGAGGAGTGCCCAGAGGATTTTTGGATTCTAAACTGCGTCGGCTCCCCGGGGGATCCTTTCAATCCAGTAGATGACATTCTAGAAAATTCACTGATGTTTACGGCAACGAATACTTCTTCGGGAATGGACCCGACAATCACTCATTATTGGAGGTGGCACACATACGACCTCTATACTGGAGTTTCTTGGGGGGTTAATAGCTCCTTACAGGGTGATACGATGATCACCCCGGAATTTTCTGCTGACGAAGACGTTGCAGACCAAACACTCTGGAACCATACAGGAACGCTATCTTGGGAGATATCCTTCGATGAAGCGGGATATATTGGCCCAGGGCAAGAGTTAATCCAGCCACATAATGTTGTGAACTACACTACTTGGACAGACGTTTCGGCAGGGTTGAATTTCTCCAATTACACAAGAGATGTAATGGTGGACACGGCCGTCATAGAGGCACTTTACGTCAATGCACCAGAAGTAATTTTGGGCACCGAAATAAGGGATAATAGCACTGCTTTCTCCTCATCCGATTATGGCCTCGATCTGCCTGATATTTTTCTCGAGAACGGAGATTTCGTGGTTAATCTAACACAAAGAATCCTCGATCAGTCTGGAGCAATTTCGGCGTGGGACAAAGTGACTGCAATTCAAGACTTCATCATAAATGGGAATGATACGATCACTTTCCTAAGAAATCACGATGGTTCCGGAAGGACTGATGGAATTTGGAACGAGAGCGACGTCACACATTGGATACTAAACTCATCCCGGGAGGGTAGTTGCGATGAATTTACCAGCGTTTTCGTTACGATGCTTAGGATTGCTGGCATCCCATCCAGAAAAGTGACCGGCTTTTCAGGAGGCACATGGGATGGGAAGGATTTCAATGTCTTCGGCAAGGACTTCACAAGGTGGGCAGAAGTACACCTCCAAACAAACCAAAATCAAGGAGAATTAGACTTAGGATGGATACCATTCGAAGCTTGTCCTGAAGCTTCATCGATATCCGTCTCATTGGACTCTTGGGGACCTGAGTCGGTAGAAAGGAACACATCAATTTCCGATCAGATATGGATGGATGGACAGCTTCTTTTCCTGGATAACTCTTCTGCTGCTGGCAATATCTCGATCTCCCTATACTTGGTCGATCCTTCGCAGGTCGAGCAGGTGCCCGGAAGCGCAGCTATCCCCAACCACTTAGTGGCCTCCACGACTACTGACTCGAATGGGTCATTCAACCTAACTGGGCTTCCAGATCAGATTATACAACCGGGCCTAGGGACATTGGTTTTGTTGACCGAAGAGAAAGGTTACGTCGCTTCTCAAGGAATTTCCCAATTCCTAGACCAATCTATCCTGGCAAATTTTCTGTGGTCAATGAATATTTCAGACGATGTGTCTATCTCAATATTCTCCCCAAGTCCGGTTGAGAAACCAATGTTGGGAATTGGCGTTAATTCCACACTATCGGGTTATCTTTCTTGGGCGAGCTCCCCTGACTTGGATCCTTCACTTGTGGATACTTTACAAGTTATCTTGAATTATTCCTCTGCAATTAATGGCGAGGTGTCAATATCCTCGGATATTTCAGGAGGGGGATATTTCGAATTCACAGTACCAATAGAAGAGTCAGAGCCTTTGGGGTACATAGGGGCTGCGATCACCTTTTCGGGCTGGCATTTGAATGACCTCAACAACGCTTCTAGCCCAGAGTATCACGTTAGACCAACATCATATCAATTCCAATTTAATATTACACTTTCACCGAATATTACTTTGGCAATTGAGGCACAGGGAGGAAATAATTCCATTCTTGAGATTGACGACAACATCTACCTGAATGGTACTGTATTAAGCCGAGGCCCATCACCTTCGGCACTCAATGGGACAATGAGTTTGGAAATGAGGAGGCAGGACTTATCAGGACCATTTCAGGAAATTAAATCTTGGTACCTAAATGAATCATCATGGGGCTCATCCCCGGGGAATTTCTCCATCACATGGTTATTTGCTTCCTCTGAAGTTCCGCTTCCCGCTGGTCCAGTTGAGATAAGAGTAATTTTCGATGCAGATGGAATTAACGCAAATGACCAAGAAATTTTCACGGACACACATGGAATTCGGAGTATCATCGTCTTTGACTACGAAATCCCAGTCGCTATTAGGGGAAGATCTCACGATACTGATGTTTTCTTAACAGACCACACTGGATCTGCGTTTGCCTCGTTTGAGGGGGAATACGTGCTAACTTTCGATGGCTCCGCAGTATGGAACACGACAGATCCGGATACAGGCAGAGTCACTGCGAGCTTTGTCCCTCAGTCTGACATTACGCCCGGGGACTACACTTGGGAACTGACTTTTGGAGGCTCCACATGGTTGTCAACCAATTCTACGAGTGAAACAATTAGAGTCAAGGGATTGGCTAATGCCTCAGCCATCTTGGGAGCGGATTGGACTCCGAGAGGGACTACCAATTGGGTGTCAGGATTCGCAAACGACATGGTGCTGGGAACACCCATTACTGGGAATAACACGTCGGTATCGGCATTCCTCAAAGTTCCCTCGGAGCTACCCCTAACCCCGGGTGGATTCCCTGCCCCTCCCAGTTTATTTTCGCTCGCGTCAGGATGGGTTGACCCAACAGATGGAAGCTACAATCTCTCGTTCGAGATTCCACCAGGAATTCCCTCTGATGTTTATGAAGTAGAAATAAGGCTAGACTTTACAGAAAATCCACCGGGAGGAGATCCATTTTACAATCCCGGAGAATATACAATCAAACCAGCGGGAATACAAACTGAATTTGTAGTCCAGGCAGATCCCTCAGCAATTATTCTGCTTGCCGGAGAACAACTTACTCTGAATTCTAACGTCACAGACGTTGAGGATAGCTCAAGACTAATCGAAGGAGCCCAAATTCAATTGTATTTCGACTGGGGGGGCCCACTTGAAGAAATTCTTCAGAGTGGGGTAACGGATGCAAGTGGTGAGTTCTCATTCGATCCGGTCATTTCTGCAACCACGCCTCCTGGATTTTATGACGTTAGAATAGTCGTACTGGACGATTTAACTGACAATCTATCAGTAGAAAACGCAGGCAGATGGTTAGGGAATCATACAACTGTGAACCTAACCGTTCAAGTCGACAGCACTGTTCAGATAAGCTCAATCCCTGCTCAGGTCACCGCTTTGCAGTCATTCGTAATCGAAGGGACTGTCTTGGATTCTGCGGATTCGAGCAGAGTTATCGAGGGGCCTGTGGGAATCAATGTTTTCTTCCTTGACGAGCCAGACGAGCTATTAGTGGAAAATCACACCACAAATTCTACAGGGTTTTTCAGTGTATTAGTGCCAACCGACACCCTAGGAAACGGTGTTATCAGAGGGGTCAGAACCGTGGTCGTGAGCGTCGTAAACGGATCAACACCGTTCTACCTAACCGGCACGGGCGATGCCCCCATTCTGGTTATGGGTGTGTCTCAGTTTGTAGACTCAAACCCCTTTATCAACACAATAGTGGAAAGGGGGGATAGCGCAATAATGACTACAAGGCTTGTGGAATTCAGCAATAACGAGGAACCCTTATCCGGATTCACAATTCAAGCGAAATTCCACGAAACGTGGCTTAATCCCGACTCCACAGCTACAGATGGAAGCATTGCATTCGAGTTTGAGGTGCCTCACGACCACCCCTTGGGCCTGGTCAACGTCACATTTTTCTTCAACGGTTCAGGTGACCTCAATCCTGCAGTCAAGATCCTAAGCACTATTACGATACGATCCTCGACTACGATGGTTATCGATCAAATCTCATCCAATCCACTCCCTGGAGAATTCTTCAATGTCACGGGATCTTTGACCTCTAGCAACGGTACAGGTTTAACGGACAGGTCAGGCAATGCACTGAACCCGTCACTAACATTCACGATCAACGGTGACCCTGACAACTTCACAGTTTCAAATGTGGCATTTGACTCCGATGGCACCTGGGTAGCACAATTGAGGCTTGACTTGTCCTTTTCCCGAGGGACTCATTTCCTAGGGGTCGAATTTACTCCCTTGGTGAATTATTTCTCTTCTGCATCTGGATCCGAGATCTTTGATAGCAGAGGTTTCTCCTTACTTACTATTGATAATCCAGATGATCTAGATCCAGACGCTAGGACTGTGAGGGGCGAAGAGTTTGAAATCAACCTATCTTTGGTGGACAATTCAGGTAATCCGGTCGAATCCGCTACCGTAGTTGTAAAGGTAGACGGAATTACGGCTTGGGGGGGAATTACGGATTCACTGGGCAAGGCTTCAGCATCAATACTTGTGAGGGAGGACAGGCCCCCGGGTCCGATATTTGTTAATGCTTCATTTGCTGGGGTTAATGGCTCTACTGGACTTATTGGGGACGAAACTTGGACAAGAGTAATTGTTCTAGCTCCCAGTGTGCTGGTTCTAGAATCAGCTTCCGTACCCTCGATTGCAGGAAGATCTGTGACTTTTACCGGATCCTTGCTGGATGAAAGGGGAAGTTCTCTGGAGGCAGAGGGGTCCCCTCTTGGAGGCCTAATCAGACTCAGTATAAATGGCATTGATGTCGGCCCTTCCTACACCACAGTTTCAAATTCTACTTCCGGAAGATGGGCAATCATATACCAGGTTCCCTCGGATATGTTGTTTGGCACTCACTCTGCTAGAGTTGACTTCCTCGGGGGCTATTCCTGGGTGGATCCAATGGGTCAGGGCGACTCGATTAATCCCGAGTACTATCTTCCCTCATCCGATACGTTAAGTTTTGATGTCACTCAGCCCTCTCAATTGGTAATCTCAACACCTCCTGGAGAGATAGACAGAACTGAAGTTGCATCAATAGAGGGAGTCCTGACGGATGGCGTTGGAAGGGCGATAGCCGGCAGGGAATTGTCTCTGAAAGTTAGCGATGAGCAGCTAACAACACTGACAACAGAATCCAATGGATCTTTCGTAGGCTATGTGGCTATTGCTCCAGACATGCAACTTGGACCATTGTTTATTGAAATCGAGTTCCTTGGGGAAGAATTCATTCTCCCGTCTAACTCAACATTATTTCTGACGGTCTTTTCTCCTGTCTTCATTTCCATAGAAGAGTCACAACCCGTGGCAGCTGGTGACGATTTCACCATTTCTGGAAGGGTTAAGGACAATCTAGAGGAGGGGTGGCTAGAAGATCAGACCTTGGAGATCTTCGTTGATGACATTTTAGTCGGAATCACCAGGTCAACCCTAAACGGGTCTTGGTCGCTTCAGTGGACAGTTCCCGAATCAATGGAGATTGGCAATCATTCCATTTCAGTTGTTTCCCCGTCTCAGGGTTTCTATCGTCAGGCCAATTCAATATCACAATTCACTGTATCTTATCACACTGAGATTTCTATTCAAGTTGAGCAACTATATTCTACGAGGGGCGGCAATTGGAACCTCAGTGGCAGATTATTCGAGTCAGATACTGGATTTCAATCGGGTTTGGAAGGAAGGGAAATTTCTGTACTCATGGATGGGAAGTCAGTAGGAGTTGTGACTACAGGTGAAGGTGGACTATTCGATTTCGAACAAAGGGTTCGATATTCTCTTAGCAGAGGGGCTCATAATATTTCTTTCCAATTCGGGGGCGAGTTCCTTTACCTCCCATCACAATCGACTCAGACTGTCTTTGCTCTCTCAGACATAGTGATTGAGGTTCAACCAATAAGCAATACAATCGTGAGGGGTGACCCTTCCGTATCCAATTCCATCTTAATTCAGGGGCTCATTAGGGAAGTAGGGGGCGATTCCGCTATCTTCGGAAATGTTTCTTTGGAGCTACTCTGGGGAGAATCTCCTCTGCCGATTACGCCCGGTCCTTGGGACAATCCAAACACGATGAACTTCCAAATTAGAGCAAAGGCGCAGGAGTATATGAAACCCGGAGTGAACACTGTGACAATATTGGCGCAGGCAGATCAGGGCAGATTCCTGAACGGTGCCTCAAAGGATGTAGAAATTCTGGTCATGGTGGAAGTAGATTTCGTTCTTTCTGATATAGATCTGTTAGATGGGCAAAGGGTAATCAGAGGGACAGTAAATATCACTGCTAAAGATACTGGCGAGCCATTGGAGGGCGTTTCCATGACTGCAGTTCTTCTCAACGGTAGCACGTCTCACTTCTCATTGTCCAAGCTTACAGGGGCAGACGGAGTATTCGACTACGAATTCAAGTCTCTTGCTCCGTTACCCCCTCTCTCAGACATCTCATCATGGGGTAGGCTTAGTGTGATGATCGGATCTGACTCGGAATTCATTCCATCAAGCAGCCTTGCCCTACTGCCACCGGGTGGTGTTGTTGTTCAATACGAGGATCAAGAACCCAAGTCATTACTTGGATCGCTCGGTTATGCTGCGGTTGTGGTTATTGGCATAATAATGGGCGTTGCGCTTGGGGCTATGTTTCTCAATACTAGGAAGAAGACGGCAATAAAGGAGCTATCCAACGTCTTCAACCAGACGGCAGAGATGCTTGCTTCAGGTGATGAGTACAGGAAAGCGATCTTCCAATGCTACCAGAACCTATGCTCTGTGTTGATGAAAAGGGGATTCCTGAGGAGAAATTTCGAAACAGTTAGAGAGTTCGAATCTGCAATTAGGCAGGCCCTTCCAATTAGCGAGGCTTCCCTAGTTTCACTGGATAGAATCTTTGAGGAGGCAAGGTATTCAAGCCATGTTCTTGGTGATTCGCATAGGGATAATTCACAACTTGCCCTATCCCAAGTAATTCAAGAAATCGAGGGACTAGAGGAAATACCCGTCAGAGGTCCTATTCAGTTTGAGCCCGAGGAGTAATTAGCCCAACCTGAGTATGAGGCACTCATCCTCCCAAATCGCGCTAACCAAGCTCTTGCCATCGGGTACCCTAAAAGTTCGCATCATGCCCCCGAACCTTTCTGGAGAAATTATGCGTACTAGTTCCGTAGACTCTTCTCTTCCGATTTCCAAAACTACCCCTTCCCTATCGGCTATTGAAATTGGCATCCTAATCAGAGGATCAGACCACTCCCCACCGAATTCTGATAAGAAATCCCCCAGTGTGGATACAGTTTTTCTCAGTTCCCTTGATTCTAAGTTAGATAGCATCTGATTATGCCTATTCTTAATCTCTTCAAGTTGAGGCACCGCCTTCAGAAAATTCTGGTGCATGGACTCGGCATCGGTATCTAGTCCAATTTTCAAGTCATCAAAGCCATGTATCGTCTCCAGAGAGTTTTCATCTGATTCGAGGTGAACTCTTGTCCATTCCACAAACGTCCCACTCAATCGACCCGAATGAACCCATTGCTTAGCTAATCTCGAAGAATGCCTGAACTCTCTCCTTTGTCCTAGCCGGATTTGATGTCTGCATTTTGTGCATATTTGGTAAGCAACTTGCCTCTCTCTGCCCAAGTAGTCTTTTCTCCAAGAGTACAACTATTGCCCTGTCTTCTTTCTTTCTAATTGGCCTGCCGAGTGCTTGTAGGATGCTGTTAACTGCAGGCTGAAGACTGGCATACTTCCATGCTTTATTTCTATCGAATTTATTCGTATAGTATCTAATGAGAGCATCCTGCCTAGCGCTAGGAGGAGGCATGGGAAGTCCTACACAGACTATGGAATTGAGAATATTATCGGAGTAATCTACTCCTTCGGATAGCTTACCACTCAGAACTCCAAAGAGTGCTGCACCGCTCATATTCTGATGCTCCCTCAAGCTACTGAGAATATTTTGCACCGCAGCCTTACTCATCCCTTGTTCCTCTTTGAGAGTAGCTTTGTTGATCCTAGGCCACGTCTCTTCAAAGTGTGAGAATATCTTGTTTAGCATTGAATAACTTGGAGCAAAGATTGCAACATTCCCCCTAGTTTTGTCAATCACAGCCCTAATATGGGCCAAAATGGAATCCATGCTCTCTTCTCTCTCTGAATATTTTGTAGTGACATCATTCGCAATCAGAATTGGCCTATTTCCAAGAGGAAATCCCGAGTCATATTCCTTGCAACTTACTCGGTCCCCCGGTATTCCTAGAATCTCAGAATACATCTGAGGGGGATAAAGCGTTCCAGACATCAATATCGATCCCGAGCATTGTTCAAAAATCGGGCGCCCTACAACGCTTGGATCAAGTAAGTGGCTGGTAATTCTTGACATATCCAACTCCTCATCGAATACTAGAGCAAGAGCTGGACTAGCCCTATATCTGATGCATATCTCAAGAAATTCTCCAAGCGTAGTGCACTCGTTTCCCTCTTCTTCATCAAGACTTTCATCTTCTTCGACGACAACTGATAGTAATCTGGAGATCATTGTCCTGACCCTTTGGATCCGATCATCACAATATTCATCTGAAACCCCCTCTAATCCGTCGGAAATAACATCGAGGAAATCCTGGGTATCAACCTTAAGATCGTCTCCCTTCGTGACATTGTTCTCATTATGCTTCTCTTCGAACCAATTTTTCAGACCATTGCCGTCTTTTAATGCTTTAATTTGCAATTCGAGAATCTTTGCTTCCTTGAGTTGATTCGACTCAGGGATATCCAGCTTTTTTTCCTTATCCTCTATGGCTTCCTTGTATTCCTGCGCATCAAATAAAGCTCTTTCCAAAACCCGTTCCGTGAATCTTCTCTCCAGACCACTCCTAATCCTGTCCGGAAGGTTGTGAGCTTCGTCAATAATTAGGATTGTATTCTCCAAATCCACTCCCATTACCGGGAGAGATGCCTCCCTGACCCCCTCAACAAAAACGTGGTTGTAGTCGCAAACAATGATATCTGTTTTTTTTGCAGCTTCTCTTGCAGTAGACCAAGCACAAACATCTTGATTCTTTACCTTTCTAAGAACCTGGTCCACATGTCTAGGTTCAGAGTGTATGAATTCCTCAAGTCCCGACCTCAGAAATCTCTTCTCAGACTCAGTTAGGCCTTCCTCACAACTACATTTTCCTGTTGACCTGTCGATATTCTCGCACATCCCTTCTCTCCCGATAATGTCGACTAATCTTACGCTGGAATATCCGGAGGGAATCTTCTTGTTCACCTCTTTGATAGTATCAACAACTATCCTATGCTGAGATTGCCTACCGGTCAAGAACATAATTTTCGGGCGCTCTTCCCCCGTATCGCATGATGCCCTAAGAGCTGAAGCTATAGAAGCAGCCGTTTTTCCTATTCCAGTAGGTGCTGCCGCCATAAGAAAACCCCTATTTAACAGCGAATTCAACCCATCAGAAATCATGCCAATTTGTGACTCTCTAGGGGTTTCGTGAGCGAAAAAAAGGCTTTCCTCGCCCTTGGTATCCTCCGACATGCGGATGTATGTGAAAATAGAACGACCAAGAAGATTGGCCCTACCTTACTACGATTGCTTCTGAGTCTCTGCTGTCTAAGACTATTTTTAGAGGGGAATTTAGCTTAATATGCCTTAATCCCTTTTCATCAATTCTGGCATCATGTGAATCCAGCCAGCCCCAGTCTACCTTGTCGCCCTTCACGATTGTCAGGTATCCTATGTTGAAAGTCACTATATTCTGGAAAAAATGTGTTCCTTGGGAAGGGTCTACGTGTATGTCGGACATTGGGGCCTCTACTATCGTCTTAGCCCCCATAATTTGATTCCATTGAGTTGGAATGCCCAGTGATGGGTCCGATGTCCCCCATCGCCCGGGACCAATAAGCAAGTATGGCCTGTCCCGGTTTCTTAGGTAAGAATCAACCTCCTCAATTAGAGGTACAAGATCCGTTGTCCTCATACGATCGATTCTATCAGGGTGAACATAGACCACATCCTCTATTCCATCTATGACCCCATTACCCAGCGACTTGCTGCTAATACAAACCGCCCTTTCCATATCAACTTCCTCCAGATCGATATCGATGTCTACTGATTCGTCCAAAAGCTGCCTGACTTGCAGTATTGCGAATTTCTTAACGCCCCTCTCTTGATCTACGTTTATTGCAAACTCCATCTCAACCGGTGAGACAAGAAATTCCTCACAAGTCTTCAGAACGTGATCCAGAATTTGAGCAAGAGGGAATTTATCCCGTTTCAGGACAGGGGCAAAAGTGACCAACCTCGATCCACCCTCGGGCCTGATGGAATCTACTATCCTGTCATCCGATGGTATGTAAGTAGAACCGACTAGGGACAAGCGACCGTCCTCCTCAGCGTAATTGAGGCCCAGATGAAGTAGGTTATCCTGCTCAAAGGGGTGGACTTCTCCACTCTCTTTGGACATTGGTATTGCGAAGAATCTACTCTGGGATGTGTCGATGACTGAATTTGTGCTATAGAACTGATGAACCCTCTTTGGCTGAGCAGGGCTGAACCTCAAGCACTTGCCCCCGGATGAGACCTGCCTACCTAGGCCTATGCAGACAGCTGCCAATCCATCTTCCATCTGAAGGGGCTCCACAGGGTAGTGATTCCTGCTCCTAGCGGCCCCAGATATATCTGGGTAAAATCTTCCCATGGTTTCTCTGCCAACAACTTCCTGAATGACAACTGCCATACGCTCATCTTCAATTTTATTTGCAGTTGCCGTGATGTAGTTTTTGGCATTCTTGTGGAAAATTGATGCATAAACCAATTTTATTGCTTGTAAAAGGCGACTTAGTCTTACATTATCGTCTGGATGATCATTAGCTAGCATGTAAGTCGCATAAACCCCCGCAAATGGTTGGTGACTGGAATCCTCCAATAGACTTGAGGATCTTACAGCTATTGGCCAAGGATTGCTATCTAGTATTTCTTTTATTTTCCCTACCTCGTCACCAAACTCACCTGACAAGAAAGCACGATTTATTTCCCGGTCGGAGTAATTACCATAAGCGAATCTCGAAAGATCGTTCCTAGCAATGAAATCTCCAAAGACCCCGGTTGCGATGACTGCAGATCTAGGAACGACGAACTCGATTTCTGGATATGAAACTCCCAAACCTAACTTGTCCATTCTAGTGTAAAAGAATGCAAGACCTCTCCCCTTCCCACCAAGACTGCCTTTTCCTATCCTCATGAAACCCCCCGACTCTAATCTTGAAACATGATCAGTTATTGTTCGCTCACTTACCCTCCTAACATGGTCCCTGATTGTCTGAGAGATATGCTTCCTTACGTCTTCTGAGTCCTCAAAGTCATCCAGAGTCATCGGCCTCAGGGAGGCTGCTAGTGAGAACTCAGTCCTTCCTCTTAGCCAGTGTGAGAATTCATTCCTCTTTGCATGAAACTCTATTGTTTCGATTGGCATCTCGTCAATCATTTTTGCCAGCTCTTCCAGATTTGAAGCTCTACCGATTTCTGATCCCGCAGGTTTCCTAAAAACAAAGTCGCCAAAGCTCATTTTCTCTTTCATGAAGTCCTCTATTCTTTGGTACAACATTGGGTCTTCCTTGTGCAGGAAGGGCACTCCCAGTTTCTCAGCTTCGCCTTTTAATTCGATATTCTTAGATTGAAGAAGGATTGGTAAATATCTATGACCGCTCCCGGCGTATTTCACTAATTCTAAGCCCGCTGTATCTCTGTCCCCTCCTTTGTTGGGAAATCGACCATCGGTGAAGACTCCGATAATGTTCCTTGAGTACAAGTCAATTATTTCCTTTGCCTCATTCATATTTGTGGCAAGCAGTATCTTCGCCCGAGCCCTAAGTCTGAGCAAGTTCTCGTGAAGGTTCCCCCCCTCTCCAGTAAGCCTGCTCGTCTGGTTCACGAGTTGAGTGTAAAGTAGTGGAAGATAAGCGGAATAAAATCTCCTGCTATCCTCTACCAGCAAGATTACCTGAACATCCCCCTCTCTAACGTCATTCTCCACGTTTTTCTCGTCCTCGATTAGCTTGCAAATTGACAGTAATATCCTGCTGTCACCGCTCCAGACGAAAATTCTGTCGATACCTTCTCCAGTATCCAAAGTCGCCAATTCTCTGGTATTTTGACTTAACATAACCACTGGAAGGTCCGAAACAATCCTTTTCAATTTTCTTGCAAGTTCAAAAACATTCATTTTCCCAACTTTGGACATTGTTATTACAAGATCGAACTTCCTAGCAGTAACAAGGGCAATTGCGTCATCGGCGTCTGGGCTATGGATGATACGAGGAGCTTGTGACATATTCAAGACAGAGTACTCCTCTTGTAGAATTTCTGCCAGATGGCCCGACTCTTCAAGCAGGTATCTGTCGAATTGACTGGCAATTAGTAGTACTTCCCTAACTCTGAAAGGAGTTAGCCTTTCGAATTTGTTCCAATCCTCTATGCTCCCATCCATTTGATTTGCACGGTCTATGCCATAGCATATCAGGAGAACGGAAGGTTGCCCCGCACTTGGTGCGGGACGGTGTGTGTTTGAGCTCTACTTATTTTCGGCCTTTCTAGGGGATCTTGGAGCCTCACTTGCATCATAGCCAACTGCATTACTGAGTTTTTTTGCTCTTCCTCGCAAACTGCTAAGCCCATTCCCGAATTTTGTCATTCTCGAAGAATTTTGGTTGGGGGAGCGGATGTACCGCTCCCCCGGGTTTTTCGCGTGCATCCCAACATCGCCCATATCTCTCTCACCTCAAGCGTTTGAATCTTCATCGTACCTGGAGCGCAGCTCCTCCATGCGTTTCGAAAGTAATTCGACTACCGAAGCATCTTCGATAATCTCCTTACGAATCATCTCTCTGGCTGATTGTCTTAGAACAACATCTGCAGACTCCCCGACAATCTTACAGTAATCCCTCATTTTTACTGTTAGATCTGGGCCAAGGTCAACCTCTATCCTGTCGCCTTTTCCAGGTATTTGGGAACCCAGCATTCTCTTCACAGCTTCTCGAATCACGTCGGATCTGTTTCTCATGCCGTCAAATCCCACTAATCTGTCCAACTCCATTAGGTGATCCTCAGGAATTCTGAGGGATACCATCGGACTACTGCCTGGCAATACTTGCTCCTCCTAAGCTATCAGAGCAGTGGATGGCATATAATTGTATTGCAAATGAATTACAATTGAATTACAATGCTTGAGTCATTTGGAAAACTCTCAGTCGAGCGATTCAAAGTGGAAGCCCTTTCAGCAACATTCGGGTTTAGATGAAAGTCATCAATGATGCAATACATGGCCAGTTCAAGTTAGATGGAGTCACCGAGGATTTACTTTCTACTCCAGAGTTAAACAAGCTAAGTCACATCAAGCAACTGGGATTGGCACACCTTGTTTTTCCCGGAGCCCATCATACCAGGTTCGAGCACTCTCTTGGTGCATCACACCTTGCTGGAAAAATGGCAGATTCCCTAAACATGGATCCTTTGGAAAAAACCACTCTACAAGTTGCTGCCATGTTGCATGACGTCGGTCATGGGCCATATTCCCACACTTTAGAACATATTTTGGAGGAAAGAGGAGGCTCGGACCACATGACAGTAACTCAAGGAATAATATTAGGGGATTATGACGTACTTGGTGATGGCGAAAGTAAATCCCTAAGCCAAAGGACATCGATACCCGAAGTTCTTGAAAATTATGGGTTAGATCCTAAGACGGTTGCTTCTCTGATAAGGGGGCCGGACGCTTCTGGAACCGAGAGATCATTGCTTAGTTGGACCGAGGGCAGGAAAGATTTCAGTAAAGATGACCTAACAATGGCGAAGCTAATTCACGGGCCAATCGACTGTGATCAACTAGATTACCTTCTAAGGGATTCTCACTTCACCGGGGTCAAGCACGGAGTGGTGGATCATAGAAGGCTAGTGGGGTCACTTAGAAGTGAAGCAGGCGATGTTGCAGTAGAACAAGGAGGGTTGTCTGCATTGGAAGGGATGTTAGTTGCAAGGGGTCTAATGTATAGTGCAGTTTATTTCCACAAGGTAACCAGAATTACCGAGGTCATGCTTTCTAGGGCCGTAGAGAGAACAAGTGAAGGACTTCCTGATTCAATTGATCTACAAAGAATGGTAGATGCGGAAATCTGGGGGGCGCTTGAATCAGCAGGGGAATTCGCCAAAGATATGGTTACCAGACTGAAATATAGGAATCTACTCAAGGTTTGCATGAGCCTAAGGAAGGAGGATCTCAGTTCCAATCAAATTCACTCACTCTTGAAAATAGCAAAAAACTCCCAGCTTAGAAGAGAGTTGGAAGACGACATTGCATACAGATCGGGATTGGAACCAGGTTACGTTGCAATCGATGTACCCAGCGTCAAGCTCCTCCTATCAGAGCCAAGGATGACTCAGGTAGACGTGAAAGTGGTCGGGAAGGATGGGAAGACTAGATGGCTAAGGGAGATGACGCCTATGGCGGAAGCACTTAGGAAGAGGCAGGTAAGTCAAGACGCGGTTTACGTGATGACATTGCCCGGAAAAGAGCCAAAGGTGTGCGAAATCGCCCAGCGTAGACTTTTTTCATAATGCAAAAAATTCAGTCTTTTTACTTGGAACATTGAAAAGGGCAGCATTCTCAGCAAAACCCGCCCGGCATCCGGGACATCAGTATCGTTGGTGACCAAATGGACAGTGCGATGAAATCAGTTTATGAGAGAGTGATAGCAAGAGACCCAGACCAGCCAGAGTTTCATCAGGCTGTAGAGGAGGTGCTGGATAGCCTGGCACCAGTGATTGAGGACAACCCAGATTACATGGACGTCGTAATGGGAATGGTGGAGCCCGAAAGGGTGATGCAATTCCGAGTCCCGTGGTATGACGATGATGGGAATCTCCATGTCAATAGGGGATTCAGAGTTCAATTCAACAGTGCGATAGGGCCATACAAAGGAGGTCTTAGATTCCATCCAAGCGTTAACCTCTCAATCTTGAAGTTTCTTGCCTTTGAGCAGATATTCAAGAATAGCCTAACTGGTCTACCAATGGGTGGTGGAAAAGGCGGGTCTGATTTCGACCCAAAAGGAAAGTCTGATTCCGAGGTTAGAAGATTCTGCCAGTCATTTATGGCAGAGCTATGGAGGCATATTGGCGCCGATCTTGATGTTCCCGCAGGAGATATAGGGGTGGGTGGAAGAGAAATTGGCTATCTTTTTGGAATGTATAGGAAACTTGCTAACGAGTTTACTGGAGTTCTTACCGGTAAGGGAATCTCATATGGTGGTTCGTTGATTAGACCAGAGGCGACGGGGTATGGTCTTGTTTATTTTGCCAGGGAAATGCTCTCTTCAAAGGGCAAATCTTTCGACGGTGCCACTGTTGCCATTAGCGGCTCAGGAAACGTTGCACAGTTCGCGTGCGAGAAAGTGCTTGACCTGGGGGGAAAGCCTGTGACCATGTCCGACAGCGGCGGATACATCCACGATCCATCAGGCATCGATCGAGACAAATTAGCTTGGATCATGGATCTTAAGAACAACAGTAGAGGCCGAATTAAGGAATACGCAGAAAGATTCGATGGAGTAGAATACACCGAATCCGAACCAGAGCCCAATTTGAACAAATTGTGGGGGACCAAAGTTGACGTTGCACTACCTTGTGCTACTCAAAACGAAATAAACGGAGAAGAGGCAAAGATGCTAGTTGATGGGGGGGCTATGGCAGTAGCCGAAGGAGCCAACATGCCTTGCACCCCAGAAGCTGTCGAGGTTTTCCTCAAAAACGGCATCCTTTTTGCTCCGGGCAAGGCAAGCAACGCCGGTGGAGTAGCTACATCCGGTTTAGAAATGAGTCAGAATAGCCTAAGGATGAGCTGGAGTAGGGAAGAAGTAGATCAGAAACTTGAGGGAATTATGGTGAATATACACAAGAATACCTTTGATACCGCGGAAAGATACGGTATGCCTGGTAATTATGTGGCTGGAGCCAATATCGCTGGATTCCTGAAGGTAGCAGAATCAACTATGGCCCAAGGCATCCTATGATTGACCATCGGGATCCTTGTTGTATTCTTCCTCAGAATTATTCTCTCTGTATATTGATAGTAAGAAATATCCGCCTATGGAAGCTCCAACTAGAAGGGCGATTATTGCAGGAACAAATGTTAGATCCCCGTCGTTAGAATCTTCAACCCAAGTCACTTCATTGCTATGCATCGCACCTCCTCCGAAAGCGGTGGCATCCGCCAGCTGGGTCGGGGTCAGAATCTCACAGTTCAAGCTCTCAGCACCTAATAGGCTGGAACGCCATTCAAATGTAATAGCTCCTTGTTGTCCGGGATCCACAAGGGCGCTAGGGAATGACGGTGATATCTGGGCATCCGCCCCTGTTCCAACTTCCTCGCATGATATCGCAAAAGAAGCTGCTGCAGATCCGCTATTAGTGACTATTCCCTCCATCAGTAAAGATGTTCCCAAAGGAGTCTGGTTCACTACCATTCCTGTTGAGTCAACGGCTCTTAGCGAATCCCAACTGATGTAAGGAGTTCCCGAATTGGCAAATATTGTTGAATTCCAAGAAAGCTGAAACTGCCCACCCCCATAATTGCCTATGCTAGATGAGGCTGGATTCCAAGCCGTTCTATATTCAGTGACTGAGACAATTGCTTGCTCTGTCCAAATTGGGCCCGAGTTCGATATATCATCAGACCAAGCTATCTCGACGATCCTCTCTTTGCCACCATCTATGAAAGAAATTCCATCCTGATTACTAAAATTAGTGTAAAGTTCCATCTCGTACATGCCAGTTATTTCATATGTGACGAAAATTGCATCGAATACTAAGCTCTGGCCGGCCACCCTGCGCTCCCATTTGTTTGTCAAACCTGCTGACCCTGTGACATTTTCACCCCATTCGATTTTCGAAAATGCTCTAGCCTGTAAATCATGATTTTCGCTACTATTTGAAAAGCTGCTATCGCCTTCTAAAAATATTGATGAGTCATCAGAAGACAAAATTATCGGTCCTACCCTGTCCAATGCCGTGTTGTTAATGTACAGAGATCCCGAGCTTGAAATATCAGCTCCTGTAATTGTTGAGTTACTTGTATGCATCTGCCCATCGATAATTAATGAGAAACCAACACCAATAGCCTCTAGCTCACTCGTCGAAGCACTTTGAGCGAAGAAATCAACGACTTCTCCGAATGCGTCATCGCTGCTGAACGGCAAATGGTGATCGGCATCATTGCTAATCACGTGTCTGGGGCTCGAGAAATTACCTGCCAGCTCATCTGACCCATATGCAAATGGATCTTGTTCACCCTCAAAAATAAGTGAATTAGTATCAAACGGAGCATTCTGCTCTATAATTTCAATCAATCCATGGTGCGTGGTTGGCATGTACCCATTGAACATTATCGCCATTTCGAAGGTAAAGCTAGACTGGGCTAAGTAAACTGGTACCATAGCAGCACCCTGGGAAAAACCGAGTATCCCATAGAATGGTCCATTTTCAGATATATACTGGTCAAGAAAACTAATCGAAGTATCGGCCCAATCGGGATCTGAGGTGCCCTCATCTTTTCCTCCTGGTGGATCCCTTATCCAAAGTCCACCTTCCTCTGGAGCGTCAACAAAAATGAATTCAAATTCCGAAACTGCTTCAATCAAATCCTGCATCGCAGGATCAGACTGGAATATCGTGGCTGAATCCCCTCCTCCATGTAGGCACAATATCTTTGGAAGAATAGTTGTCGAATCATCCGATTCATCTAGTAATGACGGACTAACCGTAGCTCCATTAATAGAAATCGAGGAATTGGTGTCCACGAAAATCTCCACTCCATCCGAAACAGAGAAGTCAGCATTTGACAGTGTCAGAGAGCCCCCGTCAACCACTCTCACATTTTCCGTTATGGTCATGTCATTAGACCAAGTCAAATCTGACTCTACTAAGATTCCACTAGTCTCTGCTACAGAGCTTGGAGGAATCGAAACAATTGAAGCGACCATAAGGAGACAGAACATCGTTGACAACCTTCCTTTCATGACCATTGGGTCTGGCAGAAAGGAAATGAACCTCACCCCTAAATGACTGAATATTTTCTTGAAATCAACCTATTGATGGGGCGAAGGTTCATCCTCCAGATTTTTCTGGGAGTGCTCATGTCTGCTGGAGCAACTCCTTGGGGTGACCCATTCATTGCACCTTTGTTGGTTCTATGGTTATACCTTCCAGGGTACCTCTCCAATACAGCCGCAATGTTGGGTGGGAAGTGGATTCCAGACATTACGGGGATAAACGTGTACAGAATCGATGGCGGCAAACAATTGGGTGACGGACACAGAATTCTTGGTGATGGGAAGACATGGAATGGCCTCATTGGAGGCACAATAGGGGGTGGGATAATCTGTATGTTAACCCACTCTTTATCGAGAGACAATCCAATTTCATCTTCCCCATTTGTCGACCCATTGGCCACATATGAGCCCGGCAACGCAGGAATTTCTGATGCTTGGTTTTACCTTGGTAGTGAAATTTTCACCGCCTTCTTTATCGGGTGTATCCTAGGGTTTGGATGTATGATTGGAGACTCAGTCGGATCCTTCTTCAAACGCCGACTGGGACACAAAAGGGAAGGCAATGAAAGCTCTCAAGCGCCGATACTCGACACTCTCCCCTTCGCAATTTTTGCCTTCCTGTTCGGTCAGCTTTTCCTAGATCCTCTTCTGATAGGCAGCTCAAAACTAATCATGGGTATGCTGATCCTTCTCATGGCTACTCCTGTAATGCATCGAGCATTCAACATAATTGGATATAAACTAGGGCTTAAATCAGTCCCCTATTGAATTGGAAAAGTTTACTGAATGTAGCAGACGGATGTATTTTGCATGGATCAATTAGAAGTTTTAGTTGTGGGCAATGGGGGCAGGGAACATGCAATAGTTTTGGGTCTGTCCGAAAGTCATTCGGTCTCTACTCTACATTGCACACCCGGAAATGCAGGAACCATCGATTTAGCAATGAATCACAATGTCTCAGCATCAGATATTGAGGGAATTGTGTCCTTGTCCAAAGAATTAGATGTTTCAATGGTGGTAGTGGGGCCAGAATCGCCCTTGGTCGACGGTCTTTCGGACAGGCTTAGACGGGAAGGCATTCCTTGCTTTGGCCCCAACTCTGAAGGAGCTATGCTAGAGGGGTCAAAACTACACGCAAAAAAAATAATGGAACAATTAGGCATTCCAACAGCCAAATTCAAAATTATCCGCAACCAATCCTCGATCAATGAATCGCTAGACGAATTCAACCCTCCCTGGGTGATAAAGCGAGACGTCCTAGCTGGTGGAAAGGGCGTTACTGTTACATCCTCAAGAAAAGAAGCTCATAATGTACTCAAGGATGGAATTGAACTCGACAAATTTGTGCTTTTGGAGGAGTACCTTGAGGGCGAGGAGGCTTCAATACTGGTAATTATGGACGAGTCAGGGTACGTCATGCTGCCTCCCAGTCAGGATCACAAAAGAGCATTTGACGGCGACATAGGTCCTAATACGGGCGGAATGGGTGCTTATGCGCCCGCACCTGTTGCAAGCCCGTCAGTAATTGCTAGAACTAGAGAAGAAATTGTTGAACCCATGCATCACCATTTGAGGAATTCCTCTACGCCTTACAGGGGCTGCTTGTATGTCGGACTAATGATTAACCAAGACGGATCCCCCAAAGTAGTGGAATTCAATGTTAGGTTGGGTGACCCCGAAGCCCAAGTGACAATACCCCTAATTCGATCTGATTTCGGAGAGGCTCTCATGGCGACAGCTTTGGGAAAGTTGGAGACCGTCGAAGTAGATTTCAGCGATAAGCACGCCTCAACTGTTGTATTGGCATCCGAGGGCTATCCAGGAGAGGTGATATCGGGAAGATATGTGAGTGGTTGGGACACCAAAATTGAGGAGGGAGAAGTACTAGGTTTGTGCCATATTGCAGGAGCTGTAACTAGTGATGATGGGCGACTCATTTCCACGGGGGGCCGAGTCTTGTCCGCCACAGGCGTAGCACCAAGCCTAGCAGAGGCCTTAGAGGCGTCATATCAGATTATTGAAGGCGTTCAACTGGAGGGTTCCCACTATAGAAAGGACATAGGATCTGGAGGACTTTAGTGATGGAAAAACTAGTAGATTTTATGAACGTAAATTCCGACCGTTCTACGAACGGTTAAAACAAGCGTTTGGGTCGCGGCGCTGCTAGGTAGAAGGAAACTAGGTCCGGTGGATGGGATGGAGACTGATATTGAGAGTGCCAAAGAAGGACAGAGATTACCTATTTTTGCAGCCCCAATTGCTATCTCAATCTCGCTTCTTTTACTTCTAATTGCTGTTTCTTCCCTAGATGGAAGGGAAATTTCTGGAGAATACGTATCTGCAGCAGTTATCATCTCATTATCCGCATTATTGCCTGCATATGCTGGCCGATCCAGCAATCAAATTCCATTTGGGTCCGGCAATCTGAGAATCATATCTCTCTCCATTGGTCTTCTGATCGTCTCACTGGTCGCAAATTGGATTGATGACTCAAACTTCAGCAACATGTTTGTCGCTACATTCCTCCTCCTTGGGATAGGTACAGCTATTCTAAATGAATACGGCAGATTGGAGGAGTCCTCTGTGCTTCTATCTATTGTGCTTGGAATGAGGCTCGCAGTGATATATGCGTCAGAACTTGGAATCGCCCAATCGACTTCAACCGCATTGGTTGACCTACAAAGGGCTTCAATTGGTAGCGCATTCTTCTCCTTTTGGTTTGCAGCAATTTCCCTCGGGTTCTTGGTGATGATTTCTATTAGAGGAACGCTCGAATCTCGTGGGAGAGGTACTCTGTTCTCTGGGATTCCTTACTTCAGTGAGAATAGAGAGGTAGTCGCCTATCCATTTCTTATTTTCGCAGGCTTCTTGATACCACTTCTATGGTTGGGTAATCTAACCGATCTTACAGAGTATTCTGAGGGTAGACACCTAGGAGTAGTTTGGGCAATTTTCTCAGCACTGATAATCCTAATCTTTTCCTTCTTCAGATCCGAGGGATGGCACGTTCTAAGCTCTATGTTGGTTGTAAATTGGCTCCTGTACACATTAGGTCACCTTCACGAGATTGGCAACGAGCTTCCATCATTGTTTTCAGAGGATGGGTTCATCGGAACATTCACATGGTTCTTCCTAGGATTCTGGATGAATTTTTTTGCTATCTTTTTCGCTTCCAGAGGGGCATTTGGGGATATTGCCCCCAGAAGGGACAACAGCGGATACAGAATTTGGTGGTCCAATAACTCCTATCCCGTCATGATTGCATTTGCATTCTTAATTGCACTAGTTGTAAGGGTGGCATGGAACGTAATCCCTGCAATGAATGCTTCAGGAACCGGACTATGGGATATGACGGGCGGTTCAGACCCGTGGTACATGAAAAGAGTCGTTGATTTCGTAATAGCTGAAAGGAGCCATCTAATCTACGATCATGACAGGGCATACCCATCAGGAGGAATTAATCCAAGACCACCTCTTTTCTCATGGTCTTTGGCGTTAGGTGCTATTTTCATAACATGGCTACTGGAGATGCCGGTTAGTGAATCCGTATGGTGGTCAATGTCGGCCCTACCAGCAGTTTACGGAGCTCTGATCGTCTTTCCCATCGCTGGAATAGCTAGCAGGGCACACACTAAGAGATCGGGAATCTTTGCGGCATGGCTCATCGCTCTAATGCCGGGTCACATGAGTAGGTCCACTTTCGCTATGTCCGACCACGATTCTTTCGCGATGTTGTTTCTTGCAATCGCCTTTTACTTTTGGATCCGTGCTCTCGAACACCTGGAAAACAGGAAGGTATTCAATGAAACAAGCACTAATCCGCTATACATCCTTGCGGGCATTAGAGACACTTGGCAGAAAAACCCTGCGTTGATGGCCAACGCGACAATGTCAGGGATTGCGTTCTCTGTGATGGCACTAGGTTGGAAGGGGTTCGTTTACGGTCCAGGAATTTTATTCCTAGCCTACTCGTTTCAGGTTGCTATCAACATATTTGGAAGAAAAGACAGTTTACAATTTACTTCAGCAGCATTGCAAATGATGCTCACATCTATCCTTATCCCCTTTGCATTCTATGCCTGGCCTGGGATGAACCTGTTGTTTGCCCCAAGCGGAATGCAGCCAATGTTCTACATAATTGGATTTACATTTGCGGTAGGATGGGTTTCAAGCTCGTTTAGGGACAAGCCATGGTTGCTGGTGGTGATGGGTGGAACAGTGCTCTTTGGTACAATACTCGCGCTTCTTTGGATCCTACAGGAAGCAGAACTCTACAACGGTTGGGACATACTATTCACTGGAGGATTCTACTTCTCTAAGAACAAAATATTCGGTACAATTGGAGAGGCTCAGGCCCCAGATAGGGGTGTCCTGTTTGCTTCTTACGGACCTGTCGTAGCATTAATCGCTATAGGTTGCTCTTTCATTCTACTCTGGAGGGGTAGCAGAAAAAGTAAATCAGGACTCACTCTTTTGGGTCTCTGGACAATAATTGCTACTTACATGGCATGGACTGCTGGGAGATTCATCATCAATGCCACTCCACCTATCGCAGTAGCTGGAGGAATCGGAATATCCATGCTATGGGGCAGCGCAAATTTTTCCTCTTTCACAAAAGCATGGCGTAATTCCGGAATCGGGACACCCGGAACGCGATTCAGATCACTCTGGCCAGCTACAAAGGCAAGACCTGGAGTTCCGGCGATGATCATGGTTATCTTGCTCATAAGCTCTCAACATGCAACATACGGAGTGGATTCCGGAATTCCAAGGGGGGAGCAGTCAGCTTACGAAATTGACGAGACTATTTACGAAATCGCACCAGATATTTTCAGGTACGATTTCTTCAACCTGTTTTCATTACTAAAAAGCAAGCCATACAATCCCCAAGAATCAGGACTGTGGTATATGGGGACATTCGGCCCCAGTTTCAATTCCCAAGGTTGGAATGAGGCCTACCAATGGTTATCTGAGCAAGATAACGCAACACCATTCAGTGAACGGCCAGCTTTCGTTTCCTGGTGGGACTATGGGTTCCAAGCACTTTCTTCTGGACAACACCCTACAGTAGCAGACAACTTCCAGTCTGGAATTCCCAATAGCGGGGCAATGCTTCTATCCGCGGGTCAAGAAGACACGCTTTCCTTATTCATTGCAACTTTAGCATTAGGTGACAGAAGTGTCAATGGTGGGCAGATGAGCGAGGAATTCCGTTCCGTTCTCGATTCACATATGCATGAAGATCAAGTTTCTGAGTTTTCTGCTATAATTTCAAACGGTGATTGCAACCCAAGATGCAGAGAATTCGTAATGGATAGATCGATGTCAGTTATAGCAGAATACGGGACAACTGAACTACTTCATGGCCATATTCTGGATGATATGGGACTACCTATCGAAGAAGAATTTTGGTTGGTTTTGAAGGAAGGTGAGCAGTACGGAGAGCCAACCTCCAATGAGTCAGAGGGTCTGTCATTGTTCGATCAAGCTAGAGGTTCATCTTCCTCCTATGAAATAAAGGATCAGCCTGATCACTATGACTTAGGGGGTTATAGATACACTAAAGATCTCTATGATGACTTCTATGACGTTTCGACTGGTTTGCACAGGGCTAATGCGAAGTTTGGAATGATGAGGGCATTCTTGACCTCTGGCTTCCAATTAAATGAGCTTGTCTCCATTTATGATGGAATCACTTCAATCGACAATTACGTAGTCACAGACTACGATGGGGGGACTACTACTAGGAATCACGAGATTCGGTACTTCGCAGTAGACAACAGATTGTACCCGCTTGGAGGAAAATACAACGCAGATTATTCCAGCTACCACAGGGGCCAGACAACTGGGATCTTCCACGCACCAACCCACCTATCAGGACTCGATATAGACACTTACATCACCACGACATATGAGACGAATCAAGGTATGATGGACTCGCAGGAGTATTCGGATAGATACATGGAGGACATTAGGTCCCAAGCATCTGGAGCCACTACAGCAGATGAAATGATAGCAATAAATGATATCGACTATCAGCACAATGAACAATTCTTCGAGACTATGGTCGCAAGGACCTATGTGGGCTATGGGACCTCAACTTTAGGGCTCGACTCACCCGGTGGCCTATCGGGCCAGGCAGACTCTCCATCCTCGTGGATCGCTCCTTCGGCCCTATCCGGATCCCCTGGTAGCTACCTTGAGGGAGCCATGGCATTGCCGGGCGCGATGATGAACCACTTTGTCATCTCTAATTGGTATGATCCAACCGATGGAGCAAGCTGCGAAACTAACGATACTGGGATTAAGATTGACCAATACTGTGGGACTGTTTACGACTCCAACAGATTTGTCAAGATTCTGAAGTACTACAGCGGTGCAACTTTGGAGGGAACAGTGACCCTTGACGGGATTGGGCCAGTTCCTAATGCGCGGATTTTGATAGAAAGAGATGCATTTAGCGGTGAAGAAGAAGAGGATGAGAATGGCGAAGTAATTGATAGAGATTCAAGGACTTTCTGGATACCTATTGGCACCACCCAAGCAGATGATAATGGTGACTTCTCATTTGTAGCCCCATCTGGAAAAATCAGAGTGACAGCGTTCACCGGAGAACCAGATTTGGACAGTGGAAGATCCACAATTATGTCTGGAATGGGCTACGCGATGAGTGAGCTCTTCACAGAGGATCCTGAAATCAGGAACGTAAATCCAGTCACTGGTATTCTTGGTGATGTCTTTGGTTCGACATGGCTAAAACACACTATCGTTAATGTCTCTGGAGCTGATGGCCACAGCAACGGCGAACAGGTCATTGATGCATCGATTACAGTAGAACCCTCGATGGCCTCAGGAATACTTACTTGGTCTGGACAGCTAGATTTTGATGGTCAACCTGTCACATCCGCCGAAGTCGTACTAACACCAGTTTCCAGTGAGGTAAATATAGGACCTTATAGAAGTCAGACTTCCAACGGGTCAGTCACCGGCCAATCTCTAAGATTCACTGGAGAAGGGGAAGTCACATTTTCAGGAAACGGCTCAGTAATTTCACAAGGAACGGTCTCCGTTAGTGAGTTTACAGGTACCCAGGCGCAAACAATATTCGACAATCACAGTGTCACGGGAGAAGGTGAATTCTCTGGGAAGGGGACACTAGAAGGTTTCCTTGGTGAAGAAATTCCAGTTTGCACAGAGGGGGACATTCCCTTAGGAGTTGAAGTATGCCTAGTTAGTGAGGGGTTGTATCTCGTTAACGGTACTGTGAACGCTTCTGGCCGGTTCACTTCGCAAGGAATCAGCCAGTACACGAGGTCGCTTGTACAAGCCTCCCTTGTCGGGTCTGGAACTTTCACAACCGATACTTCACTAACGCTTTCAGAATACGGGACTATTAATGGTACAGGAACATTCTCCGGAGATGGTGAATTTAGCGGACCAATGGTTAGTGCGGGCTCATTTCACATTGTAGACGCTCTACCTGGGGATTACATAATCTCGGTTGATTTTGGAGATGGAAATCAAATAGAATTAGGGCAAACTTTCCAGATTCCATTGAATCCATCAGATTCCCAAACGCCCGTGAATATTTTCGGTGGTGCGATAAAGGGAGAAGTATCCCTTCACTCTGGAGAGCCACTGTCGAGCGAAATTGCAATTCTTCTGTCAAATGAATCATACGATTCCTCAATCGAGGGTTGTGAAGCGATAGTCCGGCCACCGTGCACAATATTGCCCGAAAATGATGGGTCATTCGAAATAGGCCCAGTCATCCCAGGATCTTACTCTGTACAGGTAGATGTCGATGATGATGGATTCCCGGAAATATCCGAGAGCTACATTTTCAGATCCGATGAAGACTCGCTCTCCACATTTCCATCGGTTGTCCCGGATACAACCGATATCAGCTTCACGGTTAGGGATGGGGGCATTATCGTCGAGAATCTGAGCCTAATCTTCAGATCCGTAAATCAATCGATAGCTGATGTGACTTCAATTTATGATGAAGAAACGGGAATTTACAACTCAGAACTAACTCAAGGTGAATGGCTTCTGAATTACACCATCGAAGGTGATAAGCAACTTTGGCAAAGAATCACTATCGGTGCCGAAGATATATCTGGAGCAGATTATGAATTTGTAGAGAGTCAAACGGTGAGTGGCGTAATCTCCGATGGCTCTGGTAAAGACAATCCGGAATCCCCTCCCGGACTTCCGGTTTCCTACCAGGAAGTGCTTTTCCAGTGGGATGGGTTCTCAATTACCTCGATTACTGATCAAAATGGAAACTTTAGCGTTAACTTGCCTGTTGGGGCCTGGATAGATCTAACCGTCGAACGCACAGTTGGTGCAGGTGGCTTCCTTTCAAATGGGACCCGATTCCAAGTCAGTGAAGAAATGCCTGACATCTCGATAGACCTTAGGCCTGCAATGATGGTTATGGGTGCAGCGAGCCTAAACAGGGAAGGAAATACCTACAATCAAGGATTCCCAGGTTGGGTCCCTGTTTTTGCCTTAGCAAACAACCTAGATGGATTTACCCAAGCAGTTTGGCGGTCCGAGGTTGATGAGCTTGGAAGGTTCGACGCACTACTCCCCGTAGGCAACTGGTCCCTGACCCTAGATGCTGGGGAGATGGGATCATCATCTGAAACCATAGAGGTAAACGCTACATCTGACTCCGTCGAGCTACTAATTTTACCCGAGGACAATAGCACTGTTTCCATCGACTTCTTTATTGATCGACAAGGTGACAATAACCAATCTAATGGAACTCCAGTGCCAAATACCTTCCCGTTCGAAATAGTTCCTTTGACATCCAACGGACTTGGTGTCACCGTAAATGCTGCTGGATCTGAATGGATATCCGAGGGAACCGCACAAGTTTCACTTGAACCTGGCAAGTACAGAATAGTCGTTGAAAGGGCAAATTCATCTGCTAGTGAGCTATTCGACACACTCTATGACACAAACAAGGTCTTCGATGTTTATCTGGAACCATCGGAGATTACAAGATCAGTCGGTTTCGAACCTCTTTGGCTTGTCAACATAACACTGACAAACCAAAGCAAAGATCCGTTGAGTAATCACGTTGTTAAGTTGCAGAATTCTGAGAGCGGCTGGATCCAGACCTTTATCACCAACGAGTCCGGTAAGGTCTTAGAATATGTTGAAGAAGGGGATTGGGTACTAATTGTAGACGAATTTGAAAGCAGCTCTGGAGTCTTTGAGGGCCTAAGGGAATTAATCTCGGTCTCTGAAAATACTGCAGGATCGGTGTATGACTTAGAGACTTCCCAGTTGGCTAATATCGCTATAAATCTAACATCGGAACCCTCCGGAGTTGACCTCGGAGAAATGGAAGTCACCTTGACCTCACAGGAGGGGCTTGGCTCATTCTCAATATCTCACCCGGGATTCGGACAGACTCTAGAGATGAGACTAACACCAGGGCTTTGGAACATAGAGATGAATGAAACAGAGGAAGGGGTCCGACTTCTTCTAGAAAACACATCTTTGTCCGAGTCTGGCATTACGGTAGGAGAAGTCAATGAGGTCTCCTTAACGGTACAGAGGCTAGCTCAGCTTTCTGGGATTGTTTTCTGGGACCTCGATGAAAACGACTCTCCCGGTTTCTTTGAAGGTCTATCTAACGCTTCATTAACTATCTCTCCAAACATCCCAGAATTGGAACTAGACACATACGAAATATTCTCCGGAGAGAACGGGGCATGGTCAGTTTACCTTCCCGCTCAAACCTCTTGGGACGTCGAGGTCACGAAGGATGGATTCGAAAATGTGGAATTAAGCATAGGTCTTGGGTTAGAATCTATGTCTGAAGACATAGAAATAGCAGCGGGAGAGGTAGAAGTCTCAGGAATTGTCTCGTATCCAGATAACTCATGTATATCCAACGAGGATTGGGATCTAGTAATGATACCATCTCACGGAATATCTCGAGAACGTGTAACAGCCACCAAGGTATCGGGCCCAAGTGGATGGACTGGAGAATGGTCAGCATCTGTTCAACCGGGGGATTGGGTGATCTACGCATCGTTAGATACCCAAAATCAAAATTGTCAAGGTCTTGTGTCAATCAAATCTATGGAAGTAGGGGTTGATGGGGGTTCGCTGGATTCGGAATTGACAATCGGGGGCATTCTCAACCTCAACACTCGATGGCTGGACTTTGAAGGAGGGGTGCGTGATCTCTCGGAGGTATCTGACTACGACTTGAAATTTGAGATTGGGGCAACATCATGGTCCGAAACATTAGACGATGATGGTACAATATCCATTCTAATAACCCCAAGTACTATTCAGGTATCGAGCGAATTCGAGATTTCAGAAGGCAACAGGAACGTATCTTACTCCGGTGGCCAAGGAATTGCGATAAGAGCAGGTCAGGACTCACCTCTAAAGACTCTGAATGTTGAGCGAGAGTCTAACCAAGATATCTCTGCAACTACCGTCGGTGAATCGAGGAAAACTGTCAGTGAAGTTGACCAATCGTGCACAAATGACAGCGATGGGGATGGATACATAGACGGCGAAGACGTATTCCCGGATGACTCCTCAGAGTGGAGAGACTTGGATGGAGATGGCATTGGTGACAATGAAGACAATGACGATGACAATGATGGTGATCTAGATTCGATTGATGAAGTAAACATCTATGCCGGTGGAGACAATTCTCCCTCGGGATGCGATTACACCAATGCTGAATTCAGCATAACTGTCACCTATGAGGGGCACAACTCGCTAGACCAGTACTCAGTAGTTGGAACCGTACCCGGTGCCGATGGTACCCTTTGGGATGTAAAGTTCGAGAATTCTACTTCCTCCGGAGATTGGCTAGACTCTATTACCTTTGAGATGGGCTTGAACAATTCAGACATATCGGAGGAACTGAATGTTAGGGTAACACCAGCCAAAGTCGGGGAGGCCCACCACTTCACTGGAGGTCACAGAGTCCTGCTAAAGTTCTCTACCCAGCAAGGATATACAATGGAGATGGAGCTAATTGTTGATGTCCCTAAGTCACCAGGATTCAGGATGGAAATTACCGACGAGTATGATGAAATCACCTACTTCCCACCTAATGAGCAAACGATATCCATCGAAATCCCCTTCAGGAACTCAGGAAACTCTGACGAGACATTCACATTCGAGTTCGAAGAATCCAACAATTGGGACGTCGCTGGACCAATGATGCAACCAGTTTCCCCTTTCTCTGACGGTCTTGCTACCTTCACCTTAATTCCAACATTTACAGGCAATCTAGCCTCTGATTATGAAGAGACGATAGACATCCTAGTGACTGATAGCTCAAATAATTCATACACATTCCAAAATAGACTAAAATTGGACTCCCCTAAGCTATCCGTTGTTGGTGATTCTGCTACACTCCTTGGGAATAGGTTCCCAACCTTTGGGGAAATTGAGAGATATTCACTGAACGTATCAAACTCTGGAAACGTGTTAGCAGATGAGGTCACGATCACAGCGACGTTGTGTTCAGAAATTACATGCGAAGATGATCAGAGACTCAACATAACCAGTACTGCAACAGGCACTGTCTCTTCTATGGACGAATCGACATTCTACTTCGATATGGATTTCACACAATTCGATTCGGCACAGAAGTACTACATCGTTTTCGAGATTACAGGTGAGGATTTGAGCGAGAAGGCTCAATCTTGCGACAGCTCTAATTCGGTAGGCAAGCCATCATGTGTTATCGAAGCGCAACTATGGACAGGTTCAGAGGAAAATGAGAATCTAAAATATATGGCATACGTATTCATAATCCTGTTGATCTCCGCATTAGTTTACTTCACTAGAAGGCCAGGAAGAAGAGTTAGTGCTCCTTTCTGATACTCGCCTTCTAATACTCCTACTGCAAGCGGACATTTGGATACATGAGAGATTTCAATCACCTTGAGTTGATGCCAGAGCCGGAAGATCCTAGTCTGCTAACTGCAGTTGATAGCGATGCTCCTGGCTACCCTGGAAAGGCATATGGAATCTCGGACCAAGAAGCAAGAGAGCTCAGGTGGCCCGTTGGACCTATTGTGAGGTTCCTTTGGCCTTGGGGTGCCCTTGGCTTCTCCGCTGTCATTACTGCATTCATACTTTTTTACCCTTCAATCGCCCCTCTATTACAGGAGGTATTGCCCGATTCAGAATGGGCATATGAGGATACAGGAATACGTGATCTTCAGTCCTCTGGTACGCTTGGAGAGGGAGTCAAGGTCTGTATTGTCGATACGGGCATAGATTCCAATCATCCCGATTTATCAAAAATTAACCTAGTGGGATTCAGAGATTTCTACCAAACGGATAATGAAGAAGTAAAGGATATTGGATATGACAGCCATGGTACTCTAATGTCCGGGCTCCTAGTTGCAGATGGTAACTTCCTTGGAGCAGCCCCAGGGGTATCTCTTTCAGTGGCTATAGGGCTGGGACCAGATGGCAAATCGGCGAATGAAAGAATGGTCTCTCAGGCTATTCGATGGTGTAGAATCTCCCAGGATGCGGATATAATTTCCCTTAGCTTGGGGAGTGCACAGGGCTCTGAGATGTCTACCTCCTCAGAAACGGTAATAGCAGTAAATGAGGCCCTTGAAAATGGCATTTTCGTTGTAGCAGCAGCAGGTAATTTGGACATTGATTCGAATGACTCTGACGTGTCATCTCCAGCTAGCTTGTCTGGAGTCATAGCTGTAGGGGCGCACGACAAGAGTGGCGCTCCATGGGCAGACAGCGCATCGGGCTCCGAAATAGACCCTCACACAGGTGAAGCCAGGTCCTTCCCCGATCAGAAACCAGAGATTATTGCCCCTGGCGTATTGCTTTGGTCTTGTTCCTCGCACGACTCAGAACCTCCTTATGCTTACTCAACTGGAACTAGCGACTCCACAGTAATCGTAACGGGTGCTCTAGCCCTGATTTTATCCATACACGGCGAAGACCTTTCAGGTGATGACGGTAAAATAAGCCAGGATGGTATGAATTTAGTTAAGGTAGCTCTAGCTAAATCCGCCAAACCTGCTCCCAATCAAGACTCGACGCACAACCCCAAGTCTGGTTATGGCCTTCTCGACGCCTCCGAGTGGTCAAAACAACTAGCCGTTGAGTTGGGGACTTAGTCCCGCCAAATAACTTGGTAATACTCGTTGACTTCTATCGGTTCCATCGATACCCTATGGTTAAATTGGCCTCATGACGCCCAAGGTATATGGCGGCAGATGGCAAGGCCAGTTCAATTTCATTGACTGGGTTGTTTTTGATGAGCATTATACTCACAATGGCACTTCCTGCAGGGACTGCAATGGCCTCTAACGAAACATCCCAAGGCACGATAACTGGGACTGAGACTTGGATGGGGATACATCAGGTCTCTGGAGACGTAACAGTAGCGCCAGGCGCTAAACTAATAATAAATCCAGGAGCAACAGTAATTTTCCAGAATGGCACACATTTAGACGTTAGGGGTAGCCTCTGTGCCGGTGCATTGTCTTGCGGGGCGCCTTCCGACGCAAATCCGGCTATGGAAATTACACTCATCTGGGAGGCCCCGTCAAACGGAAGCGCCAGAGGTGAGTGCTATGGAATGAGCAATGGCAATCAAGAAATCTTCATCGAGGATCCCTCTTGTAACGAAGGAGTTCTCATGAGAAGCTCAATAGACCTTTCACAGACACAACTTAGGCATGTTTCATTTCAAGGAGCATGGGGTATGCCGTACTACATCCAAAGTGTAGGGGAGTTTCGCTATGCAGCCTTGGTTCTAGATGGTGCTAGCCCCACCCTTACCGAGCTATCATTCAGCCAAATAAATACATCCAGCGTCATGACTACGAACCTAGCTCAACCCATATTCAATGGCGGTGATTTCGCCGTAGGAGTGGGGGAAGATGGCGGGAGAGTCGGATCCGCGCTCCAGATTTATTCATCAGGATCATCTGTCAGCCCATTCCAGATTTCAGATATCAGCCTAACGGCAACAAACAATGGTTGCCAACAGAACGCAGGAGGTAGGTCCGCTATCTGGGCGGAAGACTCATTCATTGAGATCGACAATGCCGAAATTACGGGAGATTACGGATTATACCTCAGAACTTCAGCAGGAACTGTGTCAAATTCCGTATTGAATGTAAATTGCAATGGAATTGACCTATGGGGGAAGAAGGCAGTCGGGTCTACATCATTTGGATTTGAGATATCGGACAACGATATCACCACCATTGAAGGCAATGGGGTATATGGGGCCGGATCATCATTGTTCACTTTAACAAACAACGACATCGAGGGTGCCGCAAGTGCATCTGGTATTGTT
Source organism: Euryarchaeota archaeon UBA462 (assembly GCA_002506755.1). Taxonomy (GTDB): domain Archaea; phylum Thermoplasmatota; class Poseidoniia; order Poseidoniales; family Thalassarchaeaceae; genus UBA36. The sequence goes on from DAYD01000021.1 coordinate 71,599, forward strand.
GTATACAATAGTGAGGCTCATATCCACAATAACGACATAGGACCAATTAACGGTTTCTTTGGATTACAACTCGGTGGAACTTATGACGTAATTGCCGAGAACAATACTATTTTTGACACTAGCTTTTCCCCGGTTGCCGCTGGACAGTATTGGGGAGGGGGCATAAGATCCGCCTCAAGAGTTCTACTAGCCAACAACACCATCTCATACGCCGGTGCCGCTACTTGTTCTAGCGACGTAAATTGGGATGGTCAATTCCCTTGTCCGGTAATTCATGCCTATGTTACCGGAGTGACAATGTACGACAATACAATAACATCTACAGGTGAAGCTGACGGCATACGAGCAGTAGGATCCTTACTCGACATCCAAAGGAATTCATTCGATGTAGCAAAAACCGGGGCAGTTATCAAAAACTACGATAGCGGGTATGCAAACAATGACCAATATGGGTCATTGGCGTACTTCTCAGAAAATGACTGGAATCAAGTAGAATCAACCTACAACATCACGAAGAGCTCGGTCACATCTCAATCTGAATACATCCCTTCTCCCCCTACTGGCGAGTTTCCCGTTCGCCTTTCTTGGCCGGATCAAGAGGCATGGCCGGAAAACGGATTCCAAGGAAAAATTATCCCAACTCCTGTGAAGGAATGCAGTACCTGCATGAATATGACTCCAAGGAATTTCCCCCTCGGAGTTAGCATGGACAACAATTCAACTGTCTTTACCTTCGCTGATTTAACAAACCTTGACTTATCCAAAGTTAAAATCGCATCTCAACCAACTCATTTTGCCGTACAGGTAAGTAGAGCCGAGCTAGTCAGGTTTCAGACACTCATTAACGGGGAAAAGGTCAGTGACGCTTTGGTAATAGTTGAGGACGCACTTGGAAACGATCTCTACAGAATCAACACTGCAGGAGATGGTTTCACACCTTGGGTGGCCCTTCCATCAAACTTCCATCTGGATTTCCGAGGTTTGGGGGGCGGAGATAACCCTGATGGATTTGCGGATGATGAGTACGAAGATTCTTGCTCGGATGGAATAGATAATGATGGCGACTTGGTAGTTGACACAAATGATCCAAGCTGCGATTACTCTAATGACTCCAGAGAAATGTCACTCTACAGGTACACGGCTTACAAGTTTGGATACGGATATTTCTCCGGTGAGTTTACGCTTCAGGAAGCATCACTGGAAGAAACCGCGCAATTGGAGAATTCCGGGCCCACGGTTATGGTCACTCAAAACGACGGGCATTCTTTCAGAAGGATCGTGAATATAACTGGTAGCGCCCATGACGGACAATTAGCCAACAGCTATCCTTCAGACGAACTTGCACAGTGGGACCAAGGCGGATACGTTCACTCGGTTCAGGTGAAAAATCCTTTCACAAGCTCATGGGAGAATGCTGGAGAAGCAATAGACACGAGTGGAGCAAACCAAGGCGAGGTCACAAGGTTTAATCGTCCATTCAGCTCTTGGTATTACGAAATAGATCTAAGCGCTCTCGCAGGAGAAGGGGACTATACCTTTGAGTTCAGATCTTTTGACGGCATAGATTACAGTCCTGTAGTATCAAGGACAATCAAACTAAACACTCAACCACCAACATTAGTCGTGAATACGCCGAGTACATTTTCATCACATGATGACGGCAAGGTATTCTTCGAAGGTTATGCTCAGGATCCCTATGGATGCCCCAATGAGTGCAACAAAGATATCGGATTAATTCACATTAGGGTAGAAGGTCCATACGATTCCTACACAACTAAGGTCTCTGCTAGCGAGGATGGTACTTGGAATTACACTTGGGATTTCCCAATCGTACAAGAGATAATGATGTATGAATTTGAGATTTGGGCTTCCGATTCCGATTTTTGTAATGATGAATTGGATGAGTGCCAGTCAGTCACTCTAGCTCTGACAATAGATAATCGGAATAGCCTGCCCACTGTAAGTGTGAATCAACCAATTACCGGGACTAGGATCTCATCATCATCTGAGGCAATTCTACAAGGGGTTGCAAGGGATTTCGATGGCCAGATTACCAGAGTAGATATAGAGATCGAGGACATATCAAATGATTTCGTTATGGTATTCGATACAAGTGTAACCGAGTTCTCCCAGGAAGGCGAATGGGAATTGAAACTGGATACAGGCTTCCTTAGCCAACTTCGACATGATGGTGAGTATTTACTTAGGTTCAGGTCGTATGATGGTACGGATTACAGTGGCTGGTCAGAAGTTACAATAATTATCGATAACCCGAAGAATGCTGGAAACAACCAACCTACATTCGACTCGTCAGGATGGGCGACAGAGATTACATTGTATTGCGATCTTGAATCCAACTCTATTGACAAATGCACCACAGCAGAGATCGACCTTAGACAATATTTTTCTGATTTGGATGGTAATTCGGATATCCAATTTTTCTCCGTCTACAATGACACTTCCTTAGACGATGATGATAGATATCCACTCGTTATAGGAATTGGAAGCGATGGTATCGCACGGTATGATCCTGCAGACATGCAATTTTATGATGACAATATGGAGGCTTGGAGCTTGCATGACGTCATCTTCATAGCTACGGATTCTTGGGATTCTAGGGCTAATTCAGATCCCGTATCCTTCAGAGTAGTCCCACTACAATTCTCAATTCAAGAACCTGACAAGTCATGGTTTGATGGCGAAGAAGTAGCAGTATACACTGGAATAGGGTTGCCTGGAAAGCAGGTGTCAGTATCAATAGATGGCATACCAGTCGCTACAGCATTGGTATCTGAAAACGGAACTTGGGAATTACAGATACCCGCTTCTAGACTTGATGAAGTCTCATCAACCCCCGAATTCACCTATGGAGGTCAGACTACAGAAGCCTCTCCGATTTCCAAAGGAGAGCAAACTGGGAGCTCATCAGGATTAATGGTTACACTTGTCATAGCATTATCTGGATTAGTCGCTCTATTGTCACTGGCTTACTTTGGAGGTTTCATCGGTATTGAGATTGAGGACGAATCGGACTACAGGAAAACCCCGGCACAAATTCCCGAAGAAAACGGTGCCGAGCCAAGGAGCACACCCAATTTGGAAAAGTACGAAGACCATCCGGGGTGGCTATGGGATAGTGAATCAGAAAAATGGGTCCCGGATCCTGATTTCACCGAATAATTGTCCAACCACTTCCTACTAACATTATTGAAGTGTGGGTGACGGTAATTCAAGTATGGCAAGCGTCGCGACCTCCAGACCAGGTGTCCAAGAGAGGATATTCCTGCACCTAAGCGACTTTGTCGACCACAGTGAAAAGGTGGAAGTTCCTTTCGCTTTATCCCAAATGGGGATAGCCAATGCAGTTTCTATAGCCAGATCAAATGTCCCACGTGCAATATCTGGGATGAAGGAAGCGGGCCACCTTATTGAAAGACAGGTCCACGTTACCGGGGTATCCAGAAAAAGAAAGGCATATTTCCTTACGGATGATGGTGTAAAGGTAGCTGATGAGATATGGGATAAAGTCTCAGAGGCTACAGTTCGAGTTGTGCATCCAGATGGCCGATCAGAGAATTGTTCCCTAGCAGAAGCATTGGAGCGAGTCGAATTACCATTGCGGCACGTTGACATGTTGAGATACATGGATGATTCCGGTACCATTGATCTCTCCGGACTAACTTCGGAACTCGTCGAGCGAGACCTCTCCAAACACATCGAGAAGCAACTTGTCTCTTACTTGAACGACCTGCCAAGGACTAGGAGATTCTACGGTAGGGAAGAAGAACTCCAAGTCATGGCCAACCTGCTGGAAGCAAAATCTGCATCAATTCTCGTACCAGGAATTGCAGGAATTGGAAAAACCTCGCTATCAACCAAAATTCTCGACAGGTTCACTCACAGAAGAAACTTACTCTATCACAGGTGTCAAGACTGGGAGGGATCACGAGCATTCTTGGAGGCATGCGCTGAATGGCTATCTTCTATTGGACAGAACGACCTATCTGATTATCTGGCCTCCACAGCCGTTCCAAAAACTAGCATGGCAGTGAATTTGATTGAAGATGGCCTTTCAGATTCACCATCTCTAATCGTTATCGATGATTTACACAAAGTTGGCGATGATACTCTTTATTCTATCCTAAAAGAGCTAACCTTGAGAATACACAAACTCAAAGAGGTTGGACTGGTAATGTTTTCCAGATCATTCAGAATGGTCGTCCCCGAATCCGACCAGTCAGGCAACATAGTTACACTTGTTATGCCGCTACAGGGATTAGATGAAGAATCAAGCAAGCAAATTTTAACAGCTATGCCAAAAATGAATTCCGATCAGTTTACTCATATTTACTCACTTTCTCGAGGTCATCCATTGATACTCGAATTAATAAATAGGGGAAATGTTGCCGAAACTTTCCACGCTACACTCGAAGCGTTCGTTGAAAAAGAGATTTTTAGCAGACTCTCGGGATCAGAAAAGAGACTACTTGGAGCGATTGCAGTTTTCCGTGAGCCCATCCCCATTCAGGCAATACATCAAGTTGAAGATGGAATTGACCTTCTTGATGACCTAGTCGAGAAAGGGTTAGCCCGTCAATCAGATTCAGAAAATTATGACGTTCACGATTTGGTCAGAGAATTTCTTATGAGGTCGATGGATGAGGTGATGAAAACGGATCTTCACTCATCAGCTGTCAATTGGTACCGAAACCGGAAAAATAGCGCAACTGATAGGATTGAATTTATTCATCACCTCAGGCATACCGGAGACGAAGATGGCCTTGCAGAAGTATTACTCACCGAGGGACGTGGACTAATTAGCTCCGGTCATACGGAATTACTCTCAATACTAAATTCACTTGAAAGTGATGATTTCGACCCAAAAAGCTGGGGTTTAATTAGAGAGCTCAGAGGCGATATACTAACTATCCAAGGAAGGTGGGATGAGGCAGAGATAGAATATGATGCCGCAACAAAAAGGGTTGAAGGATCCGAACCAAGCAGAGAGCTCGCACGTCTTCTATCTGCAAGAGCGGATATAGCAGTTAAGCGTGGAGCAATGGATGATGCTTTGGAACTGCATAGAAACGCTCTCAAAATACAAGTCGACATTAGAGACGCATTAGGAGCTGCCAAAAGTTACAACAATATGGGTAGCATATTCCGTAGGAGAAAGGACTTGAGGAGAGCGCTAGAGGTATACGGCAATGTGGAAGATCTGCTCGAAAAGGAAAAGGATCCAGAGCTTAATGAGGAAAGAATCGGTCTCGCGTCAGCTTTCATTGAGATGGGAGAATATGATAGGGCCAGAGAGCACGCACTTTTCGCTTACGAGGACACAAAAGACTCCGGACAAGATTTCCTGCATGCCAGATCAAGAGCAGTTCTAGGGAGATATTATGCTAAGATATCTGACAACGATTTGGCATTGCTACATTACTCCGGAGCATTAGAAACCCTTTCTGATCAAAATGATCCGAAAAGTGCAGTGGAGGTTGAAATGCTCCTAGGGCAGGTCCTAATTGATGCTGGTAGAAAGGAAGAGGCCGCAGAACACTACTTGAATGGGTTAGCAGTAGCCGAGTCCAACGATTATAGGATGTTACAAGGTGAGCTACTAGCAAGACTTGGAGAAATTGAAACAGATCGTTCCCAAAGGATGAGCTATCTCCAGAGGTCTCTATCCTTATTCAGGGATCTAGGTGCCGTAGGCCGGATGAGGGAAGTTCAAAATTCTGTTCACAGGGCGGTAATGGGTAAGTAATTACACGATGGCCAATTTGCTAGGCTCTTCAACACCAGCCCAATGGGTGAACTCAGGGCCTTTCTGTTTGGAAATTGACACGCTCCCTTCAAATTCATCCCCCATGGCAAGAAGAACTTCACTTTCTGCAATATGGGGGGCGTTATTACTTTCAGAAAGATGACAGAGCACCACGCTCTGAAGATTCTTGTTGCTTACCTCCTGTAGAATTTGACCTGTTTGGAAATTAGAAAGATGACCCCCTCTGCCGGAAATTCTTCTCTTTAGTGAGTCAGGATAAGGTCCGCGCAGCAGTCTCGAATGATCGTAATTTGCCTCTATCGAAATATGATTGCAACCCGACAATTGTTTGACAAGATCTCTTGTGGCTTCACCCAAATCAGTCACTATTCCTGCCCTGCTACCTCTTCCGTCACTCGCAATTATTCCTACATTATCGGAGTCATCATGGGGGACTGGGATCGTAAGCATACTCATGCCACCTGGAAAATCAAGCCGTTCCAAATTGCCGAAAGTAGTGCACTCCTCGATGGGTCTCCAACCCATCCTGATAGCTGTCCCCAAATTGCAATGTAGCGAAGCCCCCCATTTTTTCGATGCCCTCAAAGCCGAGCCCGAATGGTCTTTATGATGGTGCGTCACAACAACTGCATCGATAGAGTTAGGATCAACATCTGCTATCGCCAATCGATTCTCCGTCTGCTTTAGACTGAACCCACAATCCACCAGGACATTGCAATTCTCAGTGCTGATCAGAGTGGCATTTCCCCTGCTACCAGATCCTAAATGAGTAATTCCCAACCCCATAATCCAGTCAGCCCAACAACGGCCTTTGAACAAATCCATAGTCTCCACCGGGCAAAGGTAAATTTTCAGTCCCACGTAGTATGTCAGACCTGGTAACAAATTCTTGTACGAACTACGCTCCATCAGCATGATAAATCCAATATTGCCACAAAAATATACCGGGTGGGCGAATGCGTCGCAAACAAACAGCATTACTGATATCCCTGTTGATACTCTCTAGTCTGGCATTCATCTCACAAACAAGACCACAGTCACCAGTTTCATCAACTGATCCAAATTTGGCCGAAGGAACAGAATCGCCTGTTACTGATCAGGATGGCGATTTAATTCCAGACATTTACGAAGTTATTTTTGGAGAGGATTTCACTGTAGAATCAGAAAATTACGAGGCATCGATAAAAGGCCTCAATCCATCCGATTCTACGGATAATTCCACCGATAATGACAAAGATGGATTAACCGCTCTCCAAGAATATTGCTGGCCTTATACTCTCGATAACTGCTTCGAGAACAGAGATGGCTTGACTGGGAAACCACCTGAAGACACTGCATCGGGACTTAGGGAATATCTAGATCCAAGAGTTTCTGATACAGATGGAGACGGTATTCCCGATGGATATGAGGTGTATATGTGCACCGAGGGTGGACTTTACAAGAGCGACCCAAATGATCCACTAAACCCGAATAATTTTTGGGAATGCAGATATTTTGACCCACTCGATCCAAGCGACAAAATGGCAGATTTCGATAGGTGCGAAGCAGACTTTAGCTGGGGGTGCGGGGATGGTTTTGATTTCAATGGCGATGGGTCAATAGATGAAGGGGAATTGTTCACTAACACCGAGGAATATCAGTTTGGAATTCCCGATGATTGGATAACTGAAAGGGATGGCCTATGGTGTTGGGGGACAATTCAGGGATTGGAGGAAAACTCCTGTCAGACCCTCTATGAGAGGCCCACAGGAGAATCTGGCTGGATGGGCACTGATCCCCGGTTCAGCGACTCTGATTACTTTTATTGGGATGAAATACAACCCTCACAGTTAGAAATACTGGGGGATGGCATTCCTGACGGGTGGGAATCCCACCATGGCCTTGATCCATTAAATGCGAGCGATGCGATACTAGATAGCGACTTAGACGGTTGGGACCAAAATAGGGACGGAATCATTACCCAAGACGTCACTACTGGCACGTCACAATGGGGGGAGTCGTTCAGTAACTTCGAAGAATATCTTGTTGACTTTGATGATTCTAGTCATGTAACACCGGGACTAAGGGGCACGAAGCTCTACTCCCAGAGCGAGCAATTGATTTTCGATCATTCTACGGCCGTCAGTTTAGGGGATCCTGCGGTTCACTCAATAGTGCCAGACCAAGCTAGGGAGAGGCTCTTGGTTGGGACAAAATATGGAATTACGGCCATTGATCCATTTAGAGGCTATACTTCGGATTTTTATTTCTCGCCAGGTATTGAATTAAACTCAATGATTTATCACGAAATTGGAGATTCTGATACTTTAGTTGTGGCCACTAATGTTGGGATTCACACGATACCCTTGGAGAACGGACTACCATTAATGGAAGCTATGGAAACAAGAGAAATCGGTAGTATTAATGTTATTATGCCACTAAATTCGGAATCATCTCAAATCGACTTTCTATTTATGGGCGGTGAGAATGTTTGGAGGTCACGATTAGCTCAAGACACCTCTTTAGAAAATTCCGAGATAACATTCCTCGAAACCCTCTCGTCAATGCTCCATGAGTCAAATGCAACTGTACTATCTGCAGGTCATGCTACTGTATTGGGAAGGACTCCATTGTTATTGATAGGGACTGATATTGGACTAATTGGGTGGAATACTACTGACGGACAAGAAGACTCATCAAGACCTTGGTGGATTTTCGATAGGATAACTGCCGAGGATTATGTGACTGAGAATATTCTAGATTCCAGGAAGACCTCTATGGTGAACACAATATTCGTCGAGGAAACAAATCAAGGTTCCGATGTTGTTTGGTTGGGAACTGGGGGTGGCTTACATCAAGTAATCATGGACCTAATCATTTCTCAGCCTAAGGAGTCCTTCAACAATGAAAGGATGCTAAACATGGAAGGTCTAGTTTCTGGTGAAAATGAAATTCACTCCATATTGCCACAAGAGGGTATGATAGTCATCGGCTCTCAGAACGGTACTTGGTGCTTGGAGGGAGGCGCGGATGGGATTCTCGGACCAGATAGAAATCAAACAACAATGCCCGGACTCGTCACATCTCTGGCAAAACTTGAGAGGAACGGAGAGGAGTGGGTTTTCGCTGGTATTTCTCCAGGCCGTTTCATGAATATTGCTCCCATGGACCCCCATTCCCATGACTCTGATTTGGATGGGATGCCCGATGGTTGGGAATTTGCTTATGGTTTGGACCCAACAGATCCATTTGACGCTTCAAGAGACGCAGATGATGATGGTGTTTCAATTGGTAATTCAGGTGCATTCGGTTTCGATCGTCTTTGGAGTAATCTAGACGAATACAGGTTTTCTGGGTCCTCATTTCTGGGCTTGAATGGAACCGATCCAAGGGTTTCTGATACTGACGGGGATGGTTTGTCTGATGGAGAGGAATACTGGGGTTGGTTCATAGAACCTTCAAATTTCGATTGTCATTATCTTAACGATGAATATGTCTGCAGTTCTGAAATTGGTCAATCAGCGGAGGATGTTCACATGGGAGGCTGGCTTGGCAGTGGTTCCAGTGGCGGTTCAGACCGTTCTACAGACCCTACAAATCCAGATACTGATGGGGACGGAATGCCCGATGGGTGGGAGATCAAACACAGAAGATGGGTTGGTGATGTATACACTGGTGGAAATGAGTGGACTCTAGATCCAAACGACCCAAACGATGCTACGGAAGATGCAGACGGGGATGGACTTTCTAACATATGTGAATACGAATGGGAACGGCTTCGAGAAGACTCGATTTCGAGTGGTATCAAATCGCATGGGGAATCTCCAAGATACATAGAAAATTGGACAGCTACAGATCCAAACAATAAGGACTCCGATTCGGACTCTTTGCCCGATGGATGGGAGGCAAGATATTCCTGTAATTGGCCTGCATCAAACTCGGGAATAAATCCGATGAACGGCTCAGACTCATTGAACAACCCTGATGGAGATGGTTTCGACTTCAATAGGAACGGTGTACTAGAATTGGAAGAATCTTTCGTAAATTGGCTGGAGTATCATATAAAGTCTGAGATAATCCTAACCAACTCAACCTTCACTGGTCAGAATTACCCACAAAACATGACAACTATGCTGGCACACAATTCTTGGGAAGGGCTCGCACAAAATCCATTCGGAACTATGACCGGAGCTAACTATCTATCACTATGGGAAGGCCTCCCAACAGAAGACATTGGATCCGCGGACCCACTCAATACTGACTCTGATAATGATGGTATGCCTGATGGTTGGGAGGTATTCCACTCAAGATGGAATCTATTCGATGCAGATTGGACGCTTAATCCAGTAAATGGGGGAGATGGCTTGGGTGATCCAGATCTTGATGGGATGTCAAATTGGGCCGAATATAATGCAATAGACAGCTCTTCCAGCGAGACCGATCCTACCATATCATCTCCACAATTCTACTTGACGGCAGCCGCAGGGGCACTTATTGAGACTCCATGGATAGGGGCAGAATCCGCTTTGTCCTTTGGACACTTTGTGTCGCCAGAGCAATTTGAAATTACTGGTAATTCCGGAGATCCAAATAATCCGGATACTGATGGCGATGGATTATTGGATGGGGTCGAGCTAATTTTCACAGCATGGAATTCCACTGATGGGGTTTGGACAATGAACCCCCTAGTTCCAAATGATGGGATTTATGACTCAGATGGAGATGGAATAAGGGACATTACAGAGCTGAATCTGACATCAAATCTTCCAATTAATGGGGAATCCTTTCCCTTTGGTGCACCAACTTTCGGTGACGAATCCAGACAAATTAATCAAATAGCATTTGAAAATAGAATTTACAGAATTTTGTTTAGTAAAGAGGGAAGGGCTGAAATCGCCATGGACCAATATTTAGAATGGAAATCAGGATTCCCTCCCAAGCCTATGCTACAAGCAATTTTTGGAATCACCGACCCTAATAATCCAGATACTGATAGAGACGGTATGAGTGATGGGTACGAATACTGGTTTTCTGAATGGAACCTAGAAGAAAACAGCTGGACCATGAATCCTCTATCGGACACTGATGTAGATGTCGACTCTGACGAGGATTCATTCGATTGCAACGGAGACGGGGAAATAAGTGACTCAGAGTCTTTCGATAATTTGGCAGAATACGACTCAAAATGGTTTGGAAAGAGATTGGAGATAGGTAATTTTCCGAATGGTACAGAACCGGTTTCATATGGCCAAGATGCAGTTAATGCTCAAATGGAAGAGATTGGCTCAAATGAGGAAGAAGCTTGGCGGCAACTTTACCAAATATTCTCCACCAAAAGTCCAGAGTCTTCTGACAAGGTAGGTTTAGTGAACCAATTCGACCCGGATAACTTCAACAAGTCATTAATCGGAATTAGTGATCCAACCGATGATGATTCGGACAGGGATGGGATGCCCGATGGATGGGAATACTGCTTCTCTGTTTATGGCGAAATTTTGCCCGTCAATTCGTATAGATGGTCTCTAAATCCTGTTAATCCTCTTGATATCAACTATGATCCAGATGGCGATGGATGGTTAGATAGGGATATACTCGACACCCCTGCTATACAAGGAGAATGGGAGAACAGGCAATTTAATAGTTATTCAGAAAACCAGCAGATAACCAACGGGGCAAGCTCCCTTTACTTCACCAACATCATGGAATTTGAAAACGGCACACTCCCACTAGAGTCAGATTCAGACTCGGACTCAATTGTAATGACTCCAGTTTTCCAATCGGGAGTAGTTGTGGAATATTTGCAAGATATGAGCCTTACAGACGGGAGAGAGCTGTTCAAATACGGGACAAACCCATTGGATAATGATACTGATGGCGATATGATGCCAGATTTTTATGAATTTTACAGAGGTTGGAACGAAACCAATGATAATTGGTCCTCTTATCTCAAGATCCAAGTACAATGGTTCGAGGTAACTCCTGGAAATTGGAAACCTATTGATTTCTCCGATGGAATCATCACTAGGCCATTACTTGATTGGACTTGGTTTACTCATGACCCTACAGACCCAAATGATGCGATACTAGATGCGGATAATGATGGAGAATGGGATTGCTCTGCAACCGAATGTGAATACATCCCTTACAATAACTTTCAGGAATACTATGCCGTAGTCAATACAACTCTTTCTTCACCCTCAAATGTTAGGGCAGCATCTCTTTATGATTGCTCAGGTTTTGATGTGGAGGAGTGGTGGCAACTTAGAGAGACTCTATTGGGAACTTGTTCTGGGACTAATTCGATTCTCTCTAACTACCTCAAAATAAACAAGATAAACGACCAAGACACCTTGTTCGCCTTGGTGGTAGATGATAATGACCTTAGTTACCAGGGAGTGAATTCAAGCAATGACGTTATCCATCTTAATGGGGGATGGACAGATGAATACAATCGAGTTGCTGGCGACCAATTCCACATTCCCAATCAAGGTCTAGGGGAGTACGCCTTCGGTTGGTGGATTCTAGACATAGACGGAGATTTGATTGCCGATGGCACTGATCCTACAAAGTGGGATACAGATGGGGATTGGCTAAACGATTTCTTCGAAATTAACGATGACCTTCTTGATGGGGTGAGGGGCAACAGTGGATCGCCCATCAGGTACGACGATAGGACAACATGAGCTCAATCATTTCATTTGTCACCTCCGCCTGTCAAAGCCATGGAGGACGAATCGCGGAGCATCCCCAAACCACACGCGGAGACAAATGAGAAACTCCTCTTTCTTAGGGAAAACATGGTACACCTAACTGGACAACTCAGTATGCCGGTAATTGAGGTTGCCTTAGTAGTGTCCAAGTTTATCAGGATAGTATCGGACTCTCTCCGTGAAGCTGCAAATTCCACAGGAGAAAAAATCCCGGATAGCATCCTTTCTCCAATCCCCCTTAAAGCACCTGATATTGAAGCAAAGGATGACTCAGGAATTCACACATTTCCTTTGGACAATCTAATCGGTATGGTCGATCAAGACAGAATGGATATTTTAGACACATTAATTCGGAATGTAGTCAATGAGAGCGAGCTAGAGTTCATTCACACATTACAAGAACTTAGACAATGGGAATTCCAGATTAGAAATCAGCTCTCAATGGTCTCTGGACCAGGGGGGTTGTTCAGTCCTTTGGATCTTCCAGAGGATTTCTAATCATACTCAGATCGTGAAGAAGCGACTATTCCGCTAGATACCCACCATGCATCAGCAATTGACCAGACGTACAGAACAGGCCAAAGAACTAGCGAGAGAATTAGCGGAAATTGTATAAGAAACCAGTCAAGCGCTTTTCTGTGCTGCCCATTGAAGTGCTGTCCTAGAAAAACACCTGGGACCAATGCCAAAGCAACCGCAAACAGAGGCCTTATTGTCCCCCATGGTCCTATTCCTCCGCTGATTTCGTACCAAATAGCCGATATGACCCCTGCAGTGCTCGAAGAGAGGCTTTCTTCCCCCTCTACTTCAACGACATACTCTTCTGTCACGACCAGTGGAGAGAAGGTGGACAGAAGAATATGACGTACGATATGTATTTGAAAATAAGAAAATTATTATTTCATCTCATAACCACCATACTAAGGACACGCTTTACCGGATTCCTACCGAAATCCCCTACGGAACAGTATGTCAAGCGCTTAATCATCTAAGCTCATGGTTCTTCTGCCCTTACCGTCAAACCATTCTGCAGGGGCCCCCTCTTTTCCCATAGAGACCTCATCGCCTATGCTTCTGGGAATCGTACTCCTTCCTCCATGCCAAGTCTGTTGTTCCAGCCACAATCCTACATCTTCTCCCTCTAGCAAAACTTCGATAGTACCTCCGAGAGGTCTCTCCCCTAGAGTGAATGAGATTTTCCCTATCGATGCCGATTGCCGAGATATCGAGAAAGATGCCAGATTATCCGAAGAGTCCATAGCCATTGAATCCAATGCTGTGTCAAGAGTCCTATTGTCCCTGACTATTGACAGTAGAACGTCAAGAGAATTCGCAGCCCCAGATATCAAAAAAGACTCCCTAGTTGACGGAAACTCAGTTTGATCAATGATCAAATCTGAATTCCAACAAGGAAAAATCTCCTTTATCGATCTAACAACCTTGTCAGGGTCTTCATAAGTCTCCACGATCGATGATACAGTGATTTTTGGCTCCATAATGCCACCAACAGAATTGGACTAATAGTGGTATTCTTTAACACTCGATCGTCGCGAACAATTCAAACCAAAATTTGGAAGGGGGACGTATATGGCAGAGCGTTCAGAGGCAATCACTGCCGCTCTAATTGTTCTCCCTAACATGTTTCTATTCTCATTTAGAATTGTCTCTTCTGAATTAAATGAAGCCCTTTCAAACGATTTATTTTCTGAGTTAATGGCCCATTCAGTTGCAATCCTTATTGGAATCTTAATGGCTTGGAGGTATCGTTTTATTGATGATCACGAATACAGGAGGTCAAAGACAATCAAGGGCCTCTCCAGGACATACAAACTTGAGGACAAAGGCCTATGGGAGAAGGGAGATTCAGCGATACATAGGCTGGAAGCTAGAGCTTACGCGGATTATAAGGGAAGAAGTGGCAAAACTGCTATTCAGAGGATGCAGAGCAGTATTGGGGCAATAAATCGTGAGGAAATAGAAGTGGAGGCTTCTCAAGATACTCAACCATATCAAATCAACATCGAAGGATTGGAAGACGAGTCAGATCGGTCAGAAAAGACTGAGAAAGGGACTCTATTTTCTAGAATAGCTGGATTCTTTGAAAAAGCCGTGGAAAGGTCTGCATCACGCAGACTTGATCGTCAGGTCAGGAATGAAAGCACAACTAAAAAAGATGAATACGAATATCCGGAATTAGAAAATAATTCCGATTGGGCCATTCCCAAGGAGGCCATTAACAGGCAGAAAGCCAAGCTATGTTTGCAGTGCTCAACATACAATGATGCGGATACTAGCTACTGCTACACCTGCGGTTCTTACATCTCTTGAACGGGGAACGGTTGATAGGACCCCGTTATGAGCACAATATAGGTGAGGTGATGGCCGAGAAGCGAGATTACTACGAGGTTCTTGGCGTGGAAAGGGGTGCATCAGAATCCGTGATCAAGAACTCCTTCAGATCTCTAGCTAGAAAATTCCACCCGGACAAGAACCCCGGGGATGATGAGGCCGAAGCAAAATTCAAGGAAATTCAGGAGGCATACGCAATTCTTTCCAATCCACAGGAAAGGAAAAAGTACGACACATATGGTCACGATAGGCCCGGAGGTTCGCCCTTTGGATCTAGGGGGTTCCAAGGCGTGGATATCAGCTTTGATGATCTATTTGGAGGGGGATTTGAATCTATATTCAGTCAGTTTTTTGGAGGATCCACGAATAATTCTACCAGAGGTTCAGATTTACTAATAAGGCATACAGTACCATTTCAAGCATCAATGGATGGTATGGAAGACGAAATTGAGATAGAAGTCATGAAAAATTGTTCAAAATGCAATGGCTCTGGATCGAAGGAGAAAGGTGGATCCAGAACATGTCCATCATGTGATGGAAGGGGAAGGATAGATCAGATTTCGATGGTTGGCCCTTTTAGGCAAAGGGTAAGGACAGAATGCTCCTCGTGCCGCGGTTCGGGTAGAATTGTCACTGACCCATGTAGTAAATGTAAGGGAGATGGAAGAGCACATCAGCCAATTAAGGTGAAATTTACAGTCAATCCTGGGGTGATGAATGGTACAAGATTAAGGATGCGTGGACAGGGAGAGTCATCATCGACATTAAATGGTGAAACCGGGGATCTATACATCGAAATTGATGTGGAACCCCATCCTTGGTTTGAAAGAGATGGTCCCGACCTATTGATGGCGCTGCCCCTAAGTTATGCTGACCTTGTACTTGGAACTGTAGTGGAGATTCCACACATAGATCATGAAATTCTCAAAATTAAGGTACCCTCTGGGTCCCTACCGGGTGAAACAATTTCTGTGCATGGAAGAGGACTTCCAAGTAATAGGGGGATATCTAGACGAGGCTCAGTAACTGCGGTTTTAAAATTAGAGATCCCAAAAAAGCTGTCCAGATCAATGAAGAATAAGATCAAGCAGATTCGTGATGAGATGGACAAAGAACTCCCGTCTTTAGAAGATAGAATTAGTAATGATGCAAAATCACGAAGGAGAAATTAATCTATTCCGATTCATAGCTAAGTGAATTGCGAGGAGTTGCTGCTACAGGATTCCCCCCGACCATTCCAGATATGTGAATATTAATGTTTGATGGGGCCCCCGATATCATCACCCTGAGAAAGACGGTCGTATGCTCTTTCAGATCCCCAATAAAGACCTCATCTCCCTGAAACATCATCTTCGGCTCCACACTTTCAATCGGAATATCTCTCCCAAGCGGGGAAAAAAATCTAATTGCAGCCATCTTCCACTCCTCAGTTTGATTCTTTATACCAACTAGAACAGACCTACTCCTCCCTTTGAATCTCCATGCGCAGACCTCCAATCCGTCCGTAAGGTGCCTGACTTCTGGGTCCCCAAATTCCATTATGACTGACTCCCAAGATTCTTCAGAGAGTACCTTGAGTGAGGACCTGATTTTATCTTGGTCCTCTGATGAGTCTGATTCATCCACAAATCTCATCTTGAGTTTGATAAGTGTACCCTTTTCATGTTCATCTATTATGAGGCTTTTTTTTGAATTACCGATGAAATTATGCCGATTCCACCACAACACCAAAATTAGTGGTGAGATTAGAAAAACTCCGGCAAAAATATAGAATGGCATGAACCTCCATGCAAGATCAACAAATCGACCTTCAACGTCTACTAAGCCCCGATTACTGATCGTGAACCTGTATTCGAGCTCTTCGCCATATCCCCCCAATCTCTCTATTCGGATAGCATGTATTCCATCATCCAATTCAATTTCTCCATCAGATTCGTTGGCGAATTCTACTATTGCCCAATTAATCTGGTCCAATCTCTGTATGCTGATTGTCACATTGCCCTCTGGCTTTATCGAAAAACCAACAACTGTCCAATTATCAGAGGACACGTTTATTGCAATAATATCAATTGAATCATTCAATCCAAAATTTCCCAGATAAGTCCCATTTGAGTCGGATATTCTATGCCATTCCGGACCAGCCCCACTACTTCCCCAAAGATAATTCGGAGAGTCACCCACCTCTTCGAGATCAACAATATTGATCTCAAGCTCTTCAGACTGTAATGATGGAGTTATTACGACTAAGGCGATACTAATCAGTAATGCTCGGTACCCCCTCATGTGCACCCCGAGAGCATCTAGGTCTTAGAATCCTTCAAGCGAAAAGTGTCATTCCGGAGTCTATGGAAGAGCGGCCAATTGGAAGGGATGTTATAGCAAGGGATCGCTTCTCTCGACTTATTTCACTAGGGGATAGAAATAACCCTCTGACATGGTCCCCGGGATTGATAACAAGTGATCTTGATCCCCAACTGCCTATTTCCATTGCCCCTCTTGCCTCACAAATAGACTCTTCAGAAATTCCTTCAACTCTTAGAATCAAAACCAGAGATAGGCTATGTTTCCCCTTCGACTCTGTAGAAACATGGGAAATGAGCTCCGGTTTACCACTCCCGCCGAGCCTTGTTGAATCAGATTCGGGCGATTTTGGGGAGGGTATGGAGGCAATGCCAGTCACTTGGGGCTCCCTTCATCATGATGAATCTCTGCTAGATGGGAAACATCAACCATCGATAATAGCAATCACCGACTCACCTCAATTGGCTGCCAACAGAGGTATGCTGGAGAGAGCAATCTTGACCGTCAGAACGACTTTCCCCGGCTCCCTTATCTGGACACCTGGAATCTCCGGACCAGATAACTGCGCCCTGCTCTCATGGATGGGGGTTGACATGTTCGACCTAGGTAGGTCCCGTACTGCCTCTTCACTCGGCATTTTGCTAACAGAGTCCGGACCAAGAGAATTGGAGCCATCTACTGGCGAGGAAGCATCAATGGAGGCACAATGCGATTCATGGATCAGGGCAATATCGGCTACCAGATCAGCTATTAGAAAGGGCAAATTAAGACAACTCGCTGAAAGACAAAGCACTTCAAGCCCTAGATCCGTGGAGCGGTTGAGAATACATGATGAAATATCCTACGAATTTTCGATGCTAGTAGGTACCACACGCAGTCACGTAGAATCTGGATTTAATCTTAGATGCCACTCATATGAAAGTAGAAACGATACAAAAATAAGGCAATGGAGAAATCGAGTCACGGATTTCCACGATCCGCCCGAGCATCAAAGAGATGTATTGTTATTGCTTCCGTGCTCTGCTAAAAAACCGTATAAGCTATCCCAGAGCCATTCAAGGTTTAGAAAGTCGATTGGTAGTCAGAGAGCTCATGAGGTAATGGTGACCTCTCCACTAGGCCTAGTCCCTCGAGAAATAGAGGATCTTTGGCCAGCTGCGCATTATGATATCCCCGTCACAGGGGATTGGGATGATGACGAGATTCGAGTTATCAGAGAGATGGTTAACAAACTAGTAAAGAGGATAGGTTATCGTTCTGTGATCAACCATTCTAGCGTCGAAGTCTTTCCCGAGGGAGTTGAGGTCATAGATACCAGAGTCGGTGACTCGGCAGGATCTAAGGAATCCCTCGATAGATTGAGCCAAGCACTGTCTTCAGAGTTTGAAGATAACTTGTCGAAAAGAGAAAAAAAAGGCTCTCGACTCTCAGTATTGAAGTCTATTTCATCATTCCAATTTGGTTCAGATGTGTGGCTCGATGGGTGTGAAGTAAGGGGAAGACCCCCGATTCTGACTATTACTAAGGATGGAAACCAAATTGCGAAATGGAACCCTAGGAACGGAAGATTTTCATTCTCCAAGCTGAGCTTACCACTTCTGCAAAAAAATCAAATTCTTAAGTCAGTAGAAATATCCGAAGGTATGAAATGGATCGGTGATATTTTCCCAAGCTATATACAATCATATGATAGAACAATTGAATCTGGGGATGAGTTGCTGATCATTCAAAATGGAAGCCTCCTAGGTACTGCAAGAGCAGTCGCACCTGCCTGGGAGTGGCCCCATGGCCCCGGAAGGCTAGCAAAATCGAGGCATAGGCTGTAATGAGTTCCTATCCGACATCAACGTAGCGATTAAAGAGGAAGAGCAGGTGGGCTGGCTGCTTGAGGTGAAATAAGTGGCAAGGATGCACAGTAAAGGTAAGGGGAAGAGTGGCTCCAACAAGCCCTATTCTAATGACCCACCTGAGTGGTCCAACTCAGACAAAAAAGAAGTCGAGGAGCTTATAGTCCAGCTATCAGGTGAAGGGCACACAAATGCATCTATCGGGTCTATACTGAGAGATCTACATGGTGTGCCCAACGTCAGACTGGTCACAGGAGAGCGGGTATCCCAAACTCTCCAAAGGCTAGGAAAGGATACAGGCTACCCCGAAGACCTAATGAGTTTGATGAGGAGGGCTCTCAGGTTAATCGACCACCTTTCACAAAACTCAAAGGACGTTCATAACAGAAGACAACTAGAATTATGTGAGTCAAAAATTAGGCGATTGTCTAGATATTACAAGGATAATGATAGACTCGCTTCCGATTGGACTTACAAGAGGGATCAACTCAGACTCATGGTCGAGTAATGACTACTGATTTGTACTCGTTTAGTCTGGCAAGATACAGTGCGACAGCTGATTGAACACCAGTCATTCTATTCCATTAGAGAATCTCTTGAGAGGTCCGCTGCAAGTTTTACTAGGACTAGAAAACCAATTCTAATTCTTTCACCACCAACACTCAAAGGAGCTCTTTCAATAGCTCCCTTAGAGGCATCTTTGATAGATGAAAATATACCATACAGAAGAAGATTCTCGACAGAAAAACCCCAATCTTCTAGATTTATTAAAATCGTTGATGCTCCGGAAATAGATAATGGGGGGATTGTTGATTATTCTGAAACTACAATTTCCCCTCTCACTGTCGAGGGTCTCAAGGGTAGGAAAGGAGATTCTAGAAAGGGCACATTAAGCACTGTAGCCCAAGCTCATGCACTCGCACAGATAATTTCCCCCTCTAGTCAAAGACTGAGGAGGATGAGGCCTTGGGTGTTGTCAGGAAATTGGATTGATGGGGCATTAGACACGACCTACGATCCCGTCTATACTTCATTGCGGGATTTCCTTTCTGAAGAGGGTTCTATCAACGTAGTCCCCCTAACAGAGGTGCCTAACCCAGAAAAAGGAAACTACTACTGGATCGAAGAAGGAGAATTAGCTCGAATATCAAAGATCTGGAATTCTTTTGATATGAACCAGAAGGAAATGGCAATGGACTCTTTAGCTGAACCCGCGATTGTGAGAAAAACACCAACAACAGCCAGACTTGAAGAGTTGATCTGGCACTGCATAATTGGGGTAGATTGGCAAACTGACCTAGCCTCTCAAATATTCAAGCTTTCAGATCTCTGGGGGGAATCGGACCATCGCAAGTCTGCATCTGATATTGTCGATTTACTCATTTCGAAAGGAAATTGCTAAGTAATTCAGTATGTAAGATAATTTTCAGCGAGCTTCATTCTATTCTAAGTGTGCTATTACACCCCTTACATTCTATTCTGAGTGGCCTTATGTCTGAGTTTACTCGGTTTCTTTTTCCACATGAAGGACATTTTACTCTTCCCCGGCCCATTTCATTTGCTTCGGCTGAATCTTTCTTGGGGGATATTATTGCAGCTGGAAATACAAGTAAAACACTTGAAGCCACGACGCCTAAGACGATTGGCATAGGAAGTCCATACCAATAGATGGCAAGTGACAGAACACCCAGAACGCCGACCATAATCATACTAGGTACTCTGGTTCTATTCCTAGTTAATGCCATTCCAATTCCTATTGCGACTACTAGGGCGAAAACCGAAATCACGGCAGAAATGAGAGGGCTAAATAAAAGCGAATTGCTTGCAACAAATTCCACCCTATAGTCTGAGTCAGACTGTATATCCGACTCATCCAGAGTCAGGATCTCGGTTACTATCCACCTTCTGTGCGTGTAATCAACCTCTTCATTGTCAGAGCTCACACCACCAAACCCGGAAAGCATTCCCGTGCTTACCTTGAATGATAAGTCAACCCTTTCCCAGAAGTCATACCCACCAGGTCTGACGAAGTCTTCAATCAAGGTCTGCCTACTATTATCATCTACATAGTATGATGAGCTTATTCTAATTGATATGCTATCTGAATTGAAAGCTCTTGAAGCCCCGAAATCTATGGTGACCTCCATGGGCCCAAAATCCACAGGATCTGTCCCAAAAACAGAATTAGGACTCACCATCAGACCATTTGTCAGGAATGATTTCAAGTCTGACTTTGAACCCCTTAGATGGTTCTCAAGAGCTTGCTGCTCGGAATTGTCAACCCTGCCGTTTTGTTTTTCGGTAGACGCTACGGTGTCGGAATATGTGTTGAGATTACGCCACCAGCTATTTGATCCAAGGCTCTTATTCCCTATGTTGTCCAATCCCCACCTCATCCACTGTGACATTGCCCCATCAAATCTTATTGCAGTGTCCCTTTTAATGGAATTGCCATCATAATCGCAGTCGATTATAACCTCCAATGATGAACCTCCTGTCCTGGGTGGTTCTTCTTCTGGATACCAGCTATTATCGCCAGTGTTTTGCCCTAATGTAATCTCATGCATCTTATCAGCATCAATAGTCAATGATTGCTGGGGGGTTATCTGGAAGTCTGTTCTAACGGAACCGCCCCCAGAGCTACCGGGGTCCCATACAAAAGTTACATCCACCCAATCGTCATTGTAATTCACTATTGGCCTTTCAGAAATTTCTACATTCTGTACTAGTAAGCTCCCACTAGATGCAGTCCAGAACCTATCTCCGAAACCCGAGGTTAATCTAACGGGAAAGAAAACCAAGTTCCCTCTAACGCTAGCCTCCCTTATTTCCACGCCTACGAGTGGAAAACTCATAGAAATTGATGCATCATTTTCCTCCGAACCCCAAAAGAAATTGATTCCCGAGTCGCTAGTTGGATTAGAGAACACCAAATTCCTGACCGAGAAAGTCACCTGGATGTTATCATTTTTCGAGAACTCTCCTTGTTGGACTTCTATCGGTACTTGAAGCTCTCCTGTTCCTTCCAACATTACTGCGGGTAGATCAGAGGAGCTCTCGTAAGTGTCCCCCCCTATCTTGATGACCACTGTTGCGTTTGCAGCCAGTCCCGAGGCCTGTACTACCTCGTAGGGGATGCTGAATGTCCATTGTCCTGCGTCATATTGTCCCGGTTCTCCCCACTCTATTGACCAAGTGCCAACTTCAACCTCTCCAAATATAGAAGAGGTCACCTCGACCGACTCTTCCTTTTCTAGTTCCGAATCGAACGGAGTAAGTCCGCCATTATCCGGATCACCTAGGAGAAATAGATCGAAATTAGTAGACTCACAGCACGAGGTTGTATCCTCGGCAACCGTATTAATCGGACCCAAAATCACTGATATCATCAATGCCGAGGTGATCAAAACAAACCTTGCTCGTGCCCCTTCCACGGTTCTCTGATTCAACTCATCCCCTTCAATGCGACCCCAATAGGTGCAAATTTCATGCCGATTAGCACTATTGCCCTAGTTGTGAAGCCATAGCATCCTGACTACGCCCTCAACTATGTCTTCGACCCGTGCAAAACCAATCCTCTCTAATTGGTATACTTCTCCTAGTCTAATTTCAAATCCTTCAACCACTCCTCTAATTATTTCGACCCCTTCCTCATTAGGAATCGAAAGAGTCGCTTCCTGCGCCACTCCCTTAGTTAGCCATTGTATGATCGGTCTATTGTCCGATCTGTTCAAACTCTCTATTTTCGCTTCAAAGTCTGAAATATATATGTCTGCAAAATCCTTTAACCTAACTTTTCCATCAACCAAGTCAGATGACTGAACAAGGATAGAACTCTCAAATTTCCACTCTCTACTGCCTAGAATTTTATTTTCGGGATGCCTTGGCAACAAAATCTGAGGATTCTTTAAATCGGTTTTTATCTCCAAACTTACAGGTTTTGCGACAAAGCTCCTCCTTTCACATTTTGAGTCTATTAATGCAGAATTTAGAGATTCCAATGTCTTCATTGATATTGATATGTCCTTTTGGGTGAGGCCTATTTCTGACCACATATTCTTGATTGACTGGGAATCAAAGCCTCTTCTTCGTAGAGCCTTAATTGTTGGGAGCCTCGGATCATCCCATCCCTCATAATCCAATTTGTTAATCGACTCTTGCATTGATGAGGTCGAGAATCCCCCAAACTCATGCACCTTGACCCTCCCCCAGTAAAGTGTTTCGGGGTACTGCCACCCAAAATGATTGTACAGGAGAGTCTGCTTTCTTGTGCTATCCATAAGGTCCTTGCCACGAATTATGTGTGTGACTCCCTGCTCATGATCCTCTATAGCACTCTGGAAATCAAGCAACGGCCAAACCTTGTACTTGTCGGCTACAATTGGATGCTCGGAGTGTTGAATTCTCAGGGCAGGCCAGTCTCTCAATGCGGGGTTAGGCAGCGTCATATCTGTCTTCACTCTTACAACCGCCTCCCCTTCGAGAAAAATCCCAGAATTCATCTTCTCCCAATCTTCTAGATTTTCGTCTACCTTTCTGTCCCTACAGGAGCACTCCGATTTCGACTCTCTAGAAGCTCTGAAATCCTCTGCGCTGCAGCGACATACGTATCCGAATCCGTCGGAGATCATCTTTTCTGCGTAATTCAAGTAAACCGGCATTCTCTCGCTTGCAATTACCTCAACATCCGCGGGTCTACCTGCGAGCCATTCAAAATCCTCCCTGATCCAATCGTAGGCATTCCTAAGAGGTGCCTTCACTTTTGTATCTGTGTCATCAAATCTAAGGACCACTTTACCACTGTATATCTCAGCATAAGAAGAGTTGATCACAACTCCTCTGGAATGTCCAATTGACAGTGGCCCGTTTGGATTTGGTGCGAACCTAACTATCACTTCTGATGTGTCCCCGGGCAAATCCCTGAGATTCTCAGATTTTTGATGCTTCTCCCTAGTCAACGCACCGGGGTCAATAGCCTCAAGCTCCGAGACAACCTCATCGGAACCTAGCTCTCTGAATGTCTTGTTTGCCCTAATTACTTCTAATTTAACTAGTTCTAACAGACTCTTTGCCCTACTTCTAAGGTCCTGCCTTTCAGACAACACTCTTCCCAGAACACTCCCTTCCTGGCCATCTCCATTATACTCGATGGAGTTCTGAAGCGCATATTTGCGTACCACAAGTGGCACTTCTGGCCCCCAATCAATCTCATCAACCATACTTTGTATTCACAACCGGAAAGCGGTCACATTTCACTATTCTTCCTACTCCCAGTCTGTTAGAGTCTGTTGGACGTTTTTTGTTGGCCCTGAAAATCTGTTTGGAAAAGGGCTATTGTTTTGTTTTATCCATGATCTCCGAACGTTTGCCCAACTCCATCTTAGCATCTCATGGGGTATTTCGCCACAACAGAGTAAGTCAATAGCACGCTTTGTTACCTGATCAGATGGATACCCCGAACCAAGGTCCAAACCCTCATTTCTCGATAGGATACTAATTTCCTTATCCCTATTCACCTTCGCAATTATGCTTGCTGCAGCAACCAATACGTCATTTGTATCCATCTTGTGCCTTGAGTCTACACTGCACTTTTTCCAATTACTTCCCAGCGCTTCAGAGACATTTTCCCCAAACCGCTTCTCATTTACGTCACAAGCGTCTAGAAACAGGCAGTTTACATCAGCGGCTACTCCAGCCTTTTGAATTGCCTTCGCGAATAATTCGACTTCAAGTGAATTTAGCGTTCCAGTCTCCATCCATTTGTCGATATTCGCTGGATGGCATATTTCTACTCCTATTCCCCACCCATGCTCCTCAGATTTCCCCATCAATTTCTCGTAAACCAACTCTCTCCTTTTCCTACTCAATTTTTTTGAATCTTGAACGCCGAGATCGTTTAGATACTTTCTTTCTGTTTTTTTTATAGATAACGCACACACCACTAGAGGTCCTATTGCAGGCCCTCTCCCTGCTTCGTCCACTCCAATATCGTACTCCTTCACAACCCATGAAAGGAAGTCAAGCTCAAGAAAACTACGTACAATTGATGCAAATGGGGGAAATACTGATGTCTGCACTCGCCTTTCGCTATCTATGGGACCGATATGGCCATTCAGGAAGAAGAAATCCGAAAAACCAAGTATTTCCAGATCTAGCTACACAAAAAATGTAGTAGAATACGAGAGAAAAACCGGAGAAAAAAAGACCGATAAAAAGGAAAATCACCTCGAAGGAAAGAAGTTCAAAGATGCTATGAGCCTGCTTTCGAGAAAAACCGAAGATGATTAAATTAAAGGATCGGGGATTATTTCTCCAATCGCCGCTAAATCCACTTCCCCTGCATGAATAGGGGATTTCAAGCCAAAGGACCCACTTACATCGGGAGAGACCTCACCAAATTCCCCAACTTCCACTCCTTTGACAAGTATTTTACTTCCTCTACCCGTAATCCACGGCCCCTCCTCACTTGCCGTGGGTTTGAACTGAACATCGCTAAAATCTGCACCCATATCCCTTAGCATAGCTAGAGATATTCCCTTTGCAGAGGTAAATCCGCTGCCTGATTCCGCACAAGCCCAACCACCTCTTATCTTGTTTTCCCAGTCCCTGACAACTTCTCCAAGTTCGTAGACCCTCTGTGGGAGCTCATGGTGCCTGTTCGCAGCAAGCAATCTTAGTAAGGAAGGTAGGATGTATTGCCTCAGTATGGTGTGATCGGATGTTATCGGGTTTGAAATTACCGTGACCCGCCCTTGGCTCTCCCATCTTGTAAGATCAAACTGATCCTTTTTATTAGAGAGCGTCAAACTCTGGACTTCCTGAAGGCCGCATGCTCGCATACTCTCTCCAAATCTTCTTTTTTGATTCGATGAATCCAATGGGATCGCGTCTATATGTAGGTTGGAATGCTTCTCGGGCAAATTTTTGAATCCATATCCGATTGAGATGTCTTCCACAATATCAATTGGATGCATGATGTCACTTCTCCATCTTGGCATCGAGATTATATGCTCAATTTCACCTACAACACAATCTGACCATCTTTCATAATCATTGGGCCCGTCAGTCACTGTCCGGCTTTGCTCTAGCCTTCCACCCATCTTTTCAATGGATTCGGAGAGTTCTGATGAGGTCAGCTCAACTCCAAGAATTTTCTTAATTAATCGGTCCGGGACTCTGTGTTCTTTGGCATCTCCACGAGGGCTAATTACCTTGGATCCATCAAAACCAGTTATGTTTACTCCCTCCACCAAGCCACCCCTCTCCGCCATGGATAGGCAGATGAGGAGTAAACAGGCCTCACATGCTCGGGAGTCCCAACCAGTCACATCAATGAAGAAGTCAATTGTACCTTCGTGCACGGTCGTATGGCTACCATTGATAATTGGGGGGAAAGAAAGAACTTGGTCATTTGAGTCTATAATTACAGGATATTCGTCTAAGCCTTCCATCAGGTGTGAATACTCTGTTCCCTTTGGATGCTCGGATAAAATTTCGGATATTGTCATCGGTTCTGTGCAAGCTAGAGGGGTGAAAGAAAAATCACCCGGGACAGTGATTACCTTGAAGGGCGGCTCAAGGGATGAAAGATCGTGAACTCCAATCGAAGAGAACTTCCTTTTCCTTCCCAGAGTCATGTGCAGTTTTTCCTGATGATCCATAAGTGATTGAATAAATTCATCCCTCTCTTGCGGAGTCGATCCGGTTTTTACGCCTTTTACAATAGCGCCCTTAATTATCGGCCTGACCCGTTCTAAAGATCCCTCAACCTCGATTTCGGTTTTTCCATTAATCACTTCCAAATCAACATCGTTTTTTGCCAAGCCGAGAAATGCCCTGGACGCCCTCGTAATCGTCTCATGACTCAGAAGATCTGGCCTATCCGGAAAAACTTCTACCTCAATAGAATTTGAATCATTTCCGTCAACAGGGCAACCTAATTCTACCAGCCAGTCCGACCAAGACTCAGGTTCATGATTTATTCCTCTTAGCTTCTGTATGTACCTGATCACTGAGTGTTTAAATTCCAAAGTAGGCATGTTTTCACCTCAGATCGAGCCACATCTTCAAAGGCCGATCGTATCCGAGAAGCCTAAGTCCGGAAATTGCTGCCGTGTCGAAGTCTTTAGCCCGGAGATTCCTTCTGCCAATTCGTTCCATTCTATCAATGCCAATTTCTTTCATCCAACCTCTAAGCTCTGATTCCAATTTTTCAAATTTAGATTTCAAGTCCCCTCCCGAAGTCGGCGCAATTAAGCCAGTACATCCAGAACCAATAGCGACCAGCATGTCCTTTGCATCTGGTTCGTTCATTGTTTCGATGAATATGAATTTTCCAGTTGTCCCTATACCCATTGCCTTGGATGCCAAGCCTATCTTGGGCAACGCAGAAGCCAACCTAGATCCATTTGGTGTCGCACATTCAACAACTGCACCATCTAATTCCAAGTCCATCACCAATCTAAATAATTGCTCAATCCTACCAATATTGCCCCTTAGAAGTATTATCGCTTGGTCTTCCATCCTGCTACGTAAAGAAACTAAAATTGCTTCGATCTCAGCATCATTCAGCCCGGGGAATTCTGAAACATCGAAAACCAGTCCCGAACATAATTTCAAGCTAGTGACACACTCCCCTAACTCCTTAGCACCAACCAACAACAGATCTATGGCCCTCGGAGCATCCTTAACCATGGCTGGAATTTCTGCACCCCCCCAATCATCTCCTATTGCCGATTCACAACTCACTATCCACGGAATTTGAAGTAATAGGCCATCAGTTTCAGAATCATTAGCTACTAATAATGTCAGATGATCAATTGGAGCGTGTTCCGGAATAGCATCTTCATTTTGAACCAAAGAAATTTTTTCGAATCCTTCGGAAATCGAAAAATTTGGTAAGTCATCGGTAGCCATTATTTCATTTGCGGACTCCAAAACCAAAGCATCTTCATTCAAAGAAAGACCCAGTGGATCTAGAAGAGGTCCAAATTCAGATATTTCCTTCTTTTTTATTGATCTCATATCTACTCCTTCCGGAGGAGGGGGGCAACTACCAGAAATGATGATCCGACCTCCAACCATCCCAATCCCAGGATCTGACCCCACAGAACCCATAACAACAATTTCGCCGCCCGTCATTCCAGCACCAAGATTACTCCCTGAATGCCCCCTAACTAGAATTGTACCCCCGGCCATTCCAGCGCCTGCCTCGTCGCCAACTGAACCTTGAATTGAGATATCGCCACCCATCATTTTGAAACCAGTTCTCGCACCCACATCCTTCTCGACCACTGTCTTTCCAGATTGGTGGAAAGCCCCTAGCATTGAACCGGCGCTTCCTCTGAGTGTTAGTGTACCTCCCCCATTTGCTATACCTACGCATTCTCCGAGATTCCCAAGGCACAGAACTCTTGCTCCCTCGGGGAGGTGACCCATCACTCCAAACTCACCCTCCTTTGGACGCTCGTCCCCGGCCCTTCCCCAACCAATTTTAACTGGCCTTTTTTGCTCAAGGGCTTTCTCAATATACTTCTCCAAGTCCCTATTCAGCTTCATACTCTTTGAAGCACCCTCCCTCATCCAACTACCTCCAAGCTCCCAGTGTGATTTCAGAAAAGAGAATCTTGTTATTGACTCTTGCCGATTTCGCTATGTTCATATGCGGGGTTCAGACCATCTGTCGCATAGACAATATCAGGGTGAGTCAAATGGACAAGATAAAGGTTGGAATCAATGGTTTCGGAACTATTGGAAAAAGAGTTGCCGACGCAATAGACGCCCAAGATGATATGGTGGTCGTAGGAGTGACTAAAACTGGTCCAAGCTTTGGTTGCAAGCTGGCCGTAAAGAAGGGCTTCCCTTTGTATTGTACATCAGACGACCAGGAAAAAATAAACAGTTTTTCAAATGAAGGATACAAATGCAATGGCGGGATTTCGGATCTGCTCTCGGTTTCTCAAGTGGTCGTAGATTGTGCACCCGGCAAGATGGGAGCTGAGAATCTGGAAAAATACCAGTCTGCCGGTGTGAAATATATTTTCCAAGGTGGTGAGAAACATGACCTCACGGGTCTTTCTTATACCTCATCTGCCAATCATATTCAGAATCTTAACGCACGAGGAACTAGAGTTGTTTCCTGCAATACTACCGGGCTTTCAAGGACACTCGTTCCTTTATTTGACCAGTGTGGATCTCTTAAAGTCGAATGCACGATGATAAGGAGGGCGGCGGATCCTGGTGATTCTAGCAAGGGACCAATAAACGCGATTAAGCCAGTTTTGAAAGTACCCAGCCACCATGGTCCTGATGTAATGACCGTTAAACCTGAGATTGAAATTAATAGCCTCGCAGTAGCCGTCCCGACCACGATAATGCATGTCCATTCAATTATTGCTGATCTCCCTGAGGGCCATGGCTTGTCCACGGATTCAATCATCCGAATGTGGGAACAAACACCAAGGGTAATAGTGATGAATGGCTCAAAGGACAGGATAAGTACTACGGCCGAAGTAATGGAAATGGCAAGAGATATAGGAAGAAAGTGGGGTGATTTACATGAAATATTTGTGTGGGAAGATGGTGTAAAACTAGTGGGAAACAGGCTTTATTATTTCCAAGCAATCCACCAAGAAAGTGATGTAATTCCCGAAAATGTCGATTGCATTCGCTCTCTAATGGGAACAGAAGAAGATTGGGTCAAATCAGCGAACAAGACAGATGAATCGATTGCTCGATATTATTCCACATCATAGATCATTAGACACTCGTTCAGAGTCAATAGTCAAAAGAGGAACTAGTTTGCGAGCCTCGTATGCCAACTTGTAAATCGTTATGCGTCGTCATTGCGATTGTAATCCTGTCGCCATTAGGGCATTCAATTAACTCTGAATTCTCTGAAGAAAAACCCCCTCTGTTGGCGAACTCGGACACAGGCAGGGAAAATAATTGGAACAAGCTGGAAAATCCTATTTCCAGAAACTACGATCTGGAGGAACTCACATACAAAATTCACTCTCCGTACGGAAGTGTAGACCCCACTCTTGCCGCATTACCACCGGGTCCATGGCAGCTTGCAGGACTCCCATCTCAATTTGATAACAGGCTCTACATAGTCCAATCCAACTCCTCGGATCTGGATTCCCTAAATCACATGTTGTCAAACCTCAAAATAGAGATCGTTGACCACATTCCCGATCACTCGGTAATTATCTCACTCAATTCTCATCAATCGGGAGAAATCATAGGCCAGATAGGTAAACTATCCGAGGTCCGGTGGATCGGAAAAATGCCCACGACGTGGAAAATAGATAAGGCCCTAATTCCCATGGTTCATTCTGAAGATGTGCTATTAGATCTGGACATTATTCCCTCTCCATCCAATTCGAATTTGGATACGATCAGTTTAGAAATGGAAATTTATGATAGATTAGATCATTATTACCAATCTTCTCAATGTGACGAATATCTGTGTCAAATTCGTAACTCTCTCCCATCAATAATTCCAGTCTTGGCCGAAGATGACCGTATACTGAGAATTGAACTGGGAGAACAATTGGTTATCCAAAATTCCAATGCAAGTATCATTGCCGGCATTGACTATGCAAGGTCAATAACAGACCTAAATCTCACAGGATACGGGGAAGTTCTAGGCATTACAGACACTGGTCTAGATGAAGATCACGGTGATTTCGATGGGAGGTTGAGAAGTCCTATTTTCAATCTATTCGGACCAGACAACTCTGGAGCAGACTCCAACAGTGGCCATGGCACTCATGTCACAGCAACCCTACTCGGTGATGGTTCTGGAGACGACAATGCAACAGGTATGGTGCCTGAATCAACATTCCATTTTTATCAGATTGAAGTCGATAGCTCAGGCCTACTGGCGAGGTGGGGTTCTCTCTATGAGATGTATGAGCATTCATTCCTTAATGATGCAAAAATCCACACCAACAGTTGGGGAAGTAATAGTCTTGTAGGTGATTACACTTCTGACTCAAGGTCCGTAGACTGGTTCTCCAATGACAATCCAGAACTATTGGTAATTTTTTCTGTGGGTGACATGGGTGAGGCAGGGGTCACATCCCCGAGTACGGCAAAAAACGTCCTTTCCGTTGGAGCCACTACTACTGCGGCCTATTCTTCCTCCCCAATCGGTTATGTGTATGACAACTCCTCTAGAGGACCGACTTCTGATGGCAGGATAAAACCAGAAATTGTAGCCCCCGGGGTCATGATTTGCTCTGCCAGGGCCGAAGAGGCCAGCTTGGCAACCGGCTCGGCTTGCTCCCAAAATGTACACGAGGGCTCATCCACGCCACTATACATGACAATGAGTGGCAGCTCTATGGCCACTCCAGTTGTTGCAGGTGCATCCGCAATGACTAGGCAGTACATGAAGGAAGAACTAGGGATCTTGGACCCAAGGTCTGATTTGATCAAGGCACTACTTGTAAACGGAGCGGACGATTTAGGGGAAAAAAACGTACCCAATAACATTGAAGGGTGGGGGCAATTAAATCTCTCTAACAGCCTATTTCCGCAGAAGGATGGCGACAATCTTTCGTTGTTCTACGATCAAGATCGGCAGCTGTCTCCCGGCCACAGTTTTGTTTACACATTCGATGTTTTGGATGAATCTGGATTGGAGGTAACACTTGCTTGGAATGACAAAGAGGGCTCCGTTTCCTCCAATCAGAATACAAGTAGGCTGGTTAATGACCTAGATTTGGTGATAAAGTCCCCCGATGGAGATGTATACTATGGGAACAATTTCGAAGATGGGATTAGCCAAACAGGAGGGGCAAGAGATACTCTAAATAATCTTGAAAGGGCGAGAATTTCATCCACAATTGTCGGTACTTGGACAGTTGAGGTAGGGCACTCTGGAGGTTTTGCACAGGCCTTCTCTCTGGTGATAACCGCAAATGCGGAAGAAATACAAAATTCAGATCTGACAGTGGTCCCGAACTCGATATTCTCCCCCGATACAAGTCCATTATCCGGAGACACAATCTCCTTGCAACTCTCTTGGATGAATCAGGCAGCCTCATCGACGGGTGATTACTCAATTATGCTCGAGGACTTATCTGATGGATCGCAAATTGGTAGCTATCCAATGCCATCATTGGGGGGCGGAGAGGTGGAGACATTCTCGATCTACCACTCTTTCCAATCGACCGGCAATCATCTTGTTAGGCTCACACTAGACCACCTCTCGGACGTGGAGGAGCTAAATGATGAGAATTCTGGGGTGAATAACAATGTCTTCGAATTGTTGTTCGAGGTCACGGAGATCGGTGTCAGAATCACGCCTCTTATGGAAGACGGGTCATATCCTTCAACTTTTGAGGAAGCCCAGTTGGCAAAGTTGAGGAATATGGACCCAAGCTCAACGACATTTGGAAACTTCCATCTCGAACTTCTCAACGAGGGTACTTCAGAAATTACTGTCGATTTATTGGTGACTAAGGTCCAAATTGTGGATGAGGCGGGAATTTTACAAAACCCAGTAGATGAATGGTCTTGGGATATTAACGAGTCTAAACCTTGGGTATTATCTCCCTTCGGAGAGGCAGGCGATAGAATTGTAATCTCTCTTAACCTCACTGATGAGGATGCGGACATAGAAAGCAGATACGCCCTTCCGGGATTGTTCGTGACCGATCTGACTCTCTTCGATAAAAATGCACCAACCATATCACATTCAATAAGGCTGTCAGTAAATGTTGACAGGGTAGAAGGACTTTACACAGTCTCGGCAGGAACACAAGGCCTAGGTGCAAAACCCGACAAGTTTGCTACATTTTTCGTCTCTGTAAGGAACATAGGTAATGGTCCAACAGAATACAGAATTTCTTGCGAGACAGAAGACAGGTGGATTGTTTGGGTAGGTGGCGAACAAGCATCAGTTGCTACAGTCGGGCCACTAAGTAGGCTACAATTCGTCCAAGTACCAATTCAGGTTAAGGTTCCGCCATCTTCATCAGGATTATCCTCGGGTTCTGAGAATTTAGTTACATGCACCACCACCTCGGTGAATGATCCTACATTGAAAAGTACTGAAACAGCCATAATTGAAGTTCTGGAAAGCAGAGATTTCTCTACCCAAATTTATGATTCACTAGGCGAGGAAATTGGGCCCTTGGCAATTTCAGACTCAAGAGCCGTGCTCAATGGTGAGACTGTCATGACTACTCTCTCAATAAGCAATCTAGGAAATGTTCCGTTGGTATTCGAAATCAGAGCGTTATCCTCAAGCAATGTTTGGCCCATTCAGATCTTCAAAGAAGGCGAAACACCTCCGAATGTAGAGGTTACGAATATGGAGTCTTCTGTTGGTAGGGGTGAAACTACCAGAATCACAGTACTGACAATAGTACCATTAGCAGCAGAGAAGGGAGACAAGAATACAATTTCCATAAAGACGACATTAGACGGAAACACTGTTTCCAATGGTACTTTATTGGAAGTTAAGGAAATTACCACATTGGATATAGTTAGCGAGTCAGGATTCTCACTTGCACTAGGAAAATCTGGTAATTCTGATATTTCTCTTCACAACTCTGGAAACGTTCCGCTAATCATCAAACTAACAATTGGGACTCTTCCAGATGGTTGGTCAGGGGGCCTGCTATCAGGTGATACATTCTCTCTTGATATGAACAGGGATTCTATTGTGACGATTGGTCTAGAATTGCCAAGTGGCATTTTACCTGGAAAACTGACTGAAAAGGTCCCGGTAATCATTGAATCGACATCACCTAGTAATTCAAAAGAAGTAACAACTCTGGAATTGGATGTAATTGTTCTTCCATCGGTGTGGATAGATGTGCAGAGCTCTACTCAGACCCTTCAGGGCATTGTTGAGAACGAACGAGGTGAGCTTACTTTACAAATTTCAAACCTCGGGAATGTGCCATCGGGAGTCAGCCTTGGCTATCTAGCACCCGATGGATGGACAATAGAAATACAACCTATTGAAATAACAAATCTTGAACCTGGTGCAACTATCGAATGTAGAGTCTTCGTTACGCCCGGGAAATCTTCAGAAGACGGACTAAAGGAACTGACAATAAATGCCAATTCAACACTTGAAGGAGATGAAATCTCAAAAACGGCATCAATAGTAAATATCGATATCAGCAAGACCAGTAGTGGAAATAATGGAGGCATATTGGGGCTCCTTGAATCGGCAGGCCTCCCTGGTTGGACAATCGGGTTGTTGTTTATTGTCACAATTATTGGAATCACTTTACTCGGCTTCAAAGCAAGAGAGGAATTCGCCCCATTAAGCTCCGAGGAAGAACTCATTCCTAGGGGCTCTGCACTTTTGGCTGGATCTAGTGATGAGAGAAAGGCTGCAGCATTGGAAATTGATACGACTGGTGATGTTGTGACGGGAGGAGTTTCAGATTCCGAGATAGAAGAGATGATCCAATCCACAGTACCCACGTTGCCAACACACCAAGTCCCCGAGGGAGCACTTCCTTTGCCCCTCACTGGCCTTCCGGATGGGTGGACAATGGATCAATGGGTTGCATATGGCCATATTTGGTGGGAACAAAACGGGCCCTAATCCGGATAATTTTTCCGTGAATACTCTAGCGGTGATTCATGACAGGATCCATCGTACTATTCGGCCCTCCTGGGGCCGGAAAGGGAACTCAAGCCTCATTAATTGCCGAAATAACGGGAAAGCCGCCAGTTTCAACTGGAGATATGTTGAGGTCAGCCCTATCAGAAGGAACAGAATTAGGGGTCGAGGCTAAGGCCTTTATGGAAGCCGGAAAACTAGTTCCAGACGAAGTGATTATTGGCCTAATAAGGGAGAGGCTGAAGGAACCTGATGCTTCTAAAGGAGTCCTTTTTGATGGGTTTCCGAGAACAATCTTACAAGCGGAAGCATTGGAAGAAATAACAGAAGTATCTGCAGTAATATCTATCGAGGTACCTGATGATGAGATCGTCGACAGGATAATTGGCAGAAGGATGGACCCTGTCACTGGTGAAATTTACCACGTCTCATTCAAGCCAGCCCCCATTGAAATACACGACAGGCTGGTTCAAAGGAAGGATGACACTGAAGAAACCGTCAGAAGTAGACTTGATGGATATCACAAACAGACAAAGCCTTTAGGAAATTGGTATGGCGAAAGAGGCCTCCTAATCACAATAGATGGAACAGGTTCGATTCTGGAAGTAGGGGCATTGGTGACTTCCGCCGTAAATACCCTTTGAGGCGAAAATATGTCTCCTGGACGCAGACGATCTCGTAGTAATGGGGCAAACCGGTTGGAAGCGGCAAAGAATGCATTGCAATCACTGTCTAGTGTCCTAGAGGAAAATCTGATTTCAAATCCGGACATTTCTGACAGTGCGGCAAGACATATTCTATCCATAGGGAAGAAGCATGGGACTAGAGCCGGACCAAGGATTAGCAGAATGATATGCAGAAAGTGCAAGAAGTCCATGGCACCCGGCAGAACTTCTAGAATCAGACTCGCGTCCAAGAAAATTACAACAACTTGCTTAAGATGCGGAAGAATAACTAGAGAAGGCCCGGATTTTGGAGGTGAGTTAAATGAGTAAAGGAGTTCCGAAAGCAATTTCAAAGATGGCGAAGAGTCCAGCATTGGAAATAACCCTCAGAATTGGAAAAGACGGAATTAGTGAACCATTTCTGTCTGAGCTAGTTGACCAGCTTAAAAGAAGGGATCTTGTCAAACTCAAGGCGAATAAGAGCATATCGTCGAATAGAAAAAATAGGCAGCAGATGTTCTCTGAAATTTCCGAAAGAGTCGGATCGACAATAGTCTTCCAGAGGGGAAATGTTGCAGTTTTCTGGAGGACTAGTCTCCAGTAGTCTTCATATGCACCTAATCGAAGGAGTGACCAATGAAGATTGCCCCGAGTGCCATTCGCCCAGCGGCGGTGCTGACTTTTTGTTTACTTTTTCTGACTCTATTGCTTCCCTCTGCTCTAGCAGCATCATCATCCTCTGGGGTCTGGGAGCCGCCCAGTATGCCAAGCTGGGCGGTGCCAGCTTCCTTCGCTATCCTCATTGGGGTCTACACCCTAATCATCTTTGAGGCAATGCATAGAGCATTGGCAGCAGCCATTGGAGGAATTGCGGCGGTTGTGACATTACATGTCATCGGCGACGGTCCGGATTTGGGTACAATAGTCACTTGGATCGATGAGGAAACAATAGGCTTGCTAATCGGCATGATGGTAATCGTGGATATTCTCGGAAAGACGGGTATTTTCGAATGGGCAGCAGTTCAAGCATATGCGCTTAGCGGAGGGTCAATATGGAGGTTAACTGTTATCCTTTGTACAATAACAGCAGTATTCTCAGCATTTTTGGATAATGTCACAACAATTTTGCTAATTGTTCCGGTGACTATACAAATTGCCAAAGTCCTAGATCTTGAACCAATTCCATTGATTATTGCAGAAGTCATGTTCTCTAATATCGGTGGTGCCGCAACCCAAATTGGAGACCCGCCGAATATTATAATCGGTGCACAGTTGTCCACACAAGCTCTGTCCGGAACTGCTTTGGATGGACAGGGAATCACGTTTGTGGATTTCATCATACACGTTGGACCAGCAGTTGTGATTTGCATGGCTCCTTCGTTTTGGCTACTAAATCGGCTGGAATCCTCTGGGCTATCTGGAGAGAAACACAAAAACATCGATTTACTGAGGCTGAGATATGGTATCAAGGATGTCCAACTCTTGAAAAAATCCGGAGCAATACTTGCATTGGTTATCTTGGCCTTCTTTGCGCACTCCTCTTTTCATCATGATCTCCTGACTGTTGCAACCATTGCTCTTGGGGGAGCGGTGCTAATGCTATTGGTAACCTCGCCACACCATGTAGAAGAGCAGTTAGACGCCGTAGAGTGGACTACAATAATCTTCTTTGCCGGGCTTTTCATTATGATTCACGGATTGGAAAATATGGGCATGATAGATACCATAGCTGATGGAATTTCTGACACAATTAAAGGTGCATCTGAACAAAACAGACTTATGATTTCAGTCCTACTACTACTATGGGTATCCGCTATTGCATCCGCTTTTATTGACAACATTCCTTACACGGCGACTATGGTTCCGGTGGTAATCAAACTAGCTGAAGATCCAGAATTGGGATTAGATCTAGCGCCTCTAGCATGGGCCTTGGCACTCGGTGCGTGCCTAGGTGGAAATGGAACCATTATTGGGGCCTCAGCCAATGTTGTAGCTGCCGGATTAGCCGAGGAATCAGGTCATGACATTTCATTCAACAGGTTCTTCAAAACTGGTTATCCAATAATGCTTCTCAGCGTCGCTCTTGCTACTATTTATTGTATAGTGAGGTACGCAATAGAATGGTCTAACCAAATAATACCAGCTACAATAATTCTAGCCATGATGATTGCCTCGCTCTCATTGACACCAATGATCTATGGCCCTCCTCCCAGAAAGTCATCTATAAACTACGAAGTAGAGTGAAAAAATGGGTGAAGAAAATACGTTCACTTGCTCAATATGTGGATTATCAAGCAACCAGATGGGCCCCTGTCCGGCTTGTGGTAGCGAAATTCAGAATCCCAATAGCAACATTATGGGGGCAGATTCAAATCAATCAATCGTTCTTGATTACGGAATCAATTTTTCTCCTAAAGTCGTAAGACTTGAAAACATCCTTTATGGGTTAGATTATGCACCTGAAAATTAAGAAAAATGAATACTAATTTCACTATTTACAACAGGATTCAACTACTGCCCCTCCCGTGTTATTCAAATACCATAGGTTGGTCGCAAGCCTGCTTTGTGCGCTCTAGTAGACTGTCTATTAGGGTAAGTGGTTGAGGTCGCTTCGCCCTGCGGGGAGACGGAGTGGCCTGAGAAACCAGAATTGATATGCCTGGACACCAGAGGCCTCACATTAGTGAGTACAAAAAAGAAATCATGATGCTACAACCCGATTGGGGGATGGCTCGGCTCGAGAGCCGAAGAAGGTCGTGACAAGCTGCGATAA
>DAYD01000001.1:0-1288 GCA_002506755.1 Euryarchaeota archaeon UBA462
CGGAAAATTCGGAATGGGTCGACCCAGTGATGGAAATTGAAGATGCTAACCACTCTCATAACGACCTGCTAGCACACAGGCTATCTACCTCAAATGCAAAATTGATAGATTACCACAACCTAAATTGCGATGGCGAAGTCTATCCCCCTCCAGAGCTGGACAACACCGCTGGTAGACCATGCTATGATGACTGGAAGAACGTCGGACCCACTCCGGGGGATAACTCAGAGATTGCGATTGAAGGGAATTTCCTTGATGACTGTGAGATCTATGCAGATGGATCTGGCGGTTGTTATGCTTACGTCTCAAGCTACAACCAGTTCGAAATACTTGACATCAGCGAGCCGAACAACATCAGACTCCTTTCAACATACTATGCAGAGGTAGCGAGGATGATAGATATCAAAGTGACCAAGGACAATAACTGGGTCCTAGTTAACCATGAGCTAACAAATAGTGAGCTAGACCCGATACCCAATGATGATGATGCGAATAGTGGTGCTAACAGACTGGATGTAA
Source organism: Euryarchaeota archaeon UBA462 (assembly GCA_002506755.1). GTDB lineage: Archaea > Thermoplasmatota > Poseidoniia > Poseidoniales > Thalassarchaeaceae > UBA36. Next base: position 520 of record DAYD01000001.1, read on the forward strand.
TCTACGTTGGGGACAAGACTAGCCCAGTCAAGGTAGCCGAGTGGAACAATCCTCCTGCCGGTTTCCACAACCAAGATCTAGCGATTTACTGTGATTGGGATGGTGCCTTAGACTTCAGGGAAGATTGTAGCCTGTTCCTTTTCGGTGCCGACCCTTACCCGGAAATGGTAGAAGGTAGCTCAGGCGTGTTCTACAAAGGGACACAGGTATTCTACGTCCCCAGAGGTTTCGAGTCATGGCTTCCTAACCAGAATGATGAGCAGCAGAACTCAAGTCGGGAGATAATCAGATGGGGGGGTTACACCCCTGAACCTGATACCACATGTGGAGGGTCAATATTCAACCATGACCACGTCTACTTCGTTCATCCGATTACACAACAAAGGCTCTTGGTTGCTTCATATTGGGGAGCTGGTTTGAGAATTGTGGATGTAAGCGAACCTCCGGCAATTGCGGATCCCTTCGGAGTCTCATGGCCCCAAGAAATTGGCCGATGGCTTGGATGCCCCACGGCTGATGAAGGGTGGTACGGCCCGGATGGAGGAGGTCATGCAAACATGACAGCAGAGGAATGGTTAGACGCAGAACAAGGTAACGACAACATACACTACGCAGTTCCATATGACCACCTAATTTGTAGTGGTGTCAGCGAGTATGTCCCGATGTCAGAATGGCCAGATGATTGTGGCTCTGGCCCGGATGATGATACCTATGGAGTAAACTGGCGCCATTACACCATCATTGCACCAGAGTACGGAAGCAATGCAGG
>DAYD01000001.1:1612-2218 GCA_002506755.1 Euryarchaeota archaeon UBA462
AACGGGTCAAAGCATCCACAGCACTACATTCCAGGAGGTTACATATTCAGCCCCCACAATGGTGATACGGGAGTTAACGGGCACGTATACTGGACCCATTACCACGCAGGAAATTGGGTGACGGACCACGGACATATCTGGGAAGAGATAGTGTGGGAGAATGGGGTTCCCGAACCAGAAAGAGGTTTCCAAGCTATTGAAGAGCTAGCCGTCTCCCACACAATAGGCTACTACCTACCTGCTGGTCCAGAGTGGATAGAAGATCCAACCACTGAGCTGGGTTATGACATGGCTGACTGCTGGGCTTCCTGCATGATTCCATTTGACTGGGGGCTCCAATATGACCCTAGGGGGTTCCTTTTCATCTCAGAGATGGTCAGTGGAGTCTATGTTGTACAATTTGACGAGGACATTGATCCGAGATTCAACTACCCAGCTCTATGGTCAATAGAGGATAATGGGGACTGAGGGTCTTATGAGATACGGGCTGATACTTGCAATCTTATTTCTGCCCATTGCATCTCCAATTGCGTTTGCTCACGGTGCGAATGACTTTTCCATAATAATGAGGGGGAACAGTATTGAGCCTAGAGAGGCAGAGGTTCT
>DAYD01000001.1:2539-2825 GCA_002506755.1 Euryarchaeota archaeon UBA462
CGAAGCAAAAAACTCCTCCTCGATCAGGGACCAGTGCACCTTCTCCATTGATGCATCAATATGGGATGCAGGGGCCTATGTATTACACATATACACAAATGAGACAATATGGGAAGAGCTGAACCTAACTGTCATTCACGACTTCCATGAGGAACTAGGACCCCCCATCGGATACGCCTTCAACAACCAAGACGAGACGGGAGGAGAAGAAAATAACAATTCAGGGTTGGAGACCGGCTTGAGAAACTTGGCCATAATACTCTTTATTGGCTCTAGTTTGGCATGG
>DAYD01000001.1:3144-7125 GCA_002506755.1 Euryarchaeota archaeon UBA462
AGTGGTCAGTCAGACATATTCTATGGTGAAGACATTGCCCCCCCAATTCCGGTTGATGATTTTGAGCTTATTGATGAGAATGGGGTGAACATAACCATGTCCCAGTTCCAAGGCAAAGTTGTGGTGGTGACCTTCTTGTTCACTAGGTGTCCGGATATATGCCCCGTGGTTAGCGCCAATCTAGCATTCATAGCGGAAGAATTGGGAGATAAGTTCGAATCGGAGGTTCAAATTCTGACTGTCACAGTCGACCCATGGACCGACAATTCAAGCGTTTTGAACAATTATGCGACGACTAGGCAGTTGACTTGGCCTCACCTCACCGGTGCCGTCGAGGAGCTGGAGCCGGTTTGGATGAACTTTGATGTTGGATTGGCAACCTACAACACTGATGTTGACAATGATGGAGTCGCTGATGGTTTCGACAGTTGTCCGGATACCCCCGAGGGCGAAGAGGTGGATTACAATGGGTGTGGCAAAGAAACTCAACAGCCCGAAGGAGATGTAATTACGAGTCATCACCCCCTAGACTACTGGGTAGATCACACAACTGGCACAATAATTGTGGACAAACAAATGAATCAGAGAGTCTGGTGGGGCGATACTGACTGGAATCCAGAGTTGGTTCTTGAGGACATAATACACCTTATTGAAGAAGAGTGAAAAGTGATTTCTCCTTGGTTTTGTTATGAGAAATCTCCTTCAAACGGGTTTTGTGGTCCTTCTCCTGCTTTTTTCAGGCTGCATGGCCCCCCGGGAGCCTGAAATAATTGGTACTGAATACCGAGACCCCCCGAGTGCTCCGAATTTCAACCTCATAAATCAGGATGGGGCGAACATATCCCTATCTGATTTTCAAGGCAAGGTAATAGTTGTAGCATTCATTTACACTTCCTGTCCGGATGTATGCCTCATAATTTCCTCCAACTTGGACTACGTCAGACAAAACCTAGGGGAATATGCTGATGACGTAGAGCTGATCTCAATCACGATAGATCCAGCAAGGGACACAGTCCCTCATCTAAAGGATTGGACAGACGCCAGAGGATATGGGTGGAACCATCTGACTCATCACAGGGGATCGGTGATCCAAGCCGTATGGGATGAGTGGAAAGTCGTAGTGGATGCTGACCACATAGCCAACAGCTTGCCTCCAGAGGATGCTACTGTGAGATTCTCTGTACTTTTTCCCGACAACACTACTTTGGTAACTAACAATCCGTGTAGTGATCTCCAAAACATGACTTGCTACGAAAATGGAGTTGATTTCGCGGAATACGCTTTGAGAACAAATGCTGGCATAACATATGATATTGAAAATGGGACTATAGGAGAATGGGTTTCTAATGATTCCTGGAACTGGGATCTTTATGTTTGGGGCGCTAACTTTTCTTGGGAGCCTGCGAACAGGGAGATATTGGGTAATGGGGTAATCGGTCACCAAACACACATGGCCTGGGTAGCCAGCAACTCCAACGCTAGTGAGCTCCCTCCGGGAGTGGACTGTGATGGTCACGGATGGATAATGGGGACTGGCGGTGGTGCTCACTGCATGTGCGACGAAGGTTGGGGCCGGCCAGATGATGATTGGCTATCATGCGTTGTAGAAGGGAATATGAGTGGCCAGGGAAACGAGACTGATCCGCATGAGGAGAGCTTGGGAGAGTACGAGGTGGGCCACTCGACAGTGACATTCATCATAGACAAAGACCAGAGAAAGCGTGTGGCTTATTCCGGAATAATGTGGGATGTGGAGAGCTTCCTACAAGACGTGAAAACTCTGGCCGAAGAGTGAGCTAAAAATCATATTAGCGGCATCTTACGGAGCCTTTCCAAATCTGGCTGATATAGCTGTCTGATATCGTCTAAACCCAGGACTAGCATTGCCAGTCTCTCTAGTCCCATCCCCCATGCGCAAACAGGCCATTCAGTCCCAATGGGCTCTGTAACTTCAGGCCTGAATATTCCCGAACCGCCTAACTCTAGCCATTCCCCCCTCCAAAGAATATCGACCTCGGCGCTGGGTTCGGTGTAGGGGAAATAGGCTGGACGGACCCTGACATCCGGATATCCCATTTTTGCGTAGAAGGTTTTCAGAGTGGTTACCAGCATCGGAAGGCTGGCCTCTGGCTCGTGAATGATACCCTCAATTTGGTGAAATTCTGGCATGTGAGTCCTATCTATTGTTTCCTGTCGGAATACCCTTCCAATGCCAAACACCCTGGAAGGCACGCCCGGATTTTCAGCGATATGCTTGACGGTATTCACAGTGGTATGCGTCCTTAGTAGGGCTTTCTGAGCCTCATCTCGATTGAAGTAGCCTCCCCATCCTTTACTACCCGTGTCATGACCATATTCATGCACCTTGGACCAAATATCCAAGTATTTTTCATCGACATCTACCTTTTCTGGATCGCTGAGATAAAATGTGTCCTGCATGGTTCTTGCTGGATGAGATTGGGGTATGTACAGGGCATCCATGTTCCATCCCGCTGATTGGACGTAGTCGCCTTCTATCTCAGAAAACCCCATTTCCAAGAATACGGAGCGGATCCTCTCGATGAGGGACTGCATCGGATGCCTCCTTCCACCCGACGGAATTGGAACGGGAGCTGAGACGTCAAATGGCTTGAATTCAGCACCCTTCCACGAGTTGTTCTGAAGCATTTTTGGAGTTAATTCTCCAATCATTTCCACTTCTGATAATTCGGAATATTCCACTGAACATCCCTTTTTCGTCAGTTTCCAGGTCCTAGATACCGAATTTTCAAATTCCAACAGGCCACTTCTGGAGGAAAAGTGTGCGACAAGATCATCATCTAGATTTGAAGAGTCCACTGGTCCCTCGGAAAGTGAATTGATGAATTCCGATCTTCTGGAGATTTCTTTGGAGATAGCCTTACTGTCGGAGAAAATCAAATTTCCTGAGTCAATACTCACCCCTAGTCCTTTGAGGATCCCTATTCCCGGACCTGTCTCACTCCTATCAAATTTCGAGGTCATCAATGCATTCATTGTTCTGTCTTCCAAGTCACGCAAGCTTATCCATTCCCAGAGCCTAGATTCCAGCAAGCCGTCTTGGTTAGCTTTCAGCCCCTCTTGGCCGAGTGAAACGAAATTTCTGTGTACTTCCTCGATGTCTACCAGACCTTCTTCTTCAAGGGACTTGCCAGCTCCCGCAACAAATACCTGGTCCCCCCATCCAGTACTTGTGAGAATCTCCTCAAGATTCCAAACCTTCTGTGGCTCGGTAATCATCGCCCTCAGCATCGTCCTTTCGTTATTGCCTAGAACCAATGACTCACCCCTAATGCGGCCAGAACCTACCTACACTTGACAATTACCAACAAATGAGAACAAATCATTCTTCCTCTGACGACCATAGGCGAGTGCCGCATGACGGGCACGTGAAATGCTTCGGCCTTTCACCCTGTATTTTCTCCATATGCGCGCATCTTCCACACAGTATGGTGGTAAATTTACTTCCCTCCAAAGTAGTATCAACCCGGAACATCGGACCTCCCGCATCGGGCATGGTCGTTATCTCTGGCTCCCACTGTTCGATTTTCTCATTTTCTCCCCTGTTTGAAAGGGCCATTGACAAACCAGAAATTAAGAGGAATATTCCCGATACGGACATAGTCGATGCCAATACCAGTGAGAAATTAGATGCATCCGATAGGGTTAGTCCGGACCCAATTAGAATACAAAACCATCCAGAGAAAATAAGGTTCAACCCCCTCGATGAAACTAGTGATTGGGGAGTCACGAGACGCGGAGGTAGTGCAAGCATTTCATGACTGTTGATTTCAATTTAGTGTGTAGGGTTCAAGAAAGAGATGGGCTGCCAGAGAATCAAGCCTCAGTAGCTCAGCCTGGTAGAGCATCTGATTTGTAATCAGACGGCCGGGGGTTCGAATCCCTCCTGGGGCTCCACAATATTCTCTAATTCTGTTTTTTTGAATACAGTACTTTATAATC
>DAYD01000001.1:7464-73010 GCA_002506755.1 Euryarchaeota archaeon UBA462
CTAAGATTGGTATTGGGATCATTATCCATCATTGGGTCAATACCATTGGTCCTCCTCACTGTAGTATATGGCGTTCTAGATCCAATGGTTGGATGGGCGTTAATTGGTATGTCTTGGGCTGGAGGAGCACTGGGGATTTTCGAAGGTTGGTCTGGGTTTTGCGTCGCTAGAGGTCTGGGTTTTAGAACCCCAATTTAGCCAATCGTAAAATGCAAAGTTGCGCACGAGCTTGTGTGGGCGCACAAATAATAGACGGAAAATCGATTGGGCAAGGAATTCTCCAAGACGTGAGTCGCGGGGTTCTTGATTTGATTGAGAAAGGAATTCGCCCCCACCTTGCAGTTGTGATTGCGGGAGAAGACCCTGCAAGCCATGTTTATGTGAGAAACAAGGAGAGGGCATGTGAAACATGCGGGATATTGAGCACGAAGATCGAATTACCTGATTCAACTAATATTGAGGAAATCCTACGAGTTGTGGATGCGCTGAACAGGGATTCAGAAGTACATGGAATACTTGTCCAGAGCCCCGTTCCAGAGGGTATTGATGAGGTGGCAATTGCATCATCGATTCTTCCTTCGAAAGATGTTGATGGCTTTCATCCACATAACCTAGGTCGGCTTGTTCAAGGTGATCTTGGGGGGCTTTTACCTTGCACCCCTTCAGGTGTGATTAGGATTCTGGAGGATTGCGGGGCTGAGATGGGTGGAAAGAGGGCCTTAGTCCTAGGACGTTCCAGGATCGTTGGGGTTCCGATGGCACTTATGCTCGCCCAGAAAGGGGTCGATGCCACCGTCACAATTGCTCATTCCAGAAGCGAGGGGGTCGAGGATATCTGCAAGGAATCGGACATAATAGTAGCTGCCATGGGAGTCCCCCATATTGTGAAAGGTTCCTGGGTCAAGCCCGGTGCGTTCGTTGTCGATGTAGGAATTTCAAGGTTAGAAGAAGGTGGCTTGGCTGGAGACGTGTCTCCCGAAGTTTCGGAAATTGCAGGTTGGATGACCCCGGTCCCAGGAGGTGTGGGGCCGATGACTATAGCCATGTTAATGTCTAATACACTGAAGTCAGCAAAGGAAATCAATAATTAATCGAATATGCCCATCTCAAATTTCGCATCCTCGGAGGAATGTACCCTAGGGTCCCATGGTGGCGTGAATGTGAGGTTGACATGGGCAGAGTCGATACCGGCTGTCTTCATTGCAGAGCGATGTACAGCAGCCATTAACTCGGGTGCAACAGGGCACCCAGGACTGGTAAGTGTCATGTCTATTTCAGCGTGTGATCCTTCCACCTTCACGGCGTAGATTAAGCCTAATTCTGTCACTGTTAATTTCATTTCAGGATCCTCAACCTCAGATAGGGAATCCATGACTTCTCTGTCTGATACCATGTTATCCCCCAGAAAGTAGTGATGCCTCTTCCTTCACTCTCTTGAACATATTCAAGAAACCGTTAGCCCTACTTGGGGTCAGAGATGAACGGATTCCCATCTCATCCGCAAATAGGGGGGAAAGGGAGGAGGCCTCTTTTGGATCCATGCCATTAACTGCAATGGCGGTTATTGCGATCAGACCTTGAACAATTTGAGCGTCTGCGCCACCATAAAGCTTCAGCTTCCCTTCTTGGTCGAGTCTACACTCAACATGGGCTCTCGACTGGCAGCCGTGGACTTGATTACTAGAATCCCATTCATCGGGCGATAAGGGAGTAGGATTCCTTTTCGCGTACTGGAATAGAAGCTCGTACCTCTCCATGGAATCAAAGCAAGATGAGAACTCCTCGACAATAGAGTCTAGATGTTCTGGCCAGTTTCTGTTCCCATTCATCTTTCTTAACACCCTCTGATTTCCTCATTAGGAGGTTGAGAACCTCTCAACTACGTAACTTAGATGTTCAACGAAAGACTCGGCTTCTTCCATTGTGTTGTATATCCAGAAAGATGCCCTGTTAGTTGATGGCACTCCTAGGGCGTCCATAAGTGGCTGGGCACAGTGATGCCCGGTTCTGACTGCGAAACCCCCTTCGTCTAGCAATATTGAGAGGTCTTGGGACTGAATCGAATCATGGAGAAAAGAAACTGCCCCGCTACTATCTTGCCTAGTGGGATCCCCATAAACGGTAATTCCATCAATTTCCGAGATTTTTTCAGCTGTCCAAGATGCGATTTTGTTGATGTGGGAATGGACTTGGACCATATCGAATTTATCCAACCAGTCAACTGCAGCACCCCAACCTATTGCTTCAGCTATTCTAGGGGTACCAGTCTCAAACATAGCGTGCCCCTCTTGAAAAGTTGACCCGTTTGTACTCACAGTCTTAATCATCGACCCACCAGTCATAAATGGGCCCATCTGGTCCATAGCGTCCTTTTTCACCAGAAGACACCCAATTCCTGTTGGACCTCCCATTTTGTGGGCCGAAACGGCTACGAAGTCAACTCCGGAGTCGTCAAAGTTAATTCTCTCGTGAGGTGCTCCTTGAGCGCAGTCAAGCAGTACTCTAGCGTTGTTGGAATGGGATATCTCAACTATCCTTTCTATTGGGTTTCTGATACCAAGAACATTGCTGGTATGGACTACGCATACTAGAGCCGCTCCCTCTACTGCGACCTCAAACGCCTGCATGTCCAAAGTGAACGAATTGGTGTCTATTGGCACGTATCTGACTTCTATTCCTTTCTCCTTAGAGAGCTGCTGCCATGGAACAATATCTGCATGGTGCTCCATTTCAGTTATGACTACTACGTCATCCTCCTCTAGATTCTCTCTCGCCCAACCGAATGAAACCAGATTTATGGCCTCAGTTGCTCCGCTAGTGTAAATCATCTGATCAGGCGAAGTGCCAAAATAGGAGGAAATTGAGTTTCTCGCTTCCTCTAGGGCAGTAGTAGCTTCATCGGCTAAAGTATGGTTTGCACGATGGGCATTCGAATTATACTCGCTATAGTATTCCGACATAGCGTCAATCACACACTGCGGTTTTTGGGAAGTAGCTGCGTTGTCAAAGTACACTAATTTCTTTCCATTTGGAAGACGTCTGTTCAAAATAGGAAAGTCGTCCCTAATGGATTCGATATCAAGAGCCATATCAATCAGTATTCCTACGGATAAAGTACTCCTCTATGAATTCGCGTACTGGAAAATATAGCAAATTATTCTACTTCATGGAGGACATTTATGTCTAGAGACCTAGTTGGGAGGCCCGATGGTGGACTCAAGTGGTCAAGACATAGTCGAATCGCTCGGAAAACGTGATTTGAACCTAGATGGTTCTGTGATTAATTTAGCCGTAGTCGGGAGTAGCAGATTCTATGACTTTGAAATATTCGAGGAGGAAATAGAAAAATGGGTTGAAGAGAATGGCTATCCCGACTTGATAATCGTGGGAGGGGCAAGTGGCGTGGATTACATGGCTGAGAGATGGGCGGACAATAATTCAATTGCAATTGCAGTCTTTTCGGAGGAGTGGGACGACCCCACCAGAGGCTTGCTAGACAAGGGCAGAGGAGAGGCCCCCAACACACTGACAGAGAAGATTATTCAGTCATGCAGTCACATTCTTGCCCTTCCTTCTGCAACAAGCAAATGGACGAGAGTAGTTATCGAAAAGGCCAATCACGAAGGTATACCAATTGAGGTGTGTGAAGTCGATTAGTGGTGCTCGTGCCGGGATTTGAACCCGGGTCGCCGCCTCGAAAGGGCGGCATGATGGACCGAACTACACCACACGAGCGACAAAATTCCGAGAGGAGGCCTTCTCATAATTAGTTCTATCACGAAGAGTGTTCTATGGACTTATCCAGCCCATTCCACCATGAGCTGATTGGTATGAAAATTGCAATTGACAATATGCCGGCTGCGACCCAAAATATCGGATTCTCGAGCATTTGGATAAATTCATCCCCCCATAGGCCAACGATCATTACCTCCAATCCGAATCTTATTCCCCTCCCCAAAAATCCTGCAAAAAGGAAGGTCTTGATATCCATTCTCCCAGCTCCGGCGGTCCAAGCTAGTACCTTGTATGGTATTGGGGATAACGCAGCGATGAAAATTCCTGCATCGCCATATCTGCTTGTCAATTCTTCTAATTTCCTCGATGTTTTTGGGCTAGAGAATTTATCCAATAATGGCCTGCCCCCATAAATCCCTATCGCATAACCCCCTAATGAGCCGAAAACACTGGATATAGTCGCGACCAAGAAAATTGCAATTAGGCCGGTATTGGTTTCAGCTTCGATTGACATGGGTATTACCATGAGGTCTGGTGGAACTGGTTGAAACGCTGCTTCGGTACTCGAAACTACGGCCAAGCCTAGCAGGCCGAACTCTTCTGCCCATTCCACTATGGGGTCGGTAAACCTCTCTAGCACGATTGACCGTCTGGCCAAATCAAAATAATCGTTACTAACGAAAAAATATCAAAAACAAGCCGCAGATTTCTATTTACTGGACTGGTTCGCGCCTTCGTGCAGACCGCCAAGGTACTCGACACTGCTGCTCTGATGAGTTGGCCACTGGTACAACTTCATGGAGGGGTGGCGGTAGAAGGACAAATCGAAGAAGTCAGGAGGTTGTCTGAGGCAAGACTGGTTGAAATTGATGCGGCAAATCTGAAATGGATGGAGCCATCGGAGATTTCTATTGAGAAAGCCACGAGTTTAGCTATTTCAAGCGGGGATTTGGCCGGTCTTTCAGAGGTTGACCTAAGACTTCTTGCGCTGACTTTAGAGAAAAACGCGAGGCTTCATACAGATGACTATCGACTTCAGAATATTTGTCAAATGGCCGGTTTAAGTTGGTCTTCTGTCGAACAATCAGGAATTTCCCAAGTTTGGTCTTGGGAAATTAGGTGTGAGGGGTGTGGAGAGGTTCACAAGCATTTGCAAGGAACTATCCCTGCAAGCAAGGAAATTGGGAGATGCAATAATTGTGGCTCTAGATTAAGTATGAAGAGGAAAAGATAGTTATTCTTCCTCTGTAGCCATTTCTTCGGTTCTCCCGCCCCTGTCCATGTCCTCTATGGCCACCATCTCGGAGGCCTCTTTCATCCCTATCTGGAATTCCCCCTTTGCCCTACCGACACTTCTGGCTAACTGTGGAATTCTATTAGCCCCAAATAGAAATATGGCTATCACAACTAGAATGACGACTTCTGTAGAACCTATCGCCATGCTATCGAGCCTATGAGGGGGGCAGATGGTTCAAATGCTTCGGTTTAGATATCTCTTATCCACCTGAAACTGGTGGGAGGAGGGCAACCTCATTTCCATCTTCTAGAATGATTTCTTGATCATCAATAATTTTTCCATCAATCGCTATCCTTAGACCCGAGGAAAGTACATCACGGAGCTCAAATCTTTCAACAAGGGATGAAGCGGTACAACCCTCATGAACCGCTACTTCAATCTCTTTTGTTCCCATTTTTTCAGCCAATGGCCCGAAAACTAGTATCTTGAGTTTAATTGCCTTTTTTTTACTGCCTTCTCCCATGACTAACTGGGGCATTGGGTAACAAATCAATCCACCTATCCAATTATTAGCCGCCGACAGATGTCGACATGTATGGTTAGTGCGGTGGTTTTTGACTGCGATGGAGTACTGACAGATAATGGATCATCATGGCAGAATATCCATAATAAATTCGGAACGATTTCGAATAAAGGCAGTGAGCATAGCAAGATGCTGGAGAAGTTTCTAGATGGTGCAATTTCAGAGGAGGAATTTGTGGAATTCGATATTCGTCTCTGGAGGAGTGTCAAGCCGGATATTCACCGAGATGATATCATGAGGTGCTATAGCGGGGTGGAGCTGATGGAAGGTGCTAGGGAAGTTGTCGCGGAACTACAGAGCAGGGGCGTTTATGTCGCGATAGTCTCTTCTGGAGTGGATGTTTTTGTGGGAGCAATCGCCAGTATGCTGAAAGTTGACGATTGGGTCGCGAATGGTTTTGAATGGGATGATGATGGTTTTTTGATTAGGGGCCTCCCTACTAGAGTTCCAACACATAATAAGGGACTAATGATTGAGAAATTGGCCAGGATAAATGGATTTGAAATGAATGAGATTATCTCGGTTGGGGATTCCGGAACCGATTTATCGATGAAAGTAGAGGATTCAGCGTTCATTGGATTCAATCCCTCTAGGACTAGGGCATTGGAGGCATTTGAGGAAGCTGCTGTACCGATCGTAGAAGGTAAGGATCTTCGAATGATTTGGCCTTTAATTTACTCTGGCGAAAAACTGGCTGGCTAAGCAAAGTGAACTGATTCCGTAGCGTAAGTGTGGAGATTAACTATTGTAAGGATACACGGCTTAGGCTTGAAACCGAGCATTCTTTGGAAATCCGTTTGATCCTGCCATGTCGAACTGTGAATCATCAGAGTACCTTTGTGATCGCCCACATAATGGCCGTGTACGTGTCCTGTTACGAATATATCCGGAACTACAGGGATAACTAGTCGATCTTCTGGCTCAGGAGATAGAGGGGTCTTACCACCCCATGATGGCGCTAGGTGCCTTCTCTCCAGCATAGCCCTCATAGCCATCTCAGGCTTAGAATAGCTCACGGAACGAAGAGTCGCCACGAAGTCATCGATGCTCTTCCCGTGGTATGAAAGAATCCTCACCCCATGCAAACTGAAATCACAGGGATTTCCAACGAAAACAGTATTTGAGTAATCTTGTTGAACTTCGGGGTCCAAAGCAGGTTGAGGTTCCGCTGGCCGGACTGCATCATGGTTTCCAGGAAGCATAACTACATCCACCCATTCGGGAAGATCTTCCAGCAGCCTCGCCAATTCCCCATATTGCTTGAATAGATCCTTAATTGTTAGATGCCTGTCCTGACCGGGATAAATTCCTACGCCATCCACACCATCCCCACTTAGAACAAAATACTTCACTGTCCTAGCCAAAGGGTCATTATTGAACCAATATATCATCTTCTCCCATTGTGCATGGAGGAAAGTCTTGCTACCAAAATGTACATCGGAAAGGAATGCCGCTGAAACTGCAAAATCCTCACCTGATTGAGATTTGGAGTGAGAAGTTAGAGGAGGTTTATGGATGTCATCAACCCAGAAAATTGGATCTCTTTCTCCGGATGAGAACCTCCCTGTCACCCCTATTATCTCATCATCCATTAGGCCGTCAAGTGATGGATGGAGCGGGTGGGCATCCGAAGGAGGTTTGATCATACATGAAATCTGAGTACTCTCGTCTTCTAGGACAAATCTCATGTAGCCATTTCTTGTCCAATTTACCTCACTTGCAAGGCCAACAATTGTTATCTCAAAATCCCTAGAATTGTACCTTCTCCTATTCTTCCATGCCTCTGAATTACTAATTGGCCTCCTAGGGAGTGCCCCGTTAGAAAGCATCATTTCTCTGATCTGGGAAAGCCGACTTCTGAAGCAAGACTGCATATCGGTAATCTTACCCTCAGTGGAAGAGTTTCCTGTTATGTCGAAATGTATCGAGATGTCCGAATCAATCTCTTTAGCTTCCAAGGGGAAATCTTCTCTAGAAAATCCCGAAGAATGGCGAGATATGGGTAGCGGAGGAGGAGTTGTCGATCCTACTGGGGCCAGAATTCTTCCAATTGGGGGTTCGGATTTTGATTTTGACAGAGTAGACTGCGATAGATATTTTTTCCCATTAGAAGAATCATCAATTTCATGGGATACAATAGACATTAGTTCTTCGACAGTGTTTCCATCGAGAAGTCTGACTCCAGAGGAATTAGCCGCCTCTATCAATGGAATGAGGCTTTGGAGTTTCTCGATCTTTGGAAGCGCGCTAGTCTGGACAATGAGTCCTGCTTCAGTCAGCTCCTTGTGCCTCAACTGCCAATCTGAGGAGCTCATGCGATCATTGTGAATCGTGGACGCCCTTGATGGTATCGATAGGAAAATTTTGAGAATTTGGCTACTCTTCCCAGTCTGTCAAGGAAGCAAGATCGATCTTATTCAATGACTCTGAAACTGTTCTCTTTTCCGAGCCCCATACAACTGCGCCCTCCCATTCTTCTACCCCGTGGCGATTTCCATCCCCCGAGTCTTCTAACTCTACAATTTTCGGATTACCGCTCAATGAGGCTTCCTCCTTTCCTTCCCCCTCCACCCTATCAATGGCTTCGATTGCTAATCTCATCGCAAAGGCAGAAAATGATCTTTTGTTGTCCAATCTATCATTATCACCGAAATCCATCCTTCTTACCAAAAAATAGTCCTCAGCGATTACAGCAACGTGGACCCTCCCTACCTCTTTGTCATCAGAAGCTCCACGGGGTCCAGCGATTCCAGTCACCGCTATGGAGACGTCGGAACCGGACTTGTAGCGTGCACCTCTAGCCATCTGAACTGCTACTTTGTGAGAAACTGCACCGTAACTATCCTCGTCAAACGCTGACTTTTCCACTCCCAGCTCCCTCATCTTTGATTCATTCGAGTACACTATCCATCCTTGTTTGAACCACTTGCTGGCCCCTGACATATCTGTTAGGCATGAAGCGATAAGTCCTCCAGTACAAGACTCTGCTGTAGAGATAGTCCAGCCCCTCTTGGTTAGACGATGTTTGAGCCTAGATGCAAGTGCAGCTGCCTCTTCAACCACATTTTTCCTGTAATAGACCCCATTATTGACCTTTTCAGTCGGAGACTGCAGAAAAAAATTCTACAATTAGCTAATACTGGTGGGTCCGGCAGGAATTGAACCTGCGATCTTCGCTTTGTAAGAGCGACGTCATAACCCCTAGACCACGGACCCCGGGAGGTCGGAGGAGCAATGCATTCAAATCCTCTATGGTTATTTAGCTCAAACGAGGGCGTTAGAATGCGGCACATGTCCGATCTCATCAGGAGGCTAAAAGATGCCGGAATACCCTTCAACGATTCGATTAAATCTGCTATGGAAGAAATTGACCCATCATTTTTCACCGACTATGATTTAGATCCCTATTACCAAGATAAGCCGGTTCCATTCCTTTACACTGATTTCGGAACAACAAGGACCATATCAGCCCCACATATGATTGCGACATTGCTACATCACCTCGAGGTGTTTGTTGGGCAACATGTACTGCTCATAGGATCGAAAGGTGGCTATCTCTCAGCCATAATCGATAGAATCGTCGGACCCGAAGGAATAGTCACAATTATCGAGCCACATGATGAGGTAAGAATTCATACTGAGGAAAGGCTGGAATCCCATAACGCAGCGGGGCTGATTAGGGTTATACGGCCGGATGATCTCGGAAATGAAAATAAAATGATTAGCCGAATTGATAGGGTGCTGATCACAGGATCGGTTAGGGAAATACCAGAATCTGTTGAGCCGCTAGTTCTAGATGGTGGATTCGTTCTCGGGCCGTTTGGGGGACCGGTTCACCAAAGACTTCTGAAGAAGGAGAAGCAAGGGGAAGAATGGATGGACACCGATCTTGGAGGTGTTGTCTTTGGTCCAATGGATGCAGGAGAATCAGAAACGGGACCTCTAGATCCTAACTCCTTGGCGAACCACATTGAAGATGCCTTGGACTTAGTTGGTGGGCTAATTGAGATAGAAGAGAGCACCTTAGTTAGAGTAATTGATTTGATTGCTGCCCTCAGGGATATGCCTCCGGATATGCCAGAAATCGACGAGGGGTCTAGTGAAGAGGAAATTATGGAGCACCCAGTTGTAGACCTATTGATGTCTGAAATAGACTGGTTAGGACCATTATGGCCCCTATTCAGCGATTACCTCTCGGTAGACATTTTGAGCCCTGGATCAACAGAAGAGGATTTGGGGATGTTTGGAGGGCATGAGGACTTGGTCCCTTGATGTTCTAGTTATTGACTGCAGGCAACAACAACCTAGTCAATGGGACCGATATTGGTGGTAGGTGATCTGAGAGCCGGTGCCTACTGGTCTTGGGACTAAATAAGGCACCATTTAGGCCAGCCTCCACGACCTCCCCCTTAGTTAGGGAATCCCTACCACAGTTTGGCCAAACATCCAATTCGACCGTCTCATCGCCGAAATAGTCAACCAGAACACATGGCAGGCATTGCAGATTTAGCCTTATTGAGACTTGGTGTCTGTGATGGCCATCGAGAATAACTCCTGTGTTTTTATCCACAACCAATGGAAGGACATATGCCTTCCACCTATTCGTCATTTTCTCCAACTCGTCTACCTTCTTGGAGATGGTTTGCTCATGAGGGCGAAGAATTTCTATGGGCACCAATTCTACCTTCACAGGACTCGCAGAAGCCGTGACTCAATATATCTGCTCCTTTGTAACTAAGAATAAGGGGGTCGGAGATGAGGTTTGATCATAGTTTACTCGGTGAAGAGGATAGGTTGATTCTGGACAAACTGAGGGAAAGGGGCAAGGCATGGATCGTTGGGGGTTGGGTTAGGGATTTCCTATCTGGCATTGGTCCTAAGGAGCTAGATATAGCAACAGACCTGAGGCCCGAAGAGGTAGCAGAAATTTTTCCAAGATCTATATTGGTCGGGGAGAAATACGGGACTATTAGAGTCAGAATCGACCAACCTTCACATGAGGGCAAGATATGGGAAGTGACTACTCTCCGAAAAGATGGGGGCTATGGGGATGGAAGAAGGCCTGACAATGTCAATTTTGGTTCCAGTATCGAGGAAGACCTCTCAAGGAGAGATTACACGATTAACTCCATGGCCATAGACGATGCCGGGAATGTGATAGATCCACACGGAGGCATCGGAGACTTGGATAAGGGAATAATTCGCTGCGTTGGTTCACCTAGTGAAAGGATTGGAGAGGACGGACTACGGATTATCCGTGCATTCAGATTCATGGAATTGGGCGAAAGGGGCCTTAGGGATTTAGACAGGGGGCTGAGTAAAGCTATTTCCTCAAATTTAGATATGCTTGAAAAAATTTCACGAGAAAGAGTTTGGTCTGAATTAAAAATAATCTTGTCCGGAACTAATGCTCCCAAGATTGTTGATATTATGCGTACTCATGGCGTAATAGACAAAATTCTAGATGGCATAACTCATAGTGAAATTTTTGGAAATTCGACAAACTATTGTGTAAACTTGGCACTAATGTGCAAGGGTGATAACTCAGACGGAGAAAAACTATCATCTCTTTTGAAAGAGAAATTAAAACTTTCAAGAGAAGAATCTGCCAATATAAAATTCCTACATGAATGCAGGGAAGTTGAAATCGTAGCAAGCGAGAGTGTCGCTAGAGTATTCAGAGCCTCATTACCAGAATCGAGGCAAAGAGATGTGCTCGAGTACCTCTCATGCATGGGTAAGGAAGTGTCTCAATTCGAGGCCATCCTCGGCAGTTTAAGTGAACTTAGAGCCGGTAATAACCCCCTTATCGACGGCAACACTCTTTCTGCCAAGACTTTACTTAAACCTGGAATTAGACTTGGTAGACTTAAAGGATGGCTCCACAGAATACAAATTGAGGAAGATATATCCGAAAAGGCGCAGCTTATCGGCCGGTTAGACCAAATGGACTGGGAAGAGGGCGAGCCCGAGAGTTGGCCTTTCCTCGCGTGGCCTTAGTACATCTCGTTCAGGTACTCGATGTACTCTTGTTCGTTGAGATGCATGTCGTCATCCCACTCGTGGGGTTTGACTATCATGCACCAACCATCCCCATATGCTTCCTCATTTACTAGGTCTGGATTATCTTCTACGTCCCCATTCAGCTCAACTATCTTACAAGGAAAGGGGGCATTAATGAGAACTCTGTCGTCGGTGGTCCTTACTGTGACCATCAAGTCATCAACGTCCAGCTCATCCCCCCTGGAGAGGGGGGCTGACGTGGAATCATCATCATTTTCAGATTCCCCTTCACCGAGATCGATCTGGAATTCGCTATCGTCTTCCGGTTTTGAGAGAACAACCTTGACAATGTCGCCATATTCAGCTCTGATAAACTCACTAATTCCTAACTTCACTGTCGTGTCATCTTCGTCATCATCCAATACCTGAACCCAAAGATGGTCCAATGTATATTTTCTATCATGAGCCACGCTAAATTCGAAATAATCGCCGCCATTCATACGTATACCGACCGGCCGCCCGATAGTTTCCAATTTGAAGTATTCGATTGACAAGGGTAATATTTGCCTCAAGAGATATTAATACACGGAATGCTTCCGGTCAATCGATAGAAATGGATTTTGGTGAAACGGAAGAACAGGGCATGATCAGAGAGATGGTCAGAAGCTTTGCAGAGGAGCATTTGTCACCGACTTGCTTGGAGAGGGACAGAGATCAGAGGGCCCCCCTTGAGGAATGGAAGATATTCTGTGAAAATACTGGCCTCCAAGGAATTACAATTCCTGAGGAATACGGAGGAAGCCCGATCGATGATGTTTCGGAGGCGATAATTGTGGAAGAATTAGCGAGAGTGGATCCTTCTTTCTCGGTAATGTATTGTGTTCATGTCGGGCTTTGTTCAATGACCATAGCCCTCCACGGCAACGATCAACAAAAAAGGAGATACCTTACTAGATTGGCAAACAATGAGATTGGGGCCTACTCCTTATCCGAAGCAGGAGCAGGCACAGATGCGGCTTCAATGGTTTGCAGGGCTAAATTAAACGATGAGGGTTCCCATTATCTGCTAAATGGAGAGAAGATGTGGGTAACGAATGGTTCTAGTGCGGACATCTACGTCCTATTCGCCAAAGACGTAGATCATTCAGACTATGGGAAAAAGAAGCATGGAGGGACAACTGCATTCATAATTGAAAAATCGTTTGAGGGATTCTCGATTGGTAAGAAGGAAGATAAACTCGGAATACGATCCAGTGACACCTGTTCATTAGTACTGCAGGACTGTAAAGTGCCTGTTGAGAATGTTCTCAATTTGGCTGGAGAAGGTTTTCCAATCGCGATGAACGCACTTGACAATTCGAGAATAGGAATTGCAGCACAAGCCTTGGGAATCGCGCAAGGTTCCTATGAAGCTGCACTTAGTTATGCGCACGAGAGGGAGGCGTTTGGCAAACCGATTGCACACCATCAAAGTATAGGCAACTACTTGGCGGACATGGCCACAAGAATTGAGGCTGCTAGGATGGTTGTTTACAAAGCTGCATGGGCTAAACAACAACATTACGAAAACGGCGCTAATAGGCATACCAAAGAGGCCAGTATGGCAAAGCTGTTCGCTGGAGACACTGCAATGTGGGTCTCAGAGAGAGCGGTACAGGTACTAGGAGGGTATGGTTACACCACCGACTTCCCAGTTGAGAGATTCTTTAGAGATGCAAAAATAACCCAGATATACGAAGGAACTCAGGAAGTCCAACGGATTGTGATAAATAGATTAATTTCTCCCTAGGATGATATCTTGAGAAAATATCCAATCGATGCGATTAGAGAGGCTTTTCCCGGCCTAAAAAGATCAACGGGCGGAAGGAACGCTATCTTTTTCGATGGCCCCGGAGGTAGCCAGGTTCCAAATTCTGTGGCAAAAGCCGTAAGCAATTATCTAATTCACCACAATGCAAACACGGGAATGTCTTTCGAGACTTCCTTGGAGACTGACAGGATTATATCAGAATCATTGCAAGCTTGCTCTGACCTCCTAGGTGCATCAAATCCAAATGAAATAATATTTGGACAAAATATGACTAGCCTGAACATACAACTCGCGAGCGCTCTAAGCCGGACATGGGGTGTTGGAGATGAAGTCGTGGTGACCAGACTTGATCACGATGGAAATGTAAGACCTTGGGCATTGGCAGCAGAATGGTCTGGGGCAACCTTGAGGAAGATTGACGTTGATCCAAAAGATTGCACTCTGGATATGGAATCAGTGCTCGAGAACATTACAGAAAATACTGTATTAGTAGCATTGGGGGCTGCATCTAATCTATCTGGGACAATTAATGATGTTCGAAAGATTGCCGATATTGCTCATCAATTTGGGGCAGAAGTTGTTGTTGATGCGGTACATTATGCCCCCCATTCGTTAATTGATATTGAGGAAATGAGGTGCGATTACCTGTTATGCTCACCTTACAAGTTCTTCGGCCCGCACCAGGGCTTACTCTGGGGCAGAGCTGAACGAATGTCCAAGTTGCCAGTTGCAAAACTGAGGGTTTCATCGGAGATAATGCCTTTCAGATGGATGACTGGAACGCAGAGCCATGAGGGCATGGCAGGAACAATGGCTGCTATTGATCACATTGCCTGGATAGGTAGGGAATACTCGGGTGATGAAAGTTTGTCAAGAAGGAATGCGCTAATCAGTGCTTATGATGCTATCGAGAAACATGAGAGGGCTCTATGCCTAAGGATGCTCGAAGGTTTGGGCGAAATAGATGGACTAAGGATTTGGGGCGTGACTGACCCCCAGAGGATAGCTGAGAGGTCACCCACGATTTCTTTCACCCACCCATCAATCAGTGCAGGAGAAATTGCAAAGATTTTGGCCAACAAGGGTATTTTTGTCTGGTCAGGTAACTTCTATGCCCTAGAGTTAACTGAGTTCCTTGATTTAGAACCAGAAGGAGTTCTTAGAGCAGGTGTTCTTCACTACAATACTATGGGGGAAGTCGAGGATTTCATATCCGAAGTAAGGGAAATATTGGCCAGTTAGCTATTCCACCCATTCGTACCTTCTCTGACCCTCGAGCTTACCTTCTCCGCCTATCTCCATCAGGGCAAACTCAGAGTTGGGCTTTACAACGGACCTCTTCCTCTTACCTTTGTGGAGTGCCTCGTAAACTGACTTATTTATTGCATGACGAGTATTCAGCCTTTCGAAAAGGTGGAACCTAGAGGCTATTTCCCTCCAACTTGATTGGACAATGCCCTCGAAAACCTTCGCCTTGGCCCCTGATCCATACCCGCATAGTCCTATTCTCTTTGATTCCATCTCAGTATCATCAAGATAGTCTGATTCCACCGCTGACATTAGCGCAAGAAAAATTGAACCAGTATACTGATTACCAATCAAACTTGATGCACGTTGGGTCTTTTCTATCCTTTGGAAAACGAATTCCTTAAATTCCTCGGTCTTTGAAATTAGGCGACGATATGAGTCATTTGCCTTCTCGAATTGCTCTATGCCCTCAGGAGTATCGGGGAAATCCTCAGGAAAGGGTTCTGGACCAATTTCTTCTGTGATTTTCTCCCAAATTGGTAAATTTCTCCTATCGTGACGAAATACGTCTGGAAACATCCTTTTTCCCTGGAAAGCATAGGGCAGGTGTACTATTATTCTGCTCCACTGATTAGTGAGGATCTCATCAATCTCTGGGTCATACCTTCCTTCCTGAATTGATTTTGAGCGAAAATCTATGAAGGCCTGTTTCACGGATTCTGAGTAGCACCGATTAGAGAATTGACCATCAAAAATGGGAGTGTCTTTGTGAATCATAATTTTTTCATTTTCAAAAATCACATCGTTTTTCTTGCTAGATCGGGGGAGGTACTTTAGGATCTTCTCGGCGAGATTGGAAGTGAAATTAGCCCCTGATTCTTCGGCGAGTTCGAGTACATTCTCTACGACAGTTCTGGTTTCAACTTCTCTTCTTGGCTTGAAGAAATCATGTACTGGCATCGTAGAAACCCCCCATATATCGGGAATGGCCAGAAGACGTGGATTGTGTCGGATGAGAATAGCACCCCCTCCCGCACCCTGTGTATACTCTCCAGAAGAGCCTAGATCGTACTTCGCATTATCAGCGAAGACCACGATTCCAATCCTATTCCTAACTTCACCACCTCTAGCTACCCAGTCCAAGGTGTTGTGCATAGCATCTACAGCCCCTATGCATGCAAACGTCATGTCGACTACATCGCAGTTTCTGAAACAATCATCACCAAACTTGGATGAGTACCTTTGCTCTAGCATATCCATGATGTATGTCGCTGTTGGCTTAGCTCCATCCAAGGCAGACTCGGTGCCTAGGTAAATCCTACCAATCGAGGATGGGTCAATTGAGTTCCGATCGATTAGCCGAGAGACTGCATTTGCACCCATGGTTGCCGTGTCTTCGTGGACATCGGGTATTGCCATAGCTTCCAGTCCGAGCCCTTTGTTCAATTTCCCATAGTCAGCCCCACGGAATTCCGCAAAGTCCTGCATTGCGAAATACAACCTCGGGAAATGTATCGCTATGTCATCAATCCCTACTTCCGTCATGTCATTCCCCCTACCGTCGGGAAATGGACTACATTATCATCCCTATGGAATTGAAATCCAACATCTCGGCATATTTGATCGATCTATCAAATTCCGGTTATTTCATTTATCGAATCAACTAGATCTGATTTTTGAGAGAGGTGTTCTGAAACGTGCTCGAGTACCTCGGAAAGTCCATCCGCTACTGCGAATTTGGCATCTAATGGGTGTATTTCTCCCCCAGAAACTGCATCAATGAATTTGTCCAAATCATCCCAATCAGATGGATCTCCGTACTTTGGATCAGGAGATACTGTAATCGAACCTCGCTTTGGGAGCACTATATGTTTAGCGATTTCAAAGACTGGAGATTCGGAATTTCCAATTTCCAAGAATGCCTTTTTCATCTTTTTCCGAATTTTATCATGGCCATCATCGAGCAGAATCGCATTTCCGGGGTCGGACTTGGACATCTTGTGATCAAAGGATTCCATCCTCCCACCATGACCCTTCAAGCCTGATAGCATCGGGGTGTGAATACAGGTGGCCTTTGTCCAATCAAACCTATCTGCTACTTCCCTCATGTACATGTGTGCCTTCCGCTGATCCATGCCTCCAAAAGCAATGTCCACCTTTAGCTCAAAAACGTCAGCTGCCTGTAGTGCCGGATAAAAAAAGGCAGAGAGGTCGTGATCAGAGGAGTCTTCATCTCGACCCATTATACTGAATGTTCTCCTCACCCTTGATAGACTCATATTTTTTGAACATCGAAGAACCCTTTCCCAGTATTTTCCCGAATCCATGAGCTCTGATGCACTTAGAAACCTCAATTCTCCTGCTCCTACTCCCTCGGGAGGGTTTTTCAGCATCGCTCTAAATATCTCAGAGAGGTACTTCCCGGAAGTGGTAATTTTTTCCATATCACGGTCAAATTTGTCATTTACCCATGCATGCCAATCGGCGAGTAGGATGATTACATTAACGCCCTCATCAAGCAAATTTTTTATTGTATCCGCCAAGATCATATAAGCCAGATGAGCCTTTCCACTCGGCTCTAGGCCTATGTAAGCCACTAACTGTCCATCGCCGGAGTGAGATGGCCCTCCGTCCAAAACAGAGGCTACATGATCAACTCCGATTACCTCTTGGCATCCTGAAAACATTCTCTCTATTCTATCCCTAGAACTCTGGTCAAGCTTGGAAAGTGCGCTTTCGTCGTACATTGACACACCTAATTGAACAGCTTGTTGAGTTTCTCTGCGCGACCAGCTGCCTTTGTATTTTCATTGGCATTCAACAAGGATTCGATTTCCTCGATTAATGAATTTGCTTGGCTCATCTTATCCTCTGAAATATTATCTGACATTTCCATAAAATGATGTGCTGAAGAAATAGCTGATTTTGCCTTTGCCGCTTTCTTAGCCCACTCCTTCGCTTTATCACCGCGTTGTTTGGAATTGTATCCTGTTGCTTTGTCCAAGAAGGAGGTCCACCTTTTCCGATCCTCCATGGCTGACTTCATGGACTCTGGATCATCAAAATCGGGAGGTACGTTCGTGACATCAACAATCAGAGCACCGTTTTCGAATCTTGCTTCAATAGAGGTCATGACCCCATGTGATGCACTAAAAGAGCTCTCTGAATTTCCCTCAACACTCTCGAAAAATTCTCTTGCGAGCTCTGGCAAGCCACCATTTGCATCAACTTCTTTGATTAGTCCCCTTCGAACGTCAAATCTCTCCATTGTACCCCCGGAGGAAGAAGTCCACTTCAATACTGTTGAACAGGAACGGTCAATTTGTACTACAATGGCTAAACGGTATTCAGGGGTCCGAAGTGTGTGAAGAGAGCCGGTGGCCCCATTTTTTATGCGGTAATCTTAGTACTATGTTTGCCTCTAGTTTCTGCCAAGTCTACGGTAAGTCTGGAAAATTTAGTTAGATTGGAAGACGGTGACCTAGGTCTAGAAGGAGCGGCAATTTCTCCGAATGGGGAGGTTGTAGTGGCCCATGGCGCTGACTCAGCGATATTTCTGATTGACCCAGAAGATCCAGAAAATAATTCCAGGTTACAACCTCAAGTAGACTCGATTTTGTATGACTCTTCTTTCCACCCCGGTTCTAGATCGGCATTAATCGTTGGAGAAGAGGGAGTTGTTTTGAGATTATTAATTTCTAACAACTCCGTAGAGAGAGTAGGCGGGACCCTTGAATTTGGAAATACCGACTTATTCGCAGTTTCCTGGAATGGGGATGGCAGTTGGGCTTACGTCGGAGGGGAGTCAGGGTGGATTTGGAGGATACGAAGTATTGCAGAAGGAGAATTGGAGGCAATTCCTTTAGAAGGAAGAGGTGAGAGTGACGTAAATGGGATATCATGCATCTCTGGACTTAGGGTCTGCGTAATTTCGTCCAGCGTAGATGGGATTGGCATAATTGACGAAAACCATAGAATAAGCTGGATTGGGGCTGTTGGACACCCTTGGGTTGACGTAGTCTGCCCCTCTGTAAGTCAGGCAAGCTGTGTTTGCGTATCCACCGATTTGACCATAGCAGTTGTGAGTATTAACCAGAATAATGCTTCAAGATCTACGATATTTGACAATGATATTGTTCAATTACAAGGCGTAGAAGGGAAGGTTCGGGGGATTGTGCACCAATATGAGGGCAGATCCCTTATTTCAGTCGAGCCATTTGGATTGATTGAGCATGATCTAAAAGAGAGGATTTCATTCGAATGGGTCGGAAATTCAGATGCTGTGAACTTTAGTGTACAGGTTTCCGATGAAAGAATTGCCTCAACTTGGGGAAACGGTGCATTCGATGGATGGTTAATCACTAAGGAGGGAACAATGGTGTCCTTTTCTATCGATCAGGAAGAACATGGAAGCGGGATTCTTGGGATTTGGATTGGAGTGGTAATAATTGGAGGGACTGCGCTACTTTTAGTGAGTTTGTTAACAAGTTCTTCGCCAAAACTCTCCAGAATCATGGCGAAATGGATAGGAAGTGAAGAAGAAAAGAAGAGGGCGATAAGGGAAGAGCGTATGCGGACTAGGAAAAGGAAGCGAGCATAGATTCATGAGTAGGTTGTCTCGCGGCATGATGAGGAATATGGCATACGAAGCACTTGACTTCTACGATATTGATTCTATGCTCTCTGAAGAAGAGAGGATGGTCAGAGACATGGTGAGGGACTGGGTCGAAGATAGGGTGATACCAAACATCGAGGAAGCTTGCAGAGACGGGGTTTTTCCTGATGATTGGAGGAAAGAAATCGGAGAAATGGGGATACTTGGGGCGCCATTAAAGGGGTACGGTTGTCCCGGGCTATCTTACATAGCATATGGATTAATTTGCCAGGAGCTTGAAAGAGGAGACAGTGGAGTTCGCTCGTTTGCTAGCGTACAAGGTTCATTAGCGATGTATCCAATACATGACTTTGGATCTGAGGAGCAGAAGGAGTACTACCTTCCCAAAATGGCCTCGGGAGAGTGGGTAGGTTGTTTTGGGCTAACTGAGCCGGACTATGGATCAAATCCGGGGGACATGATAACTCGAGCTGAAGATAAGGGAGACCATTTTCTCTTGAATGGTGCTAAGATGTGGATCACAAACGGAACAATTGCAGATTTGGCCGTGGTCTGGGCAAAACTAGACGGGGAAATCAAGGGCTTCATAGTTGAGAAGGGGGATGAGGGTTTTTCGGCGCCTGAGATGAAGGGAAAGCATTCTCTCAAGGCTAGCGTGACAAGCGAGTTGGTTTTTCAAGATTGCAAAATTCCGAAAAACAGGATACTTCCGGATGTTAAAGGCCTTAGAGGGCCATTTAGTTGCTTAAATAATGCAAGGTATGGCATATCTTGGGGAGCCGTTGGTGCAGCCCAATCCTGCTTTAATTCCGCCAAGGAGTATTCGCTTAGTAGAATTCAATTCGGGCACCCCATAGCTTCGTTCCAACTCATCCAGAACAAACTTTCTTGGATGTTGAGGGAGATCACTAAAGGACAGCTTCTAGCCTACCACATGGGAAAAAAGAAAGATGATGGCACATGGATTCCAGAACAAATCTCTCTGGCGAAGATGAACAACGTCGATATGGCCCTTGAAATCGCTAGAATGTCCAGAGATATTCATGGGGCGAATGGAATTCTTGACGAGTATCCTGTTATGAGGCACATGGCTAATCTGGAATCCGTGAAGACTTACGAGGGTACACACGACATCCACAATCTCATTCTTGGCAGGCATATCACAGGAATTCAGTCTTTCACTAGAGAGCCCTGATCCAGTTAGATTTGCGCGTCCCAATATTGAAAGAGTCCCCAACGATCCAAGGTTCAGTTTTCAATATGGGGGTTGCGGTTTTAATCAAACAAGTGCCTGACACGACCTCCAAGGTGAGCGTTGCGGGAGACCGAGTTGACGAATCTTCCGTGAGCAAGTGGTCAATCAGCCCCTATGACGAGTACGCATTGGAATGCGCAATGCGGCTAAAGGAATCTGGTTATTCTGAAGTGGTGGCCATAACCTGCGGCCCACAGAGATCCTCCAAGGCCCTTACTGAGGCAGCTGCGGTTGGGGCTGATTCGTTGATCCATGTCCATGTTGAGGATAGCTTGGACAGCATCCAAGTACAAACACTTCTATCTGCTGCAATAAAAAGAACTGGGTCCGAAATTGTTCTCTGCGGGAAACAGGCGGCTGATACCAATAGCGGGTCAACTGGGCCTGGAATCGCTAGCATCCTAGACTACTCGTGTGTAGGGGTTGTCTCGGAAGTCTCTGTCGATGATGGGGTGCTGGTGGCTACTAGACAAGGTCCATCAGGTTTGGAGGAAATTGAAGTATCGGCCCCCTGCCTTTTCACATTCGATAAAGGGGAGTCGGAACTCAGAAGACCGAATGTAAGAGGCATTATGATGGCGAAAAAGAAGACTGTAGAGGCACTAACACCCGGGGATCTGGGTGTTGATTTAGGAGAGTCGGCTGTTATTGTAAATTCACACTCTTCTCCGCCAGATAAACCACCGGGCCAGAAATTTGAAGGGGTTAGTTCTATCGCTACGGTAGTTCAAAAGCTACGTGATGAAGCGAATGTGATTTAGGTGGAAAAATGGAAGTAATAGTTATCTCGGAATCCAACGGTGATTTGCTTCACCCAGTTACTGCTCAGCTAGTGGGGGCCTCGTCATCTTTGGGAGGGAATATAACCATCCTTTGTCCCGGAGGTAAAGGGTTATCAGAGGCAGCAGAGATCTCAGGGGTTTCCAAAGTGATCTCTGTAGAGGGAGATTGCTTCCAGTCGTATGACTCCAATGCTTGGTCTAAGGCTTTGGCACCACATGCAGAGGGCGATCTGGTTCTGACTTCTTCCTCTTCCACTGGAAGGGAGCTTGCCTCCTCCATTGCGGCGATAAGAGGTATACCCGTCCTCCAGGATGCGACGAATATCAGCGAGGGGATAGTGGTTTCTAGGCCAATATACTCGGGAAAGGTGATCGAGACTTCCAGTGTTAAAATTCCCTGTGTGATAACCCTAAGGGCTAATTCCTACGAAGCTTCAGAATCAAGTGGAAAGGCCGAAATTAGCACTGTAAACCAAACCGCTGATGTGACTATATCAATCAGAAAGGCACTTGAGAGGGCAGGAGAGAAAATTGACGTTTCAGAAGCAGACATAATTATTTCTGGAGGAAGGGGGATGGGGGAGCCTTCAAACTTCTCCAACTTGGAGGAAGTCGCCGATCTTTTAGGAGCCGCAGTTGGGGCTAGTAGAGCCGCGGTGGATACGTGGGACGAGATACCACATAGCATGCAAGTAGGGCAAACTGGAAAGACTGTCACTCCGAGCCTTTACATTGCAGTAGGCATCAGTGGTGCAATACAACATCTCGCTGGAATGAGGACAAGTAAATACATTGTAGCAATAAATAAGGATCCAGAAGCACCAATATTTGGAGTCGCGGATTACGGAGTCGTTGCCACCTGGGAGGAAGCTCTTCCAGCACTAAAGAACGAGCTTTCCGCTCTTTTGTCAAACTGATGCCTGCTCTTTTTTCGAGTCGGATCTGGAATTCTCCACCCTCATTAGATACTCCTCAGTAACTCCTCCGGTGACGTAGACTCCATTGAAACAAGAGCAGTCGAAGTTTGCAAGTGAGGATTCCCCCCCTGCCAAGCAGGAATTTACCAGATCTTCCAAATTCTGGTAAATTAACCAGTCAGCGCCAATTGTATCGCATATCTGTTCATTAGTTTTCCCATAGGCGACATATTCCTCCCTAGCTGGCATGTCTATTCCATACACATTTGGATGAATTATGGGGGGCGAAGATGAAGCGAATAGGACTCGAGAAGCTCCGGCCTCCCTAGCCATACTAACTATCCTCCTAGACGTATTCCCCCTGACAATACTATCATCAACAATGAGCACATTTTTTCCTCTGAACTCGTCATCTACCGTATTCAATTTCTTTCTAACTGAGTCCTTTCTCATACTCTGTCCCGGCATAATGAAAGTCCTCCCTATGTACCTATTTTTCACAAATCCCTCTCTGTATGGGACTCCGAGCTCACTGGATAGTCCTAGGGCTGCTATCCTTCCGCTATCTGGGACGGGGATTACAGCATCGATTTTGTGGTCTGGGAGATTTTCCAGAATCCGCCTAGCTAGTGACTCTCCCAGCTTCAATCTAGCCTGATGGACGGAAATTCCATCAATGACGGAGTCGGGTCTTGCGAAATATACGTGTTCGAATACACAGGGAGTATGCTGAATCTTTTTGTGGCAACGCTTCGAATAGACTTCGCCACCGATCCTAACTATGACTGCCTCACCAGGGATAACGTCCCTATCCAGTTCGAACCCCAGAGCTTTGCAGGCAACACTTTCAGAAGACACCAATCTTTCAGTAAATTCTCCCGATTCTCGCTTTCCTAAGAATAATGGCCTTATCCCATTTGGATCTCTAAACGCGACCAAACCCCATCCAGTAATCAGGCAGACCACGCTGTAGCTCCCCTCTAGCCTCATATGCGTCCTCTCAATGGCACGGAAAATATCATCCTCGGTTAAGGCGTCCATCCCTCCGGGCCTCCCATTGACTGATCTCTGAACCTCAGCAGCGAATAGGTTGAGTAAGGCTTCGGAGTCTGAGCTTGTATTGATTCTCCTGTGATCGTATTCTAATAATCCCGAGATTATATCAGGGGTGTTGTTTAGATTTCCATTGTGTGCCAAACTTACGCCAAACGGAGTATTTGTGTAGAACGGTTGTGCCTCTGCCGAGGAGTTTGAGCCTGCAGTTGGGTATCTAACATGGCCAATCCCCATCGAGCCGACTAATTTCTTCATGTGTCTCTCTAGAAATACATCACGAACCAAGCCATTGGCCCTCCTATGGCAGATATTCTCAGAGTCACTAGTCACTATTCCAGCAGCATCCTGACCTCTGTGTTGGAGAACTAAGAGTGCATCATAAATTGAAGTAGCAACTTGGGTACCGGGAGATCCAACGATTCCGATGATGCCGCACATCGGTTACCGGTCTGCCCTATGCAACTAGGACTTAGGGATTTCCCGAAAAGGGGTCTCACTTTTTTTGCCACATGGACCTGTTGCGCTTGTTCCATCCGTACTTCCTGATCCTGGAAGTATTTCCATAGCCGCAGCTCGCGCATTGGCCCTTCTGCTTGTGATAGGAGTGCCTTCCACATCTCCTACATCTGATGTGGGTTGACTTCTGCCTCTTTCCCATGCTTGGTGTACCTTTTGACATACTTTACCCCCTAAGACGACGCGCCCACCGACCGATTTGTTAAGAGGGTTATCCTGAATAGTTGCAAAGTGAATGCAGCTAAAATTAGTGGAATAATATCAAAAAAGGCCTCAATAGACAAGCTAATTGTGGACCTTAGGGCCAATATTGGCTCTTCTCCAGTTAATCTGATTGAAGAAAACCAAGCGGTTATGGTTAGGGTCAAACAGAAAAGTAGCGGCACCGACACTCTATGGTAAGGGTTCCAAGTTGATGCAAGATGAATCAGGAAAAATATGGAGGAAAACAATGCCCCACCGACAAATAGAATTATTTCTTCAGAAATCTAATCACCCCCCAATCTCCTTTCCAAAATAATTCTTACAAGACTGCTTTCATTTTCCGATAGGGGGGCTGATTCGGAATCTAGACCGGTCATTTGTTCTGCAACTACTACTCCAACTCCGAAGGCTAGTAATCCCGAAAAAACACCCAATGTAGCCCACGATCCTCTAAGAATACTGTGTAATGATATGGGATTGGAGGAATTAATGAATATATACCAAGATAAGGCAATTAGCACCCATCCGAGTGACAATATGTAAGGATTGGAGATGCCATAGTTTGAAGACGCCCTTAGGGCCAAAATCGCACCCAAGAAGAACGTAATTGCCCAGGGCAACAAATCAAAAAATGATTGGATTAATTTGTCTTCAGGGTATACCAATTCTGCCGGCAAAAGGACTAGACAGGTAATTCCTAACAACATCAATGGAGGGCCAAACCTGCCCCTCTCAAAGGCCGGCCCCATCCTGTGGAGGCACAATCCGATCGTCAGTACGACCAGGGATGCCCAAACAATTGCCTCGCCGTTTTCCATGATAATTCCACTAAGAGCATGTTCATGGGTTTTTCTTTATTGTCATCTCATACCCTTTGCTATCGCTTGGCTAGTTTCATATACGGGACATCGGTGGCTCGCGGCGCACGAGTAGTGTAGAGGTCATGTAATGGTCAAAATGCCGAGGAAGATTATGAGGTACAGCCCATCTGCTGGTAAGCACACTGAACACACCGTCGAGCGGGTAAAGAAGAGGAGGGCTAGCGAGTTAAAGTGGGGTCAGAGACGCTTCCGAAGGGTAACTTCTGGGTACAGAGGTTTCCCCAGGCCGAAACCATCCGGGGAAAAGCCTACAAAAAGGGTGAATCTAATTTTCAGATGTACGGAAACCGGGAAGGCACACTCGCCAAAAGGCAAGCGAGCTAGAAAGTTTGAACTCGTGGATAATTAGGTGAAAGAATGGCTGGTAAATTTCTCAGAGTCAATTGTAATGACTGTCCTAGTGAGCACATTTTGTTTAGCAGGGCTTCCACTGCTATATCCTGCCCAATATGTGGCTCAACTCTAGCGTTGCCTACCGGGGGAAAAGCTGACCTCGTAGGTTGTTCCATTGTAGAGGAGCTCAATTAGAGAGGCGGCAACTTGGCTGATGAATATAACGAATGGCCCGAAGAAGGGGAGCTTGTGGTTTGCTCTGTGAAGAGCGTTAAGGAAAATGGAGCCTATCTAGACCTTGACTCATACTCCGGCAGAGAAGGTTTCGTATTCAT
The DNA here is from genome assembly GCA_002506755.1 of Euryarchaeota archaeon UBA462. Lineage (GTDB taxonomy): Archaea > Thermoplasmatota > Poseidoniia > Poseidoniales > Thalassarchaeaceae > UBA36. Next base: position 32,975 of record DAYD01000001.1, read on the forward strand.
TGGAGAGATAGCAACGGGATGGGTCAGAAATATCAGAACCCACGTTAGAGAAGGTCAGAGAGTAGTTGCTAAGGTTATCGGAGTAAAGAAGGAAAGGGAAAGCATCACCCTTTCCATAAAATCTGTATCCGAGGAGAGAAGGAGGGATGCGCTTCAATCGTGGAAGAACGAACAAAGAGCTGCACAGATTATGAGAGTAGCCGCGGAGAGGATAGGTTGGGATGACGAGAAGACTGCAACCGTTTCCGAAGAGATGAAAGAAGCGTTCGGATCTCTTTACGGGGCACTTGAGGAGTGCGCGATTAGCGATACTGCTCTCTCTGAAACGGGTTTCGAAGGAGATTGGATGAGCACTGTAACTGAGTTGGCCGTGGAGAACATAATTCCGCCCTTCGTTGAAATTCGAGGATTATTCGAAATCAAGGTATGGGGTCCTGAAGGGGTTATGGCGATTAGAGAGGCTCTTGAATCGGCAGAGTCCTGTGCCGAGGGAATAGAGGAAGTAACGCTAACATGCCACTATGACGGAGCACCAAATTACAGAGTCGATATTAGGGCTCCGGACTACCCGTCTGCTGAGTCTGTTTGGGAGGCAGCTCAGAATGCTGCCTCAGAAGAAATCAAAGCCGTGGAAGGTTCGATTTTGATAGAACGTCTTTGATGATTGCAGATATAGAACATAATTCATGTACCTAACTTGATGTAAGATGAAACATGGTTAGGGGCAAGCTTCAGCGCTGCAAGAAGTGTAGAAGTTTCGGGTTAGGAAATATATGTAAGAAATGCGGAAGCTCGATGGAGGCTGCAGCAGCTATGAAATACTCGCCGGAAGATCCCCAGGGGGCAAGAAGGAGAAAAAGGCAAAATGCAGGCAGTGAAGAGTGGTTTGACTCACTGCCTAGCCCTAGGGAGGAGGAATAATGAACAGGGCTAAAATCCATTGGATATCAAAGAAATCTCTTCCAAAAAAAAGCCTAATTTTAGAGGCTGTTCCGGGCGTAGGTAATGTTGGAAAGATTTTACTGGATGCCTTGGCAGCAAAACACCCTAGCAGAACTATCGGCTGGATATTGCACCCGGAATTTCCCCCTCACGCTTCACTGGGCGGGGATGGTCTGGTAGAGCCTCCCAAATTGGATATCAAAACTATTCTTCTCCCGGACGGTGAGACAATAATTGCAATTACTGGAATCATGCAACCAATGACACCAGCCGGGCAATATGAGGTAGCAGAGTCAATTATTGGATTGGCAAAAGAATCAGACTCACCTAGATTGCTAGTTCTGGCTGGATTGGCCTCAGAACCTGAAAATCGCTCAATACACGTCATCTGCTCGGATGAGAAAACTCGAAGAGAATTAGAAAGTGATGATATAGAAGTTAGCAGAATTCAACCGAAACAGGGGATGATTGGAATAGCGGGAATGGTTCTCTCACTTTCTCCTGTAATAGGGGCCTCCGCCGTAGGAGTAGTGGCGGACACCATCGGAGCGAGCTCGGACGTACTTGCTGCGGATAGGATGGCAAAATGGATAGAGCAGGCGTTCGATGTTAGTTTAGACCTAGATCTTGACACCACCAAGGAAACTGCAGGCAAACTTATGGAGGAAATTGGTATTGAGGGGGCCATAGATGAATATTTAGGAATCGAAGAAAAAGAGGTTAGCTCCGATTTCTACGTCTAATCGGAGATTAGGACATTACGAGCCATTTCTGTCAATTCTATTCCGATTTCCTCAAAGGCATTGGAAACTGATGTAAATGGCCTGCCTTCGGAATTCCTGGAAATCTTCGCCCTTTTGGTAATTATGGACCATGCTGAATTTTCACCTATGCCTGGAATCGCCTCCAACTGTTTTTGGGTCGCTAAGTTAATGTCTATTCCTAGTTGAACTCCTGAAATGCTTCTGTTCCCGTGGCCTGTGACCATTACATCGGAGCTGGTCTCAAGGGGTATCTTGTAGGGGACCCCGACCAAGAGGGGGTATGCCCCGATTTGCCGGCCGAAAGTCATACCCGGTTCCCCGTTTATATTGGGATCCTTGTGTTTTGGCCCTATCACGTGCTCTGGCTTCCTAATTCTCCCATCATGTGCTTCCCACCACACACCCCTCAGTATGCTCCCCCTGGGAAACATCTCTCTCAGTAAAGGTCTGTCTACCTCTTCCCTAACATCTCTCTTGAATTTTTGAAAATGTTTTTCGTTGACTTTTTGGAAATTTAGACCTTCAACTTGCCTTATATTTATTCTTCTAAGCCAGAGGCCCTGATTCTTTATCTTCCTCAGTAAATCCAGATTTTTCTGATAAGTGATTTCGGATTCCCCGTTTAATCCAGCTATGAAGTTAAGACCTGGTAAGAGCCTAGGAAGTCCACGAGTCCCTTTCTCCTTACCATATTTGTTGATTAGAGTTATTGCAGAGATAAGTTGCTTAGAGTCACAATTTAGCCAGTTTTGCTCGTGTACTTTAGGATCGGCCGATTCGATACCAAAGGAAAGTACTGCACCATCTGAAAGAGTCTCGACAAGTGTTTTTGTAATCTCTGTGGAAGGTTCGATATTCTCTGCGATAATCGAAGGATTCGCATTGTCCACATGGAGTACTTCAAGTCGGTCGTCTTCCCTCAAAGAATGAAGAACCCTTGCTATTGGCTCAGGCTGGGGGATGGGGTATTCTAGATCCTCAACTCCTTCGGCAAAGTAGGTGTAAATATCAGTGGCACCACCTAATCTGACGTTCTTTACCCCCGTATCCAATGCAGTTTCTACCTCTTTTATTACGTCCTCCTCTGGCCTCCAGATGGGAAGTCCCTTCTTCGGCTCAATACAGAATCGACAACCTCTCTTGAACCTCACACAACCTTGGTATAGCTCTACCTCGAAAGTCAGAGGTCCAGGTGAGCCTTCTTCCAATAGCAAATCTGGATGTTGAGATACTGCCTTTGACCTAGCCCCATAATGAGCCCATAAACTCCACTGTTCTGGGCTCCTTTTTCTGTTCTCCCAGATGCCCGTGTCAAGAAAGTGGTTAAGTGAGGCATCAGTGTCCTGTACGCAACAGAATATGTCTTCCGAAAGGGGGGCCCATCCATGGTACCTCCACTGCCTTATGGCCCAGCCCCCACACAAGATGGGAGTGCCTAGATTAGCTTCCGAAATTACTTGATTTATTTCCCTACTACTTAGTGGAGTTCCACGGATATATTTCCCTGGAACAACTGCTCCAGCCAGTATAACTAGTCCATCGAATTCAGAGAAATCTATACTGTATGATTTACTATTATTATTTCTCTTATTTTTATTCCTAATTCTCCATTGGTCTACTGTCACATAATCATATGCAATCCCCCTGGATTCCAATACGCCACAAATGTACCTGATGTGGAAACCCAAATAATTTGGGACTCCAAATGCTGCTGGTTCGTCTTCATAACCGTCGAAGATCAACCATCGACCCATGGTAATTTATCCGGGCAGGGAGGTGGACTTGACCATTCGCCTAGCTTCTTCGTCTTCTCTTACTTTTGCTTCGGCCACCTGGGGAGGACTCCTCGACGGAAATTTTTCTCCCCTTAAATTCTGATCTGTTCAGCGCTTTGATGGCTTTTTCTGCATCCTTCTTTTTTGAGAACGTGACGAAACCAAACCCTCTTGGCTTCTTAGTCTCCTTGTCGATTGCCATGTGAACGTCTTTTATGTCACCATGAGCGGAGAAAGCCTGCTTAATTTCTTCCTCTGTTGCATCATAAGAAATTCCTCCCACGAAAAGTTTGGTGCCCATCTCCTTCTGGGCCTTTGTTCTAGCCTCCTTGATTACTTCCCTCTCCTTTGCCAGATCTTCCTTGCTGGCCTTTCCAGATTCTACTTTAACCATGCAATCTCGACATCTTATCGGCTTACCAGGAGTGGGTTTGAACGGGACCTTTGTTTGGTCCCCGCATAGTGTGCACTTCGCTGAGAACATCTCCCTGTTAGGCCTACCACCACTTCTGACCTGAGGGGATCTCCTAGCTGAAGAGGGAATCTCATGTGACCAACCCCTCCTATGGTCAGCAATTGGGGACAGGTAAGGCCTTGCACCATCATGACCAAGAAATGGTTCGGCCTCCTCGGACCATCTCTGTCCGGGCCGATTTAGCTTATTCAAGTCAGAGTTTTTTGGAATATGGAAACCGTGGCCAAAGCCATTCGACAAAGCTCTAAAACCCCTGTAATCGCATCTTGGGCATTTTACGTTGAAGTCTGGTTTGTCGTCACTTGCCTTTAGGTCAATTCCGCAAGCGGGGCAAAGCGCGTGAACAACACCGAGATCCGAGTGTCCCTTTGTCGATGCCTTCAACATTGGTTCTGTGTTGGTAATCTTGGCCCTTAATATGTCTCGCTTTCTCATTGCATCGCCGGCAGATGGTATGAAACGATCAACAATCTCAGAGACGTAGATATCGGCGAACAACTTCAACGCTGGAACGGACCGGTGACCTTCCTCATTAGTCTCAATATGGAGAATTCTTATCTCTGCGGTTTTTTCGTTTAGTCTGTTCACTTCTCCGATTACAACGTCTCCTAGCTTAGGAGTGTTGATAGGGGGAGAAAATGAATTAACAGATACCACTCCGGAATCGTTGACTAAGAGGCCCGAAATTATTGCAATATTCGCATTATCTGAAATATAAATTCCATTTCCTGCTTCCTCGCTGGGCCCTATTTCAACATGGGTTCCGGGCGTAACAAGGTCCCCAACCGATGCCGTCATCGGCCCGCCGACCGAAAGACCCCCTATGAACGGTCCGGCAATTCTAGCATATCTTCGGAGGGGTGAGTCGCCAAAATACGGCTTTCGTCACCCCTCTTCTTCTTTTGTGATGGGAAAATGAACCCGGTAAGGCAAATTCGCTTTCGCCGTATCTTTCCGCTCCCCATCCCATTTTGATGAAGAATTTGCCAACATGGGTTGCTTCCGCACTATGCATCATATGGGCGTTTGAACCAATGGAAATTATTGATTCCAAGAAAGGCCTATCTGCCCACATTTTTTGTCTCCCCCATGGAGGGTTTGTAATTACTAAATCAAAATCCTGTGAGCTCATTTCATCCAAACCAACGATTGATTTTGAAACCTTCACTTTATTTTCTAAACCCAACATCTGCACATTCTTTTCACATACTGAACATGACTCGGAATCCATTTCAAAGAGGTGGGATGATTCAGCCCCAGCAAGAACAGCACCGATTCCTAGAATCCCATTTCCGGAGCCTAAGTCGGCAACCTTGCATCCATCGAAAATATCTCCGAAGGCCAATATGTCGCTTATCCATCTTGCTGCTAATTCTCCCTCGGTTTGGTATTGCTCCAATTCCAACTTGCGTACATCAATAGCTTTGAGGTTTGACAGTTTGATCGCCAAGGATCTAAGACGCATAGTTCGGGATGGGAGGGTCACCATTGAATTAATCCATAGTTTTATTTCTTTGTGATAGTTAAAATACCCTCAATTATCATCTTACCACAGTGGAAATACTCGGGCTAGCTTACATTTTACTCGGACTATTGGTAGGAACTGCAATAGGGTGGTTGGTGTCTAGGATAAATTCAGATTCAACCTCGGACGAAGTGGGGGGGGAGCTAATTAGAGTCAAAGCTACTCTTGAGGCTAGAGACGAGGCTTTTGACATTAGTACGAAGCATATGCTCGATGCATACAAGCTGGCGGCTGGGGAAGCATTCACCTCGGCGATTGAGGTGGCAGAAAAAGAAAAGGAGTCGTCATTCAAAATGGCAACAGAGGACCTGTCGAAAAGTATCGGAGAATATCAGAAAGCTTTGGTTGATGTAGAGAGGGGCAATAGCGACATGAATATTGCATTAAGGGAGAGGCTTGATTCCATAGTTGACGCAGGAATAAGGATCTCAGATGATGCCAATAATCTGACAAAGGCTCTGAAGGGCGATAATCAAGTCCAAGGAGCCTGGGGAGAAATTGTCCTTGAGAACACACTTCAAAAAATGGGGTTTACTGAGAATAGGGACTATATTAAACAACATTCTGAAACATCGGATGATGGATCCAGAAGAATAGCAGATTTTATCATTAATCTACCCAATAATAGGCATATTGTTTTAGATTCCAAGGTATCTCTTAAGGCGTATACTGATTTCATTGAGGCAGAAGATGATCATGAAAGAAATGACGCCATGAAAAGACATTGTGATTCAATCAAATCTCATGCCAAGAGGCTCTCCTCGAAGAAATATCACCACATGGAAAACATCCGATCCTTGGAAATAGTATTGATGATACCCCCTATAGATAGCGCCTACTATGACGCAGTTAGGTCTAATCCTAACCTATTCTCCGAATTAGGCCACATTGAAGGCGTTAGGGTAATACCTAGTGGGGCCTTAGATATCGTATTGCTATTAGTTAAGGAGATGTGGCAAAAAGAGAATCAATCAAAAAATCAAATGGAACTTATTGATAGAGCCGGCAAACTTCATGATAAAATAGTACTATTCTTGGAGTCTTTCACTAGTGTAGGTTTTGAGATTCGCCAAGCAGCTGAAGCTTACGAAATGGCCGAGAACCGATTAATTGATGGTTCTGGAAGCGTAATTAAGCAAACTGAGAGACTGAAGGAATTAGGTGCCAAGACCAAGAAAGACATTAGAGAAAAGAGCGGGATAAGGAAACTCTTGGAGAGATCCGAAGAGGAGGAGTCATTTCCGAGAAGCCAGTCCGAAGATCATGATCAATTGGGCCGAGCTTCATTTCGAGCAAGTAGTCAAGATGCCTGAAGAATACGACGTCCTGGACTTATCGGAAGGAGAATGGGAGTCTTCGAAGAATGATTTTGCAGTGGGCAAGTACGACGAACTTCGACCCGGGATGTACAATGCCGATATATTCGAAGGCAAGAGACTTCTACATGTTGGGATAGATATCGGAGGTCCTGTTGGGACTAAATGCATGGCTTTTATGGATGGTGAAATATCCCATCTAGGATATAATCCAGAACCGGGAGATTATGGAAATGTCGTGATTACTAAACATAGCATTGGTGAATCGAATTTATGGGCACTTTATGGGCATCTGGACTCCAAGTCATTAGAGGGAAAGTTTGCTGGTAAGAAAATCTCAGCAGGGGAAGTTATTGGTTGGTTTGGGGATTCAACAGAGAATGGTGGCTGGGAACCACATCTACACTTCCAATTATCCCTAGTTGAGCCAGCAACACACGATTTACCAGGGGTCGTAGCACCCGAGGATAGGGAGCAGTCATTAAAGAAATACCCAGATCCGAGACTCGTGCTTGGACCCATTTACTAAATTCTGGACAGGTGTGACTTCAAAGAAACTATTGCTGGCATTTCTGTAGGATCCTTTTCCATAAGAACTGCAAGTCCTATAGAGACCCAGTCCGTAATGTGGGCAGCATAGAGAAGCCTCTCTAGGAGACTTTTGCCCTCACATTCTATGATCCATGTTGGATTAGCACCCACATTTTCTAAGACCCAATCAATCCTTGCTCTATTTCTAGGATGTATGTCATCACACGAGAAGACCAACATTGCTCTACCTTTGGATGAATCACTTGTCCATGCCACTATCTCATTGTGATTCATTTCCGGTATCTCAGTTGATCGTGCAAATTTGGCTGAGTTCTCATTTAATTGACAACAAAAGCGGTATGCAGCGGGCCCTAAGCAAGTTGGAGAAACTATTCCTAATTCCCTCCCTAGTAAAGATCTTGAGAGGCTAGCAGGCATTCCAGAATTATGTGATAGATCAGCGTCATGTGAGTATTTTGAAAGCCTATCGAGCATCTGAGAGATCTCTTCAGAATCGGGCCTCTTTAGGATTCCTAGTGCCCAGCAGGCAGATAGTTGAGTACCCAAGATGTGCCCAAATGCTGACCGGGGCATTTGCCCCGATGGGACATTCAAGCAAATTGAGCCCACTTCCTCTGAGAGAAGTTTCTGCATTTCGCCTCCGGAGCAAATTCCAACCACAGACCCTCCTAGAGAAAGCACCTCCCTTACACCATCTATCGTTTCCTCCGTGTCTCCTGAGTAAGAAGTTGCAATTACTAACCAGTCTGGCCCCCACCAGCTCGGAACTCCGTAATCTGTCCAAACCACAAATGGTAAGCCGCCGTAGTCATCTGCAAGCGACTTCAAGAAGAGGCCACCTGCTCCTGAACCCCCCATACCGAGGCAAAGAACTCCACTCCAATCACGGTCCTGTTCTACTTCTACCACGATATTCATCGAGGTTCTAAGGTCCTCGACAAAATTTCTGGTGAAAGCTGACATGCCACTCTTATCAAATTTTGAGATAAGGTCACTAAAATCGGGATCGCTCAGCATAATCACCTCATGTCCGAGACAGGCAATGCTAGCCATTCACCATCTATGAAGCCGATGCGTAATTCATCAACCAAACCATCATCATCGTATGGAAGAGCGACTGTCGTGACTTTGAAGTCAGATGGGTCCATGATTTCGGCTGCAGAGCTATCTCTATTGAGAATCTGAACCATACTCTGTTCGGATTTGGAGCAAATCACGTTGGATGATTCCATGTCCCTCCATGTGGCTCCAGTCCTTTCGAATCTGGCAATTTTCCTCAATATTGGGCCCTCCTTCTGCCAGCTGTCCACAATCCAAAGTGCCTTCTTATGCCTGATCACATCTCCGATAGAATAGGCAGGTTTTCTGTAGCTAAGTGTTAGCCTAGTAACTTCTACTCCATCATTTACCCCTACTACCTTGGAGCTTTCCTTCACCGTACCGCCGAATGATTTTGCGAGCTTTCTGCCCCATGTTCTTGCCAGACTCTTGGAACCTAATTGCAAATCCCAACCCCCTTGTACTGGCCCTTCTTTGGAAATAAAGAACATTGGATTTGGCTCCATAGAGTTGATTATCTCATCCAAGGTCTCCCTTATTCTGGATAGCTCCGCCTCATTCAATTTCCTTCCAGCAGATCGAAGTTGGACTGTGGCTTCAAAATAGTCCCCGTCCTTTCTGGTGCATGGAGTGCATACTGCGTTACTAGTCTGTAATAACGGGGAATGATGGTTCTCAAAGGTATGCCCCTCAATTGATCCCGAAACCTCGACGTGTAGCCTGCTGGTCCTGTCGTCTATCGGCTGGACAGAAAATGAGATTTGTAAATCGGAAGCCCTTTCTTCTAAAACTAGATTCTCTCTGATTCTTAAATCTGCAATTCCATCAGAGTCCATGTTTGACCATCCCCCTCTGATTTCCATGAATCCACATTTTGCGCATCTTCTCTGTTGAATGGTTTCGGGCATATTCGATAGCACGGTTCTCTTCCTGAAGCACAATTCACATAGTCGGTCCGTTGTAAGTGGGGGTTCTGAACCACAAATAATACAAAATGCCCCTCCAGACATATATCTCACCAATGACTCGCTAGAGCGATTCGTTAGAAGGGTTCCGAGGGATTCGACAAATTGATACTATACTTCGTCGGTTTCATCTTTATTTTTTGATCTGAGCTCTAATAGAAGATGCAACCTATTGTAAATGTAAACCCCCAAGATAAGGGATAAAGAGACGTAAACTATGATCGCCTCAGTCTCTCCAGTCATTGCATTGACTCCTCATCGATTTTACTTTCCTTATCCGAAATTTGCTTCCTTAGCGAATGTAATTCATAATTTAGAGAGACCAATCCAGCAAATAGTACCATTAATGAAATAGCCCCTAAAAATAAGACTAGCCTGATTTCTGAATCCATCCCCGTTTCTTCGGTCTCGATAATAATGACTCCCGGGTGTCGATTTCTCCAAATTGTAGTCGCCATCGCGGTTATGGGCACCAATATGAAACCAAATAGGCCAATAGCAGCCAATGTGTCCCTAGTCTCCTCTCCATCAGGCTGGCTCCTCATGGACATCACCAGAAATAGCGCCACTGCTGTCAAAAGTGCATATGTGTTTAGCCTCACATCCCCCCAATCCCATGGGACCCCCCACTCTGCTGCCCCCCAAATAGGTCCAGATATTACCACACCAAGGCCAAAAAGGAGTCCCATTTCAGACCCTATTGTCACCATAACCCAACCAAAATCTGATCTTTTTGCATACCAAAAAATGGAGCCTAGGAATAGAATTGCGAAAGCAAGAAATGAGACCCATGCAAAGGGGACATGCCAGTAGATTATTCTGTACGCTTCAGGAGCATTCCACGAATTCGAGTCCACCGCTGGAGCCCAGAAAAACCCCAGAATTGCGGTGACTATTGTGCCGATTATTCCGACTGTAATTAGCGGGACTACCGCGTGACTTACATCTCTCACGGAACCCCGATTCTACAACCAGTGATGAATGCTATTCTTCAATATTCAGGGATAATAACTGCTGTGAGCCAAACTAAAGCAGATATTAGGCTGGCAATTAGGCAAGTTGGTATGGGATCATCAATTGACATACCGAAAGTCATACCATTATCGATAATGAAAGAAAGTGCTTCTGTTAGCTCCAGAAATGGCCAAACAAGTACTACCAATAGCAAGGATGCAGGGGCGGCACTAGACCTAGAAAGATCGGCCACCATAATGTGCAGAGCGGTGGAAGCTATAGCCAAATCCAATAAAGCGAGAGATGGCACCCAAAGCCACTTCAAAACTTCCATTGATGTTTCTGAGTCAATAGCGGTTGACATTATCATCCAAGAGACATATGATACGGGAATTGGGAGAAAAATCGAAGCTGCAGTAATGGAATATGCAGGTCTGGCCATGGGTCCAACAATTGCATTCCACCATAGGCCCGAGTCCGACTCTTCGAGCCTTGATACAATTGCAGGAGATGATACTGAAACAATGAAACCAGGTGCCAAAACAAGTGCAGCAAGCAAATTACTATCATGAGATTCCAAATCAATGTTGCCCACCAAGGCATACGAAAGGAGAATAGCCACAATTGCTGGTGTTGCCCTTCCAACCGAATCTACTGGATTTCTAATCTCGGTTTTAAATGACCACCTCACGAGAGAAGCGACTGGATTTCTTCTAGATGTAGAGCCACTTGAGGGGATATCGATGGGATCTCCATTGGAGGTTCCTGTGGAAGTCTGTAATGAGTTTTTAGCGATCGTAATTATTCTGTCTGCGCAAGATGAAATTTCTTGGTCGTGTGTGGCGATCAAGATTCCATGCCCCCTGCCAGATAAAGCCTTGATCCAACCTTTGAGAATCTTGGTTGAAGATTCGTCTAATCCCTCCGATGGCTCGTCTAGAAGCACCAATCTTGGGATTTCACTCATTACTGCTGGTGCTAATCCACATAGAATAGCTAGCCTTCTCGCTAAACCTCCCGAGAGGTTAGAGATTCTCTCACTTGATCTGTGACCTATTCCCCAGCAATTTAATAATTCAGAGATCCTTTGATTTTCGATAGCAATTCCAGATACAGATAGTGCCACAGAAAGTCTCTCCGAAACCGTTTCATCCCCACAGATTGCGTTGTTCTGTAATGTTAGTCCCATGGGGGGTGGAGGGTTCCTCCTACCCTCGGAGTCCCTAACAACGATTTTCTCAGATCCATGAGTCCACTCAACTTTTCCTTCCCTTAGCGGGATAATCCCCGCAAAGGATTCTATCAGAGTTGACTTACCAGAGCCGTTCTCGCCTATTACGGCGACTATTTCACCTTGGCTCACAGATGCAGAGGCCCTTTCCAAAACATTGTTTACTCCCCGCTGGACACTTATGTCGCTAACCTGTGCAAGAATTGACTGGGCCATATTCTCCCGACCAAGTGCCCCCGTATGAGTGTTCCATATTACGAATCCCTATTATGAACTGGTGTAGGCCAAAGAATCATGGCGACCATTTTGGTGAGGGACGTCGACTTCGCTTGGGGCCAGTTGGAGACGACGGACCTAGTCTGGCTTTCTTTCATTCTAATTGCGGGTTTTTGGCCGTTCATCTCTGCATTTCAGAACAAGACTAGTTTCGCTCTTGCAACGGTTCTGTCCATACTCATGGTTCATTTTATACAATTTGCCCTAAGAATATTCAATGGTGGGTTTTTCGATTTTTACCCAACGGATTTTCTGAGCCTTATTCCTTCTATATCCAGTGATCCTTTTCACCTTCATAGAATGTTTACCTCGGCTTGGCTCCACGGAGACTTTCTCCATGTCCTTGGTAATTCACTTGTTATTGGCCTAGCAGGAGTCCCCCTCGAACAGAGACTAGGGGGCAAAAGATGGCTCTCGGTTTATTTTTTGGGCTTCATAGGAGGAAACATAGCGTGGATTCTCTCACATCCGGATTCTAATGTCCCAGCGATAGGTGCAAGTGGTGCTGCGTTCGGAATTCTTGGAGCTTACATGGCTTGTTGGCCAGAGGACAGAATTGCCTTTCCAGTTTTCTTTCTTCTTTTTCGAGATATTCAGGTTTGGGTGATTGCGTTTCTTTATTTGGGGTTGGAAATATTCAGGATGTACTCAGTACAGAGTGGAACAATTGAAGGTTCAAATATCGCCCACATGGCTCACGTCGGGGGCTTTTTCCTGGCCTACATACTTGCTAGACCGATTGCCCGTGGTGCTCCTAGTCCGTTAGGAGAACCAGGGACGCCTACGATGTCATCATCACTTGCGGAGGACTTGAGAAAACAGGCAACGGCTAGGATGGGAGACCTATCCGATGATCCTTGGATGAATGAAGGAAAGCCGCTTACCGGTGCAGCAGCGAGAATTCTGGCAAGACTTAGGAAAGAAGGTGACGAATTGGAGACCCGGAGAGCCTGGCTGGAGGAGCTATCAGAGAATACTATCTGTCCTATTTGTGAAGGCGAGTTAGTGACAGTAGAAGAAAGAGGGGTATGTCGGCTTGCCTGTTCGATATCCCGAGACCATATTAGGTGGCCATAACCGTATTTGCTAAGGTCAATGACAGGTTGGAGTTATACAGGTCTTGATTGTGGCTCTCTATGAGAGCCATGAGAACTGGTCCCAAGAAGTTCGGCCCCCTATTAGTCTCGATATTGGTGTTATTTCTTGATGTGCCGATAGGTTCAGCGATGGTAATCGAGGATGTATCTGATTTCAATAGCGCCACTGAAGAAGAGCCTTATGACCATATTTCTCCCCTGTTTTGCGATGGAGAGGAGTGTCAAGTCACAGATCGGGAACCAGATTATTCCCCCCTAGATTCAAGCCCCCCAGTAATGGAATTTGGGTGGTGGTTTGACTTTTGGTCAGATTTGGACAAAAACGGGATGGATGATAGGCTCCAGATGATTATTGCGGGCGAAAGGGAATCGGTTTCAAAGACATCCATTATAGGACAAGACAACAAGTCAACCGTGGCAATAATTGTACACTATGCATGGCATCCGGGGCCCTCCGATATCGAATCAATCAGATTATTGATAGAATCTCATGGCTGGGAAAGGGAGGGTTCTTGGTTCATGGTAATGGATCACTTGGATGCGATAGTTATGGATCATGTTCCAATAAGTTCACTTCTGGATATCTGGAGCTTGGATGGTGTAGTCCTAATAGAGGAGCAAAACGTGATTGTGCCCTACCTGAATCTTGCGGCTAAGGGTTCAAAGGTTAGGCCTTCTGATGTTTATGACGAGACAATTAGGGGACTGGGTTTTCACGGATCTGGCAAGGTTATTGCAATTCTTGATACTGGAGTCGATAATGAGCACTTTTCATTAGATGATTTTTCGGATGACAACAATGACAACTCTAAAGATCCTGATGACCTAACAGATCCGAAATACCTGGGTGGTTGTGACTCTACGGGTTTGGGTTCGTCTGGTTGTAATGACGAAGATCCGGATGATGGTGATGGGCATGGGACCCATGTTGCAGGGATAGCGCTCGGAACTGGGGATTCCAGTAGGGAGAATCAAGGCTACGCACCTGGATCGTACCTAGTGGATGTGAAAGTAATGGAAGACTATGGCGGCGGAAACTCACAGTCCATCCTTGCTGGGCTGCAATGGGTGATAAACAATAGGGACACAGACTGGGGAAATAATGCATCCAGCAGAGGGATACAAGTTGCGTCGATGTCTTTTGGAAATGCGAATTTTGGAGGCGGAGACGGGGGCGATAACGGAACCTCAGCCGAGGCCAGTCTTGTGAATCAGGCATCCGAGAACGGCATAGTATGTATTGCTGCCATTGGGAACGATGGTGCAAATAATGTGAATTCAGTTGGAGCCGCCGACACTTCGATAACTGTTGGATGGGGTGACGACAAGAACACAATAGACAGAGAGGATGATGCGATTAGCTCCAACTCCAATTATGGTCCGAGACTGAGCGATGGTGATGGCGACTCGTGGGACGAAATGAAACCCTGGGTAGTTGCTCCCGGATCAAACATAAATTCGGCCCAACATGCAGAATCCTCCGGAATTATCCCCGGATCAGAAGTTAATCGTGCCAGTGACGATTATACTCAGAAGTCCGGTTCCAGCATGTCGACCCCCGCAGTAGCAGGACTAGTCGCTATCATGCTGGAAATTGGTGAAGAGAGGAACTTGGAATTTATGGATGAGGATGAGCCAGGAATCGAAAGATTCGAAGCGATTAGGAGTTTTCTGGCTAGCGGATCGGAATTCAGAGAAGGGTGGAGCGTAGATGATACATTTGAGGGGCACAGCTGGAACTCAAAGTACGGATTTGGCATCATAGATGGCGGAAATGTGGCCCGAGAGATGTTTGGAACAGGAGGGGGTGGCGGGGGCGGAGGAAACCAGACCACAGGCCCCAGTGGCACTCAAGAAGGCCATTGGGTGGAAATCGAGAGTCCGAAAAAGTGGTCTTGGCTAGTCGAAGGAGAGACGTATAGCCTTAGGGGAAGCATAGACGAGGATGGGAGAGAAAATGGCACTATTGAGGAGGTAGTCACATATGTGGAAATCGAATATAGAGAGCCGGGTATGCCGAAATCGAAAGAAGTATTAGTCAACTGGACAAACCCCATAGGGATATTGAATTGGACAATTCCATTTGTAGTTCCAGAATTTCCAGAAGACTATACTGAAATCTCAGTATGTGCCCATGCCTCTGCTAGGAATGAAATTGGAAGGTGGAGCAACAACACAGAGTTTTGCTATCATGTTGGGAGGGTGAATATAACCTTGGAGTCACCCAGCGGTACAGGAGAGTTGGAGGGTTTAGTGCAAGTATCGGGCCTATTTCAGTCAATTTACAATGCTACAATAGAATGGAGGCTCGACAACGAAGAGTGGGAATTTGGAGCATTCTACGACGACGGTTGGGGTGAAGAAGTACATATCGATGGGAGGGATGACCACGATGCGTGTGTCCATATGTTCAGGGGGGATAGTAGTGGCAACTGTCCTGCTGATGATTATGGATGGACTGAATGGAGCTTCAACTGGGATACGACCAGACTGAAAGACGACGAGTACAGGCTATCCGTGAGAATCGTCAGTGCGGTGGGAGTAGTGTCTGAGGAGATAAGGAGGCAAGTAAGGGTGGACAATGTCGACCCCATGCCAGACCTTCTTTTTGTAAGCAAATCGATATCCGTTCAAGAGTTTGGAATACCAATCAAAGAGTCATATGTTAACACCTTCTTGGAAGTTAGAGCCACAATTAGGAATACAGGGGACCAAGCCGCGACAGATGTTGGAATTGTCCTTGAGGAATGGGGGGAACGGCGGGATGAATACATAATCGCCAACATAGACTCGGGAGAATTTGTAGAAGTAGTGTTGTACTGGAATCCGATGGAAGCTGGTAGTGCATTTATTTCAATTTCTCTTGATCCCGTGAATATTATCGAAGAATTAGATGATGCTAACAACGAGTTGTCGGGGACTTTCGAGGTATTGCCAAGGCCTCCGGGAGTTGATCTAGCCATCAGAGAAGGGGCCATTTACGCATCTACGGTTTCTAGCCCCATACCAAGACCAAATGAGCCTGCAGTTGTTCAATCTAGAGTCGATAATCTCGGATCACAAGACGCTACCGGAGTTGAAGGGCGTTTGGAAATAAATACGGATAGGGGATGGGAACAAGTGGGATCTGCCACCCTACCTCTAATTCTAGGGGGCTCACACAGCACAATTTCGTTTCCTTTCACCCCGAACCAGACCGGTCCGATAGAGCTCAGAATCAGCGTCCTAATGGAAAATGGATCTGATAACGACATGGAAAACAATGTGAGAACAAAAACAGTGTTGGTCGATTCTTCGACGTTATCTGGCCCTAGAGATGCTGAGTTAAGACCCGGCGAGTCCCCTGTGCAAGTGGTGAGTATTGATGAGGAAGAGGGAGACATTCTGATCACTGAAAGGGAAGGCAGCTTGCTAATGTACAAGTTGACTCCTAGCAAATCACTAATCGAATGCAATAACATCATCGAAGATAGGTGGTCTGGTGATTTGTCTACAGTAAGTACAGACGAAGGCTTCGCACATATCGTTTGGACTCGCAGGTATTTAGCTTCGAATGGTTTCTTGATGCAAACCGTAAGCTACTCGACTATAGACTCAAATTGCAAAATGACCCCAATCCAGGATCTCATGAAAGGAATCCCTCTTTCTGATGGGAAATACTGGGGCATTGATGTAGACGTTGAAGATACAGAGATTCTCGTATCCGGATACCACAGGGACATTTTTGGGGAGGGAAGTCTGGTCGATGAGACAAATATATTCCTAATCTATGCCGATTCACCCCTATCCTCCACCGACTGGATATTGAACCCCGAAATAGTGAACGATATTGATGCGGACCCTGCTCAGACATACCCCCTGTCTGTAGAGCTTGGGTACGAACAGGCGCATATTTTGTATCAGACGGTTAGGAACGACTCAACAGGCAAGGATAGGCTTGGAGTTTGGTATACTCACGGCGAGGTTACACAAGAGACATGGACCTACAGGAGAGCGGTTGGTGATGAGGCCGGAATCCCCAAATTATCAGTGGTTGTTGAGGATAATGAAGACAGGTTGGTTTCTTTCTGGCGAGAGGGGGGGGCGCAGGACTCGGAGCTTGTCGCCTACGTAACGGACTCAGCATTTAGCATAGAAGAGGGTATGGAGGTTAGACTTCCGGCAAGAGGGCTCTCTGAAATTGAGTTAGTGGAGACTGACAGAGGGATACAGGTCATGTTCGATATGGTGGGACCAAATGGGCCACAAATTGAATACGGACTAATAGATCTTGATAATGGTTGGTTGGGGCTTTCCAACTCAATAGTCTCTGGGCAATTGAACTCCATGGACAGGTCAATAGATACTAGAGAAACTATGATCGTCATCTCTTCTCCCGGTGGTTGGCAAATCAGAACTCTAATTGACGATGATAGTCAGAGCAGAAATAGTGGAATTGTAGATCAAGTAAGATCATCACTGGGGCTAGATCAAGAGAGTTTTGAAATCCTAGTCATTGGGGTTTCATTCGCGATTTTGGCTCTCGGACTAGTCGCCCTAGCCTCCGTGTCTGCTCAAGGAGTAAGGTGGATGGGGAAGAGAAGGAGCTTCGACTCTGAATCAAGTGTCGTTATGGAAGACGATGTTGTTGACATAATAGGGGACTCTGACATCACACTGAGAACGGATGAGATAGAGGTCATTACAGAAGATGAAGATGAATCCAAGGAATTCACTGGACAGGATAGCAGACGCGCAAGAAGGGAAAGGAGAATATCAAACTCCGAAGACGGGGTTGATTCGTTGGAGTTGCCTGTTGATTCCTCGGAATTTAGTGACTTGGATGTCTCAATGGCCAAGCCTATGGGGAATTCCGCAAAAGCAGAGTGTGTTGGGTGCGGAAGTAGATTTGTAGTCAGCTTTGAGGTTTCCACGACAAGATGCCCAGTTTGTGGATCAAGAGTCGATCTTTGAGGTTTTTATGTCTGAGGTTATTCTTGCCTCTTCTTCGACAAGAAGAAGAATATGGATCTCTGAAATGCTTGAGGGCTATGACGTAGACCTGAGTTTCTTTGATTTAAGTGGTTCAGAGCCAGAACCTGGATACGGATCAGAGGTTCGAATACAGGTAGAGAAAAGTTGTAATTACAAAGCAATTGAAGCTTCAAAAAACATATCTGGAGAGGCGGGGGGCAACCGTATTATCTTGGTATCTGACACTCTGGTAGAAGATCCCGATGACAACCTCTATGCTCTTGGAAAACCAATAGACAGGGTAGCTGCTGCTTCCAGTTTAATCAGGCTATCCGGAAGGAGGCACTTAGTTTGGTCATCCACCGCAATCTTAGAGATTGGAAAGGGAGCATTAGAATTGGAAGGAGGGTGGAGAGCTGACGTTTTCACTGATTCTTCGATTGTCGAATTCGAAGAAATAAGTGATGGGATGCTAGATAAAATGATCAGCACTAAATCATGGAGTGGTAAGGCCGGTGGGTATGATCTTGGAGGTATTGCCGGAAGCATCGCTAAGGTAGTCCGAGGGAAAGAGGTTACAGTTCTTGGATTTTCAGGCGGCTCGATGGATGTGCTTACCAACCGTTTGAGTTAGACGAAGGTAACTCCTCCATGTTCCAAAACAAAATCTCTCTGTATATCATTAAACCATTCTAGCATAGAAGAGCTGAATTTCACCGAATATACCTGTTCGTCTATCAAAAGATCGTCTTGAATTCCCTTGAGTGTTCCTGGCGCGGCGCCACAGGAAACACATGCACCATCCAAATCAATGATCAGGGAAAGTGCCCTGTGTCCAGCATTGGTGATCTCAACCTCTGCACTGGATACAACTATCGCGCCACCATGCCCTTCCAAGGCTGCTCTGACAGGGCCGAGTCTTGCCATTAGAGCCGGGACCAAATCGGGATCGCTAGATTCGTAAAGCTCAACCAAAGATAAAGAGCAAAGTCTGGATGTCTCTTCTGGATCATTCTTTTCGGCAACTATTCTTTTTGCTTCCTTTTCCATTAAATCCTGAATTTGGGCTTTATACAGGTCTTCCAGAGCATCACTTGTTGTTTCATCGTCGGAGGATTTCACAAATACTGGGCAGAGGTTCTCAGATTTTAGAGTGCTGAGACAATGCAGAGATTGAAAAGCCATGTTGAATGTCGTAGGTTGAATACAATGGCCACATTACCGCTACTGAAGATTTCAAGCCTGCGAGCCGGTATCGATGATAATTCCATCTTGAAGGGGATTGACCTCGAAATCAGACCGGGCGAGATTCATGCAATAATGGGTAGGAACGGGAGTGGAAAAACCACAACTGCAAATGTGATAATGGGACATCCAGACTTTGAGGTGGAGGATGGAGAGGTACTCCTGGAAGGGAAGAGCCTGTTGGAACTAGAAGCGTGGGAGAGGGCGAGGCAGGGTGTGTTCCTGTCTTTTCAATATCCTCAATCGGTCCCCGGGCTACAAGTAGGAAATTTTCTGAGGAAATCGGTTTCGAGCATCAGAGGCGAGGATGAAGCCAAGGGAGCAGGATTCAGAGACTCGCTGAAGCAGGCCATGGAGTCTTTGGATATCCCTCGATCGTTCCTTTCGAGGTACGTCAATGACGGATTCAGTGGGGGGGAGAAAAAGCGCTTTGAGATTCTCCAGTTAATGCTCCTAAAACCAAAACTTGCCGTTCTAGACGAAACAGATAGCGGGTTGGACATAGACGGAATAAGAACCGTTGCAGAAGGGGTTAACGCAGCGATTAGGGGCACTAATTCAGGGGCATTGATTATCACCCACTACTCTAGGATACTAGAGCATGTCATGCCAGACAAAATTCACGTTCTCATGGATGGCAAAATAGTTGCCTCAGGAGGCCCAGAACTTGCTACAAAACTTGAAGAACATGGCTATGAATGGCTAAAGGAAGACTGAGGGATATTATGGGAGATAACTTGGAAGCGAGAGAAGCAGTTGGGGATTATAAGGCCGGATGGCACGATCCAGAAAATTCTACAATTAGATTTGATTTTGGACTCTCCGAAGAAGTAGTCAGGGAAATTTCGAATCTGAAGAGTGAGCCCTCATGGATGACGGAAATGAGGGTCAAAGCTTTCAATCATTTTATTGAGAGGCCCATGCCCAAGTGGGGAAATACCCATCTACTCGAGGAAATTGACTTCGACAAAATATGCTATTACCTAAGATCGTCTGAATCTACCGAACGAGATTGGGAAGACGTGCCGGATGACATCAGGAACACTTTCGAGAGACTTGGGATCCCAGAAGCGGAGCAGAAGTGGCTTTCAGGGGTTACAGCGCAATATGAATCCGAGGCAGTATACCATAGTATTAGAGAGGACCTAGAAGAGCAAGGAGTAATATTTCTAGACATGGATTCGGGCCTCAGAGATTTCCCAGAAATCGTTAAGAAATGGTTTTGTTCTGTTGTACCCCTCACTGACAATAAATTCGCTGCCCTCAACACGGCAGTTTGGTCGGGAGGGTCTTTCATCTACGTGCCCAAAGGAGTTCATGTTGAAATGCCAGTCCAGGCATACTTCAGAATCAATGCGAAAAATATGGGTCAATTCGAAAGAACCCTAATTATTGCAGATGAGGGGAGCAGCATCCACTATGTCGAAGGCTGCACTGCCCCATCATATTCTACTGACTCACTTCACTCAGCGGTAGTTGAACTGGTCGCCTTACCCGGGTCTCACATTCGTTATTCCACAATTCAGAATTGGAGTTCAAATGTATACAATCTAGTCACCAAGAGAGGAATTGCCCACGAGAATGCGAAAATAGAATGGGTTGACGGAAATATAGGGAGCAAACTCACGATGAAATATCCTGCAGTCATTCTGAAGGGGGAAGGGAGTCATGCAGAGGTTATTTCCGTCGCATATTCCGGAGATGGACAGCATCAGGATGCAGGAGCAAAAATCCACCATTTGGCCTCCAATACAACCAGTAAAATTCTATCAAAGAGCATAAGCAAGAGCGGTGGAAGAGGGTCTTACAGAGGAATGGTGACCGTTTCTCCCAAAGCTGACAACTGTAAATTGAACGTTGTTTGCGACGCCCTGATTCTGGATGAGGATAGTAGGTCCGATACATATCCCACAATGGAAGTATCCAATCCAACTGCAAGATGCGAACACGAAGCAAGTGTTTCCAAGGTCAGTGATGACCAATTGTTCTACCTTATGAGCAGAGGTCATTCCGAGGAAGAGTCGCTTGCAATGATTGTGAATGGTTTCTTCGAGCCGTTCACAAGAGAGCTTCCCATGGAGTATGCTGTTGAGCTGAACCAGCTTATGGCATTGGAGATGGAAGGAAGCATCGGCTGAGGTGATATTTTGGACTCTGCTTCCAAGTACCTCGATCTGGGCGAGCCCAGCAGATCCAGCCACCTATGGAAATATACTCCTTGGAAGAGAGTCCATCCCTCTGGCAATATAGGAGAAATTCCAAAACTAAGTAAACCGAAACTAAGCTTGTCCCTTCTTGACGGGGATGATGCTCCCGATGGAATTACTCTCATTGAAGGTGGGAAAAACGAAGTTGACTTACCAGATACTGATGAAATCACTCACTCATTTCTGGAGGCGATCTCGGAGAATTCAAAGTGGACATTAAAGGTCGATAAGGGATTTCATTCCGAAAATCCGGTAGTTTTGGAGATTGAAGCTGGGGATGAGGCATCTTCCTGCCATATTTCCTTAGACATAGGGGAGTCTGCTGAGATCGAGATTGTGACAAAAGTGACGGGTGGAAAGGACTGGTTCGGGCTTCTTAGAACGGGAGAAGTAGGAAGTGGGGCCATTCTAAACGATGTCCTAATTGGGTTAATGGAAAGAGGCACCATGCTTAGGACAGACTCAATTTCCGTTGGAAGAGATGCCCATGTAAGGGCAGGCACTGTCTCTTCTGGTTCTGAGAAAACTAAGTCCGATGTTCGATTCAGAATGGGCCAAATTGGGGGAAGCGTGAGGGTTCTTGGTTCGATACTTTCGACGGAATCTATGCATTTGGACCACCATATAGAGATACATCATGACTCCCCTCAGACCTTCAGCAGGTTATCATGGCATTCGGCTTGTGGAGGGGATAGCAGAACAGTGGGGACTGGGATGCTCAGGGTAAGTGATGGATCAAAGGGGGCTGATGCAGCTCAAATTTTCCATAATCTATTACTCTCGGAAAAGGCGGAAGCGGATTCAATCCCAGAGCTGGAAGTAATGGAACATGACGTAGTGGGGTGCGGGCATGGGACTGCTAATGGACCAATCGATGAGCAACAGATGTTCTATCTCGAGGCAAGGGGTTTGAACAAGCAGGAGGCGAAAAGGACCCTTATCGCGGCATTTCTAAACTCAACTCTATCGGAAATGGGGAGTGAACGGCTACACGAGTGGTTGGTTTCGGAACTTACTAAAAAGTTAGAAACATTAGAGTCTTAACTTGGAAAATGATTTGGGCCTAATTAATATCGGAGAGGCATGGATACAGACCACTGCGAGGATATTTTCTGCCAATGCGGTTTCAGAGGAAGAGCGATTCCCATGCGCCAACATATGGAATGCCCATCCTGTCGAAGAGTAATCGAAGCTTGTTGTGAGGGAGTTCCTGAATACGCCTGAGGAATTCATTGAACATGGTTTGGTGAAGTCTATGTACAACCGCATTTTAGCTTACCACATATGCAGAAAAATGGGCTCAATGATAGGGGTCATGAATTAAAAATCTCTATGATTCTAGGCGGATTCACTGCAGGGTACCTCATTCTATGCTTTTTAGCACCTTTGTCCTTGCCCACAGGATCGGTTCCCGAACTCTCAGGTAGGGCGAATGCCATCGATTATGCGTTCGAAGATAGCTGGGGGAATGGAGAGAATGGAGAGGGGTCGGACATTGGCCATGACCAATCAAAACATGGAGGAGCATTTGCATGGAGTGAACTCAATCCACTTTGGGCATTTACCTACGCCTTCGGAGATCTGAATTGTCATCAGAAGCATGAGCGTTCATGGGAGATAAATGGCAACCAGATGCCAGTTTGCACACGAGATATTGGAATATTCACGGGTTTTTCAATAGGTTGCTTGATCTTTGGACTTAGAGGATTCAACAGGTGGACCATCAGAGATACCTTCCTTTCAGTTTTCTCAGATTCGAGGATTCAAGGAGTATATGAAAGGGATTTGAGGATAATTGTAATGATTGTAATTTTGGGAATAGGAGTAATGCCTATGGCGATAGATGGTTTCACCCAGCTCCTTGTTGACTCATATGAGTCTAACAATCCATTGAGGATTGCTACGGGTTTTTTTTCAGGACTGGTGGCTGGATGGTGGTTCTGTTCGGCTTTCACGGCTAGGCCCAAATTCTTCAAAGGGATGGAGGCCGTTTTACTTCCAGCAAATTCCAGATTGGTATCCAAGTGAGTTATTTCCCCAACCACCAATCCACAAGCGAATCGAAGTTCTCTGGTTTGTTCTTCAAACTAGATCCACTACCAAGTATAGAAATTCGGGAAATTGTCTGTCGCATTTCATTTT
The DNA here is from genome assembly GCA_002506755.1 of Euryarchaeota archaeon UBA462. Taxonomy (GTDB): domain Archaea; phylum Thermoplasmatota; class Poseidoniia; order Poseidoniales; family Thalassarchaeaceae; genus UBA36. The sequence continues at coordinate 56,453 of DAYD01000001.1, forward strand.
CATATTTACCTGATTTGACTATTTGGCCCATAGAAAATCGCAAATGGGTTGTCTGATTTTTAATTTGCCAACTCCGAATTGCTTTACGAAGCGGCCAAATTGCTAGGGCCAGTCTCCCGTACGCAAGGTATGGTTCCTTTAGCTGAGATTTCGGTGCTTCTCTTCCAACTAATGTCTTTCTTTGTGAGATCCAACCCAGATCTTTCAGAAAACTGACTATTCTCTGAGTGTGCCTCATGGATACGCATCTAACTGGGCCCATTGCAGATCTTAGCTCGGATATATCGGCCGAGTTACTTAGTGACATAGTGCCACAAACAGAAGACATGGCGTGGTTCAATATGTTCTTAGGCATAAAATCATATTTTTTTGGATTGGTCTTCTTTATTGAAGAAAGTAAGCTCTGGTGATTCATTTGGGCTGATTTCAAGACCTTCCATGGAGAGTCGCCGGCTAGCCAATCATCCTTGCTTCTAGCAGGTTCAATTCCTAGTCCAGAAAGGGCCTTTTGACCTTTAGATTTTGCAATTATTGATTTGATTTGATGCTGATCGACAAGCTCCCCATCAACATTGATTGGATCCGGCCTCCCATGCATGAATGAACGAACTCCCTCCTTCAAGAGACTCGTAAACTGGTCAAGAGAGCCTTCGTTTTTGATCGGACCTAATATTGCCCCCATATCAAATGGAGTGGGCATTTCCACTCTTCCAGAAAGAAGGTCATGATACCCTTTCCTGATTCTGATTTGAAAGTCACTTGTTTCAAAGTACTCTTCCTTGTTGGATAATCCTCTTAAAGTCTCATTCCTTATTCTGTTTAATGCGATCTTAGGATCGCAATCCACCCAAATACAAAGATCGGGGATAATTGCCGCAGAGTTCATGTGAGCGACCTTATCTATCCCTATTCTGCCAACCATGCCCTGGTAAACAAGAGAAGAGTGGATGTTTCTCTCGCAAACTATTGCCTTACCTTCTTGCAGCCTAGGTAGAATCCACCCATGGGAATGATCTAGCCTGTCTGCTGCAAATAGCCCGGCCTCTTCTTCGGGACTCACGGATTTCTTCCTTACCGAGTCAATAGCCAGCCTCCCTAATGGGTGGCTCCTTCTTGGCTCTCCAGTAGACTCAACTGCTGGAAACGAAAACTCGGACTCAAGAATCTCAGAAATTATCTTTGTTGCTAGACCCTTGCCACTCCCGTCCCCGCCTTCTACTGTGAAAAGGAACATAGTGCGGCCCCGAATAGTCAATGGTCTTCGTAAGATATTATATTGATACTGGTCAAATGAGACAAAATGCAACACAGTGTGTCAGGAATTTTCACTGGAAAATTGGTCCTTGCAAAGTGTCACTAAACCCATTCCCACCAGTATTAGGAGGGGACCAATGAAGATCATCCCTCTGCTCCAGAGACCTAGAAAACCAAGCCACCAAGATCTTCTGTAGCTATCTCCACGGTATGCCTCGACTCCACCATAAACGCCTGCTAAGCCAACAATCACAGTGAGAACTGCGATTGCCGTGGCGATTGAAACTGATTCGGCAAGGAAGCTTTCCCCACTCAAATCGACTTGTTGTTCCCCTTCTCCTGGTGAAATGGTAATCGCTAGATCTGCATTATCTCCCGGGACAAAGATCACCACCATTGTGATATTACCAGGGTGTGTAAATTCTAGGATCGAGGTTTTTCTAATTACGCTATCGAATGAGAATCGTCCATTAGAATCGGAAGTGGTCTCTCTTCCAGTCGTTGCACCTTCTTCTGAAAGGAGTCTAATTTTGACCCCCTCTACGGGATCGCCACCAGAGCTATTTCCTTCCAGTGAGGAAATTGTTATCCCGTTAACGTCAGAATATCTCTCTGAAAAATCGAGACTGCCGGAAAGAATTTCATCAGGAGTACCAGAAATCTGCAAAATGCCAAATTGGACGCCCAACAGGCTACCGATAATGATTATAATTGCCCCTGCGACCCTTGTTGAGCGTTCTTCAGACATATCCTCCATGAAGTATTCGAAATCGATACTCCCCGAAGTATCCTCTTCCATATTGTGTCCTATTGATGGTGGTCCTTGAAGTTGGGCTTTTTTAGTCCTAGATTTGTCCTAAATTTTAGATAAAGGATGATGATGCATGTAAAGATAGAAAATAAAGCTAAGAATATTCCATTTGTGGACTCGGGGTCATTTTTCTCAATGCTTGCTTCTGGAATGAAATCTACTAGGTACATCTCAGTCCAATTCTTACCAGTTATCCAGAATCCTCCTGAGGATTTGTCAAATGCAATTCCATTCAAGACTTCGTTTCTGTTGTTGCCTTGGTCTTGAGAAATTAACGATAATGTGGCGGAAAAAACTACTTCCCCCGAGCTAGAGTTGATTGCCACTATATTGTCCTGCATCCATACATTGGCATAAACCATATCGCCAACACACTCAAGCTCATTCAGATTTACAATTTCCACACCATCCAAAACTACACGAATAGTGTAATCTACTTCAAAGGAGTATGGATCTCTGAAAATTAAATCTGAGGACCCATTTGTCATAACGAGATGGTTTCCGTTGAAGCATAATCCCCAACCTTCGCCCTGATAACTATAATTTCCAATTACCTGGAAATCATTCAAATCTACCTCAAATGCGATCTGCTCCCTCCAAGTTAGCATAATTACTGAACCCTCTCTAACTGTGATACCCTCTGAAAATATGGATTCGTTGAATATAATTTGCCTAATGACCTCCCCAGTCACGATATCGGTCTCACTAAGCCTTGATTTGCCATAGAGTCCAGAGCTTTCTAGCATATTTCCATCAAACATTTCAAGACCCTGAGTAAACGATGTCTCATTATGTGGCGCTACTTCTAGCACATCTATGGTGAAATTGCGACCTTCGCTCGATGTCTCTGCATAAATTTGCGAATGAGGGAGAAATATTAGAATCAGGGAAATGAGGGAAAGATAAGCAAGTTTGTTCCCCCTCATGTACGAACGATGCTCCATCGGTGTTAAAATACGTCTGCGAATAAGTTCAAAATAATGGTCAAAGAGGTTGTTTAATGGCCGAAGAGGAAACATCGACTTCAGCAAGATGGGCATATCTATGTTCCTTCTTGATTCTGTGGGTTTTGCTCTCTCCATTTGTGTCATCTGAATCTGAATCAGGCCAACAAATTCTGCCAAAGAATTGTCAGGATTCCTGGGTCGCTGGAGATTCAGACAATATTTCCACTAGCGAAGGAACGATAACTGCGACAGTGGAAAGGGTGTCATCTAACTCTGCGATTTTTGTGGAAGACGGCCAAATAGTTTCTTCAACCACGATAAATGATATTGCTTCGACCTGGGAATCAATCATTTTTCCTACAAATACGAACTACTTCGGAGAGGTGCCTGATGTTGATTTGAATTGTCAAGTTGAAATCGTAATTCATTCTATAGATGGATCAGGCGGTGACAATGGAGGATTCGAGGAAGGTCTATCATCTCTGAGAGAAGTGATTTTTCTTGATGTTGATGATTTGGCTGCAAGGAACCAGATACTATCTCATGAGCTAGAGCATCTGATACATTTTTCAAAAGACCAATTTGAATATCTCTGGATCGACGAGGGAGCGGCTGAGATGGCTGAATTCGTCAACTTTGGCTCAAATATTAATCTTGAAAACAACGTTAATTCTTGGTCGGATAATTCAAGCAAAAGCCTTAGGTGGTGGAATGACAGATCCTCCGATTACGGATCTAGCTTTCTTTTCCTTTCCTACTTGAATGAAAAGTTAGGTGGCGCCCCATCTATCAGGGAGCTTGTGTCGGATATCACGACTGGTGGTAGCGGTATCGAAAACCTAGCAAAGAGTCCGGGCCCTGGGTCGACCCCCATCGGAGAGACAATGAGCGAGATTTTCGCAAACTTCAGCGCAGCGGTCACTCTGGACAGTCAGCAAGGGGCATTCGGATTCGAAAATATTGACCTAGAGGAAGAATGCTCCTCTGGAGGGTTTTGTAGAGTTTCCCCCGCGGATGAGAATTCCCGGTGGGAAGATGCATGGCAATCATCTGGGCACACAGTAGAAGGATGGGGGCTAAGGACATTCAAATTCACTGGAGGGAATGGGGATCCACTAAGCATGTTGGTCCAACCCGATAGATTTGGATTTGAAGGAGCCATTCTCGCTAAAGAGGCTCAATCCGGTACTTGGACAATTAAGGATCTAAGGATAGACCCAGTTGATGGTAAGGCTACTGGTTTGGTTCATGGATTCGGAAATACAACCTCGGAAGTCTGGCTTATGGTGTGGTACAATTCTCTTGTCGACGATTGCGACTTTAACTTCGCAAATTGTGGCGTACTATCTGGCTCATACCCAACTGGCTCTTTCAGCGTCAGTGCCAGCCTAGTCAGCAGTCCTGCGGAACTATCGATAGACTACTCCCAAAATTTCGACAGAGACGGGGATTCTTTGCCAGATAGTGTCGAACTAGGGGTCACTGTAAGCTCTAGCGCCTATTTTGAAACTCTTACTTTGGAGTTTTCGGCCTTCACGAATAACACTGATTTTGATTCTATTGAATTTACCGTTTCGGCTGGAAATTCGGACCCGGGAATCTCAGTAGTTTGGTTCACGCCTCAGTTTTCAGGCCAATGGGGTTTCAGAGTAAGAGCACTTGACCAGACAGGGCACTTACAGGATTTGGCTCAGACGCTGCCATCAGAGATATTCAACATGAAACCTACTGGTTCTGGTTCTATTTCAGCGATCGAGACGCAGACTTGGGTGCCAAACTACCTATTTGGAGGAGGTTATGACTCATGGGGGTTCGGGGCCCAGAATGGATCCTACGGGCATAATGATACCCCTAACTCGTATATCTGGGACCTTGGTGATGGAAATTCATCAAGTCTAAAGAATCCGGTTCATCCTTTCACAAAAAAGGGAAACTATCTCATCAGCTTGATTGTTAAGGACCAGGGCGGGTTTTACTCGGAGCCAATTACTTGGAACATTTCAGTTAACGACACGACACCTCCGATTCCTGAAATATCGATAGACGGCGTCATTATAGATGGTAGCTTGGAAGTATATACGGGTCAAAGAATTCAGTTCTCAGCCTTCGGAACCCTTGACAATGTCCCTGTGGGACAGATGTTTTTCTCCTGGGATTGGGGAGATGGCTCATCAGAATCTGGCACAGGATTGTTTGAAGTGGGCCATTCTTGGGCTGATGGAAGCTCTGAGGGAACGATATACCCTACAAGATTGACGGTTAGCGATGGGACCTACACCGAGGAATTGTCATTGAAGGTGAAAGTTCTGAATAGAGCACCAAGACAGATTTACTTCGATGGTTTACAAGCCTATGCTATCACTCCGCTGAGGCTTCCAGAGATTTTCCTTGACGATGATGGCATAATTGTGGAGCATAGGTGGACCTTTGATGAGGGAGTAAACATAGGTGGTGGCGTGATTTCAATTTCATCCGATTTCTCGGAAACAGAGTCATTTATCGATAGGCCTGTAGTCTCTTGGAGGGAGCCTGGATTAAAGATTGCAACCATTGAGGTTACGGATGATGACGGGAATACTACGTTATCAGAGTTGGAAATATTGGTATTGAACCAGCGTCCAGTGGCTCTTTTTGAGCGCCCTGATGACGGCGAAATCGGCGAGCCGTATATTTTCACCAGCTCATCATTTGATCCAGATGGAGATTCCTCGTCACTGTCTCACATCTGGACTTTCTCGGACAGAACGGATCCCATCGAGAACACAACTTCAGTTAGTAGGACATTCTCTTCGCCCGGCCTTTACAGCGTTAGTTTGACAGTAGTCGATGATAGAGGGCTAGAATCGGCACCAAAGACTTACCTTTTGTCAATAGCAAATCCGTCTCCAGTGCCAGTGATGAAGTTTAGTTGCCCCAGTGACGGGTATTCGATACTGAAAGTCATCCCCTCTCCCGACCGGACCCCCATTTGGAAAGTTCCACAAATATCCACTGGTGGCGCCTTCGTAGCACCTGGCGATATGATAAGATTTGATGGAACTGGGAGTTTTGACGCTGATCCTGAATTCGATGGGAAGGCCTCCACCGAGATGGGGGACCCAGATTGGAACGGCATCACAAGATGGATTTGGGATTTTGGAGACGCTACCCCCTCCAAAAGCGGGCCTGTAGCATGGCACAGCTACGAAAGAGCGGGGGAATATACCGTAAGACTAACAGTTATTGATGGATTTGGCGATGGAGACTCAAATATGACGGAAATGAGGGTCATAGTTTCCGAAGCACCTCAAATAATTACCAAAAATCCAATTCAAACTGAATATGTTATCGTAGGAGAATTGGTCAATCTATCCGGAGAAGCTACGGATTCTGAAATCGAGAAGGGCATAGAAGCTTGGATAGACAATGATGCTTTTTTCGACAGTGATGGAGATGGCTTGACCGATAATGACCGAGATGAGCTTCTGACTGGTCCACTTGTTTTCAACTGGGATCTCAATGTTTTCTCTGACGAGGACTGTAAGACTTTGCAAGGTTGTGACGGAGATTCGAGAAATGATTGGCTGGTACCAAATCAAAGTTGGATAAGCCCTGGAGAAATTCGAATATCAATGACAGTGTGCGATGGGGTGAATGTGTGCTCCTCAGAGGATTACGTGATAACGGTATTATCGCTTCAGGACACAACTCCACCAAAATCACTTTCTGATCTTTCAATGGAAGACCTAATTCCGGGAAGAGAAAGCGCTGGGCTACTGAGCCTTTTGGGAATCGTTGCTATTCTTGGGTGGATGATCATGAGGGAAAGGGACGAAGATGAGCTGGATGCAATCGATATGCAGAAGAAATACGATGTCGATGAGATTGAAGCAGAAGGCGGGCTTCCTGGAATGGACCAGCATTCCCCTCCACCACAACCAAAATATTTGACTGCCGATCAAAGGACTAACAAAGATTCGGGCTATGTAAGACCCATAAGAACGAGGCGAAAATAATGGATTGCAGATTGAATTTCTTCGGAGTTGCTTTTTTCGGCAATGTACTATTGGTTGCAATTCTTTCTACTGCGCAGATAGGTTCTGATCCAGCTAGTTCCCAGTCCAGCCTCCTAGGAAGTTCCTGTGATGTCTCGCCAAGTAGCGACTGGGGGGTTGACGAAAATCCTGAGGATTACATAGCAGTTGGCTCTCCTGGAGCGGGAGGATTTTTCGATTTCTTGTCTGAAGATTTTGATGATGAGGGAATTATTCTGCCATTGGACAAGGACCTGAGTACTGAGTGGTCGAATGGAGCCTGGTCAGGATTCGGTGGAATACAGGTAGACAATAATTCTGCAACCTCGATAATGATGGTTTTAGAACCCGGTAAGAAATACACCTTCTGCATAGACTTTAGTTCAAGGGGTGACATTTACTTGTTATCTGGTTCTGGTAATCCGTCAAATTACGACATTTACACAACAGAATACATGTGTGATGATCAAGATTGGGGGCCGATATGCAATCCGGAGGAGATGGAGAGCATTCCCCTAGAGTGGAGAGATCTGGCAACTTGGATTACCTTCAGGGACTCGCACGCATATGAGTCGGTTTCTTATCAGGAATTCGATGTTGCTATCGATGCGTCGGGGTCTAGTTGGTCTTTTGCAGGGTTTGGAGGTAGTAGTGAACAGGTATTCTACTTAGTTCTGGATGGGTGGAACAACAGTAAGCCCGGTGATGAGCTTCCCGCTGGAGATATGAGCGTCGAAGTTCTAATCGACGTTGAGGAAAGGCAAACTCTTCCAAAGGTAACTGCTTACATGCTAGTTGGTGCACTTCCACTTTCTTGCATTATCATCCCATTAATTTTGCATTGGAAATACCATTCTTCAGCATTGGAAGATCAGTCAGGGGAAATGATTGAGGTACCTTATTTGAAAGACGGTTGATTACGTATATTCCAGTACTTCCCATGCTAATCTCAGGTCAGAGGCATTAATTTTGCCCTGTTGTGCTAAATGCCAACCAGACTCTGTAGTCGCATATACCATGTACTGTCCGAGTAATGGTCCATGGATTCTTGTCCAATCACCACCAGGGCCTAGGCCCATTAGTGAATAGTTGGAGGAAGTCTTACCAAGCTCCAAAGCTGCTTCAAAAATTCTGAGTGCTTCGGTCCTGTTGCTAGTTGAGTAGCAGGCTTTCACGAAATCGCCCATTTCCTTCGCATCCTGCAAATCCTGGACTATTTCAGACGATGGGGGTATCATATCCATCGAGTGCAAAGAAGCCACTACTTTCGTGTCATTGCCAGACAGGTCTCGAAGTTGTTCTCTTATTTTTGAATTGATGTCAATCTCCAAATCGATCCAAGTGGGAGCTAGTGAAATTGCCGCCTTGAGTATCTCGATTCTTGCTTCTTCATCCCCCGGGAAGAATCCGCCGTGAGACTGGGGCCTACATGTAAGCAGTAGAGGTGTTTCAATACTTGATGAAATAATTTCAAGCTCCTTATTAAAATCGACCTCTTCCAAATCCAGATTATTTACAATCACTTTTACTTCGTCTGCATTCCTCTCTTCTGAGTTGGACCTTTCCATTATTCTCTCTTCATTTGTCCAAAGGAAATCCAATCTGACTTCGACCAGATCAGCACCCATTTCTAATGCTCTGGGGGCATCATTGACCATTTCACGGGCTGTCCTACCCCTCAGTGTCACACATACTTGGGGCTTATGCATCTGAAATCGCGAGAGATATAGTCTGTTTAATCGTGTCGAGGGAGATCTATTCTTGGATACATCCAATTTCCCTAATTTATCCATATTCGAGGAAATTTAGCCATTCTGAGAAGGAGGGTTGATAGGCCTCGTCCGCCTAAGTTATTTAGATAAGTTTGAGGGTTCCCGTAGGGAACCCTCAATGAGAGGCGGAAAAAAAATGTCCGAGGACTACGATGCAGAAAGCATTCAGGTCCTTGAGGGCCTAGAAGCGGTTAGGAAAAGACCTGGAATGTACCTTGGCGATCCACATGATGGTTCAGCTCTTCATCACTGCATATGGGAAGTTGTAGACAACTCAGTAGATGAACATCTTGCCGGCCATACAGATTCAATCGATATTACTCTTAATCCGGATAACTCTCTATCAGTCAGGGATTATGGGAGGGGCATTCCAGTGGGTGTCCATGAAGAGTTTGGCATCTCTGCGGCTGAAGTAATAATGACAAAGCTTCATGCTGGTGGAAAATTTGACAATAGTTCATACAAGGTTTCTGGTGGCCTACATGGTGTTGGCGTATCTGCAGTAAATGCAGTCTCAGAATGGATGGAGATGACCATACATAGGGATGGAATCGTCTATTTTCAGAGATATGAAGCAGGAGTTCCTGTTGAGTCTCTGAAGGAGATAGGAAAGTGCAACGATACCGGGACCCTCATATCATTCAAGCCAGATTTATCGATTTTCACGGACATTGTGGAGTTTGATTTTGAAGAGGTGGATACCAGGGTTGGCGAGACTGCATTCCTAAATGCTGGACTGAGGATTGCGATTTTAGATCTCAGAGGTTCTGAGCCGCACTCCTCGGAGCACCTGTACGAAGGGGGGCTTTCTGAATACGTGAGCCAACTGAATGAAAGAAGAGAGGTCTTGCATGACGAAGTCATCAAGATTAGAGGGGAGAAAGAAATTGAGAAAGGCGATGTAGAGGTTGAGTTGGCACTGCAATGGTCTGATGCATTCAGCGAGTCGATAAGATGCTATACTAACATCATAAGAAACAAGGATGGGGGCACCCATATGTCCGGTTTACGGACAGCTTTGACCAGTTCCGTTAATTTGTATGCGAAAAAGAAAAAGCTACTCAAAGGGGATGCTTTGTCTGGTGATGACGTTCGAGAGGGCTTGGCGGCAGTAGTTAGCGTCAAGCATCCCGATCCTTCCTTTTCCTCACAAACAAAAGATAAGCTGGTCAGTAGTGAAGTGACAGGGATTGTGCAGACGATTGTTTATGACAAATTAGGTGATTTCTTCGAGGAAAACCCGTCTGTTGCCAAGCAGATAGTGGAGAAGGCACTGCTTGCCTCCAAAGCTAGGGAGGCGGCGAGAAAGGCCAGAGACCTTACTCGGAGGAAGGGGGTTTTGGAAGGAGGAGGTTTGCCAGGCAAACTTGCCGACTGTCAATCTCGAGACCCAAGCGAATGTGAGGTGTACCTCGTGGAGGGTGATTCTGCCGGCGGCTCGGCAAAAACTGGAAGAGATCGTAGAATCCAAGCGATACTTCCTCTAAGAGGCAAAATCCTCAATGTAGAAAGGCAGAAGCATAATGCTGCAAAGGTGTTCCAAAATCAGGAGATACAGACTATCATCAGAGCACTAGGTGCTGGTGTCGGCAATAACCAAGAGGAGGAGGGGTCCTTCGACACAAGTAAACTTCGATACTCGAAGATAATAATAATGTGCGACGCGGACATTGACGGTGCTCACATTAGGACACTAATGTTGACGTTTCTCTGGAGGTTCATGAGACCTGCAGTTGAGGAGGGTCACGTATTCATCGCCCAGCCACCGCTCTATCAATTGACTAAAGGAAGAGTGAGCAAATACGTATTCTCTGATGAAGAAAGGGACTCGGTAACTTTGGAATTACAAGGCGGTAACCCTGATGCTAAAATAGGGATACAGAGATACAAGGGACTTGGGGAGATGAATCCTGAGCAATTATGGGAGACTACGATGAATCCAATGACTCGGACTATGCTGAAAGTAACTGTAAAGGATGCTGAGGAGTCTGATGAGTTATTCGAGATCTTGATGGGAGATGATGTTCCGGATCGGAGATCATTCATCGAAAAGCATGCCAAGGAGGTGACTAATCTTGACATCTGAAGATGCAAGTGACCTGGAATTGCCGAAAAATAATGAGAACATTCTAAATCATTCTTTGAATGAAGAGATGAAAACATCGTACATCAACTATGCAATGTCAGTCATCATTGGAAGGGCTCTTCCTGATGCCAGAGACGGTCTGAAACCAGTTCATCGACGCGTCTTGTATGGCATGCACGAAGGGGGCCATACCTCTGAGAAGAAATATAGCAAATCCGCCCGTTCGGTTGGAGAAGTGATGGGAAAATACCACCCTCATGGAGATCAGTCAATCTATGACACCATGGTCAGAATGGCCCAAGATTTCTCACTTAGATACCCCCTTGTCGATGGGCAGGGAAACTTCGGCTCGATCGATGGGGACCCTCCTGCAGCAATGAGATACACAGAAAGCAGATTGGATAAAATCTCAAAACACATGCTAGAGGATATTGAAAAGAAAATAGTCGACTTCCAGGCAAACTTCGACGATTCCGAGATGGAGCCGACGGTACTACCGGCAAGGTTGCCAAATCTGCTTTTGAATGGTAGCGATGGGATAGCAGTTGGAATGGCAACTAGAATACCGCCTCACAACCTTACCGAGGTTGCTGGTGCAATTAGATTGCATGTCGATACGATTCTGGAGGAGGGTGTCGATAAGAAGGGGATTCCCGGGATTCCCCTTGAAGAGTACATGCAACATGTGAAAGGTCCTGACTTTCCTACCGGGGCTACAATTCATGGAATAGATGGCATCATTGACATGTATTCTACGGGTAAAGGCAGATTCCACGTACGCTCAAAGTGCGATGTTGAGGACGATTCCAGCGGTAAGAAGATCATTATTCACGAGATTCCTTACCAAGTCAAGAAGTCTGACATGCTGGTACATATTGCAGATTTGGTATCAAAGGAGGTCGTGACCGGGATTAGGGATATTCGTGACGAGTCGTCCAAAGAGGGGATTCGAGTCGTCATAGATGTGAAGAACAATTCTGACCCACATGCAGTTCTAAATCAATTATTCAAATCGAGCAGATTGCAAGAGTCTTATTCTGCCAATATGATGGGCATCCTGGATGGAAGGCCGGTTCTACTATCCCTCCCAGTGATGCTGCACACTTATGTCGGCCACAGAGAAGAGATAATAGAAAGAAGGGCTGTTTTCGATCTTGAGAAGGCCGAAACGAGATCACACATACTAGAAGGGCTAGTAAGGGCACAGGAGCGAATTGAAGACGTACTCAAGGCAGGTAGGGAAAGCACTGGTAGAGAGCAATTTGAGTCGATACTGCAAGGAAATGAAAGTTTGCCAAAAATTGCCGATTTCGATTTCACAAAGCCACAAGCAAAGGCAATCGCGGAAAGGCGTTTGTATCAGTTGAGTCGCCTGGATGTGGACAAGGTAACCAATGAATTTGAGAGTCTGAAAATCAAAATCGCCGATTTGAAAGAAATTATCGAGTCGAGAGCGAGGCGTTTGGAAATATTGATCCAAGAGCTTGATGAAATGGTGGAAAGCCATGGGGATGAGAGATTGTCTGAAATCGATCCGATGCCACTTTCGATGGATAGGGAGGACCTTGTTGCAGAGGAGGCCATTGTAATCTCACTAACTACTGACAACTACATCAGGCACCTTCCTGTAGAGGCATTCAGACTTCAGAATAGAGGGGGCAAGGGACTAAAGGGTGTGGCCACGAAAGATGAGGATGCCCCTGCTAAAATCGTCACTTGCTTCTCCAAAGACCGTCTTCTTGTCTTTACTGACCAAGGTAGAGTATACGGATTAAGAGCATGGGAAACTCCTTCGGCAAGTAGATACGGCAAAGGCAGCCATATCAGAAATCTTCTTGGCAGTATCAGAGATGAAGAAAAGGTAGTCTCAATTCTACCATTGGATAGGGATTTGATTAGCTCCCCGGATGGGCACTTCCTTCTTTTCGCGACTAAGAAGGGTCTGATTAAGAAAACCAGTCTGAAAGAATATGTAAAAATCAATCGAAATGGGAAGTATGCACTCAGATTCAAAATAGATGGAGACACACTGGTCAATGTAAGAAATGGAACTGAAGAGTCAGATATTGTGATGATTTCCAGTACTGGAAAGGCAAGCAGATTCGCTTGCTCAGAAATTACTGCCACTAGTAGGAATACATCAGGTGTTTGGGGCATTTTCACAGGAGATCGGAAGACTTCGGCCCGACAGGGGGATGGGGGGCACGTAGTTGGCATGGTGGTAACCAATAATTATGAAACTCAAATACTCACTATCACAAAGAACGGAATGGGCAAGAGAACGATAATTGGAACCGGGGAAAGGGATGGATATAGGAGGACCAGCTCTGGGGCAAAGGGGGTTAAAACCATGGATCTTTATCCCGGCGATACTATTGTGGGGGTAAATCAGATTCCCGATGAAAATGACCAGATTTTCATGTTAACCAGCTCGGGCATGATGATTAGAATTGGTGCATCTCAAACTAAAGAGACCATTGGTAGAGCATCAAAGGGCACTAGAGTCATGGAATTGAGGGATCGTGGGACAAAAAAATTCATCGATGAGATAATTTACGTCACTAGACTCCCTTCGGAACTAATTAGTACCGAAGAAAGTTCGGAAGAAGAATAATATGCAGACCGTTCTGCTTAAGCACGAATCTCTGGTCGTATAACTACTGCGGCAGTCGCATAGCCTGGCCATTGCGCTGGATTGCTAATCCAGTGGTGTTTCACCTCGGGAGTTCGAATCTCCCCTGCCGCGCCAAAAATTCATCCGTAAAATTCCACTTGGGCAGTCATGGAGCGGGCCGAGGGTGTGCTTATCGTATCACTTTCGACGTTGGCAATTGTCTCTTTAATTATCCTTTTTTGGATAATAATGCGACACATCAGCCTTAGGCCATCGAATGAGCGATCTTGGGTAAATGATAACAAAAAAATGGCCACTGCGGAGATTGAGGGAAACAAAGTAACCATCCGAAACATACGAGACTTCGAATGGAGAAGCACCAGAGACTATGATGAAAGATGGATAGATATGGATATCAGCCTTGACAAAGTATCGAAAATATGGTTCGTTCTCGAATACTTCGATCCATCTCGTAGGCAGATGGCCCATACCATTCTCAGTTTCGAGATGGAGGACGGGAGAAGATTGGCTTGTTCGATAGAGGTGCGCAGAGAAGAAGGAGAGAGATACCACCCAATCAAAGGGATGTTCAGACAATACGAGCTGATTTATGTCTGGGCCACTGAAAGGGACGTGATAGGGGTCAGAACAAGATGTAGGAAAAAATCCGTAACCCACCTCTTCGAAGCAGTGGTACTTGGGCCGGGAAATGAGGGTAGGATGCTAGAATCTTACCTTAGGAGAACCAATAAGCTCAGTATGGAGCCCGAGTGGTACAACACGATAACAAATACATGTACAAGCAACATAGTAAAACATGTCAATGAGGTCTATCCTGGTAGGGTCCCCAAAGCTCTCTCAATATTGCTTCCGGGACTAAGTCCACGTCTTCTCCAGAGGAGAAATCTGGTCAAGATGTCAGGATCTATTGAGGAGACCCTGCAAAGGAGCATTATCGACGAAAAGGCAGAGAATTGGGATAAAATGTCGGACTTTGGCGATTGGATAAGATCTGACTTGTGACACAGGGTTAACACTCCGGTCCTCGTGGCAGGAGTATGCTTAATCTCGAGCCAATCACTTGCGGCAGAGTGGTGCAGTGGTCATTACCCCCCTCAAAAAGTCATATGATTCGATGGTTGATGCTAGCTTCTCAATCATCTGGCTCCGTAGCATTGAGGTTTTCAGAAATTCCCGGTGCAGACGTCTCAGCCATGGCAGACTGCCTTGAGTCAATGGGGGCTAAGATCGTTCGAAAAGATGGTGAATGGACAATCTCCGGAGTTGGAAGGAGGGGTTTCGAATCACCCAATAAGCCCCTAAACTGCGGTAATTCTGGGACTACTGCTCGTTTCCTAATGGCCATGGTGGCTGGAATCGGCGAAAATATCCGCATAGATGGGGATGATTCGCTTAGAGGCAGGGACATGTCAATTGTTGCTGGGGCGTTGAGGGATCTAGGGTGCTCGGTATCTGGGGACTCACTTCCGCTAACTGTGCAGGGACCTATAAAATCCAGCACGGCTAGGATAGATCTTAGCTCCTCCAGCCAACCCTTGTCTGCGATGCTATTGGCCTCGCCCTCCTTCCCTTTCGCTGTGAGACTGGAGACTCACGGGAAGGGAGTAAGTAGGGGCTATTTCCAGATGTCATTAGAAATTGCAAAGATATGTGGTTCTAAAAATCATTCTTCATCTGGAGAAATACATATTATACCGTGGGAGGTGAGTCTTCCTGATTCAATTAAAATGCCCACAGAAGACAGTCTTCTACCCATTGCGATGTTAATTTCGGAGCTACACGGGGCTAAATTGGAATTAAACAGTAAAACGTCAATTAGTCCGGCAATCAATTGCCTAATGAATAAATCAGAGTTGCTAAATCTAAGAGATGAGAGTGACTTGATATGCCCTGCATCTGTTCTCATGGCATTAGGAAATGGGGGTAAAATTTCTGGAGCAGCCCATTCGAGGGGAAAGGAGTCCAACAGGGTTGAGTCGACACTGTACCTCCTCAGATGTTTTGGGATGGATGCAAAGGCTACAAGCGATGGCTTGGAAATACCTGGCAATCAATCCCCCAGTCGACCGAAAAAAGAAGTCGACACCCATCTAGATCATCGCCTAGCAATGACTGCCATGGTACTTTCGAGCAAATTTGGTGGTTCAATAATGAATCCGGAGATCTGCTCAGTCAGCGACCCCGGATTCATAAACAGGCTACTGCAACTGGGTGCATAGATGGCTTTTAGAGATAACTTTGGGACTCATTTCCTGCTTCTAGTTGCTGCGATAATATGGGGGACAACATGGGCCGCGGGCAGATTCTTGAGCTTTGGCCTAGGAAACGAGAATAATGCATCTTTAGAGCCTGCAACCTCAGCATGGCTGAGGTATGCATTCGCTACCTGCGCCTTCTTTGCCCTGTTCATGATTAGGAAAGGCTCGGGTGGCTTCAGATTTTTTCCGGGGGACATGGAATCATGGAAATTCTCAATATGGCTCGCGATTTTTGGAACCATGTGCTATCAGTTATTCTTTATGCATGGGATGAAGTGGACAGCGGCGGGAGATGCATCTCTAATTGTCTCTCTAAATCCAGTATTTACCGTTCTGTTAGCTTCACCAATACTGGGACAGAATGTTTCGGCAAGAATGGCACTTGGCCTACTAGTTGGAATCTCCGGAGTTTTCGTTGTAGTTGGTTGGAGTCCGAACTCGGAAATTCCATTCGATCATAGATTGGTTGGGGACTTGTTTATTTTGTTTGCAGCTGTATGTTGGGCAGCCACTAATAATCTAACCAAGCTATTATTGTCTTTGGAAAAAGGAGTAAGCCCCCTAGAAATAGTTGTCTGGTACTCCGTAATTGGCTGGGTTATGCTTACTCCATGGATGATCTTTGAAATTCTAGAGTCAGGTTTTCCAGACCCAAAAATCTCTGAGTGGGCTACAGTGGCTTACTTGGGGATAGTATCCACTGTAATTGCGTATGTTTTATTTGCCAAAGGAATTGAGGTAATCGGACCCACTGCTGCTTCTTCCTACATATTTCTAGTTCC
>DAYD01000016.1:0-121988 GCA_002506755.1 Euryarchaeota archaeon UBA462
CCGCCTCTATCGTTCCATATCTGCCCACCCAAGGGTTGCCTGTTCGGGCTGAGGCAGGCCAAGGCAACACAGGCCACGTCCTTGTGTGATGGAGGGGTTTCGCTAGTTGTCCCCACGTCGCCAAGTGACACATAGCCCGCTGGTGGGATAGGTCGCCAGCACCAGAAGCGACGTCTGCCGCGTTCCTGCCACCATACTAGATCGAACCTTTCGGGCGGTGCGATGTCTCTACCGCCAGCACGAATGACCAGTGTCGGGAAGGTTGGACGCGAGTGGCCGTTCTTGGCGGTCATACCGATCAAATGGCACCCTGCAGGAACGCGTGGCCTCCATACAGAGACGTCTTGGTTTGCGCCGGAACCACTGTCGTTCCATACCTCATCGTAGTCACTTACGGGGACGAATTCGAACTTCTCCTCCACTGAAGTTGTTGCAGGTGAAGTTTCTGCTGAAAGATCGTAGACTGCTGGACCGCTCCATCCCTCATGAACGTCGTTCCACGTTCTGGCGGCCCCCAAACCGAGTTGCACTCTATTTTCTACCCCTCCGTAGTTGTTCGGCTCGCCAGGATGCCAGTTAGTGTAAGTCCATGGCCGTCCGTCAGACCAGTACCAGTGGTTAGCACCAGGCCCATTGCCACTCCCTTTCCTGATTCCACCAATCCACACGACATTACCGTTGGCGATTCTAGTGACTTGTTCGTTCTCCTCCGCACTAGTGATTGACGCGAGGTTCCCCCCCATTGCTCGAGCACGTTCGTCGTGCCAATGCCATCCCCCCTCCTCACGAGCAAAGACGTATTTCTGGTCAGAATTCAAGATGGGTGCACCAGATTCATCTGTTATTGGAACGGATTCCATTCTTATCGTTCCAGCCCCTTCCCATCTTCTAGTTCCTAAAGGTGGACCGCCTGAATTCGGTGGTTCTATCCAACCACCCCTAAACCAATCATTAGTTCCGTCTTGAGAACGGTCATCCAAACTCCATGAGGGCCCTCCCCCCGAATTCGCATTATAGAAATACAGAATACACCCTGAGTAATTTTTGAACCATGGTTTTCCATTAATTTCATTGTTTTGAATTGTATAAATTCCATTATATTCTGGTATTGAGTGCTCCGAAACTAGGATATTTTCTCCTTGAAGCATGCTTGTCACGGCTAACGTTCCTGCTTAGAGTCCTTTTCCCACCACTCAGGTCCACCCCTATGAGTCGCCGGCGTATCAGAGGGTACGGACTATTTGGATGCAGAAGCCTTCATTTCCCTTTTTTTCCTATTCTGGCGTTTCTTGTACCAGGGGTATATCGGCCACTTAGCAAGTCCAGTCCACATCACCATGAAAACGAAAGTCGTGGATACGAATTTGTCTATGTCACTTGACCAAGCGGTATCAATCCAACCATATTCCACATATGCTATCCGGGAGTGGTAGACTACAAGCATTAATCCTAATCCTAAGTGCACCCCTCTCCATATTTTATTCCAGTTTCTTTTCATAGTCACCGCCTAAGTTGATTTTTATTTAAATTTCATATCAACTTCAGCATACGTTATGGCCACTTTTCTGGTCCACCTCAGACAACGTAAACTTCCGTCCGTTTCATCCTGAGCTAGGATTAGTCATAGTCGTGAGATATTCATCGAGTATAAATGATATACCAATCTCATCATTTTATTTCATGGAGCCGAGAAAGGTATCGGTCGCTGCCCATTACAAGTTACCCTGGTTTCTGACTTCTTTTGCAAGAATATTGGACTACGGTTCTAAGGGTCTAACAACTCGCTTTCTCTGGAGGGTTTTCTGTGGGCCAATCAAATTCAAGACCCCCTTAAGAGAGGCTGAGTTTTACAAAAGGAGCGAACAGGAAAAGATCAAGCCAAAATCTACGAACAAGGAAATCATGCTTTATCGGATTCCAAATGATGGCCATAAGGTACTCTTTGTGCATGGTTGGAATGGAAGGTCAAGCCAATTCTACCGAATAATCGAATTGCTTCATAATAACGGTTATGATATTACGGCTATTGATCTCCCGGGCCATGGAAGGTCAACTAAGAGCGCCACAAACCTTCCAGAAATTACTGATTTGATATCTGAGGTTACGAAATCTAGAGGGCCTTATCATGGAATTATCTGCCACTCGTTTGGCGGTGTAGCGGCACTAAACGCTGTAAGGCTCGGAGCCAATTTTGAGAAATTGGTCCTAATATCTCCTGGAATCTATGAAGTCAAACCGATGTTCAAGACCTTCGTTGGCCTTTTTGGTTTGGATGAGGAATACTATGCAGATAGGTTGTTTGCTCTTGCTGAGTCGCTATACGGTGCCAGCCCCGGGGATTTTGGCTTGGATCGCTTCTCTAAACAAATCGAGACGGAGACGCTGATTGTTCATTGCGAGGATGACAAGGAGGCGATGAAAGAAATTGCACTTACTCTGCACAGTGACATGAAAAATTCTGTATTACATCTGACTCAAGGTCTCGGGCACAGGAGGATCTTGAGAGATGAAAAGGTTGCAGAGATAGTAATGAGTTTCTTATAGAACTCAAATACAATAGCAGGAGGGTAGAAAACCTCGATGATGCCGGTGGAATTCAACTTAGATTTGAGCGATATCGGGGTTGTGCGGTTACAGCGAACCCGTATTCACCACAGGCGTCGTGTCCGTCTCGGAGCACAGTACAACTAGGAGATTACTGACCATTGTAGCTTTCTTTTCCTCATCCAAATCGATGATGTCCTTCTCGCTTAACTGCTCTAGCGCCAACTCAACCATTCCAACAGCCCCGTCCACTATCTCACGTCGAGCAGCAACCACTGCTGAAGCTTGCTGGCGCCTCAGCATTGCCTGTGCAATCTCCGTCGAGTATGCCAGGTAGCTAATCCTCGCCTCTAAGACCTCGATACCGGCTCGAGCTAGGCGAGACTCTACGGAAGTCTGCAGCTCCTCGGCTACGATGTCCTGGTGGCTAGAGAGAGTGGTCCCACCTATGTCCTTCTCCTCTATTGCATCATACGGATACTTCGTGGCCATCGCACGGAGAGCAGCCTCACTCTGGATTTGCACATAATGATCGTAGTTCTCGACCTCGAAAAGCGCCTCGGCGGCATCATAAACCCTCCAGACTACTACCGCAGCGATATCGATTGGGTTCGCGTTGACGTCATTGACCTTCAATTTGTTAGACTCGAAGTTGTTGATCCTCATTGAAACCCTGGTCTTGTTGTAGAGGGGATTTGGGAAGAACCGAAACCCCTCATCCTTGAGTGTGGCTACATATTTGCCAAAGAATTGTACTGCGACCGCCTCATTAGGATTTACGATCACGTAGCTGTTCCACATCAGGAACCAAAGGGGCCCGGTAATTATCAACAAGATCCCCGCTGGGCCGCTTGCTGCCAATATAATATTGAGGATAGGGAGCAGAATTAAGTGTAATCCAATGCCTAGGAATCCATTGATTGATTTTGCCTCAATATCTCGATACAAAGGTTCATCCTTGTTTCTTGATCCAACTTGGTTTTCTCGCATAATTCCGTTAGAAGGTATTTTAGATTTAAGTTAGTCAGTATCATAAAGAACATAGATTGGAATCCAAGATATTCCGGAATAAGGGTTTATCAGTAAAAATAATGTGTACACATTAATGGATTATAGAATCCTCATTGTACTCCTTTTCACCTCATCATCGATTAGTGGTTGCATTGGGGCGATAGAGGAACGTGCCGAAGACACAGCGGTGCTGCCGATATCGGAAGACCCATGCATGATTCCCTCTATCCCTTCAACTCAGTCCCTATCTTCTATCGAGGTCGATGGTGTGGAACGGAATTTCAGGCTTTCTGTCCCCAGCTCCGATCCAGGAACTAGATTGCCTCTTGTCATCGCATTCCACGGAGGGACCGATTCGCAAGAGGATTTCGCGCAACAGGAGCAGTTCGACCAATTGGGTGAACAGGAGAAATTCATCATGGCATACGCCATTGCTGAGCAAGATAGGACCGCAGCAGAGGGCGAATGGTTCCTAAACACTGCAGCAACCTCGCTGGAAGACAATAATTTTGCAGAGAGTATTGTAGATGAGTTATCGAAATCCTACTGTGTAAATCAAAATAAACTGTACGCCATTGGGTATTCTCTTGGTGCAATGTTCACCTACGAGATAGCCTGCCAACTAAATCACAGATTTGCAGCCACAGCGTCATTTGCGGGTACGATGCCAGTGAGTCCAGAGTCTTGTGATCTGACAAGCGGGATCTCTATAATGCACATTCATGGTAAGCTAGACTACATCATCTACTACCACCAAGACTGGGACTGGAAGGATGGGGAGCACGAGGGAGTGGGTACTATGAGTGAGGTCCCAAACCTAATCGATTACTGGGCTGCTAAGTCCTCTTGCCAAGCGATTGCAGTCGAAACAAGCCTCACAGAGGAACATATTACCCACAATGATTGCGTGGATGGTGTTGTTATCGAGCACTACGGTCTTCAGATCTGGGATCATAACTGGCCGGCTGAAGTCGATGGTGAGCCGACTTATGAGCTCATGTGGAACTTTCTGAGTGAATTTTCAAAGGAATCCTCCGCAGTAGTGCAAGTGTAGCTCTTGATAGGGCATATTCTCCTAGTTGGTGCTCTCTAGCACAGATTGAATGCTAAGTCTTATTCACTGGATGGAATGATACCGGTAGAATTCTAATATTAGCACATCATCAAATGGTCTATGCAAATCAGCGAGATACTTTCGCAATCTAAAGACATTCATGAATGGATAGTAGAAAAAAGGAGGGATATCCATCGGCATCCTGAATTGATGTACGAGGAGTTCGAAACAAGCAGGCTCGTTCAAAACACTTTGAAAGAGCTAGATATCCCGTATGAGAAAGAAATAGCGATAACAGGTGTTGTTGGGCTCATTGGAAATGGCACCGGCCCATGTATCGCATTGAGGGCAGATATGGACGCTTTACCGATCCATGAAGAAGCAGATGTAGATTTTAGAAGTGAAATTGATGGTAAAATGCATGCCTGCGGTCATGATTGCCACACTGCAATGCTTCTGGGAGCAGCGAAGGTCCTGAAACACAATGAACAGTCAATAGATGGCTCAATCAAACTAATCTTTCAACCTGCAGAAGAAGGGGGCGCGGGAGGGAAAATGATGAGAGAACAGGGGGTTTTGGAAGATCCCGAGGTGAGTCAAATTTTCGGGTTGCACGTCACCGACAAATTACCCGTGGGATCCCTAGCATCCACGGAAGGCACGCTATTAGCAGCGACATCATCAATCAAGATTCTAGTCAAGGGAGATGGAGGCCACGCGGCCATGCCTCATCTTACTATAGATCCGGTGGTTACTGGGTCGAAGATAGTGGTCGAACTTCAAACCCTCATCTCCCGTGAAATAGATCCCTTGGAATCTGGTGTAATCAGTATCACCATGGCAAAGGCAGGTACTGCAACGAACGTGATCCCTTCTACAATGGAATTACAAGGAACAATAAGATCACTGACCAGCGAGGGCATTACTCAATTACAGAATCGAGTCAAAGAGGTAGCAGAATCAATATCTTTGGCGAATCGATGCGAGGCTGAGGTGACCTTTCCGGGGAATGATTTCCCCCCTACTGTAAATGATGCAGAATGTTGGCAGTTGAGCAAATCTGCAGCAGAAGAAATCCTCGGACACGGGATGGTTGCGGAAATGGGGCCAATAATGGGGGGTGAAGATTTTTCCTACTACACCCAAGTGATACCCGGGTGCTTTTCATTTATTGGCGTCGCCAATCCAGAGGCAGAGTCATATGGGGTGCATCACCCCAAGTTCAAGGTTGATGAAGATGCTTTATCTTTGGGAACCGCCATACATGTCAATACTGCCCTCAGTGCATTGAAGCGGGCGACATAGTCTTTCGGTGTTTGTGCAAATACACTTTACTCTAATTGATGCATCTATCAGTAATGTGTTAGGGGTAATCCGATCATCAATACTCCTGCCATCTCTCCTTCTTTGGTATGATATCAAAGTCCAATCGCCTATGTGTGGTGAATCCTCGATCTACGAATACGCGTATACTACTTGCTAGAAATCCTATTTATCTCGACTTGGTGTTTGATAGATTGTAGCAAGATTTGACATCATCCAAGAAGACGCTGCGAGTAGTTGCAACCAATCTCCAATGTTGCTTATCCCATAGGCGAATACGCTGAGGATCCAACATAAGCTGGCAAGTGTCTGACCAAGCCAACTAGGACTCATGATTTTCTCAATTCGGGCCCCTCTTGGAATCCTTTCGGGCGTTTTGTTCTGTGAGCTCGAGTTGCTGTTTTGACTCAACAAGAAACACACTCCTGGCCGCAGCATGAAAGATCATCTAGATACATGCCCCATTGTCTGTAAGCTTCGACAAACTCATCAGTAGAGATATCCAGAGATGATGCTATGCTTTGTGCAACAACCGCAAAGCGTTGCCTGAACTTGAAAATAAAACAGAAATCATGATTGTCATGCCGGACAGACGGCCCGCACAGATACATTCCTGGCACCTTAGTAGACTCATCGTACTCATTCAATAGAGGAAAACCGTCATCTCTCTCCTCAAAGAAGTGTGAGACTAAGGTGTGACTTCCAATAAAACCGCTTGCCAAAAGGGGCTGCGTTTTAGATTTGAACAATTGGCCATCCTCCGTCTTCAACTCATATGTGTCAGCAATCAGATCCAACGAGACAACTGGTTTTTCTGGAAACAGCTCAACATTCTCCTCGAAGCTCAACTCCCTCATTCTTTCATATGTGAAGGTGGACAATGAAGTACTAGGGTCTGAGCTGTCAAGTCCCCAAGGGTCTTCCTTGTCAAAGATAGTCACCTTTTTGCCACGCTTTGCTAAATGGTAGGCAGCATCAACTCCGCTCTCGTACCCCCCAACAATCAGGAAGTCGTCACCTTCCAAATCGGCATAATTAGCTAAGCTCGCAGTGTGGCGACATAATTCGCTCCCAGCAAACCCGCCCAATTGAGGATAAAGAAACTCGCCAGCCGCCCAAATTATGTGTTTTGAAGAGATTGTCCAGTCTTCGGTTTCAACAGAAAATATGCCCTCTTCATGGACAATTTGCTTAACCTCGGAGTTTTCTTCTACCCTTAATTCGAAGAAATCAACGAGATCCTTCAGGTGTTCGGCATATTCTCTCCCAGTAGGGTGCTCGACCCTCATGTTGTAAGCGGGGGAGACGCCGACTGCGATAGAGTTTAGATCGAGCATGCCTATTGAATTACTTGGGAAGGATGGTGTGATGAAGCGTGTCTCCTCAGTCCATGAAGAGAAGGAAGCGCCCACTGTCTCCCTCTCGATAATTATGAAATTACCTACCCCTGCGTGAGCAAGAGCAATTCCTACTCCCACTCCTGCTGCACCAGCACCGACTACAATGACATCAAACAATTTCGATTTTCCTTCTGCCGATTCCGAAATCTGCTCTGCGTCCGCTGAAGCAACCATACTTCTGCGAAAATTAATAGTACTTTAAACAAAACTAATAATATACTGTATCAAGATTATTACAATGCAAATTAATATCCGTGCTATATATGCCAATTTTCTCTGCATCCCTACTGACTCAGAAGTGCAAATTAAGGCCCCTGTGTGTCGAGTTAGCTAGATAATTATCACATTCTATTCAATTAATCATCTGCAAATTAGTGGTCCGATGTCATCCGTCAAACTTGATTGCGGCCACCCTCTCCCACACCTGTGGGTAATCCGATTATTGAAGCACAGGAAAGCGGGTATCTGATCGATATCCTTTCGATACTTCACCCTAGAGCCAAGAAAAACTCCCTACGCCGCATGATCGATCATGGACGCGTTCTTGTTAACGGAAAAAAGGCTACTCGGGCAAAAGAGACTGTTTCCACCGGTACTCTTGTGGAGACTCTTTCTAGAAAAGAAATTGAACGACCCGGGCGCAGTGGTGAAAAGACCCCCAACCCAGTGATTCTGTACGAGGATGA
Source organism: Euryarchaeota archaeon UBA462 (assembly GCA_002506755.1). Classification (GTDB taxonomy): domain Archaea; phylum Thermoplasmatota; class Poseidoniia; order Poseidoniales; family Thalassarchaeaceae; genus UBA36. Next base: position 8,019 of record DAYD01000016.1, read on the forward strand.
CGAATTGATTGTTGTCGACAAGCCCCCGGGTCTGCTTTCCGTAGCCACACCAATGGGAGAATCAGACACAATGTTCGATCAAGTTTTGAATTTTGTGTCAAAAAATCAATCCAAGCGAACTCATCTTGTTCATCGTCTAGACAGGGAAACATCCGGGTGCATGATACTAGCAAAGTCTCCTCAAGTCAGAGATTTCCTTCAAAGCCAATTCAAAGACCGGTCCGTAGAGAGAATATACCATGCGGTGGTTTTCGGGAAGCCTGCTGTTGAGTCAGGCGTTGTAACCTCTCGCATACAGGAGTCCAGAGACAAGAGGGTTAGATTAGTGCCGAAGGGCGAAACAGGTGGGAAGGAAGCGATAACCAACTGGCGATTGGAAAAGTCTGCACCAATTCATAGCCTAATAAGAATAAAGATCGACACAGGGAGGAGGGCCCAGATACGACTCCACATGGGTGAAATCGGGTGTCCAGTGGTTGGAGACACTAGATATGGTCGCGGTAAGGCAAGCGTTAACAGGCTGTGCTTGCATGCTTCCGAAATTCAGTTTGAACACCCGAATGGACAAAGAATTAGAGTCAAGAGTAGTTTGCCAGACAAGCTATACTCAGAGTTGAAGCGCAAATCATTATGATTATGTTATCTATAGGATTGTTATGGTCAGCTTGGATGATGCCGTGCTGGCTAGGCTAGAAAAAGGTGGAAAAAGGTACGAGATCCTGGTAGATCCCGATCTTGTTGAAAAATGGAAGGAAAATCAAGATTCGGTATCTTTTCCAGAATTACTGGCCACTGAAGAGGTTTGGTCCGACGCGAAATCCGGTGAGAGGCCTACCAGCGAGTCTCTGGAGAACATTTTCGGAACCACCGATGTAATGGAGTGTGCTAGGAAAATCCTCAGAGAAGGAAGCATACAGTTGACCACTGCTCAAAGGAAGAAGATGGTGGGGGAAAAGAAGCTCCAGATAGTCAATGAGATAGCCACAACGGCCACAGACCCCAAAACAAAACTACCTCACCCTAGAACAAGGATTGAGAACGCATTGGAAGAAATACGTTTTTCTGTGGATCCGTTCAAGTCGGTAGAGAGCCAAGTGGAAGACGCCGTCTCATCATTGAGACCTGTTATACCGCTACAGTTCATTACCATCAGATTGGCTTTCAAGGTAGAAGGTAAGGACTTCGGGGGAGTGAGCAACCTACTCAGGCACTCAATTCAGAAAGAGGAATGGACCCCGGATGGCTCTTGGGTGTGTGTTGTTTCGGTTCCCGGGGGGATGAAGAACGACATCATCGGAAAGGTAGCTTCAAGATCCCCGAACGTGGAAGTTAAGGAATTGGACTGATCATTAGCCAATATACTACGTCAACGGTTATGAATGGTGGGCCGGTCGCGCGGCCCGATAGTATGACAAAAGGTAAGAGAGCGACAGGGTCGCGAAATCATGGGCGAGCAAGTTTGCTTGTCATTCCTGGGGAGGACCTAGGAGATTCAGAAGGAAAAGAACCCGGACATGGAGTCATATCCACGGGTGGTAGATTGAAAGCGGTTAAGAGAGGAATGCTAAGAGATGGCGGCGGAGCAATATCAGTAGAGCCAACACACACTACTTACTTCCCAAGGCCGGGAGACTTAGTTATAGGATACATCGAGGGCTGTACGAACAACCTGTGGTTTGTAGAGCTAGGGGCACCTTTCAACGCCATCCTGCCAATGAGCTTAGGTCCTGGAAAGATCGATTTTGGAGGTACTAGGTCTGTCATGGACATAGGAGATGCAATAATCTGCAGGATCCAGGAAGTAGAGGAAACACATTCAAGCGTCGTGACCATGAAAGGAATGGGTCTTCGCAAGATTAGGTCTGGAGTTGTTGAGGAGGTAGACCCTCACTTGCTCGGAAGGCTAATTGGAAAGGGCGGGGAATCACTGAGAAGGATGAAAGAGGATACAGCATGCCGAATAGTAGTGGCAGACAACGGCAGGATGTGGATTGACGGAGAGCTAGATGGAATCCTGGAAGTAAGGAGAAAGCTCAACGAATTATCATCAATAGCTAAGGGAGGTGGAAACTGATGGGAGGATACGGAGACGTCCAGATGATCGATGAAAATGGAATCAGAGTTGATGGCAGGGGTCCCGCAGACATCAGGCCAATCACAATCGAGACAGGCGTGGTGCCTGTTGCAGATGGTTCCTGTAGGATGACATGGGGGACAAATGAGGCAATAGTAGCCGTTTACGGGCCCATGGAGGCCCACCCCCGGAAGATTCAGAGGCAGGACAGAGCAGTTCTTGACGTAGCTTACAACATGGCGCCGTTCTCAACAACCGACAGGATGAGGCCAGGTTTCAACAGAAGGAGCAGGGAAGTAAGCAAAGTCACAAAAGATGCCCTAGAAAGCGTCGTAATGTTAGAGCTCTACCCCAGATCGAAAATAAGGATCAATATAGAGATAGTTTCTGCCGAGGCCGGGACAAGGTGCGTAGGGCTTACCGCAGCGTCTGTAGCTCTCGCTGATGCCGGTATTCCAATGACAGAAATGGTAGTCAGCGTCGCCAGCGGGAAAATAAACGACATAGTCGTATGCGATCTAAACAAAGAGGAGGACAACTACGGCGAAGCAGATCTGCCAATGGGGATCCTCCCCAATACCGGCGAGTTGGTTTTCCTCCAAATGGATGGAGATCTTTCACAAGACGAATTCAAGCAAGCTTGGCAATATAATATGGATGCCTCGAAGGAAATCCACAAAATAATGGTCGACGCACTGAGGGGGAACAGCTCATGAGTATCCCGATCGTTCCCAACCTGCTGAGAGACCACTTATCCGCTCTGGCACATAGTGACGAGAGGATAGATGGTAGAGGGCAGTGGGAGGGAAGGCTGCTCGAGGTTGAACACTCAATACTCCCGCGAGCAGAGGGATCGGCCAGGGTAAGAATGGGCGACACTATCGTTCTAGCAGGTGTAAAATTCCAAATTATGCAACCTTACCCAGATAGGCCAAACCAAGGCGGATTGATGTGCTCGGCCGAGGTTAGGCCCGTAGCTGGTAGGAACTGGGAGGCTGGACCGCCGAGCCCCGAATCCATTGAACTTGGTAGAGTAGTGGACAGAGGAATCAGGGAGTCCGGTTGTATCGATGTTGACTCTCTTTGCATAATTCCCGGTGAGAAGGCATGGCAAGTAATTTTGGATTTGTTTGCAGTATCAGACGATGGCAACCTATTCGATGCATTTGCTCTGGCAGGAATTGTAGCCCTTCGTAATGCTACTGTTCCTGCTGAAAGGTTTGAGGTCGGGGATGATTACCCTCTTGGAGTTTCAAAATCCCCAATAATGTGTTCATACCACAAGGTTGGTGGCCGCTTTGTCTACGACGCTGACTCAAGGGAGGAATTGGGTGGTGACGAGAGAATTCACATAACTTTGGGAGACGATGACAATGTGCACTCTCTTCAGAAGGGTCTAAAGGGGATTTTCACGACGGATGAATTCCAAGAAATAATGGATAATGCCAGGAAAAGGACCAAAGAAATCAGAGAAGTTATGGATTCATTGTAGGTGGAAATATGGCAAAAAGGACTCAGAAAGCTGGAGCCACAGCCCGGTTTGGGCCAAGGTATGGTGTTAGTGTTAGGCGCAGAGCAGGTTCTGCGATGGCTAAGAAATCAAGATGGTACACTTGCCCCAAATGTCATTATGTAAAGGTAAGAAGGAAAGCAGCTGGAATTTGGGACTGTAAGAAGTGCGACTACACATTCTCCGGAGGCGTTTGGGAACCCTACACCAGGGCAAGCGATGCTAACAGAAGAATTGTTAGAAGGTCAATGGAAGGCGCCACTGCCACTGACATGGCAGTAATTGCGCAACAGGCTGCACTAGATTACGAGAAAAAGCTTAGCGAGAGAGACTCAGATGAAGGATCAGAAGAGGAATAACTCTGTCGGACTTACTCTTTTGCTAGAGCATAGCGAACCTGGTGCACTCTCGTCTGGTCTAATTACGGAGGCAGACTTTTCATATTCCGATGATGAGATCTCGATTTCACTGAAATCTGATTCATTCACTGATCTGAGAGCGAGATGGAATTCAGTTATGAGAGGTTTAATTGCCTCGGAGCAATCCATAGATGCCACAAGAGGGGGGGATTAGGATTAGCGAAAAGGTCTCTGCAGAGGATATTCAGTCCTTGGCCCGAGAGCTACAGCTGATCCGTAATCAAATCCAAACCGTGTCATCGCAGGTGTCTGAATACTCGATTACGATAGAGGCTCTATCTACACAAGACCCTAACAGGCCAGTATTCCGATCATTGGGAAACCTACTCCTTGAAGTGGAGGATAGAGAAACGCTAGAATCCGAAATCTCCCAAGCGAAGGAAGCATTGGATGAGCACCTGATGAGGCTTATAGAGAGGGAGGAAAGCCTCAGGGAACAGTACGAGACAAAGGCTAGCCAGTTTGAAAGGGGGTAATTCCTTGGTCGCATCTGAAACGACCTCGGAACGCATAGCGGCTGACTCCATTCTGTTCAAGAGCCTGCTTTCTGAAGGAAAATATGAGCAAGCTGTCGAAATAAGTGAGTCAATACTCCACCAATCCAGAAATCTCAAGGATAGGCATTATGAAACAGAAGCTTGGATTAGAATGGAAAGGGCTCTCCTCGGAATTATTGGATCGGAGGATGTTGGCATAGAACTTAGGTGGTGTGTCGATAGGTTCTCATCGATATCTTCCGGCTCTGCCTTACATGGGCTTGCGCTCCTAAACCTCGCTTCTTGGCATATCAACAACCAGGAGCATATGATGGCCCTAGTAACACTCTCTGACATTACGGCCTCCGCCGGACATCCGAATGACATAATTGGCCTTTCCCGTCTAGAATCCGGGCGCATACTAATTGAAATTGGGGATCTGCAGCCAGCAATGCGACATCTTTGGATAGCAATGAAAAGACTCTCATCAGAGAACATGGGGCCAGAGGCTATTGTCTGTGCAATGGAGTGGTTGGACATCGCCCTGGATAACGTAGACGAATCTACTCCACGAATGGAAGAGAGAATATCCAACGCTAAACCAAGGGAAAATCCGGGGATGTCTTCCTCACCCTCTAACCCCGAGGATATTAAGGAGGTTGTTGAATTCCTCCTTAAGTCCTCATCAGATGACCTTTCCGGACCTACACGGGATGATCTTGGGCTCGTACTAGATGCTAGCGATCTTATTGGGGAAAAATCCTGGAGAGAAGCACTTCACTCCAGATTGGGGGAAATTCAGGATCCAAGGCTAATCGAGGCACTCCAGTCGTGAGACCTTAATCTCTCTATTTCTTCTGCGCCCCATGCCGTCTCCTCTGGTGGTACAAGGCACCACCCAACCTCCCCTATTGAGGGATCATTAGACTCCCATGGGTCGGGAATGGCTTCTGTCTGGACCTCTACAAAGACCACTGATCCACCGTCAATTAGATCGTTATCTATCGCTTTTGCAATGCCTAGCTTCCCCGTTTCTTCGAATAGTTCTCTGAGAGCTGCCTCGTCAACAGCCTCTCCTTTCCTAATGGCGCCTCCTGGCAGCTCCCAACCCCTCTCAACATGCCGCACCATTAGCCACGCATCCATGTCTCCGAATGCAGGGATTGCCCATACAATTACAAATTCTCTCTCAGACATCCAATTCACCTATCAATTCCTCAACCAGATCGGAAACGCTTTCATCTCCCTCTGCCATCATCCTTCTAGCTATGAAAAATGCCTCTACCACATGACCCGAATTCCTCAATTCTAATATTTTTCCGAGAAGGCCCTCATCGTCTTCAGGATAAGGCTCGTCATCCTTTTGGATTTTTGATGACATCCTACGAAGCTTATCTTGGAAATCTGCCTTATCCTGTATCGGGGGTTCCTTCCAAGGAGTCCCTTCATTTCTATCAAACTTATCAGACATCCTTTGTTTGAACCTGTCCCTTGATGTAGAATCTGGATAGACCGTTTGTGATTGATCATAACAAAGCCAAGCTTCATCAAAATCCCCCCTCTTTTCGTGCATTCTGCCCAATTCGTCCCAGGCCTCATGGTTATTCGGTCTGTGAGCTAATAGGTGTCTGGACAAATCGAGGAATAAATCTTCATAACCCCCTCTTCTCACTCTTTCAAGTCTTCTGGAGAACAAAATGTTTGCTCTTTGATCCGAAACGTCGAGACTTCTCAACCGGTCTGCAAACTCATTCAAACCAATCTTTCCATCCTCGATTTTACTCCACCAAGTATCAGGATCTAATGGATCCTCGGAAATCGCTGCAAGTAGTAGGTCTTCGTAAGAATCTAGGATCTCCACTCTGTCCAACTGGACCATCAATTCCGGATCCCTTCCAAGTACAGAAAATAGATCTTCCAAAACTGCCCTAGACCCTTCGTAATCCTTCGCAATTAATTTGGATTTGATCAATACCTTCCAATTGTCCTCATTTGTGAAATCGTACAATACGCTCTGTCTGGCACTTTGCTCGCCCCAGGCCAGATTTCTAGGATCATTTTCTGCGATCCTAAGAAACTTCTCGGCTTGGCTCCTGTATCGATTCCCCAAGCTCCTCCTAGGGTGTTGCAGTGATTTGGATAGGCTGGTCTCGTCAGGCATATTGATTTCTCACAGAACCGACTCATAGGGGGATCTGTCGATTCCAGGGTCAATTGTAGCATCCATCCCTATTTTACTGGTCTTACCATCTTTGGACCTGCTAGGGTCTAGGCTTGATCCTTTTTGATCCGAGAGGATTATGGTGTCCGTATCTGGCTGCCATCTAGTCATCAAGGCCCACTCAACTCTCGAGTGGTCTGCAACGTCTATGTCCTCATCAACCACAATTACTTGCTTCATCGACTTGTGCCCATCCAAAGCAGCTTTGATTGCGATCCTCCCATCCCCGACTTCCTTGGGTATAATTTGGACCACCGATGACAACCAACCGCTTCCTCCCTCCGTCAGGTATACGTCAGTGCACTCAACAACTTCTGAGACTGCTGACTTTATTGTTGGGGCTCTGGGCATGCCCATCAAAGTCATGTGCTCAACTCCCGCTGGGATTAATGCATGAAATATGGGGGAATCTCTGTGATGGATAGCGTCGTACTCAATCACTGGTTCGAGCCTAATGTCATCAACTGTGCCTGTGATGTCGACATATGGGCCCTCCTCATCGGTATTTTGAGTAATCCTAGCCTCCATTACGTATTCCGAGTCAGCCGGCGCCATTACTCCATTTGATAGTTCGAACACCCTCAATTCCGAACCATACAGCCTTTCATGTAAGGCAGAGGCAACTTTGAGCTCATCCAATGGATGATCAAATGACATTGCTCCTGCAAGTAGTACCACTGGATCCGGCCCATTCACAACTGCAATATTCACCTCATCACCAGAGCCCTTTGCGGTCTCAAACATAGTCCTCAGATGGCGCGGAACTAGTCTAACGCTTGTCGTGTTGGCGCTCCTTATTAGCTGCCTGTGGAAAGAGGTATTCCTCAAACCACCATATTGAGCGATAATTATTGAGGAAGATTGGTATCTGCCACCATCTTCAGGATAGTGCCACGGTACTGGTATATTCCTTATGTCCAGATCTTCCATTGTGTTATCCATTACAGGCGCCTCAGAAGACTCTACAACCACTGGCTCGGAAGGATTCTCCATAGCCCAAGCCAAAATATCAATCAGCTCACCCGGGCTAACATGAAAGTACTCGCAAAGCCTGCTCCTTGTGAGGATATTTATCGCTATTCCATGGCCGGGTGCTTCCTTTACTCGATTGAATACCATGGGGCGGTTAGAATTAGCAGATGACATTTCCCGAACTTGAAAATTAACACTCACTTCCTCATCTGAAACGTCGCTTCCAACGATGAAATCCCTGAATCCCATGCTAAGGTGAGCCCGCCCAAGCCGCTTCAATGTTGGCTCATTATTTACCTTCATCAGCCTAAACTCTCTGAGTATCCTTCCCGTCAGTCTCATAAACGAATGGCATTTCGACGGGCCGTCATTTTGAGGTATATGCTTGGGTCGAGGGCTTTTTTCTGGTTCTAAGATGAAGTCTGATCGAAAGAGGTACCGTTGGAAAGAGAGACAATTCAGGAACAGGCAGGCCAAAAGAAAAGGAGGTGGTGTGCTAAAGCACGATCCACTGAGAGGAAGCCCACAAGCTAAGGGAATTGTGATAGAAAAGGTCGGCTTCGAGGCCAAACAACCCAACTCAGCAATAAGAAAGGCCGTAAAAATAAGCCTGATTAGGACTGGTAACAGGCTTACTGCATTCGCCCCCGGAGATGGGGCAATTTCATTCATAGATGAACACGATGAGGTTATGGTCGAAGGCATAGGGGGAAGCAAGGGAAGATCATATGGCGATCTTCCGGGTGTCAGGTACAAGGTAATCAAAGTAAACGGCGTTTCACTCGACGAGATGGTCAGGGGCAGAAAGGAAAAGCCAGTCAGATAGGTGAGAAAATGGAAGAATCTAGTGAGGTTTCCGAGGCACCCATAGCAGGGATAGGGACGATGGTGTTCGGTAAGTGGGATGCCAGCGAGGTTGTTTGCAGCGACCCGGGTATTTCCAGATACGTCAATCTAAGGATGATCGGGGCACCACATACAGGAGGGAGGCACGCAAACGCTTGGTTTGGTAAGCAAGACCTCTCAGTCACAGAGAGATTCATCAACAATCTAATGCGATCAGGCAAGTATAGCGGGAAGAAGCAATACTGCGCCAAGTCTCTGGAGGAGGCGTTTGACAGGATAAATTCCAGGACTGGGGAGAATCCATTGCAGAAGTTCATTGATGCAATCGCAGAAGCTGCTCCTTGTGAGGAGACAACACGAGTTAGAATTGGAGCAGTTAGTCAGCCAAAGGCCGTTGACTCCTCTCCCAGTAGAAGGCTGGACATAGCCCTCAGGAACCTCGCAATTGGTGCTGCTTCCGCCACAATGAAGAGCAAGAAATCCCTTACCGACGGGATAATTTCCGAGATTTCCAAAGCGGCAGAGGGTGATGTCAACTCGTTCGCAGTAGGCAAGAGGCACGAAGTTGAGAGAATAGCTGCCTCGGCTCGATGATGAAAAGCTACCAATTCTTCGACATTCTTACCAAGATCATTTCAATCGTCTTTATGAACCGTTTTCAGGTCGGCAAAATATCAGGGTGATAATATGGGTCGCAAGGAGGACAATATTAAGCGTGCCACGGAGGTAATGCACAACAGGGAACGAATCCGCAATCTAGCAATTGCGGCACACATAGACCATGGTAAGACTACACTGTCCGACAACCTGATTGCCGGTGCAGGCATGATGTCTGAAGAGTTGGCCGGCAAATCCAGAGTTCTAGATTTCGACGATCAGGAGAGTGCCAGAGGCATTACGATAAATGCAGCCAGTGCGTCTATGGTTCACGGAGTTAATGATGAAGATTACCTGATCAACCTGATCGATACCCCCGGTCACGTCGATTTTGGTGGAGACGTTACTAGAGCAATGAGAGCCGTGGATGGTTGTATAATACTTACATGTGCCGTTGAGGGTGCTATGCCCCAGACAGAGACTGTGGTTAGGCAAGCACTCAAGGAGAAGGTTCGGCCAGTACTTTTCATCAACAAAGTCGATCGGCTAATCAACGAGTTACAGGTCACTCCCGAGGACATGATGGCCAGATTCAAAGTCCAGATAACCAAGGTAAACGATCTGATCCGCGCCTTCGCACCAGACGAGCACAAATCCGACTGGCAGGTCGACGTCGCTAAGGGGACCGTCGCCTTTGGTTCAGCATACCACAATTGGGGTATCACTGTCCCATTCATGCAAAAGTCGGGAATCAACTTCCCCCAGATTTTCGAATACTGCCAAAATGAGGAGCAGAAAGAGCTAGCTCAGAAAGCACCCGTTCATGAGGTTCTTCTAGATATGGCCGTGGAAAAACTTCCTTCCCCCTTAATAGCCCAGGAGTATAGGATACCTAATATCTGGCAAGGGGAGCTGGACTCTGATGTGGGCAAGTCAATGGTAAGTTGTGATTCAGATGGCCCCCTCTCATTGATGATAACCAAAATTTGGATGGATCCCCACGCAGGAGAAGTTGCGGTTGGAAGAGTCTATTCGGGTACAATAAAACAAGGAGAGACCGTTTGGGCAATAGGCTCAGGGAAATCCGAGCGAGTCCAGCAAGTAAGTATGATGGTTGGCGGCGATAGAATCCAAGTCCCAGGTGTATCTGCCGGAAACATCGCTGCTCTGACAGGGGTCAGAAGTGCTGCGGCAGGGGTGACTGTGGCTAGAGACCAAGATGCGACTCCATTCGAAGCAATAAGACACTACTCGGAACCGGTCGTCACTGTTGCGATAGAACCCAAATCAATGAAGGACCTCCCGAAATTCATTGGTGCGCTAAACAGTCTGGCAAAGGCCGATGCCTCCTTGTCTGTTTCCACTAATCACGAGACTGGGGAGGCTTTGCTATCTGGCATGGGTGAACTCCATCTCGAGATCACTATTTACAGGCTGGAAGAAGAGCAGGGCATTAAGGTCAATCAGAGCAATCCTATAGTGGTCTACAGGGAATCCATTTCCAGCGATAATAAAGGAATGGCATTCGAAGGGAAATCTCCAAACAGGCACAACAGGTTCTATGTCGAGGTGGAGCAACTCCCCGAGGAAGTGGTCTCTGCTCTTAGAGAGGGTGTTTTCGGTGACGGTCCCGTTAGAGCTAAAGATGCGAAAGAGACAGGGAACAAATTCGCAGAATTCGGGTTGGACAAAAATCTGATGAGGAAAATATACGCGATTAATGGAACCTCTGTTTTAGTCAACGACACCAAGGGTATTCAGAACCTACATGAGACTCGAGAATTGATAATAGAGGCGTTTAATGACGTTTGCAAAAAGGGCCCTATCGCAGATGAGCCTCTTACTGGTGTTATGGTCAGGCTCGTAGATGCGAAGCTTCACGAGGATGCCATCCACAGAGGTCCTGCACAGACTATACCTGCCGTAAGGAACTCGATAAAAGGAGCCTTGATAAGGGCCAATACCGTTATCTTCGAGCCAATCCAAAAGATACGAATAGACGCTCCGACCGAGTGGGCCGGTGGAATCACAAGGCAACTAATAACCCGAAGGGGGCTTATAGAGGACATGCCTGTTGAAGGGGATGTCACTTGTGTAATTGGCAAGATGCCAGTAGCCGAGTCGTTCGGCTTTTCCAATGACATTAGGGCCGCCACTCAAGGCAGGGCCGTTTGGAACACGGAGAATGCAGGGTATGATGAGGTCCCCCCAGATCTATTTCACAAGACCGTTGGAGAAATAAGACAGAGGAAGGGCTTGAAAGAGGAGATACCCGGTGAAGCCCAATATACGGACTAATTAGTTGATCCTAATTAGCTGGAAATCCGTTAATTCCCTAAGAACACTAACCGCTTCGTTCGAATCTAGCTTGTCAAGACATTGGTGAGCAATCGAGTGATGATGTAATGCCCTGCCTCGGGCATATTCAACTGAGCCCGAGTCTTTGAGCTCTTTTACTGCCATCGCGAGATCTTCGTCACTACACTCCCCAGAGGCGTAAACCTTCTGGAAGTAGGGAAGAGACTGGTCACACTCTAGGGCATGGATGGCGATCAATGTCCTCTTCCCTTGGACAATATCAGATCCTGCCGGTTTTCCTAGAGTCTTAGTATCGCCTGTCAAATCAATAAGGTCATCCATCAATTGGAAACACAGCCCTAGATTCAGGCCCCATTCTGCCATATTCCCCACTTCATCGTCATTTGCCTTAGCCAGAATGGCTCCTGTCCTAGCACATGTCTCAAACATTGCACTAGTTTTGCCGGCAATCATGGCAATGTATTCGTTTTCGGTCACCGATTTTCGATTCTCAAATTCAATGTCCTCCTGTTGACCCTCTGCGACCTTTCTCACCATCTCCCCAATTGAGGTGATTATGTGGCCTAGCTTTTCACTGGGAATCTTATCCGATTCTGCTAATATTTCAAATCCAACCGCGAGCATAGCGTCTCCAGCGTTTATGGCGGTGGCATCGTCATATGCGACATGAACTGCATCCAGTCCTCTCCTAATTGGATCCTGATCAATGATGTCGTCGTGAATAAGTGTGAAATTGTGAATTATCTCTATCGATGCTCCCAGTGTATAGTGACCCTCATTCGCCCCGCCCAATGCTTCGGCAACCAACCTAGGAAGAATAGCCCTGAGCCTCTTACCCCCCCCTTTGAACAAATGAGTCATTGCAGAGTAAAGAGTCTCTTGCCCCATCTTTCCTAAGCTGGTCATGATTTCTTGCTCGACTATGTCCCTGTGCACAGAGAGAGCTTCTAGCAAGTTATGCCCAGGCCTTACAGGATTGCCATCCATGTCGACTTCACCACATTGGATTATGCCTGGAATCTTCGAGTTTGCTATAGCTGACACATCCTTTCTGTTATCATGAATAAAATTCCTCCAAATGAGTCTAAACCAAGGTGCGATTATTTCTCCGGCCCATCTGCCTTCCCCTGACATCATTTTTTCTAATGTTTCCACATCTGCCCACAGAACTTCTGAGATCTCGTTCTCATTATGATTTATTTCAGCATCACTCTTTACGACAAGTATGTGATCTATCTCCCACTCTACCCACTCACTATCCCATCTGGCGGAATACTCCATTTTTCCAATATGGCTAAAATCCCAATCCAAGCTATCTTCTTCTGTGATTCCCAGCTCTTGATTGAGCTTTCTTCTGGCGGCATTTTCTGCTCCTATACCATCATCTCTCTCGCCATCAATATCCAGTGGATGACTGCAGCAACTATTTGCCCAGACGTTAGGAAAGGTAATTTTGTCAGAAGATCTCTTTTGAACCAAAAGCCTACCTTCAGAATCATAAATTAGAACACTGAAAGCTCTGTGTCTGACGCCATCCCCGCGATGAACGGATAATTTCGTCTCAGATCCGATGATATCGTCTTCCTCATTCACTAGAATGCACATCTCCTGCATCATCTCGGATTGAGCCATGTCATAGCCTTCTATCGGGGCCCCCTCAGACGTCATGTGTTATTCGAGGGGAGGTATGTATATGAACACTCAACTGGCAAGAATCTTGGTTCCGATTGTTTGGCCCTCTGTCAATAACTCAGACAATCTATTTGGCTCCCTACCATCGATTATCCATACTTGTCCCACGTGTTCTGATATCTCAGACGCCCTCATTAACTTGAGATTTATACCACCCGTCACATCAATATCAGAATCGTGATTTGACTTCAGGTGTAAACCTGGGCTCCAAAACGGCAAGAGTTCGGCATCTTGTTCGTTTGGTGGCTTATCCATAACCCCTTCTGCATCACCAATAAGGAATATTGAGTGGGTCACCCCGGGGACCTCATTTGAAATTCTTAGCATTAGGTCATCCCCCGAAAGAATACCAAATTCAGTTCCATCGTCGGTATCAACAACATCTCCGAAGGTCAATGGAATAGCATCTTCATTTGACTTTACAAAGGCGCTCAGGTTGCCTTGAAAGCTACGGCCGGTCCCCAATGCCCAGTCGGATGGGGGATGGTTTTCACATTCCAACCCGACCTGATTTAAGCTACTCATGACCAATGAATTCAATTCTCTCATATCGCTTCTAATTTGTGATACTGCAACCCTTTGTTCCAATGATATGTCACTACGGATACCTCCGGAAATTGACCATTCCTTTGCCAATAAATGGCCATAGGAACCGGCTCCATGGACTATCACTATTGATGAGCCAAGTTCGCTAAGCTCAGCAATAGCTTCCGCTATAGCAGCCATTCTAGTATGGCAAAACGTCTTCGACTTCGCCTTATTAGTGATAAGCCCCCCTCCCAATTTGATCACAACACGGGGGCCCATGGTCAATCTTTGATGGCATCGTATCTAACTTTTTCAACTCAAAACATACAGTTTAATCCAAATACCCAGTGGGTGTGATGTGAAAGAACCATCAGATATTGAACGGTTCCAGAGATGGCTCCAGTCCGAATTATCCGAAGCATCTGCAATTGAGGATAAGGAAGAGAGGGAAAAAAGACAGATTCAGATCGAGATAGCTATATCTGAAGCTATCAAATTTAGACAGTTGGTCGACACCGTGAAGATAGCCTCGCCATTCATTCAGAGGGACACCAATGTAAGAGAACCAGGAAACTCAGAAGTCAAACCTACAGTGAAGTCTGGAGAATGTCACTCATGCGGGGCTATCAGGACTAGTGATATAGAATTCTGTCCAGTTTGTGGCGAATTCTAACTATTCTTCTTCCAACCAAGATTCTCTTAATAATGACAATTCTGGATCTTTAGGATCCACAACACTAAGAAATTCCCCCGCTACAGAATCGGTGAGGTAAACAGTCACCCCAGCATGCCAAATTGTCTCACCTGATGCTGACATTCTTGCCGTATCCACCTCGATAATCGTAGGATCAGAGTGATGAAATCTACCAGCCTCAGCAGCCGATCGTATTGACGCGGATAAGTGGACATGGGACCTGTCTCCAGGGCTTATCCCTACTTCCAGTAGGTTCTCTGCCACATTTGGGTCACAAGGGTAGTATAGGGAGTCAGGTATTTCTGTCGATGGTAAGTCGAGTTCAATTTCTACAGTATGGCCGTAGGTTGCCCTCATCATATTGCCCCTAACTTCGTATCTGCCCTTCGGGTCTGTCTCGGATATCGCGGAGAGGTGGTGTGGTCTAAGCCAGTGCTGCCTCCTTCTACCATCCTTGAATTTCCTTACAATATCCCTGACATCTATCCACCCGTTTATGTCCATCTCTAAATCGAACTTCTCTGGAGCATGCCTCAACACAAGGGCTAACTTCCTGGCCATACTATCTCTTTCTCTTGTACTCATCACAAACTTGCCCTCGGAGTTGCAAGCGGGGCATAAATCGTCGTCGGAAAAATATCCATGTATTGGGCATTCCCTAATCATATACAATCCTCAACGAACCTTGTTCAAGAACCCCTCGGTCAGACGTATTTCTTCCCTGACAACCGTTATGGGCTAAAGTGTAGAGGGTATTTTGTGAGGGCGGTAATAGTCGGTTGGAAACGGTCCCCCTTCTCAAGAGCCCACAAGGGAGATTTGTTTGAGTTAAGGCCAGATGATCTGGGTGGACAAGTAATTGAGGAGCTCATGCGCGAAACTAGAATTGATAGTTCAATAATTGATGATATTATAGTCGGATGTGCGTATCCAGAGGGGGAACAGGGGTACAATATCGGCAGAATGATGTCATTTATGGGGGGGTTGGATTACAATACCCCCGGTCAAACAATCAACAGACTCTGCGGCTCTTCGATGCAATCAATTCTGTCTGCTCATGCCAACATTGCCTCTGGATTGGGTGAGATGTACCTATGTGGTGGAATAGAATCTATGTCCAGGGTTAAGAGAAGAGGATTCAACTGGAGCCCCAACCCACTACTAGAGGAGAGATATCCTGAGGCATACGTCAACATGGGTAATACTGCGGAAAACGTAGCCGATTCATTCGGCATAACTAGGGAAGAGCAAGAAAAATTCGCATTACTTTCCCACCGCAAGGCTTCAAATGCGAAAATTAATGGTTTTTTCACGGAAGAAATTGCAAACATAAGCCATAATGGCACCATTTACAATGAAGATGGTTGCATTAGAGGGGACACTACACTAGAAACGATGTCCTCTCTTAACCCCGCCTTTAAACAGGGAGGCACAGTGACTGCAGCCACATCATCCCCACTCACAGACGGCGCAGTCTTTTCCATAATTTGTAGTGAATCTCTGGCCAAATCGCTCCATCTATCACCAATGGCTGCTATAGTGTCTGGGGCAACAACCGGCTGTCCTCCGGAATTAATGGGCTTAGGGCCAATCTCAGCCGTGACAAAAGTATTGGATATGACAGGCTGGAAAATAGATGAAGTAGATATTTTCGAAATTAATGAGGCCTTTGCCTCTCAAAGTATTGCCTGCATAAGTGAGCTAGGCATTGATATTAATCGGGTGAACATAGACGGGGGTGCACTGGCCATCGGACATCCCCTAGGGGCCTCTGGAGCTAGAATCACCTGTAAGGCTGCTAGCCTGATGAATCGTACAGGCGCAAAGAGAGCCATAGCCACGATGTGTATTGGTGGTGGCATGGGGATGGCGATAGCTCTAGAGTCTCTTGACTAGCTTTGTTCCGACGCGCTCTTGAATGAATGATATGTGGCCTGAGTGTGGCCGACGATACCGGAGTGACCATCCTGAGCAAATGTTTGCACAAAAAGAACGTCATACTCGCGATAACTGGAGGTATAGCAGCCACTGAATCAATCAAACTAGCTAGAGAGCTCAGAAGACATGGGGCTAATGTCACTCCTATGATGACACGCTCAGCTGAGAAGGTCATCTCGCCCTTAGCTCTTTCTTGGGGTTCTGGATCTGAAGTGCTCACAGATTGGGATTCCCAAATGGCACAGCTTGGCAGCTTCGATGGAATATTGGTGGCCCCAGCTACTAGGAATACAATCTCCAAGTTCACTCACGGAATTATAGACTCGCCTGTAATGATGGCTCTATCTGCTGCAAATGGTAATGGGGTGCCAATAATGTTCGTTCCGTCGATGCATGATGATCTTTTCAATGATCCAGTGACACTGGAATTGGTTGAATCACTCAAGGAAAGGGGTTTGGGCGTTTTTTATGAGGACTCAATAGAAGGTAGGAAGAAGCAACCTAACCACGTCTCCATAGTGGCCAATTTCTCCAACCAGATCAACAGTAAATTACCTGGAAGAAAAAGAATCGCGGTGACTCTTGGCTCGAATAAGTCACCCATCGATTCTATCAGGTTCATTTCAAACACTTCCACTGGTCGCACTGGATGGTCAATTTCAGAACACCTATTCAGAATGGGTCATGAGATCGTTTGCATAGTAGGAAGCACAACTGTAAGTTCTAAATTTCCACTACCAGAGGTTATTGTTGACGAGTCACCGGAAGGAATGCTCGACTCATGCATAGGCGTTGCAAGGTCCTCCGAACCGCCTGATTGCTGGATTCATTCTGCTGCAGTCCTAGATTATGTAGCCAAGTACACGGAAGGTAAGAAATCCAGTGGAGATGGTGAATGGTCCATCTCACTCTACCCAACTAAGAAGCATATAGAAGAGATTTCAAAATACATGGAGGGAAAAATTCGAATCGGTTTTAAATTAGAAATCGATAATGATGAATCAAGTTTAGTCGAAAGTGCAATGAATCAGATCTCTACTCATAGAATGGACCTAGTTGTCGCAAATAATCTGACTGAATCTATGAGTGAAGAAGGCTCTAGATGCAGGCTTGTCTATCCAAATGGTAGTGTGCAGGGTATTCCAAATTTGCAATCTCTGTGTGAAGCTATAGATCAATTTATTTCACTATGTGAATGATTTTGAACGAATAATTGAAGCGATTGGCCAATACGGGAACAATGTGTCCAAGTCCAACAAGGCCAAGAGGGGAATCCCCGCTAAATCAGATTTTAATTCATGGTATCCTTCAATTGTCGAAATTGCCGACCTTGTAGATAAGCGGTATCCAATCAAGGGAATGGACGTATGGAAGCCATATGGTTTGTCAGCAATGGAGAAAATAGATTCGCTCGCACGATCAGAAATGGAACGCACAGGCCATCAAGAATACAGGTTTCCACTTCTTGTTCCAGAAGACCTGCTTGAAAAGGAGAATAAGCTCGTATCCATTTTGAAGGCGGCGAGGGAGGCGGGCGTTGATCCCTCTGAACTAAGAATAGGAGAGGAGGAGTCAGGATTCAAAAAGGAGGTTTACTGGGTAAAACATGGAGGGGAAAACAAGCTCGAAATCCCTATGTTTCTACGACCTACGTCCGAGACTCCAATGTATACGATGTTTTCACTTTGGATCAGAAGTCACGCAGATCTCCCTCTCAAGACCTTTCAGATTGTAAACACATTCAGGTATGAAACCAAACAAACTCGATCTTTCATAAGAGTTAGAGAAATCCATTTTTTTGAAGCCCACACAGTACATTCTGACCAAGCTGGTGCTGATAAGCAAATAGAGGAAGATGCAGAGATGGTAAGAAGGATTTTGCACGAATTATGCCTACCTTCCATCGTTTCAAAGAGGCCAGTATGGGATACATTCCCCGGAGCATGGTACACCAAGGCAGCAGATGTCGTAATGCCTAATGGAAGAACTCTACAGGTAGCGACTTACCACCACTACAGAGATCAATGGGCGGGGGCTTTCGATCTATCATACGAGGATTCGGAAGGTAAAACAAGATTATGCCACCAAACAACTTTCGGCATGTCCGAGAGGCTATTGGGGGCCGTTGTTGGAATGCACGGCGATGATAATGGATTGATCATGCCCCCGGCAATAGCACCCATTCAAGTCGTAGTCATGCCTGTAGCTAATCATAGGGACGAAAGGGTTTTGCCCGCTGTAAGTGAACTCGGCCAGCGACTGACGGATGCGGGGCTCAGGGTCAAAGTCGATGAAAGGGATGTAAGGCCAGGGGTGAAACATTACGACTGGGAAATCAAGGGGATTCCCCTAAGAGTAGAATTAGGCCCTAGGGATCTCGATTCAGATAATTGTGTTGTATCTGTACGTACGGGAGGAAAGGTTGAGGTCCCATTATCAGAAGCCCATGTAGAAATCGTAGAACTACTTGCCACCGTCTCAGATGAATTAAGACTACGAGCTGAAAAGATTACGGCTAAATTGATTCATTCTGTCCCAGAGTCAGTTTCCTCACTATCAGATTTGATTGTGGAAGATGGTTTGGTCTATGAAATTGCCTTCGAAGGATCGGATTCCGATGCCGAGGCTTTAGAGAAGAGCACAGGTCTAACTCTGTTGGGCGAGTGCGATGACAAATATGACGAACCTAGGAAATGCATAGTTACTGGCAAATCAACTACCAACAGGCAATATATCGCTAGGATGTACTGATTTCTTTCTAAACATGAAACCCAAAAGTGCGAGACCCATAAATGCAACAATTAACGCTAAATCAACTATGAGTACACTCTCCATCGGCTTGACCCATGACTCAACTTGATGCAGTCCATCCCATGAATACCCCTTCGAGATATCCAACTTAGTCTGACCGTACTCTTCATCACAAATCTCCCTCATATCAGCTATTCCGAGAGAACATAGAACCTTTCCAATCCCTAAGGACATATTGAATCCTACAAACATGATTCCTATGATTCCCGGTATAAGGAATAATAACCTCGGCCTTCCTTTCGCGGTTTTCTTGCCTACCTTTGAGTCAGGTAAAACTGGCACGAACTCTGGAAGCGTTACGTCGGTCGAGATTGGAAGGTTCCCCGGGGATAAACTTGGAGAGGAAATTTCTGGTGCGGAAACTCCCATTTCCTCAAGTACTTCTGCTCCATAGATCCTCTCGGCCATAGAATAAAGGCCCGGATCTTCCTCTATCTCGGAGGGATTTATTTCCCCCGACAATAGTCTACGTACTGCCCCTGGGTCTGGCATTATGGTATTTCTGGGATTCTCGACCCCTATCAAATGAACCCTGTATTGATGAGTCTCAGACTGTATTTTTACGCTTTATGGCTCTTAGGGAGGCCTGAATTATTGACTCTGAAGTTAAACCCAATTCCTCCATAAGTTCTGAACTTCCACCACTTTCACCGAATCTATCATTGACCCCCACCATTTCTATGGGTATCGGGTGATTTGATGCTGCCCATTCTGATATGGAACTCCCAAGACCCCCAATTATGGAGTGATCTTCTGCAGTGACTATGCAACCGCATGTTTTGGCGATATTTTCCATTAGTTGACTGTCAAACGGCTTTATTGTATGCATATCCACTACAGTGCAGTCGACCCCTTTCTGAGAGAGAACCTCGGCCGCATTCATCGCCTCGTGAACCATGACGCCACAGGCTACGATCGCAAGGTCACTGCCATGGGACAGAACACTACCCTTCCCTATTTTTATTTTTGAAACACTTTCTTCATCGTATGCCCTGGGAGTTTTGTTTCTTGCAGTTCTCATGTATGATGGCCCATCCAAACTCAAAAGTTGCACTGTAAGCTCCTCCGCAGAAATGTCGTCACAAGGATGAATCACCGTCATTTTGGGTATTGCACGATAGATTCCCAGATCCTCTATCGATTGAGCACTACTTCCATCCGTACCTGTATGAATCCCGCCATGGCTCCCACAAATATGGACAGCAAAGCCAGGTCTGGCAATTCCATTCCTTATCTGTTCAAACGCCCGCTCTGTGAATATCGCAAACGTACTAGCGAAAGGAACTTTACCAGAGGAAGCCATTCCTGCGGCTACTAGCATCATATTTTGCTCTGCTATTCCCAAAGAAACTGTTCTCTCTGGGAACTTTTCCCTGAAGTGGCAAGACTTGGTCGATTTCCCTAAGTCTGCCTCAAGAACTACGACTCTGGGGTCTTCAGACAGTCTTAGCAATCCCTTTCCATAACCGTCCCGAGATGCTCCTCCTGATGATGGGGCACTCATTTTAACTCCTCCAGAGCTATAGATAATTCGTCATCATTTGGGGCCATACCGTGGAATGATGGGTTATCTTCCATGAATGAGACTCCTTTACCCTTGGTGGTGTGTGCTATGATAGCAATTGGCGACTCATTCACATTCGCCCATTCCAAAATATCTACCAGAGCTGGTATATCATGCCCGTTAACTTCCTTGACCGTCCATCCAAATGATGAGAATTTCTGGCCAATATCCCCGACTTCCATTTGCACATCCATGAAATCATCATTCTGAATCCTATTCCTGTCGACTATGACCCTTAGGTTGTTTGCCTGGTGATAGCTAGCAGCCATTGCTGCTTCCCAAATTTGTCCTTCTTGGGTCTCACCATCCCCCAGCAATACCCAAACTTTCCTCTTGCTACCATCCATTTTTGCAGCAATCGAACAACCTAGTCCGAAGGATAAACCCATCCCCAAACTTCCGGCTGAGAAATCTACTCCCGGAGTCCAGTTCATATCGACGTGACCCTGACAGACAGATCCAAGCGTTCTGAAGCTCATCATCTCATCTTCATCCATAATTCCCATTTGATGCAACAATGCATACATAGCAGGACTCGCATGCCCTTTGCTCATAATGAATCTATCACGATCTTCCCAATTGGGATTATTTGTATCGAATCGAAATATTGTTCCATATAGAGATACCATGATATCAATTGCGGAGAGAGAACCGCCTGGATGGCCAGATTTCGCCGCATGAGTCATCTTGACGATATCGTTCCTACATCTCCTTGCTAATTCCTTTAATTCCTGGTGATTATGGATAGCCCCATCGCCCATGAACAACATAGGTGCTCGCGGGCTATTGATGGTTTTCAATGACAATAATTCAAAACATACCCTCAATTCGAATGAATCGGTGCAACAGGTATCAGTCGATTATGACTCTGATTGGAGGTCCAATCTGTCCAATCTTGAAGTCCCAATTTCTGTAGAAAAAGATCCTCTATTGGTTAAAGCTTTGTCATTGACAATTGAGGGACGTAGAATTTCAAAGGATATGGGTGCAAAACTGTTCAGGGAAGCTGATTCACAAGGCCTCAGCTCACTGGCCAATCTCATCAAGGTGTCTAGGTTCGGCAATTACGTCTTTTTCAATGAAAACCTTCACGTCAATATAACAAATGTCTGCACACTTGCATGTAGGTTCTGCGCCTTCAGAAGGGGATCCCGGCATATTGATGCATATTCTCTGAGTCCTGAAGAATTCGTATCGCGAATAAAACCATTCAGCCACATTATCGATGAAGTTCATGCAGTAGGAGGCCTACATCCAGAATGGACGGTTAGCCATTATTCGGACATTTATCAACTAACAAAACAAAGATACCCTAACATCAGCATAAAATCCCTCACCGCCGTTGAGGTAAAGCACCTAGCCTCCAGATCGGGGCTTTCCATATCCGACACACTTTCCCTCCTCCACGAGGCGGGACTCGACTCACTCCCGGGGGGTGGTGCCGAGATTCTAGTAGACTCTGTAAGGGATCGAATATGTCGAGGAAAGGAGAAATCTTCTGAATATCTTGAGATTCATCATGAAGCTCACATGCTTGGAATACCTACAAACTGCACAATGTTGTTTGGGACAGTCGAAACTATCGAAGACATGATGACACATCTAGACAAATTAAGAAAACAACAAGACAATTCCTCAGGCTTCCAATGCTTCGTACCATATCCTTTCTTGAAGGACAATACTAGACTGCCAGAAGCTAGGCTATCTACGGCAAATGAAATTCTTAGAGTGATCTCAATCTCTAGGATAATGCTTGATAATATCCCTCATCTAAAAGCATACAGAATGAACATAGGTGACCATTTGGCTGAAATTGCTATACACTCCGGTGCAGATGACATAGATGGCACGGTAGGGCATGAGGAAATTATGCACGAGGCTGGAAGCACTACGAGCGTCGATTACGATGCTAAAAGGATGCAGAAACTCGTGAAGTCCACTGGACTTGTACCAGTAAAGAGGAATTCTACCTACAATTCATTTGTGATTTTGGATGAGCAAATTAAATCGGAAAAAATGAAACTTCCTATAGCCGGACAGTGAAGCAATGATATGGCAAAGAGTCCTTGGCAGGGTATCTTTCATCAATTGTGACCCTGTTTTTTACGGGTTAAATAGCGAGTGGCGGATTCTATCAGCACCACCCTCTTGGCTTACTGGTCACCTGCTTAGGAAAGACTGTATTACGGCTCCAATTCCAGCTGCAGATTATGCGGCAAACCAAGACAAGCTCGTTCTATTGTCCGATATAGGAATTGTAGGTAGGGAGGAAGTTGGCTCTGTTCTACTGTTTGGGAATAGGCCCATCGAATCGATGAGGGATATTGCTGTTCCAACTGACTCTTCCACATCGAGAATGCTACTAAAATGGATCCTCTCTGAAAGAAAACTGGATCCAAAACTTGTCGAAATGGGGCCAGATATAGACAGTATGATGGAAAAATGTGACGGGGCTCTGATTATCGGGGATAGGGCTATTTCAGCGGCGATATCCCACAAAAGCAGTGTATTACTTGATCTAGGTAGGGAATGGAAAGAAATCACCGGATATCCGATGGTATTCGGTGTTTTCGCAGCCAGAAAAGACTCTGAGTTGCCTCTTGTTTTAGATGCTAAAAACGCAATGATAAACCATTATATTTCGTTTAATGAAGACCAAGATTTCAGGGACGAAGTAATTTCGTCATCGTCAAAAAAAGTAGGGTTCAGTGAAAAAAGAGTAAGAACTTATTTTGAGGAAGAGGTTTCAAATTTTCTCGAAGAAGACTCGATCAAAGGATTATCGAAGTTCCTGGATGTCGTATGCGAAGTCGAAGAGCCAATATGGGTTAACTAACTTGAATACTCCATACTCTTGCTTGAAACCCAGCTGAGCAGGTCCATTGCGACCTCACAGGATTCGGCTATAACGTCTTCATCATCATCAACATACTTTTCCAAAGTGGACATAGCTACCATGTTTCCTATCGCCCCTAATGCTTCTGCTGCTTCATGCCTAACCATTAGATCCTCATTTTTATCCTCTAGTCTTTCTATGAGGTACGGTACTGCATGGTCGTCTTGCATTTGGCCTAGAACGTACGCTATCTCATGCTTTAGTAGTGCAGAAGATGACTCAAACGCCATGGCCAATGATTCGACGCTCTCTTTACCACCTATGTTTCTCAAGGCAAAAAGCGCCCTCATTCTTTGAAACATCCGCTCATCTTCGTCACAGAGTGTGTTTCTCAACTCTAATACTCCAGAATTCTCGCTGGGTGGGGCGGGATCGACAGATCCAAACTCACTCACATCGGGCTTGTTATTACTCATTCCCCATCATCCCGATAAATTCAATCATCCTAGGATTAAAATCCTGTCGCACTAGCCCAATTTCCTTGCCCTTCTCTAAAAAGAGCATCACTGCTTCCCTACCATCTTCACCGTAATCGATGGTCCTTTCATTAACATACATTCTCACAAACTCCTCATTAGTGTCTTTATCAATACCCCTTCCCCATTTTCTAGCAAATTCTAAGGCAAGTTCCGGTTCAGATAATGAATACTCGATACTCCTCCTTATGTCCTCCGCAATGATTTCACAAGTCTCGTGTCCCAAGTCGGTTCTGACAACGTTACCACCTAATGGCAAGGGCAAACCAGTCTCGGTATTCCACCATACTCCAAGATCAATTACAAGATTGACTCCGAGATCTTTCCAAGTAAGTTGACCTTCGTGAATTATTACACCGGCGTCGTACTCTCCCGACATCACCCCAGGTAATATTTCATCAAATGGAATTTCCTTAACCTTGACATCCCCTAGAGCAAGTTTCAATGCCAAATAAGAGCTAGTACTTAGCCCGGGTATTGCGATTTCTGTATGCTTCGCCTGCTCCACAGACATCTTGGATTTAGAAATTAGAATAGGCCCGTATCCCTCTCCCATTGATGCGCCGCAATTCATCAGATTGTAGGTGTGTGAAACGTCAGGATAGGAATTTATGCTTACAGCTGAAACCTCATATGTTCCCTTCTTAGCTTCTTCATTGAGAGTATCAATATCGACCAAAAAATGTTCATATATCCTCCCTGGTGTTTCTAATGCTCCTGTAGTTAGAGCGTAGAACATGAACGCATCATCTGGATCGGGTGAATGACCAACTCTAATTTTGAGACTTTCATTGCTCATGATACTTGCCGTCAATAATTAGTTGAAATGCATTTGCATCAAGATTTTAGACACGGAATGATGAAGAACAATGCCATATTAGTGTCTTTTATGCCTGACCCAAACAAACTATCAACGGCTTCCGGCCAACTAGGACCTATTTGCGCCATTACCGGGAAAGCGCTGAGATTCTCAGAAGCCATTGTACTGGACAACGAATACGTCTGTTGGGAGGCCTATATAGAAACCACCGGGGCCTCACCTTCTTCAGAAGGAAAAGAAGTAGGCGGCCTAAAGCTAGAATGATTGAAACCTTATTTCCCCTCTGTATTTTGATGTTTCATGGCAGAGGGTTGGAGTAGGTTCGCCCTAAGATTTTCAGAGTATTATGAGTCGATTAGCACAGACTCCATCTGGGTACCGCCTAGGTTGAGGAACAGAGAATGGATGTTTATACCATGGGGGGGAGGATTCCCCGATCGGCACAAGTCATTCGTAGACAAATCAGGACTTCACTCGTACTTGAGAAGCAGGGCCCCTCACTCATGCTTTCACAGCACTGCGTACTACCATGATCCAGATCAGGGGAAGATGGCTGACAAAGGATGGATGGGGGCAGACCTAATATTTGATTTGGATGGAGATCACCTTCCGGGGGTTTCAGACAATGATTTCCCCCTAATGATAGATGTCATACAGGAGCAAGCATGGACTCTATGGAATGATTTCCTTGAACCGGATTTTGGATTCAGGCCTGAACATGCACAGATTACATTCTCCGGCCACAGGGGATTTCATATTCATATCAGAGATCCTAAACTGTTGCATCTGGATTCAAACGCAAGGAGGGAGATGGTTAACTACATCAGAGGGGAAGGTATTGACATTCAATCTAATATTTCAAGTGGCACAGAATGGGGAAAGAGGGCCATAAGAGGAATGGATGCCGTTCTAGACAAATTATCGGAAATTCATGATGGGGGAGCAAATAAAAGCAGCTTACTCAATGAACTTCACGGGATTATCACTACCAGAGCCAAATCACACTCTGTCAAACTTCCTTCGACATCTATCAAAAGAATCAAGGAATTGGCTGATCTCTCTATGAATGATGATAGGATTGAGAGACTTAAGGAAAATCACAGGTTATCTGTATTCGGGGAATATTGTACTCCGATTTTCTGGGAATTAGTCAAAGGTGACTCTTCCGTTGTAATGGGGGCCGCCGGAGAGACAGATGAGGTCGTGACAGTAGACACAAAAAGAGTAATCAGATGGGTGGGGAGTCTTCATGGTAAGTGTGGACTAAGGGTGACTGAATTTCCACTTGAAAGATTAGATCCCGAAGGCACTGACCCCTTTGATCCACTAACTGAAGCTGTCACATTTAAGGGAGGCAAGGTCAATATTACTTCTTTGGAAGATGATGTAACCGCTGAGATATCGGGTGAAAGACTAGATCTTTCAAAAGGTGATAAGGCCATCGTATCTGAATCAATGGCGATGTTCCTTTGCCTAAAGGGATGGGCAGAGATATCAAAGTAGTTGGTAATATATTTACTACTGATAAATGAAACAATTGTATTACGAACTCACAGAATATTGAATAGTGGTGGACGTTGGTTTAATCTTGTGGTCGACCCGCTAGATGAACATGATTCGGATTCAGATGAAGGTAATTCCCCTCTTCCCCCGCCACCTCCTGGGATAGCCATGCCACCTCCATCAATAGATCTCCCTCCCCCTGAATTTGATCTTCCTCCTCCCGATAACCCCCCACCTCAATTCGGTTTTACTCCTGATGCTTCATCAGACAGTGATCTTCTGGATGCAGCAGGAAGCCTTCCTACCCCAGCTCCTAGCTCAACGGAAAAACCTCCTTCTGATTTTAAATCGGTTTGGGAAAATAGGAAGAGGTCGAATCCTTCACTATCTGAAACATCCAGAGACAACATATACAGTAGAATAAACAGGATATCCTCAGGAAAGGGAGATAGCCTGATGGACAGATATTCAGACAGATTCGGTTCCGACCTAGATAGAGAGATAATAGTTCTAAGAAAGAAGGAGCAACAAGATCTAACCTCAATAAAACCTACTGTTGAGCTAATTTCGTCACCTTCCAACACTGAGATGTCCCTAAATGAGTTCATTGATGCAATGGATGATGAAGAATTCGTTAGTAGAGTTGCAACAAAAACTGGAGTATCTGCTGAGGCGATAGAAAATCTAGACATCGATACGATGAAGAAGTTCTTCGAGATGGCCGATGAGGATAATTCTGGTACACTAGATTTTGATGAATTCGTAAATGGCATAATCCACAGCTTCAGGACTAGGGACGAGGATTTCTCTCACTTTTTCACAGTCGTCAACGGCCTTCTTGGTGAGCTACCCGACGAAAAGGCAAATGCCTTCATCGAATCAGATAATTTCAGCTTATTCAAGGAAGTCGGGGCCGAACCAGGATCTACGGAAACAAATACTAGAAGCGAATTCTTCAAGATGGTTAATGAACTGCTTGTGGACCTGCCTGACCCAGTTATGAAGAGCTTCACAAGTTCCCAGGATTTCGATCTTTACAAGAAAATTGCAGAGAGGTATGGTGGTTAGATGGGTTTGTTAGAGAAGGCTGGAGAAATAGAATCCACCAAACCAGAACCGAAGGTTGTGACACCTGAAAAGCCCCAAACTCCCGAACCCGTAGAAACTGCTGCTACTCCCGAACCAAAGAAGAAGAAATCAAGAAGAAAGAGGGAACGGAAGACAAGGGAGCCTAGGAAAAGAAAAGCAAGACCCCCTAAGGAGTTACCAGAAGGATTTGAACCTTCCACCCGGGGTCAAAGTACAGTAAGAAGAATCTCAGATTTCGCCGTATCATATGGCTGGTGCATCCCACTTGTAGGTTTGAATGCATACGGAGGGAACAATGATTTCACCTACATCATAATTTTGGGAATCATCGTGATGGTATTCAACCTTGGATTTATGCCATACAGCACAGGAAGAACGATGGGAAACTGGATCAGCCGAACCACATACATCACATCAAAATCCAGTAAGCCACACCAGTCATACCATCTTCTCAAGGGCCTGACATTCCCGTTGGTACTTATCGGGATAATTCTTGTCTTCACAGCTCCATCTACTGGTCTGGACACAACAGGCGGAAGAATAGTGCTTGCGATGGGACTGGTCATGGTTCTACCGCCCTTCCTCGATTATGTATTTTATAGATTCAAGAAAGACAATCTTGGGCTATGGGACACACTCTATGGGGGAGTTTGGATGGTAAGGACCACAAAGACCGCCGAAGCAAAAGGTTGGCTCAAGAGGCTTGAACAGCTGGGGGATTACTCAGACTCACAAGGCTGGTTCAAAGACAAAGACGACGGAGACCCAAGTTCCTAGTCGACAAAGTGCTATAAGAAAATACTGTTGAAGTTTGCAGTCATTCTACTGAAAAAGCAATTACTGAAGCAGGACCAGGGTTTCTTTTCCTTTCGGAAGTTTCTGGCTCCCCGACGCCACAGACTTGGGAATCTCCAGGAAATTTTGCCTTACCATAGTTATAGGAAGCTATGCAAGCGGATAGGTGTGCAGTAGCAATTGATGACATCATAAGTTGTTCGACTAATGATGTTGTAGTTGTCCAAGTACCGAACATAGCCGACGCGAGACCAATAATTGCTGAAAGAAGTGAAGTAAGCACAGCTATGTGCATGGACAGCGCATTCAGATCTGGCCTAACAATGGATGCAATCCCGGCGGAGATCAACAAGAGCCCGAAAATGGTTGGAAATAGGGCCGTTAGATAATCTGTGTGTAGAAAAAATCCGAGGCCCAAACATGTCATAACCAACCCGGCTGCAACAGTAAGTTGAGGTATGTTTAACCCAAATGTGGTATATCTTTGCATATCATTACGTACTTATGCTCAGTATATTATAGCCTGTTTAGTCTTAACAACACGTCACTTCACAATTCCTTTGATCGTAATAAATAGCAACTAGTATTATTCCAAGTCACAGATTTGTTGGCAATAATCCATGTGCATTGATGGGCAATCTATGTCTCGGGCTGAAAATTACAGTCCAATCAACATAGTTCCCTAAGTCTTAATCCATTCCTGGGAGAATCCGATTTACTCTGATTCCGTGTCCTTTCTGATTTTGGCCAGTTCACGCATATCTTCATGCAGGACTCCGTCGTCTATAGCGTCTTGATCTGACTCGTCGACTATCTCTACCCCTAGTAGGGTCTCGATTATATCCTCCATTGTCACGAGTCCAGCAGTACCTCCGAACTGGTCCCTTGCCAATAATAGCTGCTCTTTGTTTTCTAACAGTATGTCCAAAGCCTTGTCCACGGATGTATCCACGGTGCAATTCAGGATATCCCTCGATAGGTCAGCCATTCTTAGGTCGAAGTTATCCTCAGCAGCACTTCTAAGAATTTCACTTCTTAGCACGAGTCCCACCATTTCGTCAATGTTATTCTTGTAAACAGGCATTCTACCATGGATCATTATTGGTATTCTATCCATAACTTCCCTTACGGTCTCCATTTCTCCTGCGGCTGTTATGACAACCCTCGGGGTCATTATGTCACTAACTTTAATCTCCCTTAGCTTGAGCAGGTTTTGTATTACTGCTTCCTCATCCTCTTCAATTACATCGGACTCTTCTGCAATATCGGCAAGTACAGATAGCTCATCACGTGTGACTGTTTCTGTCTCGACATCAGGAAACGGAGAGCGCATTAGTTCGATACACCAGATTATGGGCAGTAGTAGTGCCATCAGAGCTTTGAGCATTTGATATGAGGGTATAGTGAGCCTTCTCCAGTATAGAGCTCCAATTGTCTTGGGTAGAATCTCGCTCAAGAGCAGGATGGCAATGGTCAAGATGGCTGCGGATCCTGCAATTACATATTCTCCTTCGAAGTTGTTCTCAACCTCGGAACCTACACCGAGTGCTCCAACGGTATGGGCAATTGTGTTTAGTGTCAATATCGCAGTCAGTGGCCTTTCAGGGTCTTCCTTCCATTTAGTCCAAGTTTCGCTAGCCTTAGCATGCTTTTCCTTGATTGCTACTATGTGGCCGTGAGTTGTAGTGAGCAAGACTGCTTCTAGTATACTGCAAAGGAAAGAGGCGCCCAACGCTAGTATTGCGTAGGCAATCATTAGTGTGTAATCTGTCAATTCCTATGCCCCTCAGAGTCAGACGAGGCTCTTGAGAAAAGGACCGTTTGGATTCTCAAAGTTGTTGGCTCCGTGCATATGCGGGCGAACATGACATAAATATCTAACTTGGCGGAGTGAACCAGTACCATCATGGAACATGTAGCTATTTTCATGGCCTGGCCTTATGCTAATGGCCCATTGCACCTTGGACATGTCGCTGGTAATTGCCTCCCTGCTGACATACAATACAGATACGAAAGAGCCAGAGGGAGAAGTGTACTGATGTGCAGCGGTTCCGATGAGCATGGCACACCCATTACAATCACTGCAGAGGAGATGGGCATTTCCCCCCAGGAAGTCGTGGATAGGTATCACGAAGTCAATACTAAGGCTCTAGCGGATTTAGGCTGCTCCTGGATAAATAATGTAGATCCTCGCGGTCCTGAGTTCGGTGGCGCTTTATACAATAGAACATCTGATGATAAGCACAAAGAGTTGGTTCGGGAAGTTTTCACAAACCTGTTGAATTCCGGATTCTTGGAGCGTAAGACAATGCAGCAGTACTGCTCTGTTGGTAGAGGGGGATCTGTGAGATTCCTCCCCGACCGATACGTCGAAGGACAATGCCCGGTTTGCTCGTCAGATGGCGCTAGGGGCGATCAATGTGATTCCTGTGGCGCGACCTATGAGGCAAATGAACTGATCAACCCGAGATCCAAACTTGACACTGAATCAGAAATCGAGATAAGAGATACTGACCACTTCTTCCTGAGGCTCGGCGATTTTCAGGATTCTTTAGAGAAACATGCTTCCGAGAGGAAAGGGGTTTGGAAACCTAATGTCAGAGCAATGACAAAGAATTGGTTGGATATGGGTTTGAGATCCCGAGCGGTGACTAGGGACATTGAGTGGGGCATCTCCATACCTCTAGAAGGAGAAGATTGGGGATCAAAGAGAATTTATGTTTGGTTTGAAGCAGTTCAAGGATATTACACCTGTGCTAGGATATGGGCCTCCGAGTACGCAAAAAAATGCGGGCATCCCGATGGAGAAAACGCATGGGAGAAATGGTGGAAGGTTTCTGAGTCCGGGGACTCGCCCAAACATATCTATTTCATGGGCAAGGACAACATTCCGTTTCACACTATTATTTGGCCAGCCATAATTATGGGATTAAACGCGGCTGACTCCAATGCAATATCACATAAACCCCTATCGGGTCATTTAGCCTTGGAGTCTAATGTTTCTGCAAATGAGTACCTCATGCTACAGGGGGGGCAATTCAGTAAGAGTAGGAGGCATGCAGTATGGCTACCGTCATACTTGAAGCAGTACGATCCAGACGCACTTAGATATTACCTATCAATAAATATGCCAGAGACACACGATACAGATTTCAGGTGGGATGAATATGTGGATAGAGTCAACAACGAACTGATTGGGAAGTATGGAAATTTTGTTCACCGTGTGATGACTCTCGCTCACAGACTGGAATCGGCTAATGGAAATCCGCTTTCTGATTATGACATGCCGAAAGAACATCTTTCAACTATCTCAGAAATTCAGAACCTCATCTCTAATGCTATTGAGTCTATGGAGAAACAGAGATTCAAGGAGGCACTGAGGTACATTATGGGAATAGCACAGATTGGAAACGTATTACTTCAGGAAGCCTCACCGTGGAAATACATTAACGAGGTAGAATCTCCAGATAGGACAAGATCCCTATCCGCTCTTGCACTATCATGGAGGATTTGCTCCGCTCTGGCAGTCTGCATGAGGCCATTCATACCCTTTTCGTCAGATCGACTATGGAAAATGATGGGCAATGACTGGAATATCGACACCGTACTGTGGGAGGATTCTATGGAGACGGAAACAAAATTATGTTGGAATGGCACAAAGCCAGAACCGCTATTTACTAGGCTAGATTTAGAGGAGATTCTCAAAAGCGAATCGAAACTCGTAGACAGTAAGGACAATGAAACATCAATCAAGCCGGAGGATAATGGTGGTAGTATCGAGTTTGAAGATTTTATGAAAGTAGAGATGAGAACCGGGAAGATAATATCCGTTGAGGATCATCCAAATGCCGACAAACTTTTCGTAATTACTATAGAGGACTCTCCTGATTCTAGAAGAACTGTTTGTGCAGGTTTGAAGGGCCACTATGAGCCATCTGAACTGGAGGGAATGAATGTAGTCTACGTTGCTAACCTAGAGCCCAGAAAACTCAGAGGAATCATTTCAGAAGGAATGTTGCTTGCTGCTGATGATGGGGAAGGGGATGTTAAGATCCTTACAACCGAAGGCGAGATAGAACCCGGGTCTAGAGTTAGGTAGAAGCGGATAGGACCAGTATAGTCTGGATGGAACCATCAATCCCTTTTTCCATTATGTATAATCGCAGTTATGATGATTGCAAATACTGCCGGGATTAATGAAAAACCTGGCGTGAAAACTCCGCCCGTTGGCATATCAGCCCAAAGATCGTAGAACATGATTTGAAAATCCTTGTTCCTATAATCATCATCTTCCGCGCAGGGATCTATTAACTTCTCAGCCCTACTTGCTGTGTATGCATCACCTGTTGATGTGAACCCGTCATTGTCAGAATCCGACCATGACAGGGTCCATTGAAAACATTGGTCTGTGAAGGACATCGATTGAGCGCTCAAGGGCATGCTTGCTACTATGCTTCCCCCATCTTCATCTGTGTAGACCACCCTAATCGCTATCTCTGCAAGATCTACTTCCTCAAAGTGTTCCTCGCTCAAATCTCCTGACCATGTCTTGGTGGACCCTGATTCCTCTACCACTTCGTTTTCTACTATCATTGTCATAGAGGTTCTCGGAAGACTGGTATCGACAGAAATACTGAATCTGGATGGGTCCATTACCTCTATAGAACATCTAGCCATACCATTTACCTCCGATATTTCCAAATAATTCAAGCTGGAACCAATTAGCTCCATCCTTATGGCCACTCCTCTTGAGTCGTTCATCGATACTGCTATGTTCATCCCATCGATATGGGTAATATTCCAACCATCCCCCCACGAAAATGGGTCTTCTTCGATGAACTCATCACAGTAATTCTCGCCTTCTCCCTCATCATCAGATGGTTCTCCCGACCCTTCTTCATCGTCTTGGAAGGGATTTTCATACTCGTATACTTCGTCTCTAGCATAGTACCAAGAGCCAGAGCTTGAGCTCCCTATTCTGTAGTTTATTCCATCGGGCCCTTGCAATGTTGTTTGCTCCATTTGAATGTCGCCCATGAACCTGAGTACCATGCTTTGGTACACGGTTTGATTGGTGGGGTCATGACCCATGATCATCTCTAATCCAGTCGTGTTGGCATTGGAGTCTATTTCCATTCCTTCTTCCTCAGAACTCACAGATACATCTACGATTTTAACGAAAGAGGTCACATTGCTCAATTCTGAAAGGTCAATTATTTCTTCAGGATCATCAAGCAATGCCTGGAAATCAAGCAATGAGAGTATGTATGGATATGTGCACATTGTAAGATTACTTTGGGTAGCGCTGGGATCGTAATTTGTAGCATTTGTATCCATGCAGCCCTCTTTCTCCGCCCAGTCATACACTCCATCTTTGTCCTCATCATAATCGCAGGAACCATCATCATCGGTGGATGACGAATTGAAGTTGTTAGCGTTTGGGTCGACGCAGCCCATGGTCTCGAAGTCATCCAATATTCCATCACCATCACTATCGTATACGCAGCTACCATCATCCTCGGTAGCGTTAACATCGAAATTAACTGCATCAGAATATGTACATCCCGGGGTTGGCTCAGAAACGACCGGGTATCTGCAAGACCCGTCATCTTCGGTAGCTGCCTGATTAAAATTGATTGCACCTTGGTACATGCAACCTAGAACCGGCTGAGGGGCTTCGCGATAAACGCAAGTGCCATCATCGACAATCGCAGTCGAATTATAGTTCATTGCGTCTGGATATGTGCACCCCAGAGTTCCTTCAGGCGTCTCTATGTCTGATTCAGCGCAACCAGATAGGAGGGCGGGAATAACTAGCAATGCTATGATAACTTGGTACCTCATACCCTCTTGAAAACAATCAGGCAAATCAACTCTTTGTCCAAATTGAATATGTTGACTTAAATTCGTTATCCGAGTCAATTTCCACTGTTTCAATTTCCTCATTTGTCCAATTGGTTTTGTCCCAATTCGGAAATTTAACGTCACCGCTATTTTGTGTGTGCACTTGAGTAACATGTATTTCAGTGGCCCTATCCATAAAAATCTCGTAAATTTGGGAACCGCCAATAATCCAGCATTCTTCACTTCCTTCCGCGAATGCAACTTCAATGGCCCTACCTGCGTATAGTGCGGTAATCGCTCCATCTGCATTCCAACCTGTGTTTCTCGACATAACAATATTGACTCTCTCGGGGAGTGGCCTAACAGGATCGGGCAAGGAATCCC
Source organism: Euryarchaeota archaeon UBA462 (assembly GCA_002506755.1). Taxonomy (GTDB): domain Archaea; phylum Thermoplasmatota; class Poseidoniia; order Poseidoniales; family Thalassarchaeaceae; genus UBA36. Next base: position 42,487 of record DAYD01000016.1, read on the forward strand.
ATGTTTTTCTGCCCATTATTACCGTATTGAATCCATCACCTTCCGTTAGCCTCCTAAATCGTGCCATATCGCTAGATAACCTCCATGGGAGTTTTTGTTCGTTGCCGATGTATCCATCCTCGTCCATAGCTACAATAATTGCTATTTTCATATTGACAACTCACACAGAGATTTCAGCGTTAATTCTTTCGTGATATTCATAGCCTATTAGTTGTATATTTTCATATGAAAACTCGTCAATTTCTTTCACTTCGGTATCCAGAACCAAACTTGGAAGCTCCAATGGAGCTCTACTAATTTGTAACTTGGCCTGCTCTATATGATTTAAGTAAAGATGACAATCCCCCCCAGTCCAGATAAATTCACCAGGACTTAAATTACATATTTGGGCTATCATGAAGGTTAGAAGGCTGTAGGAGGATATATTGAATGGCACGCCAAGGAACGCATCGGCACTCCTTTGGTATAGTTGGCAGGAGAGCTTCCCGTCATTGACGTAAAATTGGAAGAAAGCGTGACACGGCATTAGTGCCATTTCATCCAATTCCCCCACATTCCAAGCGGAAACGATGATTCTCCTACTATCCGGATTGTGCTTTATCAGTTTAATAGCATTGTCGATTTGATCTATTACTCTACCATCATTGGCTTCCCACTTACGCCATTGCTTACCGTAAACAGGCCCTAGATCTCCATTTTCATCTGCCCATTCGTTCCAAATGCGTACCTTGTTTTGTTGCAGGTAGCTAATATTAGTGTCACCCGATAAGAACCATAGTAGTTCATGAACTACACCAGGCCAATACACCTTCTTCGTAGTCACGAGTGGAAATCCTTCGCTCAGGTCAAATCTCATTTGGTGCCCAAAAACCGAAATTGTGCCTGTCCCAGTACGGTCCTCTTTTTTCTCGCCTTGGTCAAGTATATGGCTCAAGAAGTCAAGGTACTGTTGCATGTATTACCTATGCTGTGAGCCGGTAGTCCATCAAGAATGCGGCTACCTTTTATGGCGCTCCCCTCTTCTCCAAGGTGGCCATGAGTTGGTCTGTAAATTTTCTAAAGATTATGCGTAATTGCGCGTTTATCTCGTCGTCATTCTTGTCCATTAATAACGATATTTCTTCATCATCTAGGTTCCCCCCTTCCTCGTCTGATGCCCATTCACAGAAGGTAATTGGGTCGTCTACTGTAATCTCGATCCTCTTCCAGATCCGAGGAACCAAAGAACCCGGTGGCATGAATTCTCTAGCTCCTAAGTTTAGAATAATTGGGACAATAGGGACCGTTGGGAATTTGGCCGAGAGCCTCGCAAATCCAGTCTTTCCCCCTTGTAGAAAAGGGGGATCAGGTTTACGTGACCTTGTTCCCTCCGGGAAAATACCAAGACACCCCCCATTCTCAATTACATCTACGGCTCTGGATAATGCGTCTTTTCCGCCTTTGGCTCTAAACGTCTCAATTTGGCCAGTTGAAATCATAACAAATCTATGTGGTTGTTTCTGAAAATGGCCTTCCTTGGCCATGAAATGTATAGGTCTCTGTGCAGCTAAGATTTTAATGAATGGATCTAGATTTGATAGATGGTTTCCACAAAAAATGACAGGTCCTTCCATAGGAACTTTGTGGGCTCCATTGATGTGTACGTTTGTGATGGACCTCAATAGGCTAGGGACATACTTTTCAAGAAACCTGTAGATTAGTGGAGTTCTAAAACCCCTACCAGTCCCTTCAAGATTTAGTGAGGAAGAAATCATTGCTAGGGACTCATCTGATAGTAGCATACACAATCCGACACATTATTCTGTTTCATACTTTTCAGTTGAAAACTTGAATACCTGACATTCTGACCAAACAACATGAGAGGTGGGATTAGTGCCGTTGCTCTGACCTTTGTTTTCGTCTTCCCTTTGTTCGCTCCTACAGTAATTGCCGAATGGGAAACCGATACTTGGATTTCCAATGTTATTGGTCCCGAGAGGTTAGATAATGGAGATGAGTTTGGCTGTCATGGATACGAAGATGTCGACACTCAGGAAGAAAATTGGGTGATTCAAGCCTGTAGAGATTATCTCCTAGGCCTAACTAACTCCACAAGGTGGGGAAAAGAACCAATATCGTTTGGAATCAAATCCAATACCATCGATCAAATGACTGTTAATCATCTAATTGACTCGGGTTTCATAATTGTAGGAGATTCATTGGATACTGAGGTCGAAGGATTGGTATCTTTTTCGAGAAATGGCGGAAGTCTGGAAAAAGGCGTGGCAGATATTGAAATCCTTGAATCAGCAGATAAAGACTCACTAATCTCGGTACATTGGAGGGCAAGGGTAGGGGATTTGAGAGTGAGAGATGACCCCGATGTAATAACATGGTTAGAGGACCAACAAGTCTGGTTCACTACATGGGGTGAGTGGCACTTACACACTATTGCGGGCCAGGCTACATCTGTTCGTTCCGAGGGCTCCTCATTGATTTCTTCATCATTTCATTCCAATCAAGATAGGATATCGTGGAAAGTACCCGGTACCACAAAATTACTTTTTGATAACAACGTCATATCTGTCCGAGGTTCTAATGGGCAGGAATTATCCATGATATCGCCCGACTCAAGAAAACTTGAGATTGGATGGAGGCCTATAGATGGTGGAATCTTACTATCTCAACCTCCTGGTACTAATATTACAATAGAGCTAGAAAATGAGACAACGGAATTCATTGCCACTCCGATGGCCACGTTTAATGGATTACATCATGCAATAACTATTGTAGGTCACCATACAACTAATCTATTTAGATGGACTCAAGACTTTTCTGACTCGGAGCTAGTTTTCACTTGGCTAATCGAAAGGCCATTATCAGAGCCCATTAGTTGGATTATGCCCATTGTAGCAATATCGATATTGATAGCTGCTCCAAGCTCGATATATTATCTTGTAAACAAAGACAGTGAAATTATTTCCGATGATCGTTAGATGTAAAATTGGGCCCATCTATAACTATTCCATAGTCAGACATTCTGTTCAAAACCCTTGCAACTGCCTCTGTGGATAGAATCTCCGGAGGGTGAACACCAATTGGGATCATCTGTGGATCAGCTATCCACTCTTCCACACAACAAACTGTTACTAGACCAGTACATCTTGCCATTGAGTGCCCGTCATCTCCACCATGGTCTTCCACAGTCCAAGTCACTCTAGTTCCATCCATACCTACGGCAAGGACCTCCATCCATGTAAACTCCGGTGTTTGATTATCGTACTCCCATTCCTTGGTAAGAGAATTGATGTCAATTGTTCCAGAATCTCTCTGATCAATATATTTCTGAATGTGCCCAGGCCAACGAACGGTATATTCGGACATGTTGACTGATGGAATAGAATATAGTACACTTCTTAGCCCATCAGTTAGGAATGCCTCCATATTTCCTTTATTCGGGACTCGAATATTGTGCCGATCAGAAAGTGGAGGCAAAATGACAACTTGTGAATCTCTGATTACTCTAGCTGGCCTGGTATATTCTGCGATAACATCCATAGGGGAAAATGGTGCCATGTACTTCCATCCTGGTGTCGGTTGTGCAGGGTTTCCCCCAACCCGCACCTCTCCAACTTTTAATGCCCCCAACGACCTATGTGCCTCGGATAGGAGCATATTGGAAAGACCAGGAGCAATTCCCGTATCCCAAATTATTGAGGCACCACTCTTGACAGCAGCGATATGAAAATTATCGGGTGTGTGCGCACTGAAACTAAGGTCAACGGTCTTCCAAGGAAGATTTGCTAGATTTGATGTGCTCTCGTGACCTATGTCTCCCGGTAGCATATTTACTACAATATCATTATCAGTGTCAAAATCAATATTATTGTCTGTCTTCAAAATTTGCGACAGAACCTGTACTGGGTTCTTATCTTGACCTAAATTATGAATCATAATACCCGGAAAGCTAGAAACTCGGTGTGGGTCGGGGTCAAATGCGTGTACTTCGTGTCCGGCTTGGGCCAATTTCTTTGCCACATAAGATCCAACAAGTCCGACACCGAGGCAAAAAATTCTCACCACGTTCTCTGAAACTCGGGACTACTTAATGCCAGTGTCGGTATTGTGTTTCTATGCCAAATTCTATCGATGGTTTGATTGGGGGCGGTAATAGCGGCAAAACATGGCAAATAGCGCAAGGATCGATCCATGGTCTTCTGACCAATCAACAGACTACGCGAGAATTGTTGACCAATTTGGTCTATCCCCTGTTATATCCTCTAAACTTCCTAATCCCGGAATGCTTCATAGGAGGGGGATTGTTTTCGCTCACAGGGATTTGGATATCGTCGTGGGTTGCATGAATAGTTCAGATCCCTTTGGAGTGCTTACCGGATTGATGCCCAGCGGAAGAATGCATCTAGGCCACAGTATGGTCATTGAACAGGTTCGGTGGTTCCAGGAACAAGGGGGCGACATAACGGTCACAGTAGCCGATCTAGAAGCCCTCGCTACCCGAGGGACTACCCTATCCAAAGGGAGGAAGACTGCGATAAACGAGTATATCCATAATTACGCCGCTCTAGGTCTAAACCCAGACTCCACAAACGTATATTTCCAAAGTACTAGACCGCCAGTACAAAGACTTGCATTCACGCTAGGAAGGAGAACCAACCTATCAGAATTTGAGTCGATCTATGGCTTTACCGGAGAAACCAACTTAGCCCATGTTCAAGCCCCATTAGTACAGGTTGGAGATATAATTCACCCTCAGTTGGAGGAATATGGCGGGCTTCGGCCCATTGTGGTTCCTGTGGGGGTAGATCAGGATCCGCACTTGAGACTAACTCGTGATATTGCCCAGAAAACCAACTGGTTCAACGTGAAGCCCCGTAAATCGGGTGGATTAACAGTATCTCTCTCTATACAGGAAGACAATTTGGGACATATGGGAGTTTCTTCTAATGGGAGAGTGGATATGGCCACCCGTAATTCAATAATCGAGCAAATTGTCAATGAAATCTCCAATCTCGGTTTTTCCGATATCAATACAAACCCTAAGCACGGAACCATCGAAATCCCCGCTGCCACTACGGAAGATAAGCAAAAGATCAGAATGAAGATGCTGAGACTTGAAAGAAAATTTGGAGGAATGGGGCTAATACCGCCATCTTCGACATACCATAGGTTCGCTGTGGGAATGACTGGCGACAAGATGTCATCATCGAAACCTGAGACTACTATTTTCATGGATGATTCGATTGATCAAATGACTAAGAAGGTAAAACGCGCAATCAGTGGGGGCCAACCGACAGTGGAAGAACACAGAAGACTTGGGGGCGTTGTATCAAAGGACGTCGCTTTCCAATATCTTCAATTCTTTTTCGAAAGAGATGACGCGGCCATAGAAGAAGTAAGGGCAGAATATGAGAGTGGTAGGATGTTGGCTGGTGAGATTAAGCAATTATGCATAGACAAGGCGACAGAGTGGCTGCAGGATCTTGATGAAAAGAGACAACAATGGAGTGATCGTCTCTCAGAGTTCTTAGCTCCCGATTCTACTTAAAGCTCAAATATCGGCAAATCTGGTCCCAATTCTAATTTCGACCTTTCTTCGTCAGTTAGGTGTCTAGATATGACTGACTCATGTATTATCTGACTACTTCCTCGCGGGTCTAGCAACTCTAGAACTAAATCAGACCTGCCAACCTTAGCTTTTGAGAGGCCTTCCAGTATGAATGCCGCCTCGCTCAAAGAATCACTATCCTCGAGCGATCTAATCATCGACTTGACAGCCTTCTCGAATCTGTCGATAACTCCCTCAACATTTGTGATGTAACCGCTCGAGTTCCCTCCCGGGCTGACCTCGAGACCCAACCCGCGTATTCTTACAGTGCATGATGAAGATCTTACTACCCTGGCCGACCCGACACCAGTTGATTCCAAACACAAAGACCAGTATCCGTGTTTATCTCCTTCAGATGGTATAAAGTCTGTGTGCTTCCAACCGCAAGTTTCACAGAGGACTGTTATTTGTGTATGTTCCCCGAAATAAGGTATTTCAGAGGACATTGATAACATCGAAAGTCCATTATCGCTACCACATTGGGCACATGGAACGTCTACCTTGCTCTCCATTTCATCACTTCATCCTCACACCCTCGAATGACGGAGGAAGAAGAAGAAGTCTAGAAGAGCCCAATCTGACTAGTTGGCCGCTAATGTCTCCCTCAATGAAGTCTTGAATCTTGCTTACTGCTAATCCAAGCTCCATATCTCTGGACATTAAGCCCGTCATTTCAACGATAACTATGTCTCCGTTTGATACCCAGTTCATCAATTGAGAAATTCCGGTTACGTCCTCCAATGTTGCCCGGTGTACTATTACGTCCGATCTTGTCCTTGGTATTGGTGCATCTGGAAATCTCATACCAAGATCGTGATAGGATTCCCCCGGCTCTACAGAACTAGATGCTGAGTCAGAAACGCTAGGCATTTCAACCCATTTCGGATCTTCATCTTTGAATTTCACGTGCCTACGAAATGTGCCATACGCTTGATATCTTCTACATCTAGTGCGATATTCTATAGCGTTGCATAGCATAAGAAAGCAACTCCAACCCCCGTCGCATTGATAAGGGGTCGATTTCAGGTAGTAACTATACGGCACATCCGCCGGTGATAATTATGGATGCCACAACTGACGCAATTAAGACTGGAACCAGCACAGTGGGAATTACCTACAAAGGAGGTGTTGTGGTTGGAGCAGATCATCGGGCCACTATGGGACATTTTATCGCTAATAAATCGGTACAAAAGGTCTTCAGGATATCTGACAACATTGCATTGACGACTGCTGGCCTTGTAGGTCACGCCCAATCACTTTCGAGGACTCTGGCAGCCGAGTTGAAGTTATTCCAGCTCAAGAGGGATCATCCTATGACAGTAAAGGGAGCAGCAACACTCACTGCGAATATACTGGTAGGGCGACCCCATTATGTGCAGCTACTAATAGTAGGTGTAGATAGCTCTGGCCCAAGCGTGTACAGCATCGATTCTGCAGGTGGTTCGATACCTGACGTGTATTGTGCTACAGGTTCAGGTAGTCCCTTTATGTACGGAGTTTTAGAAGATCAGTTTGAATCTGACATGTCAAAGGAGGAAGCATTACGATTGGCTGCGAAATCACTTCTTGCATCCGCCCAGAGGGACGCTGCAAGCGGCAATGGTATGGATCTAGCATATATAACAGATGAAACAGGCTTCACCCAACTTACTGAGGAAGAAACAGACAACCTCCTCTCAACACTGTGAACACACTCCCGGCCATCTGGCTAAAATGCCAACCGCGGAAACGAGGATTTTGAAATGAGATTAACACTACCGGAAATAAAAAAGAAGGTATCCAAGATCATACCAGAATATATTGAGTATGAGGTCTCTCTGGAAGCTGGATCAATCTCCATCATCACCAAACAACCCGGCGAATTCTCGGGAGGCGGTGAAAACCTAACTGTAAAAATCGCCAAATCAATCAAGAGGAGGATAGTAGTTAGGCCCCACACCGATATATTATCTCCGGAGGCAGAAGTACATGATGCTGTAAACCGGTTAATCCCTCCTACTGCTGAAGTCAGAAACGTTTGGCTCGATCCGGCTCTGAATGAGATAATACTGGAATGCGATGACCCCGCTGCTGCGGTCGGGCCAAAAGGCGCGAATATTCACGCTTTACGAGATGAAGTAGGCTGGCTTGTAAAAGTAGAACGAGCCCCTGCAAGAGAAAGCAGAACACAACACGATATCAGGCGCTACAGGAAGGAGAATGCAGAAGAAAGAAGATCTTTGCTAAGAAAATTCGGTACAAGGATATATCGCCAACAAAGGCCGGGAGAGCCTTGGGTAAGAGTCACCGCGTTGGGATCCTACAGGGAAGTCGGGAGAGCCATGCATCTTGTCACTACGAACGAATCAAAGGTTTTAGTTGACGTTGGAGCCAAACCCACGAACAATATCAGCGAGGTTCAACCATTCTTCGCAGCTCCTGAACTCCTACCTTTGGACAACCTTGATGCTGTGATAATTACTCACGCGCATGTTGATCACATCGGAATGCTCCCTGTTCTTTTCAGGTACGGATACAGAGGTCCTGTCTACTGTACTCCTCCAACCAGGGATCTAATGACCCTATTGCAGATTGATTACATCAAAGTCTCACAGGCCGAAGGCAATGAGCCTCCTTATTCCAAAGCAGACATACAAGAATGCATCAAACATGTCGTTGATGTCAACTGGGGTGATAAAACCGACATAGCGCCTGATGTCAAGATGACGATGGAGAATGCCGGCCACATTTTAGGTTCTTCAAGTGTCTACATGCAGATTGGCGAAGGCAAGTCAGAGCACAAGCTTCTCTTCTCTGGAGACATAAAGTACGAAAAATCGTGGCTGTTTGACGCAGCCACAGTCCGTTTCCCGAAGGTAGACACGTTAGTGATTGAATCAACCTATGGTGGACCCCAAAGCATTCAACCCACAAGACAACAAGCTAGCCAAGAGCTTCAGGACCTAGTGACTGACGCCCTCAATAGGAAGGGCAAAATTTTCTGCCCTGTATTTGCAGTTGGTAGATCTCAAGAGGTCATGCTTGCAATAGATGAACTATTCAAATCCGGTAGAGTACCTCCCGTTACCGTGTGGCTCGATGGTATGATTAGTGAAGCAACTGCGATCCATTCCAGCCACCCTAATTTCCTAAACAGGGATCTCAAAAAGAGGATGCTCAAAGGGGGAGATCAGAATCCATTCAATTCGAAATGGTTCAAACAAGTGGATTCAAGGGAGCTTCGTGAATCGATTCTATTGGACCCTAGCCCCTGTATTGTGTTAGCTACAAGCGGTATGATGACCGGAGGGCCAATAATCGAGTACCTGAAGCACTGGGCTCCTGAACCTGCGAACACCCTTTGTTTCGTGGGCTACCAAGCTTCTGGAACTCTTGGAAGAAGGCTACAGGAGGGCCATTCCCATGTACCACTTATGGATAAGGGGCAGACCCTAATGCTCGACGTAAATTGCAACATGGTCATCATTGATGGCTTCAGTGGTCATTCAGACAGGAACCAATTGGTAGATTATGTGGCTGCACTAAATCCTACCCCTAGGAAAATTATTTGCCACCACGGGGACCCACAAACTTGTAATCAGTTCAGAATGGGACTGAGAGAGAAATTCAAGGTCCAGACATACGCCCCTGCCAACCTTGAGACGCTTAGGCTATCTTGAAGGACTATCAATATAGGTGGACTTCATGGAAAACCCATGGTTCCTCATGATATGCTCTTGTGGCAGATACTTTGGTAGAAAAATGGGACAAAACACCAATTGTCCTATGTGCGATTCAACCAGTAGCAAGCAGGTCGAGAAATATCCAGACCCGATGTCACTAGCAAAAGCAGTTTCACAAGCAAATCTGCCGGAAGCAATATCCAAAGAATTAATGGAGAAAGAAACAAAGAAATTTCATAGAAAGAAAGATAACATGAATGGCGGAAAGAACAATTTCCTGATTTCCGCAATGAAAAGATCGACAGACCAAGATGGGACATTAACTATGGATTCCTTAGTATCAGAGCTTAGATCGTCTGGCTCTGATGAGGTTTCAGCTGAACTCCTCATAGGTCAAGCAGAACTGGAAGGGATGTTGATCAAAACCGGCCGAAAATCTTGGAAATGGCTCTAGCAAAGTTCTTCATACCAACACCATGGGTTTTTCTTTGGGGCCTGTGGGTTAGTCTGGTCTATGCTTGTTGGTTTGGGACCAATAGACCCTGGTTCAAATCCAGGCAGGCCCACCACTTCTCTGCTTCGAACTCATCGAGATCCAAGAAATCGTGGCAGGACTTGCACACCATTACCACCCTCAGAGGTGGCACGACAGACCTCGCTACGTTCAAACGAAGCACCCCCATTTGGAAGCATGGCGGTCAGGAGCGGGACCAAGGAGGAATTGTTCGACTCCCCGATCAAATCCGAAGAGCCTCCTGCAGATGAGGAATCCGTCAAGAAGGACATGTCTTTTTGGACCGAGGATGAGTGATTCATGTCCGACTCTAACGATGGATGGATAATAACTGCTTATCGATTCTTTCAGGGATTGACTGCCGGTATAGGAGCCACAGTTGGCATACCGATAATAGGCGATTACTTCTTCGGAACCTGGGGTTTCTTTTCTGGCGTTGTCATTGGTTTTTACGTCCTGTGGTGGATTCTTCGTAATTTGCGCGTAGTGAACTCTTAGCCTCGTTCCCTACCAATCTTTCAAGTCTGGCACCCCCACAGCTGGATATGGACATAAGGCCGATATTGAACTGGGGGAGGATAGTAATAATCATCCTGTTAATTGGTCTCGTGGCCTATACTAGAACATCCATGCTAAGGTAGGGCAATTAGGAAAGGTAATATCCCATTTCACCAGAGTAATGGTATGGGCAATCGCCATTTTCAATCCGGTTCCATAGGAATTGGGGCGATGATTGTATTCATCGCACTGATTTTAGTTGCGGCAGTAGCCTCTACGATTGTGATTTCAACAGTTGAGAAGCTGAATCAATCGTCAGAGAGTGCATCGGATGATGTCAAGAACCAACTTTCTACTAAAATGGAAATTGAGAGCCTAATACTCACTCAACCATCATGCAGTGCAGAATTATTCCAAGATGCCGGATTTGGTGGTGCATGGTCCACGGTCTTCACAACTGGCGATTATGACAATGATGCTTTCCTTGCTGCGGGTGCTGTCGATAACGACGCCTCATCAATAATCGTAGAAGAGGGTTGCAGGATAATCATGTACGAAGGAAACAATTTCGACGGAGCCTGGGAGGCGCATCTAGACGCAGGAAACCAAAACCTAGCCGAAATCCAAGCTGCAGGAGGAGCCAATGACCAAGTGTCTTCCATCAAAGTAAGAGGATTCGGAGTGATGGCTATTATGAAGCCTGGATCCGGATCTGGGGATATAATGGTTCAAGATATTACATGGTCAATATCATGCAGGAATGGTACAAAAGTAGACTTCGACTCAGAAAACATAGTAGAATCCGGCTCAAGGATGTTGGATGGTATGAACACCGAAGGAATAGATGCCGACTTTGTGCCCGGGGAATTCATTTCTTATGGCGATTATATTCGTGTTCCAATGATTTGGATGAATTGCGCACCTGAGCTTGGGGATAGATTGGAGCTATACGTCCACGTCCAAAACGGTGACTCCCTGATGAAGCTAATTAACGTTCAACATTTAGACAGAGGGAAAGATTTCCTATTTGACCCTTGAATAATATTTTTTGATCGCCTCTATGTCAAACATAGAAACTGCAATATTAAGTGCTTGATCGGGTGCAAACCAACCTACTTCCTCAATTTCGTCTTCTTTTGGCGTTATCTCTTGCCCATTCAAGTCAGTTTCGCAAGTATAAGTGAAAGAAACCCAATTAATGCCCTGTTCATTGAAAATTGCCGTTTGAACATACGCGTGGTCATCCCCCTGAATAACTGTGCCAAGCTCCCCGAGTGGGTCCGGGATGTCAATATCTACTCCAACTTCTTCAAATGCTTCTCTCTTCGCTGCCTCCCTAGGGTGTTCTGAATAATCCACAAAACCACCAGGCAATGTCCAACATCCGGTGAAGAAACCTCTGGACACCTTGGCCATCAGAATCTCTTCTTTTGAATTAGAGATTATCACCTTGCTGACTACTCTATGCAATGTGGTGTAAACTGACTCTCTAGCTACGGGATCTACACAACTATCGCTTATAACCCAGTCTTTCCAAGCCCAGTTTTGGGGCCAAGAAATTAATGGTGTGCCATATGTTATCACATGTTCCTTATCCATCAGATTAATCCTGTTCACTCTTTTTACTTCCCATTTTATCCCCAATGCACGGGCTTCTTCAGGACTTGGTAGCCTAAATATAGAGCCATCTGGACAAAATTCCCTGCCCCTAACTGGTATTTGCGGGCCGTTCCCAAATTTATCAACAAGTAGAATTTTACCATCATGCTCTAGATGAAGATATTCAGTAGCCACGACACCTCTACTCCATGCCATTAATCGCCTTGGCCTAATATCCTAAAATTGAGCTTAATTGCTCCTTGTAGAATGTTCCAGATCGTTGAAGACTTTCCAACTCCATTTCCTCCAATTCAAGCTCTAGAATCCTATCAACACCATTGCTGTCAAGCACTACTGGAACTCCAATGTATATGTCTTTCATCCCATATTGTCCAGTTAAGTAAGCACTACAAGGAAGTACTCTCTTTCTGCCATCCAAAATTGACTCGGCCATAATCGCTGCCGCACTGCCCGGGGCATAGAATGCACTACCCTTCTCAAGTAATTTCACGATCTCTCCACCACCTCCAGCAGTTCTTTCGCATATTGATTGTATTTCCTTTTCCGTAAGAAGTTGTCTGATTGGGATTCCGTTGACCGTTGTGTAATTGGGTAAGGGGACCATAGTATCCCCATGACCCCCAAGAACCATAGCCTGCACATCTTCATTGCTGCATCCGACGGCTTCTGCAATGAAATGTGTCATTCTCGCACTATCGAGTATGCCAGCCTGACCAACTATTCGCCCATGATCGAAACCCGTAATCTTCTGCATATGATAGGTCATCAGATCCAACGGATTCGTGACCATAACCACAACAGAATCGGGCGCATGATCCTTGATTCCATTACCTACCTGTGTGATAATATCAGCATTTTTGCCAATTAAGTCCTCTCTGGTCATTCCGGGTTGTCGGGGGAAACCAGATGTGACTACAACTACATCAGAGTCAGCAATATCCGCATAGTCTTTGGTACCAGTGACACGACCATCATAATTGAGTACTCTGCCACCTTGGCTCATATCCAGAGCCTTTCCTTTAGCAAACCCCTCAAATATGTCTAGTAGGACTATCTCCCCCACCTTTCGCTCAGCTAGAACAAAGGCGCATGTAGCTCCTACGTTCCCTGCACCGATTACCGCAACTTTCCTTGCTCCATTTACCATACCTTTCGCAACACATACCCGTCTTAGCACTTTGCGGGCAACTGCGTCCGGCGGGGTAAATATATGTCCCACTTTTTACGGACTATGGATGGGTAAAGCAAAAGGTGCAATTTTACCGTTGATCTTAGTATCATTCGTGCCATCAATATCAATTTTGTTCACATTGAAATTTAATACGGATCCAATAATTTCCCAGACATTTTTCATAGTCTGTAAGATTTGGTTATTGTTTGTACCTGCATATTGGTATCTCAAGATTGAAGGGAATACCTACGCAAAATCATTGCCTCAAAAAGAAGGAATTACCATGGCGTTGATTACAGGTTTTTTAATGTCAGTAATCATACTCTTTTCCTGGTTCTTGTTCGAGGATACCATAGATACGGACTCAATGATTGCTCGATTGGAATCGACGGGACTTACAGATATTCACATATATCTTGCAGCGATGTTATACTGGATCTTCCTCAATAGCCTCCTCGAGGAATATTTATTCAGATGGTTTGTGACAACTAAGGCTATAGATCTCGTCGGAAACGAAATTAGGGGAATTTTCCTTTCAGCATCGCTATTTACCCTACATCATGCGATTGCCCTACACCTTTATGGATTTGTTTGGTGGCAAACACTGATCGCATGCTTCGGTCTAATTTCAGCTGCGGGGATATGGTCTTGGCTTTATGTGAAGTATAGGTCAATCTTGGTGTGTTGGATATCTCATGCAATTTGCGACGTTGTTGTATTTGGTTTGGGATATTTCATAATTTTCACATAAATCATTTGAAGCCGTCGAGCCGACGGTTTCAATAATGGCATTCATTTGGACTAAATGTACATAAATGTTGGAGTGAAAAATTGTGCGAATAGGTGTGCTAAAAGAACCCACTATTGAGAATAGAGTTTCTTTGGTTCCGGAATCCGTTAAGAAACTCCAAAAAGTTGGATTCGAGGTAGTCGTTGAATCTGATGCAGGATTAAATTCCCACAATAGTGACGATGATTATCTGAAAGCAGGTGCTTCGGTTTCTACAAGATCAGAAGCAATGTCGTGTGAAGTTGTAATTTGCATCTCTCCCCCTGATGTCTCAAAAATGGATGCTGGTCAAGTACTAGTATGCGTAGCAGACCCTTTCAGAAATCCTGACAATGTCAGAGTTGCTGCTTCTAAGCAAATTACCCTGATGAGTATGGACATGATCCCTAGAAGACTTTCACGAGCTCAGGCTATGGATGTAAATTCTAGCCAAGATAATCTCGCGGGATACAAAGCAGTACTAATTGGCGCTGCTCATGTCCCGAGGGGAATTCCTATGATGACGACCAGTGCTGGAACAGTTCGTCCATGTAAGTTTGTAATTATGGGGTCGGGGGTTGCCGGACTTCAGGCCATTGCAACAGCAAAAAGACTGGGGGCAATTGTTTATGCCTCGGATGTAAGAAAATCTGCCGCTGAACAAATCGAATCTGTTGGTGGCAGGTTCATTGAGGTCGATGGGATGGATGACTTTGAGGATGAGTCGGGTTATGCAAAACCACTTACTCCTGAATTTATACAAAAGGTCAATGACACTGTTTGTGAAGTTGCATCAGATGCTGACGTTATAGTGACTACCGCTAGGATTTTCGGCAGGCCAGCACCAATTACTGTCCCCTCTACCGCAATTGCTACCTTCAAGGCAGGATCGGTTGTAGTGGATATGAATGCGGACGTAGGCGGAAACTGTGAAATCACGAGGCCCGGAGAGGTCTACACGACAGATAATGGTGTGACAATAGTTGGCACCACTAATTTACCGGGGGAGCTTGCATCAACCGCTAGTATGCTTTATTCGAACAATATGACCACATTCGTATCCACGTTAGTACGGGAAGGGGAGCTATTCATTGACCTAGAAGACGAAGTTTTGGTCGGGGCTTCGGAGGGCAGCGAGTTCTATGTTATGGGAATGGGGGGCGTATTACTATGTCATGATGGCAATATTCATGATAATCAAACCCGACTGATGGAGGTTTTCAAATGACACTAACATTAGCCGCCTTAGTAGCTAGCATAACTGTATTTGTATTGGCAATATTCCTAGGCTTCGAATTAATTAGTAAGGTGCCACCAACACTACACACACCTCTAATGTCTGGTGCAAATGCAATATCTGGAATCACAATAGTGGGTGCGTTGATCCTTTCCAATAGCGAATTCAATAACGGTAATCCCGGTATTGCTGCTTGGCTCGCATTTCTTGCCTTAATTATGGCTACGATCAACGTAGTTGGAGGATTCATGGTGACCAACAGAATGTTAGAGATGATCGCTGGTAAAAAAAGGAAGTGATATCGTGGTTGATTCAGTAGTATGGGATATTGGATATCTTGTATCCGCAGCGCTATTCATCCTCGGCATAAAGAGGCTATCAAGCCCCAAGACGGCCCCACAAGGAAATCGGCTCGGAGCATACGGGATGTTCCTAGCCGTGGCGGTCACCATGGCTAAACTTTACAATGAAGGAATTATTGGTCTAGAGCTAATTTTTGGTGGACTTGTAATAGGTTCTGTAATTGGAATTCTAATGGCGACTAGGGTTGAAATGACGGGAATGCCAGAATTGGTTGCCCTATTCAACGGTTTTGGAGGGGGTGCGTCTGCACTCGTTGCACTATCTGAAGTCCTCAAGCGTATAGAGACCAATGAAATCCCGTTAGAAGGTACTGTTGAATTATATGCTACATGGATAGCAATTGGGCTTTCTGGTCTGGTTGGATGGCTAACACTTACTGGAAGCCTTATGGCAATGGGCAAACTTAGGGGCGGATTTTACATACCATTCACAAAAAAGGATGATAGAGGTAGAAGTAAATGGGTAAGCTTCCCTACTTGGGGGCCACCTTGGCTGAATTCTGTCAAGTCCATCCTACTAATAGCTGGAATTTCACTAATCTGGCTAAGTATCAATGACCCAACTAACAAGGACTTCGTTTACGCACTTGTTGCGACCTCTTCGATATTGGGGATATTGTTCGTAATACCGATAGGTGGAGCAGACATGCCGGTTGTTGTAAGTTTACTAAATTCGATGTCTGGGATTGCGGCGGCATTCACTGGTTTTGTTATTGGGAATAATGTTCTCATCATTGCAGGCTCTATGGTCGGCGCTGCTGGCCTTATTTTGACATTCATAATGTGCAAAGCGATGAACCGAACATTGACCGCCGTTTTATTCAAATCGTTTGGAGGTGGTGGGAAGGAATCGGTCACTAGGACCAAGGTAGGTAGTGATCCCGAGGAAGTCGCAATGGTATGTGATGGTATAAGCAAATGCGTGATAATTCCTGGTTATGGTATGGCAGTTAGCCAGGCCCAACACGCCGTGAAAGAGTTCGCTGATCTGCTTGAATCAGAAGGAGTGGAAGTGAAGTATGGGATACATCCGGTAGCAGGAAGGATGCCGGGTCATATGAATGTGTTATTGGCTGAAGCCAATGTTCCATATGAACAATTGATCGAAATGGATGACATAAACTCAGAGCTCCCAGAAACAGATGTAGCGTTAGTGATCGGGGCGAATGATACTGTAAATCCTGTAGCCAGAACTGGCGACGGACCATTAGGTGGCATGCCAATCATAGACGCCGACAAAGCTCGAGTTGTAGTCATAATCAAGAGAAGCCTTTCAGTGGGATATGCAGGAGTAGATAACGACCTCTTTTACGAAAATAAAACCATGATGCTATTCGGTGATGGCAAGAAAATGATGAATGAGCTTAACGCCGCCATCAAGGAATTGTGAGGAGTATTACCCCCAATTGTTATTTGACACCTTCAACCGAGTATGTATTGGTGGTATTGTGCGAGTCGGCATCCTGAGGTTAACTACATGCCTCATATTGGTTGTTGCTATATCTTTGCCAGCTTTTGGAATGAGCAACGGGCCGGGAGCGGTTAATTCAGACGGAGACCTTACTGTGAAGTATGGATGCTCATGCCATAACAACGGTGCCCCCTCTGATAGGGCGGTAGTAATGGTGACAGGAGTACCCCTAGTTTACGAGCAATCACAACAATACCAGATGACAGTCAAAGTAGCGGATTCATTGACTCTCTCTGGAGGTGAAGGTAATGTTCAAGCTGGGTTCCTAATGTCCACAGATGGTATTGGCAATTTCTCATGGGATGAATCTGAAGACATTCGTTATGCAGACGGAAGGCCAGACGACATATCACATTCCGAACCCGATTTGGATGGGATCTGGATAGTCAATTGGCAGGCACCGAGTGAGGATGTCGGCCCAATTCAATTCTGGCTTGTTGGCAATTCCGTTGATGGTGGCGGAATACCAGATGATATGGATTACTGGAACATACTATCCTTTTCTATATTCCCTAAAGATACCGTGACTACTACAGAATCCGGGGCAACACTCGAAACCAGAACTGTCTCAGTTGGGACATATGACTCACTATTCTTATTGGAAATCTCAGATGAACAACTTGAGAAAGAACGTCAAGATGAGATCTCTCAGAGAGTTTTCTCACAAGGTAATCTGTTTTATTGGACAAGTCTTGTAGCTCTAATAGTAGGTGCTGTTCTACAGAAGGAAATCCTAGAGAGGAAATATGATGATGGACCGGAGTATTTGGCTTTGGAGTTAGCATATCCCGAAGCTTTCAGGAGGGCTGCTGGTTCGGTGATAGCTTTCTACTTTGGAGTTAGATGGGGCTCCTCTGACTCTCCCATAGTTTTCCAAGACGTCGATTTTACTGAATTCTTAGTCGGAACGGCGTTTTTCATCAGTGCTTGGGCGGGATATGGGGTTTACAGGACTATTTTGGCTGCTAGAAGCAACCCAGAAGTCAAGGACTTGATGTAAGTATGGAAGAGCAGGCACCAGAAACCACAAACCTACACCATCACCTTACTGAAGGACACGATTTGCTCAAAGTAAATGCTATTGCATTTTCGATCTTGTGCTTGTTTTGGTCCTACTTTACTTCCGATATGATTGAAACATGGCTTAGTCACATTACAATTGCAACTGGCCCCAATAATGAGAACCTATCGATATATTCGCCATTTGAATGGGTTATGATGAGATGGGAGATCGTACTACTGTTTTCGTTGATATCATTAATGCCCTTATCATCTATCCTGATATACAGATTTGCTAAACCGGGCCTATATCCACGTGAGAGAACCTATTTGGTTTCAGTCCTATTCTTGACAACAACATTAGTCCCAGTAATGATTCTGATTATCTGGATTTATGGAATACCATATATTTTTGATTTAGCTACCGAATTCAACTCTTCGATAGGCGTTGGCGAAAAATACGATGCTGCTTCTATTTTTTCCATCGGTATTGGTATCACATGGGTATTATTGGTTTGGGCAATAACGATACTTATTCTAAGCCTTTCAAGAGTCTTTGGACTAGTAGAAAACGGGAACTCAAGGTTTAGATTAAGAATAGTAGCGATATCAGCTAGCCTCTTAGTTCTAACACTTCCAGTTGAATATGATGGCCTAAAGCTTGTTATTTCGATAATCGTATCTGCCCTGGCTGATGGAATTTCCAGAATGGTTCCAGTAGCAATGCCCCAGTGGACAGAACATCAGCATAGTGATACATCAGTATAGCAGTATGGCACTGGATTCAAATCTGGCAGTGGGGACCATTAGTCTGGTGATCTGGTGAAAGTTGGCGGCATTAGACCATTCCTAGCTCTAGCATTATTAGTTTCATCCGCCGCCGTGGGACTTAATTCTGAAGTAGTTAATGACACTATAAGATCCTCACCGGAAACAGAAGAGTCGTCTGATTCTAATATCGTGGGCCTATACTCAGATGAAAAATGGCCTATACTCAGGGTCGAAATGCCTAACAAACCATTTCCAAATACGTTACTTGAAGACTTATTCACTGGAGAATTTTCCGCTAATGAGTACATCTCACAAATGAGTGGTGGTGATTCTACTTTGAATGAAACATTGATTCCTGGTGTGTGGCAATCCCCTTACCCCGAATCATATTGGGGCAAGGACTCTAATTCTGAAAGAGATGTTGGCGAAAATGGCGGGGGGGCTAAGATTTTAGCCGAACAAACCATACTTTCACTGATGAGTGACATGAATCTATCTAAATGGGACTTAGATGGGGATTATGTTATTGATCGGTTGCTAATCCTACATTCTGGTCAACCGCAAGAAATAGGAGGACCGTCGTCTTCAATATGGAGTCACTTCTCTCCATTTGATGATTCCATAAAGATTGGTGATTTTACCTTTGAACATTATACAATGGCATCTGTCCACGGAGGTGTCGGCGTATTAGTTCATGAGATGCTTCACCAGATGGGAGCAGTCGACCTCTACGACGTTCACAGCGATTCCCCAACTAAATCATGGCATGGTCTCGGAGATTGGGATATTATGGCCAGCGGAAATTGGTTGGGAGATGGTGATAGGCCATCACTTCCCTCGGCATCCACATTGAATATTATTGGAGCATCAGATCCCGAAATAGTCCACGCCTTCCAAAATAAATCCTACACATTGAGTCCAGCTTGGCTAGGAGGATCAGCAATCCGTATTGATATCGCTCCAGGAGAGATCATATGGATATCTTACCGATCGGATTACGGCTTCGATAGCTCACTTCCGGGGCATGGGATACTAGTTGAGCAACAGGATTTATTTTTTGGTGATATGGAATCGAATTTAGTCAATACAGACCCTACAAAGCCATGGGCCAAAGTGGTTGAGGCGGATGGCAACGATGCCCTTTTGCGAGCCCGTGACTACGGAGACAAAGATGATGTTTTTACATCTGGAGATATTATTGGCTATGGTGGTCACGAAATTAGAGATAACCGCGGAAGAACAGTACCCTGGAGGATCACAGTATCATCGATTGAAAATGAATCTGCAATATTAAATTATGAGTATATTGGTGATCCTTCCATAACTATCTTGACGCCAAGAAATCCTATTGTACTCTTGGAAAATGAATCCTCACTCGCCAGTGTACATTCATCACAAGACTGTGATTTAAGCGTCCAATCATCTCTATTGGATGAAAAAATTGTTTCAATCACTGAATATGCCGAAATTGAGATTATAGAGGCTATCGGGATTCCTAGACAAGGTACGTTGACGGGGTCCATTGGTTGTTCAGATGGTTTGGCTACGGATTACTCTTTGGAATGGTTTGTTGTAAATCACAGGTTAGACGAACAGGAGTTGGAGGAGACTATTCCATGGGATGGGCCATCTGTCGTACAATTTTATCCCACTTCGGAGGGAGAAGGTCTCAGGAACTACAGGTTCACTCTCGATGGCCCCGTGTCTAGGATTGCCGAGGTAGTCACAACCGGAAATTACAAGCCAGGAGATCCAATTATTCTCGATGTTCAGCCAAATGGTCTTTTAGAACCAAGAATGATTGCTCGTGGAGAGTTGGTGATCATTGATACAGATAATATTGAGCAAAGAATTCCAATTGTACTTATTTCAGAAGGAGATTTGCCGTTTGGACCATTAAATTGGTTAGCAGCACCATCAAATGCAATAATGGTGGTACTGATATTACTTTCCTTTTCAATCGCAACAGGTAGAAATGAACGTACTATTTCCTAGTTGGATTGGCCCACCTAGAATCTGAGGGCGGCCTTGATACCTCTAAAAATTTCCAAGCCCCATCTAATCGTAGCGGGTATGCCCATCGTTTGTTCACCCCAGCCGCGAGCCTCGAAGATAAACACGCGTCGCTCCAATCCTCTGTACTGTATTCTCTTTTCTTGGAATATGGATCTATGACGAGCCACGGTGCATGACCTTCTCCAACGCCACCGGGATAGCATCTCCAACTAGTACCATATTTGAATCCAGATCGTGTGTTCAATCCCCTTCCCCATAAATCAAGTAAGAGATTAGAAGACAAGCTTAACCCAATTTTAGAGGCCTGTTCCAAGGTTAAAGGCGATGATTCCAAATCCAATTCTGCCTCATAATTCCCAAGTGAATGTATGATATTCAGCTCTGTAAAATCTACTTGTCTACCCCCATGAAGAGGTATTCCAACGGTTTCCAAGGGCCAGTCAATTACATTCGGGAAAAATGCTCCACCTGATGCGGTATTTTTGTGATCCATTTCTACGATTTTTTTGAATAGTGATAAGTCTATAGATCCCATATTGCCTTTAATATCTGCAATATTCAATCTATATGTCACAACGGATTGCTCTTCATCCACTACCAATACTTCCGCAATTCTATCAAGTTCTGTGACCTCTTTGCACCATTCATAGAGCTCATTTTCATTGAATTTGTCTTCAGAATGAAAATATATTATCTCTGACTCTGGGAGATCTGATTTGGGGTGTTTATTTGAGGGCCACCTTAAGGCCCAACTACCTGATGCTGAGTAGAAACCCAACAAAGCAATGTTTTCCCCGATGATTACCCGATTTCCTGGGACTCTGAGTGCCTCAAGGACCGCTGCTTCCTCCAATAAACCAGACTCGTGAGTCACACTCTTAGCTAACCAATCTTGATTTGGTGGGGAAATATTTCTATGATTAATACAAAATAGCAACTCTGCTGATGATAAGATAAGTTGTCCATTATCCAGAATCCTACCCAATGCTGATTTTTCCCATAGTCTATTTACCGAAGATCCATTGAAAACCCAGCCTTGCTCGGTGTGATCCATATGTACGTTCGGGAGAGATTTAGAATTAGACGCTATCCCCAAATTTCTTTCCCTCATCCCCCTTCCGAATAACATGGATGAAGATCCAATCAAGAATAGGGATGAGAGCCTGCAGAGGCTAATATTACTTCTACGGTCCATAGAAGGTGCTCAGGTGACTCTGATTGGAGATACGATGTTAGATAGATACCACCATGGTTTTGCCAATAATCTCAATTCAACTGCACCCGTTCCTGTTCTAAAGATCATCAGATCAGAGGAGTCAGCTGGAGCATCAGCACACATCGCTATTGGCCTCACATCATTTGGTATGAAAGTCTCATTCCACACCTTTGTGGGACAAGATTCGGAAGGAGAGGCCGTATTAAGTAGTCTAAAAACCTCTGAAGTTGATGTGGAAAATATTGTTTCCATACCAGACAGAAAGACTTTGACGAAAATTAGATTTTTTGGAAGCAGGGAAAGTCTTCTTGACAGGGAACAGATTCTTCTTCAGGCCGACAGGGGTCCAAATGAGTCATTAGACCCAGATATTTCCACTATGCTGACATCTAATGCAATGGCCTCAATGAATGATAGCTGTGCATTAGTAATTTCAGATTATGACAAAGGAGTAGTCTCTGAAGAGGGGGCCCAGAAATTAATCAAGAAAGCCAATGATTTGGGCATTCCGTCAATAGTTGATCCCAAGCTCACAGGACTTGACAAAAGCAAAGGCGCTACAGTTGTCATATTCGAGAAGAGAGGATTGTCTCTGCTCACTAGAAGAATGAATGCAAAAAATGACGAAGATGCAGGAAAAAAGCTGCTAAAAGAATATGATTGGAATGGCATCCTAGTATTAGGAGGGATAGATGGGGTGTATTTGCACCATAAAGATGGCGCGAGTATACATATGCCATGCATGGCTCCAGTAGCACGCCAACAAATTGGCATGCACGATGCCGCAGCAGCTTCTTTGGCAGCGGCTCTCGGTGCAGAACTTTCACTTCATGATGCTGCACTATTGGCATCGGCAGCATGCGAATGCGTACTATCGGCAAGTACAAGTCAGGAATACATAGACAGCTCTACTTTGACGCTATGGCTGGATGAGTTATCTTGGCAGATGAGAATTTCTGATAGATAATCAACATGGGATGACGTTCAATACTACCTGTTAACGCGGAGTTTTATGGGCAGGGATCGGTTGGAATTGAGATTACCTATCGCTCTGATTATATTCTTATCCGCTTTATCCCTCCAATCCGTCGTTTCTGCAGAAGATAGCACTCCTGGCAATCCGATAATTATTGATCATTCGTTGGAAAAAGGAATATTATTGACGTCGACAATATCATTTACGGTATTCATAGAAAATGAAGTCGAGCCAGATTTAGTACATTGGGAGTTGCATTCAGGTGTTAATTCTGTTTTATTCCAAGATGTAACAGATTCGATTTATCTTTTAGATGGGAATCAAAGTAGATCTGTTTGGACATTTGAGATCTCGATAGAAGCCCAGACAATTCCCTCCTGTTCATGTATACTCTCAATCAAGGCCCAAGAGTCAGAATTAGAACCAATTCAGCATTACCAATCAATTTTCATAATACACAATGACAATGACGCTGCGACTTCAGAAGTGTTGCCACCAACGGTCTATTTGCCAGACAACATCCACGATAACTGGGCTACAGACATCCAATACTTATATGGGATTTCAAGTACACAAGATGGTTCGATTCCAGAAATTTCGTATACATTGAGACAATCTAACTATATCAAATGCGATAACTATGAGGATGCTCTAACAACTCTAGATTCGGAACGAATTTACCCAGAAGTTTTATGGGAAACAGAGGAATTCTCAATCCCAATAGATGTATCGGAATTTCCTGATGGATGGGTTGATGTCATTGTAAGTAGCAGAGACCCATTCAGTACATTCGAGTCGGAGTATTGTGTCCCTATTCGAGTAGATAATACCCCTCCAACTTCGCATATAAACGGCCCCAAACACACTTATGAGGGCATAATTCCAATTACATTCTATGCATCAAATTCTTCTGATCAATATTGGGGGATTGGGGGCATAGTTTACGTCTGGTCAGTTTACGAAGTCTTGGACGATTACAATAGGCATATCATGGTCGAATCGGGTACTGATATTAGGTCTATTACAGTCGAAATTAACACATCTAGTACCTATCTGATTTCTCTGACATCGATTGATAATGCCGGCAACTCCTATACAGATCTATTGACATTTGATGTTGAGAATCAACACCCCATAGCTAGGCTTCTAATCGATGGAGAACCTGTATACGATGGTGATGAGATATCCATCTCAAAGGAGCTAAGCGTTTTTGTCGATGCATCGTTTTCAAGCGATACACAGAATGATCAAAATTCATTGAGGTATATATGGAGGATAAATAACATACCAGTATACGAAGGTGAAAATAGAGATCTAAGCTGGCCGGCCGACGTACAAAGTGAATTCTTGCTAAGTCTGGAAGTAATAGATGACAACTCAGCTTCATCGATGATATCAATAAAAGTTGTAGATAACCAAAGTGATGGCTCACCTCCTTTTGTTCTAATTGGCTTCATACTTTCCTGCTTGTTTTTGATATATGCAACCTCTAAAAGATCTATTGAAAACAAAAATATCAGCGATATCCCAAAATGGGACTGAATTACAAAGAGAAATATACTAAAATCTCAAGCAGGCTTTATGAATCTGCCATTCGACAATGAGGAGTACCTCTCTAGGCAGAACCGCCTCTTCGAAGAATTACCCCCATCAACCTGTCTGATTATTCCCACTAATGATAAGAAAATTAGATCAAATGACGTGGCCTATCCATTTAGGCCCAATTCATACATGTTGTATTTGTGTGGCTGGAATGGTGACGAAGGTGTTTTCCTAGCATCGAACATTTCTGGAAAGTTCCAATCTACGTTATTTGTACCGCCCAGGGATACTAAATCGGAAATATGGGAGGGAAGGCGACTTGGCCCAGAAGGTGCAAGGGATTGGCCGGTTGACAATACCCAATCTATAGAAGACCTAGAACCTACAATCAATCAGATTCTCAATGATGCGGAGAATATTTTTCACATACAGGGCATTTCTAGCAAACTAGATTCAGCCCTAACAGATTCTAGAGAGATATTGGATCCTAGAATAATTATCGATAGAATGAGGGTGACAAAAAGCAAAGGGGAAATTAAGCATATCAAGGAGGCTTCCAGGATTGGAACTGAAGCGCATATTTTGGCCATGAAGAATGCGTTTCCGGGTATTGGGGAGTGGGAAATTCAATCAATTGTGGAAGGGCATTTTATGAATTGTAAGAGCACATGGAGTTTTCCATCTATCGTAGGGGGGGGAGACAATGCTACGATATTGCACTACAAAGAGAACTCATCAAAAATCAATAACGGGGATTTGGTACTAGTTGATGCGGGTTGTGAGGTCAATGGTTACGCCTCTGATATAACTAGGACATGGCCTGTAAACGGCAAGTTTACCCAACCTCAAAGAGAAATATACAATGTCGTTCTTGAGGCTGAAACTGCAGGTATCGAGGCCTGTCAAGCTGGTGCTGCTTGGAATTCATTCCATATCGCGGCCTCTAAGGTCTTGGCGAAAGGTCTTGTTGACCTAGGTGTGTTTGACTGTTCGCCAGAAGAGGCACTAGGTGATCAATTGGATCCAGATGGCCCAATTAGGAATTTCTTCATGCATGGTACAGGGCATTTACTGGGTCTTGATGTTCATGATGTTGGAGGAGGCAGGAAAGGAGACAAAAAACCCGGACCAACGCTAAAATCAGGGATGGTTCTGACAGTCGAACCGGGGCTATACTTTGGAAGTTGGAGAAATGATATTCACGTACCTGAAAGGTATTCAGGCATCGGAATCAGGATAGAGGATGACATATTAATAACGGATAATGGACCTATAGTGTTGACTGACATGGTTCCTAAAACCATTGAAGATATAGAAGAGGTTGTAGGGATTGGTGTCTAAAAATGTCAGAGATTGAAATAATTCTAAAAGATCAATTATCGGATAATCCTTCGATGTTGACAACCTCACAAGCTGTTTTGTTGTATGAAAAAGCCCCACTGAATGACTTACTATTCGTTGCTAATAGGATGAGGGAAAGGAGAGTTCCAGGTAGGATAGTAACTTATCTGATAGATAGGAACATAAATTACACGAACATATGTACGATCAATTGTCATTTTTGTTCCTTCTACCGGCCACCGGGGCATAAAGAAAATTACACACAGAGTATAAATCAGATCAGTGAAAGAATCCGTGAATTGGAGGAAATCGGTGGCTCCAGGATATTGATGCAGGGCGGAGTCAACCCGGATTTAGAGCTCAAATGGTATACTGATTTGATTACCGAACTTATAGCAAGACACCCGAAAATATCGCTTGATTGCTTCTCGCCAATAGAAGTTGAGGGTATAGCAGAAGTTTCTGGATTAACTACAAGGGAAGTACTTACAGAATTCAAGGATGCAGGTATGCATGGGCTTCCCGGAGGAGGAGCAGAGATGCTCGTTGATTCTGTTAGGTCGGGAATATCCCCCTTGAAGGGTTCTGCAAAGAATTGGTTAAGAGTAATGGAAGAAGCACAGGAAATTGGCTTGACAACGTCAGCAACCAATGTTTTTGGTTTCGGAGAAAATATTGAACACAGAGTAGAGCACATGTCAAAAATTCGCGACCTTCAAGATAGGTCTGTCTCAAAGGGACTTACTGGGTTTACCTCATTCATAGCATGGCCGGTTATGTTGGAGAACAATAGCTTTGGCAAGATGAACAAGGGCACCAATAGAATTGAGCTAGGTGCAGGTTCGGTCGAGTACCTCAGACACGTGGCAGTCTCTAGGTTATTTCTTCATAATATTAGCCATATTCAAGCTTCATGGCCCACAATGGGCTTGTCAGTGGCTCAGATTGCGTTGAATGCTGGAGCGGATGATATTGGATCAACAATGATGGAGGAAAACGTGGTTTCAGCATCTGGTACTACCAAAACAGATGCGTCCATAGATGAGCTCAAGAATTCAATTTTAGATGCGGGATACACTCCTTGTGAGAGAGACTCAGATTACAATATTCTAAATGTACATACAGAAAGCATACAGTCAGTAGTTAGATAGCTCAGCTCTTCCGCTCCTTACTGGCGCGATATTCAAGGAAGTCGGCTCCTCACTCTGGGGCATCACAAATGGAGAAACCCACTTAACCTCCCTACCAAGGCTATCTTTGAATTCTATCAGTATCTCCCAATGAACTGCAATTAGGGAAGAGTATATTGTACCGGGCCATTTGATAGGGATGTTGAGATCTAGGTCCACTATAGGTTTGTTTTCCTTTGTTTGAATTACTGACCAATCTCCGGTTTCCATAATTCTAAAAGGCTCGAGTATCACACTCCTTCTTGTCGAAACCTGCATAGGTGTGGCTTCCCCTACACCCGTACCGGACTCATCACCTGCGGCAATCCTTTTGTCCGGTAATTTAGTAGACATGCCCGGAGATGGTTGACCTCCCTCATTTCTACCAAGAGAAGCGAGCACGGTGCTCCTCTCTGGGATAGCGATTCCCACTTGAACCCGGGATCTAACGAGTTCCAATTCTTCGGGATATGAAGGAATTGATAGCTTACACCCATTTTTAGAAACTGTTATTTCTGTCATCGGGTCAACAAATGGGTCGCTGTTGATGTAAGACTGTCTTGACATGTCTCTAAAATTAGCAATAGTCCTGAATAGTAGCGGCAGAAGGAAAATTGGGAATGTAAAAAATAGTAACCTCGGATAATCAAGGGGGCCAATGGAAATAGAGCCAGCGATCGTATTGTCAAATATTCCTAGGTCGACCAAGCCAGGTTCAATAGCATGTATGAATAGAGAGACAATCAGTAGAGAAACGACGGGTAGGATCATTTTTCTAGACAAATTATGTAATGGATCAGGATTAACATACCATCCTGATCGTGAATTCTCGATGAAAGAGGGCATTTTTGTTCCAACGTTCCCATTGATACTAAGCTTAGGTGGTACTTCAGACCCTATTTCTTTCCATTCAACTAACCAGTCATCATCATTTCCAATTGTGAATTCTGTGACATAGAGGCCATTTGTATCTACTAGTGCTTCAGAAACTGGTACGGAATTTGGGTCCATGTTCCCCAATTCAAATGGAGGATACCGTATCCTTTGAATATATGATGGCAATAAATTACCCCCACAAAACGGCCTTTACCGCCCTACCCGCTAGTCTTCTAAATTCTGGAACTTCCCTGAGCATTCTAATCCCGAGGGGAATTGGGTTTTCTATATCCCCGACTTCGTTAATTAACTGAGTCACTTCTGGCCTCGCCCAAACGCTAAAGATTTCTTCCAACTCATAATCATCCATCTCCGTTAGAAAAGCGTCACGAAGGGCTCTCTTCCTTCTCTGATCTTTTCGCATTTCATCTAATGAGGATGAGACTTTCTTCATTCTAATGGCACTAAGATTGTTTTCCTCTAGTGATTTACTTAGTTTAGGTACTAAAATGTCAACCTGTTTGAATCCGGGGCCAATTCCACCTCCTGTGGTCGGCTTACAGATTCCAGCCGCATCTCCGAATAATGCAATTCTCTCTTTTAGTGGGAACCTGACTATTCCACTAGGCACTGGACCACAATAACGACCGATCTCTACACAATTTTCGAACCTATGTCTAAATTGGGACTTAAACATCAAATTTTTCAGAAACTCCTCGCTTGAAACCCCGTCCATAAGTTCCGGTTTTGTCCAAGTACCTATTCTTGTAGTCTCACCAGAGGGAATTGCCCAAGAGAAGAATCCAGGGGATACAGATTTACCAGTGTACATATCAAGCGTTCCTTCTCGATTTTGATATCCTGTCACCTCGATTTGGAATCCAATGATGGTTTCAGTTGGCTTGCCCATTCTAAATTGCCTTCGTACCCATGAGTGAGCTCCATCAGCGCCACAAATCAACTTGCATTTAATGTCAGAAATGCCCGATGGACCATCAACCTCAACTATGCAATATTCTTCTCCGATTGTGGCTGAGATGGGTTTGGTGGAAAGCATAATCTCAGATCCAGAAGCTATGCTCTGCCTTACGACAGCCTCATCGAAAAGCTTCCTGCAGACGGAGTAAGTCCTATCCACATGTGGAACGCCAACCCTAACTACAGTGCCATTTGGACTGTGTATGTTTGCCCCCCAGATGCTGGTTTGTACAGTTTCTCCTAATTCGACTTTATTCATAGCTAAAGGATTTATTAATCCTGCACACTGGAAAGGCCTGCCAATTTCATTATGCTCTTCGATGAGAAGAACACTATGGCCCCACTCATTGAGTTTCCTTGCCAGATATCCGCCTATTGGCCCGGCACCGATGATTACAACATCGTATTCAGGTCTCATGGTTTCTCGACTCGTATCAACCTAAACTATTTTTTTCTACGTTTTTTTGAATTAATCTGCTTTTTTAGAGTGGAAATTAGAGTACTCGCATCAGATTTGTTTATTGTCTCGATGGATTCGGTTTGAACTATTTCCATTGCGTTTGCGAGATCCATTTCTAGACTTTCAGCCATTGATATGATAGTTGAGACCTGTCTTTCCGTAGCAGGGGATGATCGATCCAAATCAATCAGCTTGCCAATCAATTCACTTGCCGTTCCGTCCCTACCTCCAGATAAGTCGTTAAGATCCACCAAACCCATGTCAGAAAGTACTTTTTCCGTGGTTAAATTTAATTTATCTAGTAGCTTAATTATTGTAGCGATTTGTCTTTCACTTGCTGGTAGCTTACCTTGGATTGAATCTCCTAGTCCGTCGATTATCTCTCTTGCTTCTTTGCCAGTCAAATCCGAAACTGTTTTTTTTCCAATGATTTCTGCAGCTTCTTCCCGAGTCACCCGGCTCAGTATACTCTCCAAGAATTGAACTTGCCTCAGTGTTGGTTTTTCTCTCCTTTTTTCCAGAGCATCATTGTGAAGGTCTCGAAAAATATCTACAAATTCATCCCATTTCTGTGAAGCTACTGCCTCTCCCGATTCAATATTGTCCAAATTGTCTTCCATACTGGACGTGAACTTGTATGAGAATAGCCCTTCACCATACACATCGGTACGATTGTAAAATGGTGCAACCTCTAGCCATAAGGTTCTACCTTGTTTTGTTGGAGACAATGCACTTCCTTCTTTTTTGACGTATTTTCTATCTATCAGCTTTGAAACTGTTGAAACATATGTTGAAGGCCTTCCTATGCCATCTTTCTTCATTTGCTGAATTATCGAACTCTCGGAAAACCTTCTCGGAGGTTTGGTAAAATCAACTGTAATTTCTGGTGGCCCATCTAGTTGCCAAACCGATCCATTGTCAAATGAAACATTCGGCGGAACGGAACTAACGTTCGGCCGATTCCAGATGAACACCTCTTCCCAACCCGAGTGTGTTCTCCAAGATGTTGTGCCATACATCGATTCTTCCATTCCTTCGCAACTAAAAGTTAGAGCTCTTCTTTCCCTTATGGAATTAGACATTTGACTTGCAGCAAACCTTGACCAGATTAATTTGTATAGTAATTTTCCATCTTTGTCCGAATCTATGTCCTCGGATTCAGGATTTGTCGGGCGAATAGCTTCATGTGCGTCTTGAACGGATCCCTTCTTCTTACTCTTGCCTTGTCCGACTCCATCGCCCAAAAAATCATTTCCAAATTTTCTCTTAATGTGGTCCTTAATAACATCTCGAGCCTTTTTGTTTGTTCTGGTTGAGTCAGTTCTAATGTATGTAATATGACCAGACTGATAGAGGCTAGATGCAATGCCACTGGTTTTTGATATTGACCATCCAAGGCTTGAGCTTGCGGTCTGAAGCATAGTATCCGTAGTGAAAGGGGGTTGTGGTTTTTTTGAGGCAATAGACTCCTTGACAGAATTCAATTTTACCTCCTTTGTAGATTGCAAAATTGAAAATGCAGTCTTAGCCTTTTCCGAGTCCAACGTCCTGTCTGGAAAATACTTCCCATCGTCATCTTTCCATGCTTCTGGATCTTTAGATTCGTGAAACCGGACCTTGATTTCAACACCATTAGTAATCCCAGAGACGGTGTTGTATTCTTTCGGAACATGGGCCTCTCGTTCTAATTCCTTATCGACTATATAACCTAGCGTAGGCGTCTGAACCCGACCCATTGAACGTAATTTCCACGACCGGCAAAATTTGGAACACCTGAAACCGACGAGACGATCCATTAGTCTGCGTACAATAGCAGCCTCAACCAAAGACATGTCCAAATTCCTTGGGTTGGATATTGCATCGGTCACGGCATCTTTTGTTATCTCATTGAATGAAACCCGAAAAACTTGGGAAAAATTGGATAAGATTTGACTCAATCTCCAAGCAATGAATTCTCCTTCTCTATCTGGGTCAGTTGCAATATAAACCTCCTCTACTCCAGCCTTTTCAGCCTTTGCTGATATTTTTCCCATTATTTGTTCAGCCTTGTCTGTCCATGACCATGGTGGATTGGGCAGCTCACCTTTTTTTGATGCCCACATAGCCTTGGAGCTATCCTTAGTATTCCGCCCAGATGGCAAATCCTGAACGTGTCCGTTGCAGGCGTCGACCAACCAACCCTTGCCCAAATATTTCTTGATAGTACGGGCCTTTGCCCCCGACTCAAGAATTACCAGTTTCAAAAAATGACCTCAATGAGATTACCAGCCGATACATCCCCTGTATAAACATGAGTAATCCTAAGACTACCCAACGCGCGCGCTCGCGCGCGTGCGTGCGAAGCCGAACAGATTATTGCAAGATTGGACCAATAGTGGATTTTGTTGCAAAACGATTGAAGAAGAGTTCCTTTTGGCAATAACATGGGCATAGGATGGAGGATTTTCGGTGCACCCGCTCTGAAATTTGTAGATTCCGAAACCGCTCATAAACTATCCATCAAAACTCTGTCTAGATTTGGTGAGACAAACGCTGGGCAAATGATGCTGAATAGCGTATACAAGTCACCAGAATTACCAATTGAAGTATTTGGGAAGTTATTTCATCATCCCCTGGGATTAGCGGCTGGGTTCGATAAAGGAGCCGAGGCCCTGCTATCCTGGTCTGCAATGGGATTTTCTTGGTGTGAGTATGGTGGAATAACACGATATCCCCAAGATGGTAATCCAAAACCGAGGATGTTCAGAGCGAATAAGCATAGAGCACTGATCAATAGGATGGGCTTTAACAACCCGGGAGCGTCAGAGGTAAGGAAGAGGCTCATAGAGAGAAAGACTTCAGATAAATGGCCTAAATTTCCTGTTGCTGCAAATATAGGCAGGTCCAAGAAAGTGTCTAACGATCACGCTGCTGAAGATTATTCTGCTACTTTGGATATGTTGTGGGATCACGCTGATTTGTTTGTATTGAACGTTTCTTCCCCTAATACGCCCGGTTTAAGGGATCTGCAGACGGTTGACCATCTATCTTCTGTCTTGAAATCTTGTAATAGAATTAGGGAAAGGAAGGGCGATAATAAACCGATTTTGCTAAAATTATCGCCTGATTCTAGAGATGAGGAAATATCTAACTCAATCTCTGCATCAATGAATCTAGGAATAGATGGCATAGTGGCAACAAATACTACAATCAAAAGGCCGATACCAATCAATACTCAATCGAGAAAGGCATTTTCAAATGATGGAGGGCTTTCTGGCAGACCATTGCAATCACGATCCTTGGAGGTAATTAGCAAATCATATTCTGAAACTGATGGCAAAATCCCAATAATAGGTGTCGGCGGTATTGATAGCGCTGAATCTGCGTGGGAAGCTATTACCTCCGGTGCTACATTACTGCAATTATATTCTGCAATGGTATTCAACGGCCCTTCAGTTGTATCCAGTATAGTAAAGGGATTAAAGAGGAAGGTCAAAGAAGCGGGTTTTACAACTATCAAAGAAGCAGTTGGGTACAAACACATTTAGAGGTGTATTGTGTGATTGTATCATGGCAGGGACTAGGAGAACTCGTCTTGCGCTCGTGTTTCTATCTTCTATTGCCGCGTTCACATTGATGATGTTATCAGTAGATCCTCAAACCCAGTATACTGTAGATGAATTGATGAGTTCACCGAATGATTTCCAAGATTCAGAGGTTTTTGTTAGGGGGGTTGTCGCAAACGGCTCTGTTTATTCTGATCCGTTAACATTCCAACTAGATGGTTCAGGGTCAAGTGTCGTTGTCGATTATTCGAAGTCACCCGTACCAGACGGATTCGCAGAGGGGCGAACGATTGCTGTTCGAGGAATATTATCCTACTACAATGGATCCTGGGTTTTGGAATCGTCTGAAATTCAAACTGGATGCCCTTCAAAGTATGA
Source organism: Euryarchaeota archaeon UBA462 (assembly GCA_002506755.1). Lineage (GTDB taxonomy): Archaea > Thermoplasmatota > Poseidoniia > Poseidoniales > Thalassarchaeaceae > UBA36. The sequence continues at coordinate 75,663 of DAYD01000016.1, forward strand.
ATCTTGATTACTGGTCACATTCATAGGGGAGAAGACTCGAGCGATATTTGGGCTAGGGGGGGAGTTGACGTGCTCTATTTATCACAAATCGTCGAAAATGGTGACCCGAAGTCTGAGGGCGGCGCAGACGAACCTCTGGGAAAGTACCGGTTGACGTCGATGTCTCGCCCCCAAGAGATCCAGGTTGGCGATAACCCGCTCCGGAGGGAGCTGGTAAACGTCTCAAGCCCGGGAACCAGGTCAGGCGCGGAAGCGAGCAGCCCGACCGGGGATGCTGGATGCCTTGGGAATGCGGGACGGAGGAGATTGGTGCCAAATTCTCATTGGTGACGAGCGTCCACCGATGACATGCCCACTGATCACTGGCTAGTGGTCACCAAGCAATGTCTCTAATGTTACTTTGGTAATACCGACAAGCTCGTTTTTGGAACATCTAATGAGCAATTCCCTCCAGCAATCGTCATGATCAGAAGCAACTTTGAACAAGTTCCTAGCCTCATCTTCGCGTCCTGAATTTGCGAGCTCTATTGACTTCCAAAACGCTAACTCAGGTACGTCTACATGATTACGATTACGTAGTCTTGTGTCTTCAAATGAAGTATATGCGTCATGTAAATCATGTAGTCTTTCAAGCTCGGATAATGGATCAGAATGGTCATCTACTCTTAGGTCAAGGATAGTTTCTTCCCATGGTTTTTCTTTAGGGTCTGAAGATACGATTAATATTCTACTCGATTGCATCCCCCTAATGTCTCCTCCCTTGGATTGTGCGGCATAAAGAGATGAAAGTATCCTTCGTGAGAGATCTCCCTCAGATTGAGAGAAATTATCGTACATACTTTCCCAAACGGACCCATTCCACATCATGTTGGCCTGGCATGAAAAACCATCACCCACAATATGACCAGATTCAGGTATAGTTTGTGACCCAGTATGTACGGCCACATTTCCTTCACTATCTATCATTGCAACCTGTCTTATCTCAGGGGTTTCATCAGAATTTAATCTATTTTGAAGAGAAGCGAACGCTGATTCTCCGGCCTTCATATTTTCTAAGCCCAATGGACCATGATCAACTAGTGCCATGGCTTGAGATGCCACGGCACCTACTCCGGCTTTTGCCCAACAAACAACACCAGAGGCAAACCAATGTGACTGGACACCAATTCCAAAATTCCCTGTTTGTTGGCACTGAGCAATTATGGAATAAGTGATTTTATCACCCCATATCTGATAAATCAACTCCACCCATTTCGCAAATGATGGTAAAATGATTTTGTGATACTGGTTGAACGGATAGTCGCTGACCCTTCTGCAGTAATGGCATCCCTTCAAGAGATGGATTTGATCTTAATTCTGGCAATGACACATTGGTCATTTCACGATAAGCCTCGATATCCACCATCATCCAACGAGGGTTCTCAACCGAAGACTTAGGGTCGAAGTATTTTGATTCTGGATCATGAGCCGTAAAATCAGGATAGGCTTCCTTAGACACTTTTGCGATACCAGCAATATGAGGTGGTTTGCAATTAGAATGGTAGAACAAAACAAAGTCCCCCACTGACATTTTATCCCTCATAATATTTCGAGCTTGGTAATTTCTCACGCCATCCCAGTGAGTGGAGCCGTCTTCGACCAATTGTTCCCATGGATAAACGTGAGGCTCACTCTTCATCAACCAATATTCTGCCATGATTGGCGGTATTGGTCCTGACAATCAAATTACCGGATTATTTACCACGCATCATTTGTATTCCCATATATGGCTGAAACTTCGGTTTTAGATGCCTCGTTTGTGTTTTTGGCCAAATTTAGTCCGGAGGATTTGACCATCGCGCTCATCCCCCCCGTTAGTCCAAGATTTGAGGTCACCATGAAAGAATATATTGCAGGAAGAAGAAGTAAAGCCGAAAGTGCTGCTACAATTAATAGGATTATGACAACAGTCACGAAAGGTTGTATTGCCTCAATCGGTATTCCATAAGCACATGTTAATCCGGCAGCCGTCACTGTTGTTGCTTCGAAAAGGCTCATTCCAGTGCTGGCACATGAAGTACGAATGGCTTCAATAGATCCCCCAAGTTCCTTAACTCGATTTGCAATATGTATTGAGAAGTCTATGCCCACGCCGACTAGAATGGATCCAATCATCACTGTGACGAGAGAAAGAGATACTCCCCCATTATCCATTACTAGCCATTGCATAGCTACGGTGAAACCTACGGGAACAGTGGTTAACAACGCATATCTAATATCCCGGAAAACGAGGGCAAGTGTCAGAATAGTAAAACCAAGAGCGAAGGCTAGGGATGTCCATTGGGAGTCTACTATGAGTTTATTGACCTCTATTGTTACTGATGCTACACCAATGAGCCTGTCGCCTAGAACGTCTATGGGATTAGCGGAGTCACCTGCAGCCTTAGCCCAATTATTTATCTGAATAGCTGTTTTTTCTGTAGCTTTAACGTCCATAAATGGCATATCGATGTATATCAGGGTCCTTTGATAGTCGGGTGAAATAAACAACTCCCTCATTTCATCTGTCATGCTATTGTAGAATACATACAAGAGGAAGTTCTGAATCTGGCGTCCCCCGTCGTCCTCTTGAGCATCTAGTGTGTCTAAAATAGTCCAAAATGAAACATTTCCCGATTGTTCCCTATCGAATATTAATTCTGCGACCTCCTTGATAGGTTCTGGCAATGGGGTATCTTCGATAATATCATAGACAGGGGTACCCGAAACGTTGACACCGACCGCGATAGCTTTCATCAGGAAAACAATAGACACAGCAGTCGCGTTCTCAACATCATTGCACCTAATCTCCAAATTTTCTATTCCCTCGAGATTAGCATACGGGTGGTCTGCCGTTATAGATCCTATACCTAAATCGGGATCAGCCTGGATATCGGCTTCAACCAGCAAAAAGCCGGGTTGTCCGGCCTCAAATTCTTGTGAATACACATCCATTTTCTGAACTGCTTCTACTTCATTTGGCGCCATTTTGAGTAAGTCTATGTTTTCCTCTACGTTTTGCCTATTATAGCCGGCGGAAATTAACATGAGGGTGAGGAAGATTGTTAACGTAATCTTGGACCATTTCACAGGCATATTTACCGCAGCTACAAATACCTTAGGAGGCGGATGTGAAGGTTTCTTTAGATCAAGTAAGATAGTTAGATTGGGAACCATTAACATAGTCATTACGTAAACTACTACAATTCCACCAGCCAATGCCCATCCTACTGTTTGAATTGGTTTCATAGGAGCAAATGTAAGGGATATGAATCCAATTATTGTGGTCATGGCTGAGAGAAAAACTGCCCTTCCAGTTGAATTGAGAGCAGCAGCCATTTTTTCATGGGGAGTCCCCTTTGATTCTGCATATCTGTTAGTAATATGTAAACCGTAAGATACGCCCAAGGCAAGTACAATAGGGCCAACTAGAATTACGGTCATCGTGACTTCATAATCTAGAAAACCTATCATTCCAAGTGTTATCCAAACCGCACACAGAGTGGGAAGACCGGATATGATCAAGACCTTGATGCCCTGGACCCATCGAATCCTACCCGTCTGAAGTAGGTCACAATGGAATAGGAACAATCCTATTGCTACATAGACTACGCCCATAGGAAATACTTTCCAAAATAGGTTGAAGGATTCCTCAGTGACCGCGTTAGTTAGTGGGGCCGGTCCCGTAAGAGTCATCCTTAGGCATAATTCGGACCCGTCGTTCTGTTCATCGTCACAGTTACCTTGTTCATTGGGAGTTCCCCAGTTATTATCAACGGCTATTTGATCAATTTTTAACTGGGTCTCTGTCACGATATCTCCAATTGACTTGTCTCCGGTATCATCTGCGATACCAATTATTATTACTGCTCTATTCCATCGGAATGCTTTGTCCTCAGTTGCCGTTCCAACATCCCTAACTAGTTTGTCTAAAGCATTCTCTGGCATCTCTTGTAGTATCTGGTCAACTCTCTGCTGTTCCTCGGGTATGGCATAGTTTCCGATTATGTCTTGTTGCGAGTCAATTGTCTCGTTAATTTCATCAGATAGTTGTTGATTCCCTGTTGCCTCCGCAAGACCAGAGAAAAATGCTTTCACAACTCTTCCAGCGCTTGAGTTGACTTCTTTGACTACTGTTGATATTGAAAGGACATAGATGACGTCATCGTATTCACCCGCATCATTTCTGGTGGGATTTATCCCCCTCTCTACCTTATCTATTTCATCAAGAATGCTCACATCTGTTACATTGTAGTTGTAGGATTCAACATATATTACCATGACATTTGTTGTCCAATCGTCCTCTACTTCTTTGATAAGGTTCTTGACGCTGTAAGGATCATCGTCAGTAGGGAGGTACACCTCAAGATCCCCATTTACGTTCAAAGCAGGTTCCTCATTGCAGAGAGATGGATTATCAAATCCATCTCTGCAATCTAATATCCCGGAATGAGGTAAGATGAACAAGGTAAAAAGTAGTGAAAAAGTGACTGCAGCTACCGGAAACATTGTGATTAAAGATGACCCATCGGCTTCTCTTAATCGCCTTCTTATCAAATTAGGGAGCCTAGTGAAAGAAGTCTGAAGATTCTCCGTTATTTCACCGGTATCATGTTTGGATTTATCAAATTTCGAGTCTAAACGACCTCGATCCGAACCTCCTACTCCGCCTATCGACATGACCCTCCGACTATTACGTGAAACTGCATACCTTCAACCCCACGGAAGTAGACACAGGAGAACTTGTGTTTTCTGACCGGATGGGAACCGTCAATAATACAAATCTTTGCCAATTGGTCGGAGATTAACATGGGTGAGCCCAAAATCAAGGATAAACGTTGGAGCGTAGACCTTGAAAAGAGAATTCAAGAAGGTCATTTTGAGCCCGGATCTTATCAAAACAGATATTCTTTTGATCCCACTAGTGATCGCGAGATCTTCGTAATTGATACCCCTCCACCCTATCCTAGCGGAACTTGGCACATTGGCGCTGTGGCACAGTACAGTATGATAGATGTTATTGCTAGAAGTCAGAGACTGCTAGGCAAAGAGGTTAGATTCCCTTGGGGAGTTGACCGGAACGGCATCAACATTGAATTTACTGTTGAGAAAAAAACAGGAAGAAAAATGAGGACTTATGATAGAGGTGAATTTTTGGGTCTTTGCTCGGAGACAATAGAGGAATATACCCAAGCCATGCGCAAGACGGCAAAGAGAGTGGGCCTTTCGTGCGACTATGATAATGAATATCTAACAGATTCACCGGATTACAGAGCTATTTCCCAATCCATATTTGTAGATCTCTTCAAAAGAGGAGATATCATTGAAGACCTTAGGCCAAACCTATACGACCCAGTAGAAGGCACGACAATCGCTGATGCCGAAGTACAGAGGGCCACTAGAAAGACAAGCCTATGCCATGTCACCTGGACCACGGAAGAAAATGAAGAGATTGTAATTTCAACAACACGGCCAGAGATGATTTGTGCATGTGGCGTGGTTGTGGTACATCCAGATGATTCCAGATATACGAATTATGTAGGAAAGAAGGTGAGATTGCCAATAGCCGTGTCGGGTCGTACCAAGGAGGTTGAAATTCAATCACATCATTCAGTTAAAATGGAATTTGGAAGTGGTGTTCTAATGGTCTGTTCTTTTGGAGACCAGAATGATGTATCGATATTCAGGGAGTTAGGTCTAGAGCCATACGTTGCCATTGACCTAGATGGCAGAATGACAGATGTGTCAGGGCCTTTGTGTGGCCTGACAGTACAAGAAGCGAGGCTAGAAGCAATATCTATCCTGGATAAATCTGGATTGATAAAGAGCATAGAAGAGAAAGATCAAGAAGTCCCAGTAAGCGAAAGAGGGGGCAACCCGGTAGAGATAATTCTCTTGAAGGAATGGTACGTTAGGCAAACTCACATACAAGATAGGCTAAGAGAATTGTCTAACCAAAGCAAATTTATTCCTGAAAGAAACAGACAGTTCCTTCATGACTGGATGGATAGTGTATCGATAGATTGGCCCATTAGTAGGAGGAGATGGTACCATACTGAAGTTCCAATCTGGTATTCACAGGATGGAACCAAGATTGTAGTGCCACCATCTGGATCTTATGTTCAGCCTTGGAGGGAAGATCCTCCATCTGACTCAGAAGTAATAGACAGAGATTCAAAAACTGTTATAGGAAAATATAGTGAGATGTTATCTGATCTAGGAAAATTGCAAGGGGAAGAGAAGGTCTTCGATACTTGGATGGACTCCTCGAACTCAAATTTATACGTATCTGGGTATCTTAGCAACGGTGAATTATTCCAGAGGGCATTCCCAACGTCCATCAGACCTCAAGGAAAAGAAATTGTAAGGACTTGGTTGTACTATACCTTACTAAAAAGTGCACTACTCTTAGACAAGCCGGGATTTGAAAACATCTGGGTTGATGGACTAGGAATGGATCCTTGGGGCAGGAAGATGTCAAAATCACTTGGCAACGGAATAGACGCCGATAGCGTTCTAGAATGTGGGGCTGGTGGCCGAACCGGTTCATGGAAAATCAAGGGAGCAGATGGGAAGCAGGTAGTTCTGAAGGCGAATAAAATTGGAAGCGAATGCTTCAGGCTATGGAAGGCCTGTGATGCCCAGGTAGGAGATGATTTTCATATCAATCCAGAAGAGATTGAGACGAAATATTACGGGGTGCTTACAAAGATTTTCAATATTGCAAGGTTTGCTAGCCAATTCGATGTGCCCGAAGATCTCGAGACGCCCCCCCATCTACAACCGGAAGATATCTGGATACTGGCTGAGTTTAATAGGACCCTGACCATAGTAAATTCATCCTGGAAGGGCATAGACATCTATTCAGCAGCCCAGGCAATCAAGTCTTTCGGCACTGGTGTGTTCCCCAGTCATTGGCTAGAGATGTCCAAAACTAGATTGTATGATGGAAACTTGTCATCTTCATGGGCACTGCATAGAATAGTTAGGGACCTGATGAGTATTTTCAGTCCAATTTGTCCCTTTTTCACACATTATCTAAGCTCTACATTGTATGGCACCAGCTCTGTAGATGTAAGAGAGTTTCCAGTGCTACCTGATGGATGTGGTTCTCAAGATTTTGAATCTATGCAATGCCTTACTGAAAGTTTAGTGGCTTTCAATTCGATGGTTTGGAAGAAAAAGAAGGAGTCCGGAATCTCATTGAAGGCGCCCATATCGAAAATAGATCTTCCTCCTGAATTGGAAATATTTGGAAAATCTCTGAGGTCTATGCACAATATCGAAATTTGATTAGTTATTTTCAAATCTACCTTCTTTTGTTCTACTCATAGAGGCTCTCATGCCACCTATTGCCATAAGTCCGTAGCAACATAATTCAGCTGGAATATTACTGAGAAACGCATTTCCAGAATTGGAAAAAAATGACATACCTAATATTAGTACAAAAAATATAGCTACGGGTATTGCGATTAAATTCCAGAAAAAATCAGTGTTTTGACTATCTTCTATCTTAGTTTCCCCACCTTCCACTTTCCACCAAAAACCCGCGGACAGATTTGGGTCGGAGATTTTCTCTTTTAGAGTAGATAGTGCATTTTTATGACTCATTTCCACAGACTCTAACATCTTGCTATCATTCCAATGTTCTAACTCTTCGTTATCTATTGAATATTGAATGAATTCATTGGAATCTAGACCTAATTCTACTGTCCAGAATTGATTTGCTTCGGATATTTTGGCAATTATTTCGTCAATATTCTTCGATGATATGGAAAAATCATTACCATCTATATTGAATAATATCCGGGAGCCTGCATTATCTTTAGACACAGAATGTGGTTGGATTTGCTCTATGTATGAATCATCATCTGTAGCTAATTCCTTGTGTTTGTAGCACCTAGTTGAACCATACATAGTGGATCTTCTGCAGCCACTAATAGAGCAAGGACCACCCACGACCATAATTATACAAAGGACTATCTGACATTAAACTTGTCACGGATTATCTTTAATTTATGGAATAGCTAGGTTTTCCGAATTGGAAGAATTCTATCAGTAAAGAAGCCATTTCTATACCTATTCTGTCTTGTGCTTCATGCGTGGAGGCGGCTATGTGAGGACTTCCGTGAAAGTTTTCTTGTTCTAGAAGTGGGCTATCACCGAGTGGTTCAATATCGAACACGTCCAATGCCAGTGATGATAACATCCCGGATTCCAGCGCTTCACAAGCGGCCTTCTCGTCTATTATTCCGCCCCTAGCGCAACTTACGATATGGTTGCCGCATTTAGTCCCGTCTAGTCCGATACCAGGCATAAGGGAAATCATGTCAGAATTTACCAAATTTCGGGTTTCCTCCGTAAGGTTGCAATGAATGGATATGTGAGTGCAGTTTGCAAATAATTCCTCGGCAGTTTTGTGCAGCGTCACCCCTTCAATGTCTTCGTTAACGTACGGGTCAAATGCATGAATTTCCATACCAAAAGCCGATGCGATCTTAGCAACGCCCCTAGAAATTCTGCCAAAACCAATTAGTCCGAGCCTCTTTCCACCGATCTCTGAACCCCTAAGTTCCTTTTTGGCCCATTCTCCCTTCCTCAATTTTCTATCGCCAGTAGCTATGTGCCTCGTGGAAGCAATTAGATGGCCAATAGTAAGCTCTACGACGCTTTTTGTAGAAGCTCCGGGCGTATTACAGACTACTATGCCATGTTTAGTAGCAGTATCCAAATCTATGTTGTCTATACCTACTCCTGCCCTCCCAATGAATTTGATTCCGCCATTTTCAACCACTGATGATTTAATTTGGTTTTTATGAAGCTTCGTTGCGCTTCTGATTATCACCGCATCGAATTTTGAAAGTGATCCTTCTAGGATTCGATCATTATCATGATGTTCGACGATTACCTCGTGCCCTGCTTTTTCTAACATTGATATAGCATCTGGCGACATACCATCAGTGACTGCTACCCGACCCATGCTATGACTGAGAGTATTGGGCGCATCAATATTTTGAGACTCGGTCTTCCGTAGGATTGAAAATGTCAACCCCCTAATCACAACCGATAAAATATGGGATTTGAATTGCCTGAACTAAAATATGCGTATGACGCACTTGAACCACACATTGACGCTTTGACGATGGAGATACACCATAGCAAACACCACGCGGCTTATACATCAAACCTAAACGCTGCAATCGACGGTACGGATATGGATGGAAAATCCATTGAAGAGTTGTTGATTGAAAATTTTGATAATATTGCAGTTAGGAATAATGGTGGTGGATTTTGGAATCACTCATTATTTTGGAATATTATGAGTCCAAACGGGGGAGGGGAGCCAACAGGAGAGTTGTCCAGCGCAATCAATGATGCGTTCGGATCTTTTGATTCTATGAAAGAAGAGTTCCATAAAGCCGCCATGACCAGATTTGGAAGTGGCTGGGCTTGGTTGTGTGTATCAGATGGGTCACTTTGTATTCTTTCCACTCCAAATCAGGACAATCCGATAATGCAGGGAGAAGGTATTCCGATTATGGGGATAGATGTTTGGGAACACGCATACTACAAGAAATACGGTCCTGGTAGGGCTGACTACATCAGCTCATGGTGGAATGTGGTAGATTGGTCCATAGTCTCTGAGAACTACCGAACTGCACTATGAAGCCACTCAAAACATAAGAATTGACCGTTTCATTATTGTGATTAGTCTCTACGCGAGTATGTGGCAGACGACCTAGAGGCCCTATTTACCTCCCTACTCATACTCGCCTCACCTGTGATTTTTGCTATGCCTGTATCCGTAGCATGGAGATGGTGGGTAGGTATTGAGCCAGAGCACGAACATTATAGAGAGAAAGTTAGGAGAGTTCTCGACTCGGGTATGCCTTTGGTGCGATATAGATCTGAGTTGGATGCAGAGGCAAGAAAGGTACACCTTACTTCAGACAGACAGGCTAGAATTGAGTCAGATCTTCTTCATAAACTTAGATTACAACACTTTCTATTATTCCCAAGTCTAATTTTATGGCCTTTAGTCGGCATATTCGCAGCCATAATTACGATTCCGATGATGCCTCTACTTAGACTAATAGAATGGGTCCTGATAGAAAAAAAGGTATTGTCATTTGTTGCGGTTCTTATCCAGAAATATACAAGATGGGAAATTATTGGGATACCGAGGCTAGATGACGGGGCGAAACAACTTGACAAAGTTCTTGCATCAATACACAGGATGCCAACAACAGTTTTTCTCGGTTTGTTTGCATACCTGATTGTTTCTTACGCCCCCTTGTCATCGTTTCATGTACTTCTACTAAGCGCCTTAGTTTACATCATTCTAGTATCTGCAATTTCTGTTATTAGGGCTGCTACTGAGAGCACTCTTACTTTCGCTGACCCAACTAATCGGAAAATTATGCCCATGGACAGTTATGTTGATGAAAAATTGGGACCATGGGTCGGGGTAGGGCTCCTGTTCTTGCTATCCAGGCAAATGATGTATGGCTCTAAGATAAGAACAGGAGATTTACTAATTGACCCTGTGCCATTTGCAATCAGTGTTCTCTTGGTACTATACACGGCCACCATCATAGGGATCACTGTTGAGATTGTCTTTTTCAGAAATCGTGGAGAGTCAGTCAAGAAGACATTCCAAAATCAAATGGTTGGTGTTTTCAATCCAATGGTATATTTGTTTAACAGAAATTTAGGCTCCCTAAGACTTGTGCCATTAATGACATTGTCAGAATGGGTAGAGGGTGACGAGGATTTTGATACTGCATTCAGACAGAAGTAAGCATCTCAGCTACTGCTTTGGTACCGTCTGGTAGATTGAGTAGGGCTCGATCTCCAATTATTGAATCACAAATTGCTAAGGATAGAGAGATTTCTCCGTTAGTAGCGGATGAAGTCACAAAAATTCTTCCCACATCATCAATCAAAATTTTTCCAACCTCTAATTTAGTCTCTGATTTTATCATCAACATTTGTTTAGAAGACTTTCCCCTACTATCCATTCTAGCATGAATTTCCTGACCAGGATAACACCCCTTGTCTAAACTTATCAAATCACCCATTCCTAGATCTCCGGGTAATTTTCCTCTTGAATCTAGCAAAGATGGAATGCCATTGTTTATTCTGAGAAAATCCCATCGACCTAAGTTCCCTAATTTTGATCTTGACTCCTCCAAGGAAGTAAGTAAACCATCTAACTGCTCCTTGGGGGCCATAATATCTATGATATGGCAATGATTATATTTTTTCATTGAAATCAGTAGGTCTCCATGTTCCAAAACTCTATCATTTCTTAAATTTACAGATTCAATTAGAAATTTAGCCAGAACAAGGTCGGGATTTTTGCAAACTATCAAAATCTGGGTTATTGCATCATCGGCATTTAACACTTGACAGTCTTCATCCCAAGATACGCCCGTGACCAACTTTTTCCTAGTTTCATGTGATTCTTCTTTATCGGAAATTACCAATAATTGGCCATCAATAAAAATAATTGAGACTTGATCGACAATTCTTCCATTAGCATCGCAGAATAGAGTACTTTGTCGACCTAAGTTATCCATTCTTGTCAGGTTTGTAGACACGGTTCTATCAATAACTTTCAGTGAATCTAAACCTTTGAGCAGAGTCACTGAGGAGTCTAAAATGAAGTGTTCGGAGTTGCCGTTGAGATAGTTCGTCAATTGACTACCTCAGCCGAATGACTGCCCACAACCACAAGATCTGTCGGCGTTTGGGTTATTGATTTGGAAACCCCCTCCCATCAATGTGTCTTTGTAGTCCACCAATATTCCGGAAAGAAGGGAGCTGTCTTTGTTATGTACGACTACTGGTATTCCATCTACGTTTAGTCTCTGGAAGTTGTTATCCTTAGGGTCTTCAATAATTTTCATGTCATATAAATACCCTGAGCACCCGCCTGATTGGGCACTGATTACAAGAACGTGAGTATCTTCGTCTCCGTTCATGTTTTCCTTCAGAGCCTTCTTTGCTGACTCGGAAAACTGTAAGTCTACATCTACAATGGGTGTTTCTGTCACAACTGGTAGCGAGAATCCTTCCCCCCCTAGTATGCCCATGATATTACGTGTAAACAGATGTATTTCAACAGTTGGTATAATCTCACATCACACATATCAATCAGATTCAACTCCCAGCCACATGGATGGCATAGAACAGAGAGATGTGGCGCGAATCATTGGCTCTGATCTTGTGAGGGAACATGATGCAGTGACAATGGAGGATCCTCTTACAATAGAGCTCATCACACCAGAATATGGGACCTATAATCTAGGTGTCACCATGAGAACTAGGGGTGAAGATCGGAGCTTAGCTCTAGGCTTTCTCTATTCTGAAGGCATAATATCAAGTATGGACAATATAGAAAGAATTGATTCTGAGGAAGATGTAATTTCTCTGACTCTACAAAGGGGGTCAAAATTCGATCCTAAGGTACACTGCAGACCCAGTACCGTGAGCTCTGCTTGTGGTATTTGCGGGAGAAGTACCATTGACGACGCCCTTGGTATGCATGGTCGTATTGATCTCGACGAGGTTTCATCTATTTCGTTGAAGGTAATTGCTGAATGCCTCAACCAGATTAGAACTTCGCAAAAAATATTTGATTTGACGGGAGGTTCTCATGCCTGTTGTAGTTTCACAACCGATGCAAAAATGATCGAAATTTTTGAGGATGTTGGTCGCCATAATGCTATGGACAAGCTTGTAGGATCATACTTCAGAAAACGGAAGATGCCTCCTACTGAGCCGATTTGTATATTGTCTGGGAGGGCTTCATTTGAGCTAGTGCACAAATCCCTCCTTGCTGGATTCCCAATATTGGTCGCTATTGGCGCGCCCAGTACTATGGCAGTAGATCTTTCCAAAGAACATGGCCAGACACTGATATGTTTTGCAAAGGAGAATTCGTTAACGGCTTACAGTGGTGTTAGGAGGATTTCCCAATAGAGGGGGAGTCCCCAGAAAAAGAGTACTAGAAAGATTTAGTCAAAACATTAAGTCCACCGTTCATACCCATCCAAACTAGTATTCGAACACTCTATTCACCCTCAGTATATTGAAATGCGGTGTCTGATTATAATGTCCGTGCGTGAAAGGCCTGTTCATACAACCCCACTCGATTCCAGGGTGCCGAGCAAATCAAAACCCAGTAAATCGGCAGCTGGTATGCCAGCGATAATTTCGACACTGAAGCACGGTGTGACTAAAATGGGGGTAAGGGGCACCATCTCTAATCTGACGAAGGTCAACAAATTCTCTGGGTTCGATTGTCCGGGATGTGCTTGGCCTGACCCCGATTACAGAAGGACAATAGCTGAATTCTGTGAAAATGGGGCTAAAGCAATAGCTGATGAAGCCACATCAAGGAGGGCGGACCCAGATTTCTGGTCACAGAACACGGTTGTAGAGTTATCAAAAAGATCTGACCAATGGCTCAATAGCCAAGGTAGGCTGACTCATCCATTGATTCTTAAGGAAGGATCCGAATATTATGAGGAGATCGAATGGGGAGAAGCATTCGATTTTATTGCTAATGAGTTAGCTAATCTGGACTCACCGGATCAGGCGCTTTTCTACACTTCCGGAAGGACTAGCAATGAAGCAGCATACCTATGGCAGCTATTAGCAAGGAGAATCGGAACTAACAACCTGCCTGATTGCTCGAATATGTGCCATGAGTCATCAGGAGTCGCCCTGAATCAATCTATTGGAATCGGTAAGGGGACTGTAAAACTTGATGACTTTGAAAAGGCAGATTTGATATTAGTGATAGGCCAAAACCCTGGAACTAACCACCCTAGAATGCTAACTGCCCTTAGAGATTCAAAAAGGGCAGGTGCCTCAATTGTTAGTATTAATCCGTTAAAGGAAACAGGCATGGTTCGTTTCAAACATCCACAAAACCCCTTGGAAGTATTGGGTACAGGAAATTCAATAGCAGACAGGCATATCCGGGTTAAAGTCAATGGCGATCAAGCTCTTTTCAGAGGATTGGCGAAAATCATAATTCCACTATTGGAAGAACAACCTCAATTCATAATAGACCATACGCACGGTTTTGACCAATACAGGGATTCTGTAGCTAATACATCATGGTCTGAAATCGTATCACAGAGTGGTGTTGAGAGGTCGGAAATCAATAAATTGGGAAAACTGATGAATAGGGCTGATTCTATAATATGCTGCTGGGCAATGGGACTCACTCAACACAAGAATTCAGTAGCGACAATACAGGAAATTGTCAATGTTCTTCTCCTAGGTGGAAATATAGGGAGACCGGGTGCAGGCCTCTGCCCGGTTCGGGGTCACTCCAATGTTCAGGGAGATAGGACTGTAGGAATAAATCACGACCCGTCTGAGGAATTCCTCGAATCGTTAGAAACTGAGTTCGGAATAAAGCCTGTTTACAGGAAAGGTTCGGATTCCGTAGATGCAGTAAAGCGTATGACAAATGGGGAATCTAATGTATTCCTATCTATGGGAGGGAATTTCCTTTCTGCGATGTCCGATACAAATGCAACGGCTAAGGCTCTACAGAACTGTAAGCTGACAGTTCAGATATCCACGAAACCAAATAGGTCACACTTGATAACTGGGAAGACTGGGATTATTCTCCCCTGCTTAGGTAGGACTGAGAGTGATATGACAGGGGGGCATTCCCAATTGGTGACTGTTGAGAACTCCATGGGGGTTGTCCACACATCAATTGGAGTGGCGCAACCTGCAAGCAAACACCTAATGTCTGAGCCGGCTATAGTATCTGGGATAGCCGGGTCATTAGAATCTTTAATTGGCAGCTCAGGAATAAAATGGAAAAATCTTGCTGAGAATTACGACAGGATAAGAGATTGTATTGAAAGGACAATCCCGGGTTTTGATCGGTATAATGAGAGATGTAGGTGGGATGGAGGATTCTATTTACCCAACCCACCCAGAGATGACCTTGTTTTCAATACAAGTACGGGAAGGGCCAATTTTATCTCAAATGAGCTAAATGGAATAAATCAAGTGGATGGAGAATTTCTCATGATGACAATAAGATCCCATGACCAGTATAACACAACAATATACGGGACAGATGATAGATATAGGGGCATTTCTGGAGGAAGAAGAGTGGTGATGATGAACCATAAAGATATGAAATCGAATGGATGGGTGCAGTATCAGGAAGTTTCAATCAAATCAAATTACAATGGGATAGAGAGGAGCTCTGAAGGTTGGTATTTGATTGAATACGACATTCCTCCTGGAAACGTAGCGACATATTTTCCTGAGTCTAACGTATTGATACCTCTGGATAGTGTGGCCGATTTAAGCAAAACACCTACTAGTAAATCAGTCATAGTCAGCATTTCAGCCTAGTCAAACCCGTGATTGCCTTTTTGCCTGTTCTCTAGCTAGAAGCCTACACCTGCTGAGTTGCGTCTCACAGATTATGAGCTCATCCTTGTCTAGACCTATTTCGATTGCTTGTGAGAAGCACTTTATTGCATCTTCGAATAGCTCTACAGCGGCATATGATGAACCCATGTTGAACAAAGTTTTACCCTTCACACTTTTGGGGTCTATCCCTATTGCCGTATGGTAAGCAATTACGCTCTCAGGATATCTAGCTGCATTGTAAAGTGCATTGCCCCTAGCGTTGTGGGTTTTTATCTTAAGCTCAATCTCTTCAGGTGGGCAACCTCCTATTGCCTTCTCGAAGCTGCTAAGAGCCTCGTCATGTTTGCCTTCATTCATCAGATTGATCCCCATATTGTACCATCCTATTGAATCTTCTAAGTCCCGCGTCGGTTCTGGTTCTTCCGACTTTGACTGTGCTTCTTCTGCTGCCATCATAAGTGATTCAACATCATATTGGTCAATTTGCTCTGAAGGGGCTTCATTGATGTGTTCTTCTTGTTTTAATTCCAAAGAGTAAGCTCTATTCATGCATTGTTCTGACCTTTCACCATAACCGGCTGCAGACAATGCTTCCCCAAGGCCTCTCCATATTTCCGGTGACTCTGGGGCCTCATTTAGTAGTCCTTTCCAAATTGCGACTGCAGAAGAATGGTCCCCAGTTGAGGTGAGAGACTTCGCTTCAGATTTCCTTGATTGAGGCGAGACTTTTGGATTAGGATCTTCTATTCTTTCTTCTCCCTCAGATTCGAGGGCTCTGGCCTTTACGAAAAGTTTTTTTGGAAGTGAATCTGATACCTCGTAATTTGCTATCCTAGAAATATTATCATCATCCGGAAGTGAAACCTTCGCTAATTTGGCGTATTCGGAAGCCTTTACAGGATCTTGATTTTCCACCAATGCTGCTAAGTTTGCTAAAGTTGGACCGTGATTGGGATATGATTTATGGGATTTTTCGAATGATTTTATTGCTTCGTCCAGATCTCCAATCTTAGCGTATAGAACCCCTAGACAATATAAAGCAGTAGAATTGTCGGGATCAAATGATATGACTCTTTGGTAAGATTCGATGGATTCTGAGATCTGATTTGAATTGGCCTTTTCCAATGCCAAATCTAGCATTTCATGTATGCCACCCTCCATGTTTGCTTTGGGAAGACCGATGATGGATAAGCATTGGCAAGTGATGACAGTGGGTATAATTGAAGACAGGGACCCCTATTTGAGGTCGTGAGCGATCAAATTGTGATAATGGGAATATGCGGGACTTACGACTTGAATTCAGCTAATGGGCGAATGCTGGAGATATTGTTGAAAGAATGTGAATCCTTAGGGGCTCAGACGTTTATTTGGGACCACGGTGAGAAGCCCTTGCCGTTAGTCGGTGCCCCGGGAAGTTGGGATGATGGCGTGGTAAAGGAATTTCAAGATATGGCCCTGAGCGCAGATGCATTTTTGTTATCAAGCCCGGAGTATCATGGCACAATGAGTGGTGTGATGAAAAATAGTCTGGATTGGCTTTATTCTAAACATACCTCCGGAAAGGTATTCGGATTAATGGCTACTCTTGGCGGTCAGAATAGCAATAACACACTGAATCATATGAGGATTGCTGCAAGATGGATACACGGTTGGGTAGCTCCTGAGCAAATAGCAGTTCCACACATTAAGGAGGCATTTGACGAAAATGGCTCAATAGTCGATGATCTACTCATGGATAGAGTGAAATCTTTGGCTGCTTCTATGGTATCGAACACAATAAAATTGAGGAGATAGGTTGACGTCCGAGTCTCTGACATCTGCAGAGTCCGTTGCATTGTTCTTAATGTCTTTGAGCGGAGTCGGTACTTGGTGGGCAAGCAACTTCAGAAGAGGAAAGAAGAAAATGATAGGATTTGTCATAATAGGGATTATGTCCTCCGCTTGGCTAATATTGTCGGTGTTCTAATGGAGAACGGTTTGATTCCAAAAAGATCCAATGTTGATTGGGAAATTAATGAACATGGACTAGTAGTTATTACCGTGGATAAGATCTTAGGAAAATTTGAAACAAAGATATCTGACATATTCAATGCACCTAAGAAAGTTAGGAGGAAACTTGACGATATGAATTCCAAACTTTGGCTTTTGATGGATGGAACAAATACTATTGCCGAGATTATGAGTGCAATGGATGATGAATTTAATGAGAAGATATCACCTGTGACTGAAAGAGTTAGCAAATCAATAGCCCACTTCCTAAACCTAGGTTATGTGGAGATTACGAATATTAATAATCAAAATAATTAGTATCGAAAACAATTACTAATTTAGAAATGCCGAAATCTTCAGCTATTAATTCCGGTATGTCTAAATATTAATTTGCTTACCAGATTTTATGCCTCGTCAATGTTGTGATTGCAATCCATGTGATTCTACCTGTTCTTGCGATGGATGCTGTTAAATTTCAGCAATCCATAATATGAATAAAAGAAATCATTATTGCACGAATATTTATTCTTCTTCGATGAACGATCTCTTTTCCTCGTCTTTGGTCTCCCTGTATCTAGCAGCGAAATATATCATAAGAGGCACTACTAGTGCCATGAAGAAGCAACCTACCAAGGCCGAGAAACTGTATACTGTCTCTTGAATTGGATCGATCTTAAATTGTTCTAATTCGATCAATTCGTGCTTGGCATAGTCTCCTGTCACTAACAATCCAGCGCTAGGGACAACCTCGCCATCTTGGCTTATTGAAATCTTCCAGGTTATCGTCCTTTTGGCATCTGAGACCATCTTTTGTGCTATTTCTGTGGCTTCCTCAATACTCGAGCTCTCGAGGTACCCCTTACCCTTAATTGGCAACTCTAGTGAAACTCTGCCCCTTAGAGTTCCATTTCCACTTTCTAGGACCATTGAATGGGTCCTACTATAATCGCAAGTCTCGATCAGACTAGAGTAATCCGACTCTGGCTCATTGCAAATGTAATTCGAATCTTCCAATCCAAGGCTGGGGGAATGTGACCAGTTGGTTCCTTCCGCCTCTACGGTTAACACGGAATCCACTGGGGCTCCATCAACTGAAAAGTTCACCCATGTTATGGCATAGTTGGTTGAAAAATACCATTCGGATTGTCCCTCCTCTTCTATTGTTAATTCCATCTGTTGATTCTCATTTGTCGTAGTGTATTCGTAGTACTCCGAGTCTACAGTATTGGAGTAGACAGCGAAGGCTAGTAGGACTATCAGCGTTAGACCGGTACCGATCATGGTTCTGAGCATGTTCGGGTTCTTTGATAGAGACCTTTTCACATGCCTACCAATAGGAGCGTATTTTTCAATGCTTGTCGTATACCGTAATTAAGACCAGCTAGTTTCAAAACCGTGTCATCACGGTTAAATACGGACTTTGAGACGGGCGGCCCGCACGGTGAGTAAATGACAACGTACTATGACGTCCCCGCCGACCTCTTAATAGCTGGTCTCGCCGATAGATTACGGTCTGAAGAATCGATTAAACCACCAGAGTGGGCTTCCCACGTAAAGACTGGAACACACAGAGAAAGGCCTCCGGTCCAAGAAAACTGGTGGCATACTAGGTCTGCTTCAGTACTACGAAAGGTAGCAATGAAAGGACCCATTGGTACAAACAGAATTTCGCAAGAGTTTGGAGGAGCCAAAGATAGGGGCGTAAAAAAGAACAAGGCAGTAGCCGGATCTAGGAACATATCTAGGAAAATTCTACAACAACTTTCTGAATCGGGGCTTCTGGAAGATGCAATGAACCCAGCAGGTACTGTAAATAGAGGAAAAGTTGTCAGCGCAAAGGGTCAAAGCTTGCTTGATGAAATCGCGCATTCTGTAAGAGATATCGCTGAAAAACGATACCCGGGACTGGAGGGGTACTAGAATGGCGAGAAACAAGCCCTTTGCTAAAAAAAAGAGGCTCAATAAGGTGACTAAGCAAAATAAAAGGGTACCGGTTTGGGTTGTAATGAGGACTAACAGAAAGACCAATTCACACCCAAAGAGGCATATGTGGAGACGCTCAAAACTTCAGAGGTGAAAGAATGGCAGAAGTAAAGGAGCTCACAATACCCCTTAGGGCGGCTTGGAAAGTACCACGTACGCACAGAGCCAAGAGAGCTATGGCGGAGGTAAAGAGCCATGTTGCCCAACACATGAAAAAAACGGAGGAAGAGGAAATTTGGATTGATGAGTCCATCAACCATGTGATATGGAAACGGGGAATGCAGAATCCTCCGAGGAAAATTAAGGTCGTATGCACAAGAGAGGAAGGTTTTCCCTTGGAAGTCAAGCTTTTGGAGGAGTAATTATGGGAAATATCAGGCCTTCGTTCATCAAGTCAAGGGCGCTAAGGTTGGTGGAAACATATCCCGATCAATTTACAGATGACTTCGAGAAGAATAAGCATCTAGTCTCAGAGTTTTCAGATGTGGATAATAAAAGAATGAGGAATTGGATTGCTGGATATATAACGCGGTATAAACAACGCAGAGTAGATTAGCGCATAACTCATCACTGTAGACTAGTTCGAAGGGTCATGGGTGATAGGAGGGAAGGTGTGCTCCCTTCCTTCTCGAATAATATCTGTATTGTTTTGGTTAATCCAGAACATGATGGGAACATCGGTGCCGTTGCACGATCGATGCTAAACTTCGGGATAAAGGATCTGAGGGTTGTCGGTAGGTCCGGAGAATGGTCTGATGAGACTAGGAAGAGGGCAAAGAACGCGCAAGAAGTTCTTGATTGCTCTAAAAAGGTCGACAGTATTGGAGAGGCGTTTTCCGATTGTTCCCTAGTTGTTGGCACATCTGGAAAAAGAGAAGATGGGGATAGAACATCGATGAGGCACTTCCTTTTGCCAGAAGAGCTACCTGAGAGGCTATCTGGAGTTGACGGAAAGGTTGCGATGGTGTTCGGTCCAGAGGGAAAGGGACTGCTAAATGACGAACTAAGATTGTGCGATATCCTTGTCACTATTCCAACATGGGAGGGCTACCCAATACTAAACCTCAGTCATGCAGTCGCAATACTTTGTTTCTCGTGGTATACAAACTCCAATTCTGACATCCCACCAGGGACTGGTGGAAGGCTCTTAAATTCTAAATTAAGAGATCAACTTAGATCGGAAGTTTCTAGATTTGCACGGCTAATGCCCACAAAGGAACACAAAAGACAGGGCATTCAGGAAACCCTCCTGAGAGTGATATTTCGAGGCCTGCCTAAAGAAGATGAGGTTCATAGATTAATTGGGGCAATATCAAGCGCTTCCGATTCGTTTGAGAAAAAAATGTAATTTATGGGGAGAGGCTCGAATTATCAGACAAGTATCCGATAAGTAGTAATCCTCCAAATCCCCCAATAATCAGACAAATGGATGGAAATATAGTTCTCACTAGAGGCCCAAATTGTTCTACTATTCTAACACCTAATATCAGTCCAAAAAGCCCGGAGAGTATGGGTATGATGTGATACGGCCATGGTAGATTTTCTGCGAATTTCTTATCCATAAGTTGCTAATCCCCCTATGTCAATTTTGAATTGTGTCGTTGTATCGTCCAAAATCCAGATTGAATTTACTGGAAGCTCTAATGATAGCGACTCCTAGCACCCCGCTTAGGCTGAAGAGTATCATGGAAGAGAGACCAGTGGAAGATATAGCAACTCTAATTATAACAGTGGAGAGTACGAAACCTGTATTTCTCGCGAGATTGGCAAAATCAGTGTAAAACCAATACGATATTAGCAGTATCAGAATATCAGCGAGTATGAGAAACGTGAAGAATTCCAAAAAGAAGATTCCGCGGTCCACCCCTCCGCCGCCATCATTGGCATCGTTTAGCCAATTAACAAATGAGAATGCTGCGATAAATAAGAAGACTGGGACCATTGCAGTTGCGATGATCTTCTTGTAGGAGATGAAAGAAGAAACTTGATCTGAAGGAACATTCTCATGTTGGATTTCAAGTGATATTCTGTGATAGTAAGTAGATGTATAGAACAGGACAACGAATGCTGCACACTCTACAAGTAGGATCCCCAAGTCTTCTCCTATTGACCAATCACTTGTAATTTCAATTTCTGACAGTCTCTTCAGTACCTCTCTAACTACCAGTAAAGTGGCAATTTCAAACTGTTTCCCAACGGATGATGAAAACGAATCCGGTATTGTTCTTATTAGCTGATATACTTCGTAGGCCAAAAGGATTGAAAATGGAGTATACAGGGTTGAAAGTGGAGATTTAACTAATTCTGATGAGTCTCCTGATATCGCGATATGTCCTAAGTCGTGTAGTAACCATACCACAATATGGGCAATAAAGCCAAAAATTGCCGAAAGTATTGCAACCTTCCTAACTAAATTAGCTGTCTCATCGCCTAAGGCCATCTGATGGCATCTATTGATTAGGGGTTCCATGTATTTGTGCCAAAAAATTTCATTTTTAGTGGGTTGTACGAGATTTTAAGTCAATATCTACTAGATTCTATCCATATTTTGCCACCAATTTATTCCAATTCAACAAACGTCACATCTAGAATAACGACATTTGAAATGGTCCGTGCACCTAAAATAAAATGTGCTCGAAGAGTTGGGCTTACCTGAACACCTGAAAGAAAGGTGCATAGTTCGTTCAAATAATGTCCGTGAACACCCTTCATTCGTATTGCATTGGATGAGAACGGCGATCAGATTAGATGAATGCCCGACATTCGACACTGCGGTTCATATTGCTTCAACAAAAGACGTTCCCCTGCTGATATACCATGGAATCGATGAAAGATACCCCCAAGCTTCCTACAGGCATCACAGATTCTTACTCGAGGGTGCTGCGGACGTAGCAGACAGAGCTGAGTCCTTATCTGTTGACCACATCGTTCATGTGTCCAGGAAGGGTACTAGGGGCCCATATCTTCTCGATTTAGCTAAAGAATCGGGATTGGTAATTACCGATATGGTTGATCTTGACCCATGGATTAGTTGGACAGAGAAATTAATCGGAAATTGTTGTTTAGTGGAGGTAGACTCACATTGTGTTTTACCAAGGCCTATTTTTGGTAAAACAATTGACAGGCCATTTAGATTCAGAGAAGCCACAAAAAAACAAATGAGAATACGGGCAAGCCTAAATTGGCCTAGAATGAAGTTGCGGCCCAAAAGAATGCCAAACTCATGGAATCCACCATTTAGTCCAGTCGACGTTCGACTTGAGCTAGCAAAGGATGGAGGTGCAGAACTTATGTCCGGTTGCGATATTGACCCCACCGTGGTACCTGTTAATGAGCTAAAAGGTGGTACTTCATCGGCGACAGAACGTTGGTTAAATTGGTGTAAAACGGGACTTCGGCGCTACCATTTGAACAGGAATAATGCTGCCTTGAGTGATGGAGTTAGCGGAATGTCCCCTTGGATCCACTATGGCATGATATCTGTGACTCAAATTGTAAGAGAAACCTCAGAGATAGGGGGCAAAGGAGCAGAGAAGTTTCTCGAGGAGATGCTTGTATTCAGGGAACATGCACAACACCATGCCCATGCGTTAAACCATCCCGAAAAATGGTCCCATATTCCGGAATGGGCAATTTCATCATGGGCAGATAGAACCGGACCAATATCCGAGTTATCACCGATGCAGTTAGAGAGAAGTTCTACCGGGGATGTTCTTTGGGATTCTGCACAAACCGGTTTACTCAGACACGGAACAATGCACAATAATGTCAGAATGACTTGGGGAAAGGCCTTTGCAAATTGGATAAAGGACCCTGAAGAAGCAATGAAAATTGCGTTAGATCAAAATAACAGATTTGCCCTTGACGGTAGAGATCCTAGTTCGATAGCTGGAGTTCAATGGTGCTTCGGACTTTTCGACAGAGCATTTGGACCTGTAGACCCGGTAATGGGTAAAATTCGAAAAAGGCCTACTCTGTCACACCTGAACCGTCTAGACATTACAAAATACGTCGATATAACAAATAGACCGAGCGGAGGTATGACTTTGGATGTAGGAATTATTGGAGGCGGGTTGTCGGGAATGTTTGCTGCTAGGCTACTCACTGATCTAGGCCATAAGGTAACAATTTGGGACAAGGGTGCTAGGATCGGAGGCAGGCTAACGGGTTGGAATACAGAAAGTGGCGACATCTTTCATTTAGGATCAAGATCTTTGGACTCCATCCCGAGATGGATGATTAGATTTGCAGAAGAATGGTCAAGACTTGGTTATGTTAAGCTTAAGGGGTCAACTCTAGTACCCCTGAAGCCTATTCCAGAACTCCTCAATCATCTGTCCCAAGGGTCAGAAGTCCATCTCAGACACAAGATAATAGACATAGATATCGTCGAAAATGGAGTCAGGTTAACTAAGGATTTTGATGGTCATGTGGATGTATCAACCCATGACAAAGTGATAGTAGCCGTTCCTGTAGAACAGGCCATGGAGATAGCCAGTTGGTTGGGCCTGGAAATTATGGGACAAAGTTATTCCAAAATTGTCTCTTGGGGCCCCACTGAAAATAAACCACAAATGGTACCTGAAGGGTATGATCTTATGCAAATAGACAACACAACATCACTTGTTGAGCTTTCTTCAGATATCAGCGACAAATTGATTGATAATAGTTTAGAGGATATTACCAAAATAATCTCAGAAAGTATGGGTTTATCAACCGATGGATGGAAGTCTCATAAATGGAGATACAGCAAACCTTTCTCAGGCCCTAAATCAGTCGTATCAAAGGATTGTGTCTCATTTATTGGGGATGCTTTTGGTTTGGAAATTGGAACATCCGGTGCCGCTTTAGATTCCGCGGCAAGAGCCGTATCTAATTTGCATCTGACTAAATTTACATCGGACTTTAGGAGGAGTCGGATTCAGGCATCTATATTTGACTGGTAGAACAACAATTTATCCCTAGTGGGAACTTCAAGTAAACATGCAGAAAACAATGATCGTCTTGCTCGTGTTGGTCGTTCTTCCAGGTTGCACGTCTCCTGTCGTAGAAGACGTAGATATTATCCAAGGGGCAAATGATGAGGAATTGGAGGGCGTTAATGTGGTTGCTAAAACTCTAGGTAGAGAGATAGACATAACTTCAGACTATAATTTGCTTGATCAAGCAGGCAACAACAGTACTCTCATACTTTGGGCGGCGGCTGGGTGTAATGGCTGCCATCAATGGACAGAAATGATTCGGCAATGCATGCAAAATGGTACAATACAAGAAGATTCGAATGTTGTCACGATTCACAGATATCCAAGTTTTGAGCAGTTTCAATATGTATACAACACCTACGGGAATAACTCATCAGATCATTACAGCCCTTGGCCAGTACTAGTACCCACAGAGTCAGACACTGCATGGTACGCTGTTAGTGGAGAGCAAAGCTCGATTCCTCTATCAGAAGCTTTCAACAACCCTGTCACACCGACGCTTCAAGTAATAGATTCCAAAGGTATTATTATTTGGCAAAGCAAAACCTACTATCCAGATTACTCAATCATTGAAGAAGCTCTGGGGGCATTGGAATAGAAAATAATATCCAATCCCAAGAGGGGGTAGATCTGTTAGTATTCAGATTGGAAAAAAATGAATACATCTTTGAACAGTGGAGCATTGATGGGAATTTAACCTGATATTTGTAATCGAAATGGGGAATTGGTGTGGGTTATGGCGACATTCTACTATCCCCGCTCCTAGACCACAATGGCAGGGACACTCCAAGTGAGGCCTCTAGGATACTATTGATCGCCACTTTGGTTTCTGTTTCAATATGGGCATGGCCAATGGCCAATGGAATGCCTTTCATCTGGCTTCTAGTGGTATTGTTCGTCTCAACACCCATACTCTCCTTTGGTTGGTGGGCCCTCTCATTACTGGGTCGTAGTAGAAAATCAAGAGAGCTTACTCCTTCTGTTGGTAAATCCAAGGAAATATGAAATCAGTTGATCTTGAATCTAGAAATTGGATAATTTAGATCTTCAGTACGACTTCAATATCAATTTACTCCTTAGTGCCCAATATAATAAGAGTGCCAGCCCAATTTACCTTTCTTCCAGTTTGATGGTATTCTAGATTGGTGAATCCTGCTTTTTTGAATTCAAGTAGCCAATCTTGAATACTCTTAGTGGACATTTTCAAGTTCATTGAATCCGGCCATGAAAGGCTTGTTTCATTCTCAAGATAATGATCCATGCCGATAGCAATAGTTCCACCATCTAATAGCCAGTCATCATGAGTCGACTTAATGAACTCAAAGGGATCCTCCAGATAATAAATAAATTCCATACTTAGCACTAGGTCTACCTTTTCCAGAGGAGCCCAATCTGGTAATTTACCAACCTGATAGTTTCCTCCTGAGTCAATTTTCTTTGCTTTATCAATCATAGCTGCGGAGCCATCCACCCCCATACTTAACGAGCAATCTGTCAACTTGGAAATTTTCCTCACGGCCCATCCATTTCCACAACCAACATCTATTGATTTGAATTGATTTCTAAGCCTTGGCAAGGCCTTTGAAATCAGTACTTCTACACTTGGCGCATGGCCATTTTCCATACCCTCATCACGCCCTTCCATCGCCCATCGGCTAAATACCTCGATAGCTGAATTATGCATTGTTCTGATATAATCATGAGGGTATATCATACTTGACAAATAACAGTCTGTCCTGTTAATGAGGTAGAACTGAGGGTTCTAGAGATATTTTACGAAGTGTTCTGGTCAATCTGGACGGACCCAACTTGCCCATGATTTGGGGGTCTCTCTAACGTGAAAGGCTCTAAGAAAAAGGGAGTTTCCGTATGACGACTTGATTAATGGGTCGACTTGATCAAATGCCCATTTGGCAAGATTCTCTGCCGTGGGTATGAACGGCATTATTACAGTTCGATGCTCATCCCCCATCATAGAAAGGGCTTTTTTCGCCTCATAATCATCTTCAAAAACTAAGAATGCGTGATCAACAACATCGTGAATAACGGTATTCAGAATACTTGATACGTCCGAGAAATCCATCAACATACCTTCCTCTGAAACTCCTTTTTTGGCTACCACATCACCCTCTAACTCCGCCTCCCATCTGTATCTATGGCCATGCATGTGTCTGCATTTGCTATTGTGGTTTGGGACCCTGTGACCGGTGTCGGTCTCCACCCATCTCCTGATCCTAGTTGTCATTATTACACCCCAACTTGAAGTCCATACTCGCGGAATTTATGCAATATCTCTCTCCTCCAAACTCCATTGGCCCGTCGTCAAATACGTGGCCTAAATGTGCGTCACATGAGCCGCATCTGACCTCCACTCTCAGCATACCGTGCGATTTATCCACAATTCGCTTGATACCAGCCTTTTTGTGTTCAGAATGAAATGCTGGCCAACCACATCTTGATAAGAATTTCATTTCCGAGGTGAATAGCATATGGCCACAGCAAATACAATGATAGTCGCCTTTCCTTTTTTCCATATTGTAGATTCCTGTATTAGGTCTCTCGGTCCCTGACTCTCGGGTAACATGATACTGGAGTTTTGTTAGCCTCGTCCTCCATTCTGGGTCTTTTTCTGGATCGAATTTAGGCATATCTTTACTCATTCGTAGATCCCCTTCCTTTCCTGCTCTAAAGCGTAATTTAGGGCCGTTTCCCAACCGTCAACATAATTCAGTGGATCCTTTCTTCCTATGCTATTGAAAGCAAGAACCCGCTCAACGTCGGCTCCTGTTTTTCCTGAGCTACGTCCATACTTATCTGGATAGTATGAGGTGTTCGTATTCGCCATAATTGTATCAAAATCTAACCCTAATGATTCACAAGATTTTAGCGCATCAATCAGGATGCTAGTTTTGTTCCCGGAGATATAGGGCAAATGGAATGATATTCTATAGCTCCCCCAATTTCCAATAGAGAATGACTTTTCTAGTGATTCGTAAAACTCCGGTCTACAATCGGGATATATCTCGTGGTCCCCACTGTGTACTCCCAGGGAAACCCTGACCTCGCAATCCTCTGAATTGGAAATGCTCAGCGCGTGCCCATATAGGATTGAGGCAAATATTGCGTTTCTATTTGGCACAACAGTTTGTTTCATTTGTTCCGATTGGTAGTGCCCTTCTGGAACCTCAATTTCTTCAGAAGTTAATGCTGAATTTATTGCCCCCATGGCTGATTTAAGATCCAGCAACTCATGTTCTACCTTGTGTCCTTTTTTTGATAGGTAGGCAATATTTTCCCTAGCCCTGTTTAATTCAATAGAGTGCTTTTGACCGTAATCGTATGATAAGCATGTAACCTTGCTCCCTTCTGCTAGGATTCGGAGTAGAAGAGATGTGCTATCCATACCTCCTGAAAGGGCCATAACGGATCTAATCATGGTACACCCATCCACTTGTGTGTCTGTAGGCTTAATCTCCAACCTGGGCTCTTTTTTACCAAATTTTCAACAATTTGGAAACTCTTGCCGTTTTCCTCTACTGATTCATCTTCTAAATAACAAGGTTGGATATACAAGTTGTTGAATCCCCTCTTCAAATCATCATACATCGACAGATTCTGACCGCAATATACGACTTTTAGCTCATCTCCAGTCCTTTGTTTAATGCGGGCATTTGGGTATAGCTGGTCCTTTGGACTAACGCAAATCCAGTCAATTACTGGATCTACGGGTATAGTTCCATTTGTCTCTATAGAGAGGAATATTCCATATTCTTTCAGTCTAGACCCAATAGTAGAGAGGTCTTGCATAGCAGGCTCACCTCCTGTGAAGATAACACGTTTGCAATCATAGCTGAGAACCTTGGTTATAATAGATTCAATTCCCATTTCTTCATATGTCATGAAATCAGTGTCGCACCATTCACACCTTAGGTTGCAGTTTCCAAATCTAATGAACACATGAGGAATGCCACAGTGAAAACCCTCCCCTTGAACGGAGTGGAATATTTCCACAATTGGGTATTTTAACACTATATCACCACTAATTGTCTCCTCTCATTAGCTGGAGGACCTCGGCCCTTGCTTCGGCCTTTTCAAAGAAAACACCCCTCATAGCACTGGTAGTCATGGTTGCATTTTGCTTCATTACTCCTCTACACTTCATACACCCATGTTGCGCTTCGAGAATTACCGCGCAACCCAACGGCGAGAGGTGTTCTACGATGTCGTCGGCCACGGATTGTGTTATTCTCTCTTGATTCTGAAGTCTCTTTGAGTGCATATCCAATAGTCTAGCCAGCTTGCTGATACCTACTATTCTATCTACGGGTATGTATGCAATATGGCCCCTACCAGAGAATGGTTGGAGATGATGTTCGCAGGTACTGTGGAATTCCATTTCTTTGAGTAGAACTATGCCTTCATACCCTTCTGCGTTGAAGGTAGAGTCTAAGATTGATTTCGCGTCCTTACCATAGCCGGAGAATATTTCATCAAATGACTCCACAACTCTCTTTGGGGTGTTGGCTAAACCCTCCCTTAAGTCTCCTTCTTGGCCCTCTATGTACCTAACAATCGTGTTGACTGCACTCATTGCTTCTTTCTTACTTGTCAATTAATCACCCGATCTACCATGTCTATCATCTATCTCATCCAACTGATCCAACATCTTTCTGCATGCGGTTCTTATCGCGTCAGCTAGACTAACGAACTTCTTATGGTCACCAACATGTGTTTTTAGATCAATTAGAATTTCCTCAGGCATGTCTAGACTTACCTTTGGCATGACGTTGCTGTTCTGATTTTACCGATAAATATTACTAGAGTATTATCTGAGTATTACCTTCTTTTACTCTCAATTTTATCGTCAAGACCTAAATGGCTTTGTTCCAAGGTTCTTGCCCTTTCTTTCAAACTTTCTAATTGGGAGTTAGCCTCTTCCTCCGGGATATCTTGGGAAATTAGATTGAGGATTAATGATAGTCCTCCCTGTATAGAACCAGCCTCCAAGAAGGCATCGTTAGAAATCTCATTTGTCGCCCTTAATACTTCCAATGTGTCTCTCAGATAATCAATTTCAGTCTGGATATCCGGTATCGATGTTTTTTCCAAGCTTTCAATTCGGTCCAAAGAGGTAATCATGATTCTACGAAAAGAGGTTCCTTTTTCATAATTCTGACTGCCCATATTCGACTAATTCAATCAAAACACCACCGGAAGATGAAGGATGTATGAAAGCTATTTTATGCCCATTTGAACCAAGAATTGGATCATCATTGATCATCCTTATTCCCATACCTTTGAGTTGGGATATTTTCGAAACAATGTCAGGGACGTTGACTGCAATTTGCTGGACACCAGGACCTCTTGCGGATAGGAATTTACCCACGGGGGAATCATCAGAAAGCGGTTCTAGGAGCTCAATATTTGTCTCTCCATCGCCACGCATGTACCTAATTTTGACACCTTGGTCCTCCACTACTTCGTCATCACCTTGAGCGAATCCAAGCGCTTCCCAAACCTTTGCAGCGTTATCTAACGAGTCAGTGGCTATCCCAATGTGGTTGACAGATCCCCGTCCCATTCAAACACCACTAGGGGCGACCCATGTCCCAAAAACTTCTCTCATTATGCTATTTACCTCGCCCACAGTAGCATCCGACTTCACGGCAGAGATAATTGGTTCCATAACGTTTGTACCATCAATACAGGCTTTCCTTACCTCTGATAGTGCTAGTTCGACCTGAATTTCGTCTCGAGATTTTTTAAATTTTATTAGATCGGTAATTTTATTCTTTTCGTCGTCAGGATTGATTACCAGCCCCTCGAATTCCGGTGCTATTTCTTCTGAGTGGGAATTAACTCCAACCACTAGCTCTTCCCCAGCCTCTACCCTATTGATCTGTTCCCATGCACTCTCATGAATTATTTTTTGTTGGAGGCCCGCTTTCACGCATTCCATTGCTCCACCCATGGATTCTATCTCCATGATTGTCTTCCGGGCTGCTTCTATAAGGCCATCAGTTGTCGATTCTACTACCTCAGATCCCCCCAAAGGGTCTACAGAGGAAGTAATTCCTGTTTCCTCCGCAAGGATTTGTTGGGTCCTAAGGGCTAGATTTGCAGAAGCTTCAGTTGGCAGGCCTAGGGCTTCGTCAAAGCTATTGGTGTGAAGGGATTGAGTACCCCCAAGTACTGCTGCTAGAGCTTGATAAGCAACCCGCACAGCATTGTTTATTGGTTGTTGGGCAGTTAAAGTCACCCCTGAAGTCTGGGTGTGGAATCTAAGTTGTGAGGACTTTTTATTGTTAGGAGAAAATTCCTCCTCCACCATTTCGTACCATAATTGTCTTGCAGCTCTAAACTTGCTAACTTCCTCAATTAGGTTATTGTGACAGGCAAAGAAGAATGACATTCTGGGAGCAAAATCGTCTATCTTCATGCCCATCTCAATAGCCTTTCTGCAGTAAAATATGGCATTTGATAATGTAAGGGAAATTTCTTGAGATGCCGTGCAACCAGCTTCACGCATGTGGTAGCCACTGACAGAAATTGTATTCCATCTCGGCGTGTTATCCTTACACCAAGATATGAGATCTGTTGTCAATCTAACAGAGGGCTCAGGAGGATAGATATACAGTCCTCTTGAGATATATTCTTTCAATATGTCATTCTGAACAGTCCCAGATAGTTTTTTCCTTGGAATTCCCCTTTCATCTGCCACTGCTACATACAGTGCCAGTAATGTTGTTGCCGGGGCGTTAATTGTCATTGACGTTGAGATTAACCCCATATCAATGCCATCAAATAATTCCCTCATATCGTGAATTGAGTCTATCGAAACACCAACTTTGCCCACCTCTCCTGATGATAGTTCATCATCAGAATCAAATCCCAACTGAGTAGGCAAATCAAAGGCTACTGATATTCCTGTTTGACCTCCATCTAGAAGGTTGTGAAATCGCTTATTAGTTTTAGCTGGTGAAGAGAATCCAGCGTACTGCCTCATTGTCCAGAGTCTGTCTTTGTACATTCCAGAATGAATTCCACGCCTGTATGGTGGTTCACCTGCCGACTCTTCCACGAATCGCCCACGGGGTTGTCTGACAAGAACCATTCTCAGGTTTTATCGCCTGATAGTGTAACCATCTACTATTTTTTCCAAGGTCTTGAGTTGGTTTTTGTCGATTATTCCTTCATTCAGCTTTTCGTCCAGGAAATTCTTTGCTTCAACAGTAGTCTGCCTTTCCCCCCTAGCCCAAATAGTAGCTAGTAGGTTGGACCTATGTTCCTCCGCTACACCTATGTTATCCAACAGACCTCGCATCTCGTATTTGTACTCCATATGGCGACTCCTATCAAGCCTCTTGGCTCTAGCAGCCGGTTGATAAGAAGATACTTTGTTCCTGAATTTCTTCTGCGTTTTCTTAGTAGTTTCTTTTGATTCAACTTTAGCATTTTTCCTTGATTCCTCGGCCGCTTCCTTTACTTCCTTCGCTGCCGCTCTTGAAGCTTTAATCATGCTATTCTGAATAATTTCCCTGGCCTTCAAACTCCTCCCATCGACTTCCTTTTCGTCTGTATTGGACTCTGGACTCTTGGGGGGTTGTTTGTCCTCTTTCTTTGTCCCAAGTATTTGATTCTCTACAATTTCTTCGGAAAAATCCTCTGATACTTCTGCCTTTTTTTCGGGCTCAGGGGGAATTTCTTCAACCTGCACATCCTTCGAGGGGGCCTGACTTACAGGATCAACGGTCTGAACCTTAGACGATACAAGCTCAGATTGATTTGCGGGGGATTTAGGTTTAGCACCGGGTACTGATGGAGGAGCTCGTTGAGGTGTTCTTCTCTGCAATGTTGTTGATTTCTTTTTGGGGGATTTCTTGACGGAGGAGGAGGCTTGGGAACCAGTTCCAAAGACGTTCTTTGGTGCAGCCTTCTTTCTCCTTCGTCTCTGCACTGTCTAATCAATCCTCAATCCACCGGCCGGACCGGGTTTGATAAGATTTCGTGACGCTTCAATCCCACAAAACCACAGTATTGTCAGTTCTTAGCATTGGGTTTATTGCACTTTCAGAGATTTTAGTACTTATTCCTGAGTCCAACATCCTTCTCCCAAGTTCGGCTATCATTGTTCCATTGTCTATACAGTATGCCTTATCGGGCCAGTGACATTTAGCGCCTCTTTCCTCGCACATTAAGGTACCCATCTCCCTAATCCTCTCGTTGCATGCTACTCCACCGCCCAACAATAACTCATCTTTGCCAGTATGGGCCAGAGCTCTCTCTGCTACTTCCATACATGCGGCGAAAGAGTGCTCTTGCAATGACCAACATACTTCCTCAAGGGTGATTCCCTCAGATATCCTTTGAATTGCAGAAGTCAGTATCCCAGAGAATGCTAAATCCATGCCTTGGATTCCATAAGGAAGTGCCACTGAATCCAGATTATGTTTTATTCCATCAATTTTTGATGCAAGCTTCTCTATTTCTGGACCGCCGGGAAATGGGATCCCATTGTGTCTAGCAAACTTATCCAACATGTTACCTATTCCTATGTCTAATGTCTCACCAAGTACCCTGTACCTTCCATCTGCTCTAGCAATTACCTGTGTGTTGCCACCGCTTACGTATAGCAATACTGGGTCGACGCAACCAGTCTGGTTTCTACCTATTTCTATGTGGGCTACACAATGATTAACGCCGATTAGCGGTACATTTAGCGTAGCTGATAGCGTCCTTGCAACCGATGCCCCCACCCTAAGACACGGTCCCAAACCAGGTCCTTGGCTAAATGCTACTGCTGCCACTGATTTCCAATCAAATTCATTACTATGAGATAATTTTGATAGGAGTTTGGAGGTAGAGTCGGAATGGTGATCTGCAGCTTCTCTTGGATGGATTCCACCCTCCTCTGGCTTGAAAAGAGAAGATATGGATGGGAACAACGCCCCATCGAGTCCTACACATCCAAAAGAAAAGGTGTGGGCCGTACTTTCGATCCCTAGAATAATGCCATCCATGAGTGTGGCAAGAGCGGGAGTTCTTTCAACTATCGGGATAACCCAGAGCCGTGAGGGTACTGATATCGAACTGTGGTGAGGTTGCCCACCTCTCTACCGGGGATGATGAATACCCCCTATCAGGATATAGGTTAAGGGAGAGGGAAGCTCTCGTTCACAAGCCTGGCATGGCAATTTTAATTGAAGACGGCATGGTAGAAAAAATCGGCCCATCTGAAGATTTAATCTCTGAATTTGCCCCTTGGTATCCAACAAAGACCGAATCTGCTGAAACTAGGGTCATGGATGTGAATGGGATGGCTATCGTCCCCGGATTTGTTGATTGCCATAATCATCTTGTTTGGTCAGGAGATAGGTCAAATGAGCTATCTATGAGGATTTCTGGCAAATCCTACAAGGAAATTGCTGCTTCCGGCGGTGGAATTATGAAAACTGTGATGGAAACAAGGAGTGCGCCACAAAATCATTTAATTTCGTCTGGTTTAGAAAGGGTTGAAAATTTAATCTCTAACGGTACTACATCAACTGAGGCTAAGAGCGGGTATGGACTCGACATTGAGACTGAAGTAAAAATATTAGAAGCTATTAACGTAATAAACAGGTCGACAATGTGCGACATTAAACCGACTTGGTTGGGCGCACACGACTTTCCTCCGGAATATGATCGCGATGGATATGTTGATAGTTTGATATCAGAACAATTACCAGTAGTATCAGAACTCGGCTTAGCCAATTGGGTAGATGTATTCTGTGAAGATGGTTGGTTCACTAATGAGCAGACCGAAGATATTGTGAAGGCTGCGAAGGGATTTGGTATGGAGTCCAGACTACATGTGGACGAGTTTGTTGACGGTGGTGGTTTACAACTAGCCTCAGAGCTTGGTTCTGTTAGTGGGGACCATGTGGCATGTTCTAATGAGGACGCTAGAATAAGCGCAGCCGAGTCTGGGACCGTTCAGACATTCCTACCAGGTACGCCCTACATATTGGGCAAGAAGCTAGAGACTCCGATAGAGCAATGCATATTGGAGGATTGGCCTTTCTCTATAGCAACAGATTTCAATCCTAATTGCCCAATCACTTCGTTGCCCCTGATTGGGAGTTTACTTTCACATAGAATTGGAGTAGACCCTCTTGTAGCGTTAGTAGCGGCAACTAGGAATCCAGCTTCGACAATGTTTGGAGATGAAGATGTTAGAGGAGTAATAGCAGAAGGAAGAATTGCAGACCTTAACGTGTTGTGGTCCCCATCTGCTGACTCTTGGTGCCAGACTCCCGGGAGCTCGCCAGTACGGATGACCCTCAAAGATGGAAATATTGTAAATTCAAACAAGGTTTATTGATACTATCTGTTATTCTTAATTGATTTGAATTAATGTAAAAAATATTTCAACCGTTCACAATGTATGGAAAATTTACAATGAAGGTAAATGGTGGAAAATACAACAAATTACCGGATATATGCATACTGATAATCTATGTTATCAGAAATAATTTAACATCATCTTCTGCCTACTTCCTCGCAGTACAATGTTTTTTGTAAAATCACCTAAATTGTAGTATTTACCCCCTATATTACTGAAAATTTGAAATTGTAAACTTGTTGGACAAAATATGTCAGTCGGCTTTCAGGGCTTCTGCATGAAGTGCAAATCCTACGTGGATATTGATAATCCAAAAATGATCACTATGAGAAACGGAAGAACTAGAGTCGCGGGATTCTGCACCTCAAAAAAATGCGGCGGGCGGATCTCGAAAATTGTTTCTTAATTCATCAGAATGATTCTTGAGGGGACATCATTACCGAAAGAAACCGGGCTCGTGGTCTAGGGGTTATGACGTCGCCTTGACATGGCGAAGATCGCAGGTTCAATTCCTGCCGAGCCCACCAATAGAAATGATTCTATTAAAATAATTAATCAAATTCGTAAGAAATTCTGATTCTTCCTTTACCCTTATTCTTCTTACCTACAAATTTTATCATTGGAATTTGGTTTGTATTTGAGGCATGTGTTCCTGCGCAAGGGCACAAGTCCACACCTTCGACTTCTACCACTCTCAAGTGAGTAATAGATTCTGGAATCCTATGCATAAATTTCGTGTGCCTCATCTGATCGTGTCCCAATATTTTCTTTCTGTCCCAATTGTGTATGTTTACATTTATTTTCGATGATAGGACAGTATTTACCTCATTAATTAGTATATCAGAGTCAAATACCTCCTTGTTTTCAAAATATAGATCAACCCTGGATTGTTTAGGTCCAATCTGGTTCCCAACCGTCTCTGCCCCCCACAGATCTTCTGCAATTGCCGAGACAATGTGTTGCGAAGTATGCATTAACGTGTTCCCATTTCTTCTTTCAACATCTATTTCACAGGATACCTTTTGACCGATTTGAAATTTACTAACATCGTCAACTGGGTGTAAGATCATATCCCCTGGCAAGACCTCATGGAGCATTGATACTCTAGATCCTTCAGAAAATATGACACCAGTATCCCCTGGTTGCCCACCCCCCCTAGGGTAGCAATAACTCTCTTCGAATAGAATAAAATTTTCATCCTTTCCGGTAATAATGGTTTCAAATGGGGGTGGATTTAATCCGGGGTGTCTAGACATGTGTAATTTTTCCTGCAATATATCACCCAAATATGTCAGTCAATTCTCCATTAAGAATTGATTCAGAAAGTTTTTCACATTCTTCAGTCAATGTTCTATCTCCTTTCAAAGGGCCGACTAATGTCCTAACCCACTTTTGTATTTTAGAAACTCCATTTCCAAATTTTCCATCTATTCTATCGAGAGCTTCTGAAGAGCACACCAGCTCATTTGCGATGGCCTGAGAAAGCAGAATGGATGATTTATTGGCTCTGAAACACCCAGTCGATCCCATTGAAACATGGTCCTCTTTACCCATGCTCACAGGTACGTTACTAGTTGTTGCTGGATTTGCTAAAAGATGCAGTTCAGATATTATGGAAGCTGCAACATACTGTACGATCATTAATCCACTCTCTAGCCCTTCCTTTTCGGCCAAAAAGGCATTTTGTCCACTCCAGTTAGGGTCTAAGATCTGATTAATCCTCCTTTCTGATATTGTAGCTAATTCGTGACAAGCAATAGCTATTGAATCACTAGCCAATGCTAGGTTCTGACCATGGAAATTACCTCCACTGATTATCTCTGGAGTATCTCGGTCTGTGAAAACCAGAGGGTTATCTGTTGCGCTGTTTATCTCTATTTCCAGCATCCTTCTTGTTTCTCTCAACAGATCAATCACAGGACCATGTACTTGGGGGCCACATCTGAAGCAATAAGCATCTTGAACTCTTTCGTAATCTTCATCCGATGAAGATATTTCTGAATCAGATAGAAGCTCCAATACCCTAGCAGCAGAGAGGGCCTGTCCAAATTGTGGGCGTGAGGAGTGAACTCTGGGGTCGAATGGTTTTTGTGAACCCCTTATTGCTTCTAACGAGCAGGCCAAAGAAGCATCCGCTGCAAATGAGAGTGTTTCCATATTCAACAATGTCGATGCTAAATAGGCACACATCTGACTAGTTCCATTGATGAGTGATAACCCCTCTTTAGCACGTAATTTAATCGGCTTTAATCCGGCTTTTGCAAGTGCTTCTTTGCTTCCTTGGTGTTTCCATGAGCCATTAGTATATACTGAGCAATTGCCTTCCCCCATCATTGAAAGTGCCATATGAGAAAGCGGTGCAAGATCTCCAGATGCACCCAGAGATCCAATTCTGGGTACATCCGGTGATATCCGTGAGTTAACCATTGACAAAATATGTTCAACTAACTCAGGCCTCGCCCCCGAGACGCCCTTTGCTATTGAATTGGCTCTGAAGACCATCATTAGCAACACATGCTCTGGATCCATTTTATCCCCAACACCACATGCATGACTTCGTACTAGGTTCTCTTGTAATGCCTCTATTTCCTCATCGTCAATTCGAACCGATGACATAGCCCCAAAACCAGTGTTGATTCCATAAACAGTGTCTCCGGATCGAATAATTTCTTCAACGGCAGCTCTTGATTTAGTCATTCTTTCCTTAGATTCTGCCGCAACTGAAGCAGTAGATTCGCCTCTAGATATAGACATAGCCTGTTCAATGGTAAGCGTATTACCATCAATCTTGATCTCTGCCATTAGGACGTCGAGTCGTAGTTGCCAAATAGAGTCATCGAGTGTCTTTTAGTAGATCCCTAAGGATTGATTCATCCACTAAATTGGGTAGGGTCACCTGTAGTTTATTATCCGAATCCATAGCTCTGGTTATGGCGAATCTTGCAGCTGGATTTCTTGCCCAAGATCTTCTTGCAATTCCATTGTTCACATCCCATGAAATCATCGAGTCAATGTTTTTGGAAGATTTTTCTGATCCATCTATTACTAGTCCGAATCCGCCGTTTATCACTTCCCCCCAACCCACACCACCACCATTGTGAAGACTTACCCAAGTTGCACCCCGGAAAGCGTCGCCAACGAAATTTTGGACAGACATGTCTGCAGTGAACATCGAGCCATCATATATGTTCGCAGTTTCCCTGTAGGGGCTATCTGTACCACTTACATCGTGATGGTCCCTTCCAAGAACTATCGGTGCGCCAATAGATCCTTCTGAAATGGCCTTATTGAATTCTTGAGCGATCTTTCTTCTTCCAACTTCATCGGCATAGAGAATTCGAGCTTTGCTACCAACAACCATACCATGTTTTTTTGCCTCTGTGATCCATCTTATATTGTCCTTGTATTGGGTTCTAATCTCCCCTGGACAGTCTTTCGATAAGTCTTCTAGGACTCTCTTTGCAATATCGTCTGTCTTTTCTAGGTCCACCTCATCGCCGGAAGTGCATATCCAACGAAACGGCCCAAATCCATAGTCGAAGCACATCGGCCCCATGATATCCTCAACGTATGATGGAAAGTGAAATGTGCCATCATCATTAGAGACGTTGGCACCTGCTCTACTAGATTCGAGCAAGAAAGCGTTCCCGTAATCCCAAAAGTATGTCCCCCTGGCAGCTAGGGCATTAACTGCATCTACATGCCTTATGAGTGAAGATTTGACTGATGCTCTAAATTGTTCGGGATCAATTCTAAGGAGATTGGTTCCTTCTTGGAATGTTAAACCAACAGGCATATACCCGCCTAACCAAGGATTATGAAGGCTGGTTTGGTCACTGGCAAGGTCTACATGGGTGCCACGATCGACAAGGTGCTCCAAGAGCTCTACTATGTTGCCAAGATATCCAAGTGATACCGCCTCCTTGTTGGAGATAGCTATATCTGCACGTTCCATTAGTTGTCCAAGATCATCGTAAAGTTCCGTTAACCATCCCTGAGAGTGTCTCTTATTGGC
This sequence comes from Euryarchaeota archaeon UBA462, assembly GCA_002506755.1. Taxonomy (GTDB): domain Archaea; phylum Thermoplasmatota; class Poseidoniia; order Poseidoniales; family Thalassarchaeaceae; genus UBA36. The sequence goes on from DAYD01000016.1 coordinate 114,457, forward strand.
TGGTGCAGGATCGATTTCTGCTATTATGCAGACGGCTCCTGCAATTACCGCTGCCTTTGCCTGGGCTCCTGACATCCCTCCAAGACCGGATGTTACGTAGAGGACACCACCCAATCCTTCATCAGTTGGTTTATTCAGATACTTCCTAGCTGCATTCAAGATGGTTATTGTGGTACCGTGAACAATTCCTTGAGGGCCTATGTACATGTATGATCCAGCCGTCATTTGACCAAATTGCGATACTCCCAAGGCATTCATTGTCTCATAATCTGACTGAGATGAATAGTTGGGCACTACCATTCCATTTGTAACGACTACCATAGGGGATTCTTCTCCAGAAGGAAATAATCCTAGGGGGTGACCCGAATAAATCACCAGAGTTTGATCTTCTTCCATCTCGCTTAGATATTTGATAGTTAGGAGGTATTGGGCCCAATTCTGGAATACGGAACCATTTGCCCCATAGGTTATCAATTCGTGAGGGAATTGGGCAATATTCGGATCGAGATTGTTTTGAATCATTAGCATAATCGCAGCCGCAGATTCGGACTTTGAGTGATATTCTGAGATTGGCCGAGCATACATTTCGTAATCTGGCCTAAACCTATGCATGTATATGTGGCCAAATTGGTTTAGTTCATCTAGAAACTCGTTTGCCAAGGTTTTATGCCATTCTTCAGGGAAGTATCGTAAAGCATTCTCTATGGCTAATTTCTTTCCCTTTTCGTCCAATACCTGAGGTCTTGGAGGGGCATGGGGGACAGTTTCATCTAACTCCTTACGAGGGGGCAGGTGCTCGGGTATACCCTTGAACGAATTCGCGTCGAATTCCATTACCAACCAAGCCTCTCAGAAACAATGGCCCTTGTACCTTCCATCAAGGACTCTGATTCTTGCACGATATCCTCTATTTTTTGTGATATTTCATCAACATCTGCTCCCTCAATAAAATCAAGATTTATTCTGACGTTCATGTGGGCAATTAAAACAGCAGAGGAGCACAATTCTGCTGCTGAGGCGATGTCAGTCATCGCATTTGAATTGCACAAGTGACTAAATGCTGCTATGTCGGTTAGCAAATCGCATGCCTCCGAGGCTATGGTGAGGGGCGTCCTCGCTGCACCAATGGTTGCCTCTCTGATTGATTGGTCCCTAATCTTGTTCTCATTCTCATCGCCCTTTGGTAGACGATATGCATCCATAACAGAATCAAAGGCAAGTGCGTCTTTTATCGATAATTGTATGGTGTTGGGAATTTTTTTATCCCATTTCGATATAATGAGCTCTGCCATATCTTGGCCTTCTGACCATTTCTTCTTTCCAATTGTAAGCCTTGCTACCATTATTGTCAAGGCCTGGGCATGTGCCAACGAAAGTGCTGATACTGAACCCCCTCCCGGAGTTGGGTCAGAAGATGCTATTTTTCTGAGGACCTCCTCATAACCATCGTTCATTTCATTGCCTCCATTATGGCCCACTCAATAATGTTTGAGCGGGGATCAAAATCCCCCAAAGCATCCAACATTAGTCCATTTATTGCTGCATCTACTAATGACGATTCGTCTGCAGACTCGGGTGACATGTGGTAATGCTTTCCTGATGCAATAATAGCCTCCAATGGCACTAGTCCAACAAGTTCGCCAGCGACTGCAGTTAGCCCAATTTTCTCAGCTTCTTGCCGTATTGTGTCTGTGACTTGATGCAATCCGGTAATATTATGATTGAGCAGGTTCATTGACACCTGTGCTGTAGAGTCGTCATACATCCAACCAGCCGCTTGCAGTGCATCGAATTTACCGGGATTCCTCAAGGGTTTGCCGTCCTTTCCGATAATTTTTTGACCATCCTGATCCTTTGCCAATGATCCAGTTGTACGTATAATGGATGCTATCTTACTTGCCTTTGACTTATCATCTGTGTTGAGATTCACATTGTACGCTATCAGAATCTCTCGTGCGCCTGTTGCAGTGGCACCTAATTTAGGATTGAAATTACTGGGGCCGAAGTCTGGGGTCCAATCTTTGGACTCTAGTTTTTCCTTAAGTCCTTCATATTCCCCTCGCCTTATATCGGGAAGCCTAACTCTTTGTTCGGATCTTGCAGCCTCTCCATAAAGGAAAATTGGTAATTTTAGGGTATCTGATACTGCCTCTGCAAACCTCTCCGAAAGAGTGATGCATTCATCGATCGATACGCCGGTTATTGGGATGAAAGGTACTACGTCGATTGCTCCCATTCGAGCATGCTCCCCTACATGCGACTTCATGTCTATTGATTTGGCTGCAACTAAAGTGCATTCTATGGCGGCTTTCAAGACAGAATCCGGATCGCCCACCATTGTGACGACTGTCCTATTGAAATCGGCTCCCATGTCAATATCAAGAAGAGTCACTCCTGGAATTCTATGAATAGGGGCTGTTATATCCTCAATTACCGATCGGTCACGTCCTTCGCTGAAGTTGGGAACGCATTCCACAATGCGGGTCATCATGTATGGTGGAGTGGCAATTGCGTCAAGAGAGTTTGCTTAGGAATATAGCCCTTCGGAATTACTATCTTTGGATTGCTTGCGATTCGCTTCAACCTTCTTTATGGCAGAAATAAAATCAGACTTTCTTACTGATTTTCTTCCGCTAGAAATAGCAGAAATCCCTGCTTCCACCACGGCTGACTTTATTTCAGCCCCGCTAAACCCATCAGTCAACGAAGCCAGTGTTTTTACCCCTACATTCTTTGCCAGTGGCATTGACTTTGTGTGCACCGAGAATATTGTTTTCCTAGCTTCTAAGTCGGGGATTGGAATCTCAATAATCCTATCAAAACGGCCAGGCCTCAATAGAGCGGCGTCCAATAGTTCTGGCCTGTTAGTCGCTGCTATTACCTTCACATTGTCCAAGCTCTCGAATCCGTCTATCTCTGAAAGGAGCTGCATCAAAGTCCTCTGAACCTCCCTATCACCAGAAGTAGCTGTGTCGAGTCTTTTTGAGCCGATTGAGTCTATTTCATCTATGAAAATAATTGCTGGAGCTTTCTGTCTTGCCATTTCAAATAGCTCCCTGACCATCCTGCCTCCTTCTCCAATGTATTTCTGGGCTAATTCAGCACCCACTAACCCCAAAAATGTTGCATTAGTTGAGTTAGCTACGGCCTTTGCGAGCATGGTTTTTCCAGTTCCTGGTGGACCTGTTAGGAGAACACCTTTTGGCGGTTCTATGCCTAAATTTGAGAAGGCATCCGGGTTTTCAAATGGGAGCTCTATTGCCTCTCTTAATTCTCTAATTTGGTTGTCCAGACCACCGATGTGTGAATATTCGATTTTAGGGGTTTCAACTATCTCTGCGTTGCTTACCAAGGGGTCCCAAGAATCTGAGAGTACCTCAACTACAGAAAGAGTATCTTGATTCAGTGCTACTCTTGTCCCAGGTTTCAGTGTAGAAAAATCTAATCTTTTGTTGATAGAAACAAGGAATACGGTCCCATTAGAGCTTCTGACAATGGCTTGTTCTTTCACCACATCCTGTACATATCCAACTACTAGTGGAGGAGTCCGGATACTATTTATTTCCTCTTCGAGTCTACTTGTTCTCTTCTTTAGCTGAGAAAATTCATTCTCTAGGAATAGTTTCTCCGTTAGCAGTTGTTGAGCTTTGTCTGATAGTTCCTGAAAGTCACTCCTCAGTCTTTTAAGTGACTCGGAATCTTTGACTCCGCCTACGCGCACATTGTCCTCGCCAGTTGGTTCTCCGGCTTCACTGGTCACGTATAGTCCCAACAAACCGGTGCTTAAGACCCCTACGAAGGACTATTGGTACCCCCTTGTCTCGAATCTCTATGGGAGCATGCGAATTGTGTGGTGCTGAGGGCGTTTCGACGAGAAGAGCAACTGTTTCTCACTCTACACTTGAGTGTTGCACCAGATGTATAGATTCGATGAGCCTACCAGTGAAGCGCTCCCCCCCGGTACTGAAAACGCCTAAGTCAGAGACCACAGTGATTGGAAGAGGAGTATCCGGTATTGATATAATGACAAAGGAAGAAACTGAATTAGCCGGGGACTTCCACAACAGGATAAGAAATGCTAGAAAAGAGAGGGGGATTTCCCAAGAGGAGCTTGCTAAAAGAATGAATGAAAAAATAGGCACTGTACAAAAAGCGGAGACCGGTATAAGACCTACAGATAACCTTCTTGAGAAGTTCTCGAAGACATTGGGCATTTCCTTAATGGTGGATAGTACACCTAGCGGCCACACGGTCGTGGCCTCAGAATCGAATAGAAAGATGACTATCTCGGATGCTAAGAGCAGTATGGATGAGGTAGTCAAACCAAAAAAATCAAAGAAAAGGGGTAGAAAATTAGGAGTTTCAAGATCGGGTGCCCGTTCAAGGAGATAAGAAATGGAAGACGTGCCCCTTCATGTGATTCACTTGAATCAGGATGATCCGAAGAAGTGCACTGCAAGGAGAATGGATTCCCTGGGATTAGTGAAAACTCATGATTCTCTAGATAGTGTTCCTAGAAGAGGATTCCTTCTAGATCCAAACTCAGATACGATCCTAGGGGGCCAGGATAAGGAAATGATCAGCCTAGGTTGCTCATTAGTGGTCTTGGACTGCTCATGGAAGAAAGTTGACTCTTCACTCAGGCGGCTAATGGGAAATACCATGCTAGAAGGCAGAGTATTGCCCCTACTATTAGCGGCAAATCCCGTTTCATGGGGCAAGGTTGGCAGGTTATCCTCAGCAGAGGCTCTGGCAGCATCCTTAGCTATCCTCGGAAGGTGGGTCCAAGCAAGAAAAATTCTGGAGTCATTCCAATTTGGTGATCATTTCTTTAGTCTGAATAAAGAACCTCTAGATGCATATGAAAACGCAACGAGTAAGGACAGTATAAAATCTCTAGAAAAAGAGTTCTTCTAACGAACATCAATCAGAATTTATCGAATTATGAAGTGCTTCCTCGAAGCTGCTAACTGATTTGTTACAATTTTCTAATTGTTCTGAGGTCAATAGAATCCTGAATTTACTTTCTTCTTTAGCCAAAACGCATGGCGTAATTCCCAAGGTAAATTCCCGTAAATCTGGTTCTTGTTCGTTAATGTGTAGGAGGTTTATCTCGAATTCTCCCCTTGATTCTAAAGCTTTCCAAGATTTCTTCTTCGATATGTAGGAATGGGTTATGTCGCATAACGAGCAATGGGCCTTACCCATGATTTTCCCAAGTACGTATTGTAACTCACCAATTATTCCACCATCAGCATTGTATATCCCATGTATTTTCATAATTTTTCTCCTATCGTAGGCTAGATAAAAAGTAATGTTCGATTAAATTATTCTATAACAGGTAATCCGTTTTGTAGTCGTTTGGAGACTGAGGCGAAAATAGCATTATCTTCCGCTTTCTGAATATCGCTCCTTCTGGATAAGTTCCTCATTGGGATTGTCATCCTTTGTACTTTCTCCAACTTGCCCCTATGCCTTTCCAAGTAAGCCCAGTAGAGGTTAGTGACAGGGCATTTATTTTCTTTTGACAAATCACAAGAGTCGCAATAATCACTCATTTTTTTGATGTAGGGGGAACCGCATACGTAGGGTTTGGTCATCATAGATTCGCCGAGTCCAAATGTTGCCATTCCCAACACATTTGGCTCTACAACCCAATCGAATGCATCAACAAATGCGGAATGGAACCAATCAGTAATTTGCCTCGGCTCAACGTCTAACAATTGCGAAAAATTTCCAAGAATCATCAATCTTGGAATGTGGTGGGTCCATCCATCATCAATAACAGATTCAACAACAGAGTCTAGACAATTCATCTTAGTTATATTACCCCAATATGCAAGGGGTATCGGATTTGTCTGCTTAAGATGATTAGGTTCTAGTGAGGATGTAATGGATATCTTATGATCCTCCCATCCTGCATTTCTAGGCAAAGATGGTGTTTTAGTGATTTCTAAGGTCCTAAAACCATCAGTTACTTCGTGAATGTGATGTACATATTCTCTCCATATGAGTTGCCGTAAAAGGCCCTCTACAGAATTTAACGGAGCATCAGAACTTAATGCCATATCTGCAATTTTTCCTGGCATTACTCTATGGAGATTCAATAACGGAGACAGTTTTGTGTGAAATAGAGATTTGCTCTGGGTCGACATTGCATCCTCATAATCGCCAAAGTAAGGCAAAACACTCAGAACATAATCTGTTGCTTCCCCGACTTCTGTGGAATTGGTTGGATATTTCTTCTCACCAAGATCGCCTGGATTGTTGGGGAATAATGTATTGACTATGTTGACTACCTCGTAGTCAATTGAATCGTATGCATACTCAATTTCTTTGGGAGGTATTGGATCCCACTTCCACGGTTTCCTGTTCTCAGAGTCGAAACTATACTTGCCTCCCTTCGGTTTTCCGTTATCCATAAGCCAATCTAACATTTTTCTTGACTTTCTGTAAAACTTATCCATCCTAAATGGGGGTTCCAAGCCATTACTTTCTACGAACCAATCTTTTTCTGTGAGCCACCCTGTATGTTTGTGCAGAATTATTTTGCCACTTTCCTCGAGTGGTTCTAATTCTCTCCTTAGGGATCGTTCTGATGGCCTGTTCAAATTTATTGGTCCTAGCCTCTTTGAAAGTTCGCCAATCACCTCATGATAGGGGCCGTTGGAGCTTATGTGAAGGGTTGGAATTCCTAGATTATTGCATTCTACGGCGAAATGTCTTATGCTAGAAATGACGAAAAATAATTTTTGTTTGTGATAAGGAAGCGATTTTGCTTTTTTGGTAGATTCAATCAAAATTATCCCATTACATTCTTTTCCATCCAACAACTCTAGGTTTAGTTGGTCATATGGGAGAAACCACCAGTTTTTGGGGGTAAGAGCCGTGTTTTCAGCAATCTTGGAGGAGAAGGCGCCTTCTCCTGGACGAGTTATTGTCCAAGTCACGCCTTCTCCCCCGAAGATGCCTTTCGTCTTAGAAAAGATCCCACCAGTTCAACCTAGAACTGGTCTTCACTTTCTTAAGCGGGAGGTTTAGCTTCATCCTCTCACTGCCTTCTTGATACCATGACTGCTGCTATAGCTGCAATCCCAAGTAGGATTACTGTAAATCCAGGGGTATTATTGTCATCGTCATCACCGTAATTGTCTGAAGGTGAGTCTTGCACTTGCTCTATACCCGTACCAACGATGACCTTGCCAGCCATGTCCATTGTAGCGTGTGGTTCGCACATGTACAGGAACGTCTGATCCTCATCAAAGGTAAGTCTGTAATCAACAGAGGTCATTGCTTCTCCGCTGTATGCTCCACCAATCATTCTAGCAGTGTCTCCTTCATTTGCTATCTGGGCAACGTTGTGAGCCATTGTCTCATCATTCCATATCCAACAGACTGTTTCACCCTTGTTGATCGAGAGTTCTGTGTTGTCATATGCGAAGCCTGTATCGTCTATTCCTACTAGGTAGTCGCAACCAACTGGAAGGGTTGGCTCGTCTACTGGTGGGATCAAGACCTTGTCAATCACGTGG
>DAYD01000016.1:122301-122590 GCA_002506755.1 Euryarchaeota archaeon UBA462
GTGGCGTCGCCTATCTTCACCGTGCCGTCTGTCACTGTGAAAGTAGCATCGTCACCGTTCAGCATCGTGACCGTCATCCCGTCTGTCACTGCCGAGGACTGGACCGCACCAGCATAGACGTGGTAGGTCAGGATGTCCGTCAGTGTAGCCTTTCCATCCTCGTTGTCCAATGCTGCGAGGTCAATGCCCGCGTCAGCGAAGGCCTGGTCAGTAGGGGCGAAGACCGTGAACGGCCCATCCCCCTGGAGCGTGGCTACTAGCTCTGCCTGAGTCAGCGCGGCTACGAGCG
>DAYD01000016.1:122864-168018 GCA_002506755.1 Euryarchaeota archaeon UBA462
AGCGCGGCTACGAGCGAGTCGTGGCCTCTGTTCTGTGCGTTCGTTGGTATGTCTTCATTCTCATTTGCGGCCACGATAGGGGCCATGGACATTGCACCAATGGTGAAAGAAACATAGATCCCTACAATGATCGGCATTATCATTCTGCTGTTCATAATTCAACTGTGCAAACAATCCATTAATGAATGAATGTTCAAAATACTTGTTTTATCATTTATAGTGGTGTTTAATCTTGGACATATTTGTCCGAGACATTAATTATTCAGCCATGATTAAATTGTACTTGTGGAGGCCTTCGGGTTCCTTCGATATGACCTCTCTAATTATAGTCACGTCTCCCCCATCCGGATAACGGGCTTTTAGGGCTCCTTCGATGATTCCGTCATCTAGAGCCCATATTGGTAGGTTCTTTGATTCTGGACACTCCATGAATTCTACTCTGATGTGGAAATTTGGGTCTAATTCGTAGCTAAGCTGACCAAGCCCGGCATATTCCCACCAATCCATCATTTCACTAAGGAATTCTATTTCCTGGTCTATGCTCTTAAGGCTAAATGCCAATTCTTCCCCTACCCTATTCCCTACCTGCCTGAGGAGTGACACAACATCTATGCCGAAAGATTTGAGACTGGAAATTCCACCTTCCTGAAGGTTTCTCCTAGCGTCACTAATCTCTAAACCAGATGCCAAGAATGCCTTTGCATTGAAGGGGGTATCTTCATTTGGAAGGTGTGACTCGATTTTTAGGACCTCTCTTATTTTCTCGAGGAAGGAACCTTGATCTATGGTAAGCCTCAAGGGATCCGTTATTTTTTGTTCAGTGAACCTACTAGACGCTGATTCGAAATGAATTCCTTCTTCCCATATTGTTTCAATCAGGTTTCTCTGATTCTCAGCGAATTGTTTGGACTCGATCACCAAAGCTGCTTCGTTCTTTCCTCTTCCTACTGGGTTTTCATCAGAGCTAAGGTATTGAATAACTTGGCTTTCATCCATCAAAACCCCCTGAGCATCTAGATCATCCGTATGCCTAACCTCCACAGTTTCGTGCAACTCTTTGTAAAACCTAATTGTTCTCTTATCTAACTGTGCTAGAACTCTAACCTTGACTCCCCTATTTGCAGCGTCGTTAACGCTTGCAAGTGAGTCGCTCCTACACAATGGAAGTATCCCGAACCTTCCTAATATCAGTACAAAGTCTGATTGTGACTCTTCGGCCATCTTACTCAACCTATTCAGGATGTGGACTCTCTCCTTTAGTATCGTGAATTTAGGATTGTTCAACTCCTCTGGTTTGTCGTATGTGTAATTTGAGTTATCTATTGAGGATTGGAGGTCCTCGAATCCTTTTTCAATCCTAGATAATTGCTCCTTTCTAATTTCGATCAGATGCTTTACGGTCTCGTTGATTGGAGGACAATAAAACCTCATAGGCCTATCTGCTATTACCGTGACCAATCCGATGGTTTGCAATCTCTCAAGAGATTTATATGCGTCTAATCTAGTGGTCCCGAGTGATTTTGCTATTTCACTTGCCTTTAGATTAGGTTTTTTGGATAGTACTTTTATTGCATCAACTTCTCTTTTTGTTAAACCTGCGTCGCTTAATATTTGATCCCAGTCCATTTCATTCATCTCCATTTTTTGCAAGGGCTGACAGTATCACAGCTACATGTTTACGCGGCCTAAATAGCCAGTCGTAGACGTGATGAATAGTGTTGTCTGGACCTATGACGAAAGATGATTTTGATGGAAACATCCCAAGATGGAGTGGAACGCCATAAGCATCTGAAACATCTCGATTAGAATCCGACAAAAGGTAGAACGGTAAATCTAATTCATCCTTGAATTCCTTTTGCTGTTGCACAGTATCTTGACTGATCCCGATAACTTCAACCGGTGGTTCCAAAGAACGGAAGAGCTCGTACTGTTCCTTGAAACTTAGGCAACCTCTCTTGCAAGTCGGAGAACCGCTTTTGGCGAAAAAGAAAATAATCTTCCACTCGCCATCAAGCTGAGATAGTTCGAAGGCTTCTCCATCACTGGTTTGTAATTGAAAGTTTGGTGCCTTTTCCCCATCTCTCAGCGTCATATTGATTTCTCCAATGTTGTTGTATTTTTATTAGTCTGTTGTATAGTATTACAGATCTAGGATATGACCCATTCTGTTTCTCTTTGTTGCCAGGTAGTTCTTGTTTTCGGTGGATATGCCACTCACGTGCGTTAGCCTCTCAACTATCTCAATTCCGTTATCCAACAGGCCTTGAATTTTAAGTGGATTATTTGTCATAAGTTTCACTCGATTTATTCCCACATCTTTCAGCATCTCAGCGGCGATGTCGTAGGTCCTAGCATCGGCCGGATGCCCAAGTGCGAGGTTAGCATCCAGAGTGTCATAACCTATGTCCTGCAGTGCATATGCCTGTATCTTGGAGTGTAAGCCTATGCCTCTACCCTCTTGCCGTAGGTAAACTATAGCCCCATTACCCTCTTCCTGGATCTTTTGCATTGCTGCTTTCAACTGTGGGCCGCAATCACACTTCATTGACCCAAATGCGTCACCAGTTAGGCATTCGGAGTGTATTCTGATTAGAGGGGGGTTATCATTCGAGATGTTCCCCGTGTAGAGCAGGGAATGTTCCTTCCCTTCTTCGTCTACTGTCACCCTTACTCTAAAGTTCCCAAATTCGGTGGGCAGGTAAGCATCGGCTTCGATGTCATTATGCTTGCTTCTGGGTCCAACTTGTATCGTCATCAATTTTTGCCTATCTTCCCTACCTTATCAATAGATGTTTGAGGTTGAAAACAAATATCCACGTTATTGTAAACGATATCCATTGATATTTCGTTATTTGAATAGAAGAAAGGGTTTCACCGGGGCGGCCGAAATTTCGACCGCCCGGTTTACGTAGTTCCGTAGCTGCTATTGTAGGATTACGAGTCCATCTTTGCAGCGTACCATACCATCATACCGAAGGCGGTCTTGTTGACCAAATCAGCGATGTTGTACAGTATGTTGAGGGAATCCAAATCTGGGTTGTCTCCAGTTCCTAGGAAATACCCAATCGGATATATTGCCCACCCAACGGTGACAATTAGTCTCATGGAGGTGAACGCGAATTGGACACCTTCACTGCCAGATTCTGAAGCTTCCTTTACATCACCTGCCCAGATAGCATACAGGATGTATCCCCAACCAGCCATTCCGATGATCCACCAGATCATGGCATCTAACTCTATTACAGAATCCATTGCTCCGGATTCTCCAAAGAACCCTGCTACCAACATGATGACTGAAGCTCCCATCAGGTTTCTGAACATAGCAAATGATGCAGCTCCTATTGCTGCCATGATAAGGTAGAACTCTGCAATCTGCAGAGGGACCGTGATCAACCAGTCAATGTACCTGTATACAAGGGGCGAAGAGCCATCCATGGCCCATACTTCCCTCATGTATGTGTAGTGGTACCATGCAACACCAGTCACTAGTGCTGCAACGGTCATTGACGTCTTCCACTTGTCATCTACATTCTGCCTCTCGATCAGGAAGAATGCAGTGGAGGCTAGCATTGCCGCTGTGGCAATCCAGAAGCTTATCCCCACCCAGTCATCCGATGCAAGAGCAGTCGTCTCAGCCGCCACCGTGGGCAGAGCTACCACAGCAAGAGCTGTGGCTCCGCCTATAGCTAAGCCTCTCGTCTTTCTTGTCTCAATATTATATGGACCTCTATCCATGTTCTTATGAGCCTATTTTATCCTTATATAATCTTGTAGACTAGAATTCCAAAAAACGGCTAAATTATGGAAAAAATCGTCACACCGAGACGCAATTACAGTGAGAAAAATAAATTTAATTTAGTTTTTACATCTACGATACAATATCATATACCCAACTAACCCCAAGCATGGATATGAAGAATAAATGGCCATTGATCTGTAGGGCATCATTGGTTATCAAAATGAGTAGAAGGGAGATTTGGAGTATCATTTCTTCACCGGGAAACCTGGAGAATTTCCACCCATTTTGTGAATCGAACGATGTATCAATCTGGCCGGGAGTGGGGGCAAAGGATGAGATCAGATATCTAAGTGGTATGATTCTTCACCGAAGGTTCTTGATTTGGGAGGATCTTTCTGGGTACTCATTGATGATTGGAGAAGATGGGGGTCCCGAGTCATATGTTGAATGGCGTCTTGATGATTCGGCAAAAGGATCCACCAAGGTCACAATCTCCGTTCACCCTTACTATCTCAGAAATTGGCCCCTTTTATTATCATCAGCCCCCTACATATCCTATGTGAGGCCAAAACTCAATCGGTACCTCAAATCAGTTTTGGCGGGACTTGCTCATTTCAGCGACACTGGCGATCGAGTTTCAAAAAATCAATTTGGAGAGCATTCGTGGTTTTCCTAATTATTGGTTCCGTTGTAATCAGTTATTCTAATCCCGAGATTTCCCATTTTTGCATCCCTAATCATGATCTTGTCCATCTTCCTGTGGAACTCACTTTCGAGATCTACTTCCATAGCAAGAGCGTGTCCCAAAATCAGTATCAATAAATCAGCGAGCTCCTCAGCGGACTCCTCAGGGGGCTTTCCCTTCGTTATTGCGGAGGATAATTCCCCTAGTTCCTCTATCGTTAATGCTATTCTATAACCCATGTCGTGACCGTTGTTCTTGGGAGCAGAAAATGAGTGTTTATGATGAAATTCAGCTACCCTAAACATCATACTGTTCCATGAGCCATCCGGCTCATCGGCGCCTTCAACTTGTATCCACTCATCTACCCTTAACCGTCTATTCATGAGATTGGGAAGTATGTGAGAAAGATGAATCTAGTCATTGTTTTGTATTGATTGTAGTACAGAAATTACACAAGCCGCCAATGATTCTATCATCTTGGAAGCCATTTGGTCAACAGCATAATGATCGATTTCCGCAGTGGGGTCATCAGGGGTCCGTCCTGCTGCCCAATTTGATGAGCAAATTAGTGAAACATGTGGGATTTCATATTCTGATACAAGTCTCTGCTCGGGGCCCAGAGTCATCCCGACCACATGAGCGCCTAGCTTTTCTAGAGCGTTTATTTCTGCAGGAGTTTCAAATTGAGGACCAATGCATTGAGCAACGACCAAAGCTGATGGCGCAACTCCTTGGGTTTCCTCCAATTGATCTGTGCAGACGGAGATTATATCTTGATCGAATGGAGAAGTTCTATCGGAGTGAATTGCTTCATTATCATGAAATGTCCAAGGTTTTGTGGACAGGTCCAGGACGTCAGATGCTAGCCCTACAGTCCCAGGGGGCATATTATCCGAGAATGAGCCTACTGAGTTTACACTCAATATTGCGTCAGGATTACAACTAACAGCGGCGTGAATGTTAGCTCTATGCTCTATTCGGTGCGGAGGTGTTCTTTCCAGCCCCTCAGAGTGATGCCTATCAATCACAAATACTTGGCCTAATTCACCAGAAACCACTTCGATAGGAACTACTCCCCAAGGACTTTCTAATTCTAATTTCTCGGATTGGCGGCCTTCAATATCTTTCAAAATTGAGGAAAGTCCGCTCATACCGGTTCCGCACAACACGGAGATGCGAGGCATCTCCTCACTCCGAGAGTCTGGCGATCAGGTCTGCTTTCTTGCCTGAAACAGGCTTGCCGGCCTCTTTGAGTAGAGATTTTAATTGAGAAACTGTCATTGATTCATAATTCAATTCATCTTCTGGCTCAGAATCTTGTGTTTCATCAGCATCTTCTTGGACAATTTCCTCTTCCACGATGGCATCTTCTTCGATTTCATCGGCCTCCTCGTCAGAATGTATTTCTTCGGAATCATTTGCCGCGGCTTCCTTAGCAGCTTTTTCTTCGGCCTTGATTTCTTCAAGTGTTGGCCCGTCGTCAATTATCACACCATCCTGTATAAGTTGGCTTCTCCTGAAGAAGACAGATCTTACTGGTTGTACCTTTGAAACTGCTTCACTTACACTCTCTTCCAGTGAACCATCCATCAGGGCCTTCTGTACCGCAATCCAAGTAGCGGCAGAACAGAACTTGATCACCACATTTCTTGCCACTGTTCTGGTTTCTTGTTTTTGACTTCCCTTTATTCTGGATCTGCTAACTATGAATGGCTTAATTCTGATGAAGTATCCATCATCAGTAACGACATCGATTGTGTCGTCTATTTTACCTCGGTCTCTCCTGATTTGGCGCCTCACGTAGTCCTTTTGAACATCATGTCCAACGAATTCTGTCAATGCGTCGTTGCCAACTACTTCTTTGATCCGGAATTTTATTTTCACATGCATTTTACTGAAGTCACCATCAAGTTCGTTCTGCATCATCTCATAAGGCCTTCCGACCAACATGTCTTCTTCTTCGGCAAGGGTCTCTCCGATAACCTTGAATGACCACGGATTTCTGGGGGCTCTAATAGAATACCAGCGCTTTGCTTTCCATTTATCCTTCTGCCTTCTTGCTGCCGCCCTTGCCGATGCTCCTTTCGCCATTTGAACGACTCCATGTTTCGGGGGCTGCCCCGTTTGCGAGCCATCCGAAATACACCGAGTATTTGAACGAAATGTAGTGTTTGAAACCTTGGCAACAGTTGCATTCAAGGTATTGAGGCCATAGCGAGACCGTGTCAGTGCATGGCGGGTTATGGCGAGTCCATGCAAGCGCGGTGGACGACATTACTCTGATCACTGACTCTCTTGGATGGTTGTGCGGCGACAGGGATGGAGTGGAGGTTCAAAGAATAAAGTCGGCGTTAGGAGCACCTATGTATTGTATTGAGTGCAAGATGAGCTCCAAGGTTGCGAAGGAATCCTTGTGTAAGATTGACTCTGATTCATTGTTAGCGTTGCTGTCTGAAGGCTTACAGTCTAGAATTGATGAAGACAAGGTTCTGCACATTAGGGTCGGATTAGAAGGATTGGTGATGGGTACTCCGTTCGTAATTAGGAGCAGGAACTATGGTGTTGTCAAGGGTAATTTCAAACTAGAAGTATATCCCGGTCAAAATCCACACGATATTGCCGTGAACCTGATCAAAGATGTGGCAATTAAATGACAAGACACAAGCCTTGATATGCTATTCCCGCTTACGATTTTAATGTATGACTCACGTTGTTACCAGCGCATGTGTTGACTGCAAATACCAAGACTGCGTTCATGTATGCCCAGTAGAAGCTTTTAGGGAAGCCGAAGAATATCTGGTTATAGATCCCGACGAGTGTATAGATTGCGCCGCTTGCATACCTGAGTGCCCGACTGAAGCAATATATGCCGACACTGATTTGCCCGATGAGGAGATGGCTTGGTTAGAGAAGAATGAAGAGGAGGCTCCCAACCTCCCCATAGCGGAAGGCGACTCGCCTGTCCTAGCAGATTAATTGGCATTATTTTGCGAACATAGGTTCTTGAATAGCCACCCAGAGCGTGAGGTATGGGTGACAAGATAAACCTGAAAGACATGCGTTTTGGGACTGACTTGCTCAAGAGGGGTTTTGCCAAAATGCAAGAGGGAGGGGTCGTAATGGACGTCGTCACTCCCGAAGAGGCTCATGTTGCCGAAGATGCAGGTGCCGTATCTGTAATGGCTCTAGAGCGTGTTCCAGCCGATATAAGAGCATCCGGTGGTGTGGCTAGAATGAGTCATCCAACTATGATCAAAGAAATAATTGAGACAACCAGCATACCAGTTATGGCCAAGGCAAGAATTGGTCATGATGAAGAAGCTAGAGTGTTAGAGTCTCTGGGAGTGGATATGATCGATGAATCGGAAGTGCTTACTCCGGCAGACCCATTCTACCACATTGCAAAAAAGAGTTTCACCATTCCCTTCGTTTGCGGGTGCACGAGCCTGGGAGAAGCTGTAAGAAGGATTGCGGAGGGAGCGGCGATGATTAGAACAAAGGGCGAGGCAGGTACTGGAAATGTCGTTTCCGCCGTTAAACATGCTAGATTGTTAGAAACAGAAATTGAAACGGCAACTAGAGCCACATCAGAAGGCAGGAATGAAATGGTAGAGTCGATAATGCATGGATACTCTAAATTGGAGGATTATTCAGACATTGGCGCTGTGGTTACAAGTACACCTTTTGGAAATCTTAAAGACTTGAGAAATGAAGTTTCCTCAGTTCTCGAGGAGGTGACAGAGATGGGTAGGCTTCCAGTGGTAACATTTTCTGCAGGGGGAATTGCCACCCCTTCCGACGCTGCTTTGATGATGAGTCATGGGATGGATGGGATCTTTGTTGGATCTGGCATTTTCAAGAGTTCAGACCCTCTAAACACCGCTGAGGCAATAGTACTAGCAGCCCATAATTATGAAGATGCTGCAGTTGTTGCAGAAGCTAGTGAAATGATTGGCGAGGCTATGCCGGGTTTGGAAATTGATAGCCTTGAGGTCAGACTTGACGAGAGAGGATGGTAGTCAACTCTTCCTTCCACGAGAGGTTCCCAACCTTCTTGTTTGCCTTTTAATAGTTGATTTGTTTGAGTTTTGATTACTTTCTGATTTCGACCCTGTGCCACCGAATGTTATTGATCCGCCCTCCAATAAGCTCTTCGTCATTGAGTCGGCGAGGTTTTCATCCTCATCTGGCCCCCTCAATGCCTCCCGGACAGACATATTGTGATCTCTAATCAGTGCCTCTCGCTCAAGATGCTGTGTCTTCATTTCATCCCTTATCTCATTGACCTTGGATAGCAATTCTAGTCCACTGCTATGTGCTTCGTCCGCTTTGCCCCTTTCTTCTACGAAGAGAGAATGGAGTCTGTCGCCTTCCCCCCTAAGGAAATCCCTCTCCTCCAACATTGGTTTTATTTCGGCCCAGATATCATCCGCTAGCTTATTTTGGTCAATCATCATATTGTGTTCGTTATCGGCTTCGGCCCTGAGCTTCTGAATCGACTCATCCATATCGCTAAGATCTATCGATATTATGTTCTGTTGTTCAACTTCTGGAATCAGCTCTTCCCTCTTTGCAATTAGCGTTCTGAGCTTCTTAAGGAGGGAGTTTTCTTTATCTAAAGAAAGGGCTCCATCCGTCATTATTCTGTTCTCTAACCTCTCTATCTCGCCCAGAGTCTCTGACAGTTGAATCACCACTGACTTTCCAGGGCCACCTTCTCTCCTTCCTTTTTTACGTGAGATTAGTTCCCTGATACTCTTCTGTATCTCATCCCTTCTTGCTTGGTGAAGCTTGGCCTGAGCTCTTATTGACTTTTGCTCATCCATTTTTTGCTGAATGGCCTCTCCAAGCTCTGATCGTTGCGAATGGACAGAGTTCCTAGAGTCCGCAGCTCGCTTGGCCGATTCGTTGTGAGAGTCCCGTTGACCCCAAATTCTCCTTAGCTTGGACTCCATAGCATGGAGTCTAGTTCTAAGATCGTCAGTTGCACCTTCCGCATCACTCACGGTAGACGGAGAAGAGGCTCCTTATTGAAGAGAACTAAAGACCCAATATCCTAGCCGCAAAGGGCAAAATCGGCGATATTACGGCCAGAGCGGCTCCGATCATGAATACTGCGCCAGTTGTAATCCTCAATCTGGTAAATAGGTCTGACCTTACTTGGGAGGTAAGTACCTTCCCTGAAATTAGGTTCCCAGAAGAGTCTTCTAATCTAACCGTGACTGTTGACTCTCCGTTGGAAGATGGGATAAGAGTCTGCCAAATAATTCTTGACGAAGCCATTGAATCTGCCATTCTTTGGTATATAGGCCCTCCACTAGTTGATGTGGCATCGTAAGGCTCGACCCTCAATCTGTATACGCATTCATTCGGCCTAAAATCGGGAGTTTGCACCCTCAGGATGAGGTCTTGAGTATCTTGGGAGTGATTTATGATAAATGCGAATAGATTCGCCTGGCCAAGCGTTAGGTTTTCCATATCAACATCGAACCAGATGCCGGCGCTTGTTGTGGTAGTCATCTGCATTCTCATTCTGTCGTTCAGTCTGAAGAATGGTGCACACCTATCTCTAGCATGCATAAGCAACCTGTCAAGTGTCTCCTCGCCTAGCTCAGGATGATTAATTATCTGGTCAATTGTCTGTGAGTCTACAACAGATGAGAGAGCCAGATGGAAATCTTCCTCGTCAATAACCCCAGACCTGAACATATCCAACATCTGTAGAAGGTACTCTTGTAGATCCTGAAGCGACACTCCCTTCTTCAAGTCCGAGTCGAATGAAGACACGTATTTTGAAAATTTCACGGCCAGCATAGGATCGACATGGGCCCTAATTACGTCCGTGAATGGCTTATTCAATAGTGCTGGATGTATTGGAGGGGAAAATGAATCCAATAGTCCCCAAGGATTGACAGTGTTGAATCTTGGCCTCTCAGATGCCATGTATAGGCCATGACTAGATAGAAGTGAGCCTGTGGACAACGCGATGAGGACAGGCACGCCTTCGGTATTGCTAGGGAATAGCAATGCTGACCCCAAAAGAACTGTTGCCAAAACCATTAGTGTAGTTGTCACCCTTAGTTGGATCGAAGCGCCCTCAATAACGGCACGCATTTCGCTATATCCATGCGCACTTCGGAAAGTCACTCCTGAGGAAGTGATCTCATCGGTCTCAATCTGAAAAATTCTCTTAGTCACCCATAATAGGTAATGAAGTACGAATAACAATAATAAATCCGCAACCATTATCACCAAAGAAAGCAAATAAACTGACTCATAGAAAGAGAGGTCAAGGAATAGCTCTCTGACGCTTCCCTCCCACCATTGGGGATCAGAACCTCTGAATGATTGGGCGAGGCCATAAAGGAATACCACCACTATAGGGAGGAATAGTATTAGTCGTGCTCCACTACTAATTAGAAAATCGTCAACTCCAGAAAGAAGAATTTCCCTGTTTTTTAGAAGGCTCTTGTAAGATTGTTTGTCTTCTTTCTCTTCTTCTTTCTGTATTTTGTTAATATTTGGTGCAGAGGGCGTCTCGGATTCTAAGGCGGCTACCATTGAGTCAATGTCTGTCTCAAGATCCAACAAAGATCTGGGGTCAGAGTCTTCCTCCAAGTTTAAGCCCCCATTTCAGTAACTCTTACCAATACCTTCATGGCCATTCCTGGTGAAATTTCACACCGTTTACCATCAATTGTAGTTTCTCCATTTTGGTTTACTAGCTTTGAACCGACCATAAGTCCGATTTCCCTCAAAGTCACTACCTCTACATCACTAGCTAATATCAGCTCCACGGATGCTGAGGTTCCCTCCGGGATTGCCGCGACAGGTAGAAGTGTCCCTATTCCGATAGGTTCGAAGGTCCTATGGATGCCGGGTATTCTTGAGCCGTCAGCGGACAACTCTGGAAATCCTAAGAATCTGTCAATTGTAGTTTCAAGATCATTTTCCACGGCATGTTCCATCTTGCATGCTACTTCTTTGACATTCCCTTTGAAGCCAATTATATCCGAAAGTAGAATCTGTAGAAGATATTCTCTCCTTTTTACACTGGCAGCTAGCTGGAATCCCTCTGGGGTTAGTCTGCTTCCCCTGTATGGAATATGAGTGACCATGCCCCTATCTGATAGCCTTTGAATCATCTCAGTGACTGATGCGGGACTAATGCCCATCATTTCAGCTAATTGAGTAGTTTTGACTATGGCATCAGGTGTTTGACTGTGAACTTCAAACATCCTCTTGAGATACATCTCTTCGATTTCGCTAAATTCAGACATATAAATCACCCTAGGTTTCTGCCATAAATTCTGTCTTGCACACTGGACATCTAGACAGTACCGGCCTCCTCTCAATCGGCACCTTAAGTGCCTGATCACATTCAGGACAATTTAGAGTGTCCTCATTTGAACGTGATACATGGTAATCTTGATCATTAATAATCTCACCACCATTTTCGAGGGTTTTTACTACCTCTTCTTCCCCCACTCCAACTTGAAACTCCATAGTGCAAGACGGGCACTTCACTGCGCCTTTGTGACCTAATGGGACCATTAACCTCTGGTCGCAGAAGGCGCAAGACAACTCCCTTTTATCGAGTTTCGATCGAGTTTCTTTCTCCTCCTTAGTTTCTCTTAGCTTGATCTTGGAGATTGAGGGGGTCCGGTTTGCTACCCCCCTCCAAACTAAGGTTCCCAATAAAATTGCTAGAACTCCACCTATCGCCCCATATGTTGCTGAAAGTAAATCGAAGGGGGTTGTAAGTCCACTATTCTCTGGTTTTGAGTCAACAAGTAAGTACTCTATTTTCGTATTTTGTCCCGAAAGCCATTGCACCTCGAGATCCACCCTGTCTCCGTCCGGCCAAGACGGAATTACGATATCATTGGAAACAGTAGCTCCTGAACTCACGAATTGGGAGGAAGATTCAGCCAAGACCTGCCTATCAGTGATAGAAATGACTCGTATTTTCCCCCGATCTGCTCTATGAACCCCATTATTTGTTATTGATACCGTGACAACGACTGGGTCTCCGGGCGTAGGTTCTGGAGGAGTAATCTGGGAGGTAATTTCTAATGATGAGATTTCTACAATA
Source organism: Euryarchaeota archaeon UBA462 (assembly GCA_002506755.1). Taxonomy (GTDB): domain Archaea; phylum Thermoplasmatota; class Poseidoniia; order Poseidoniales; family Thalassarchaeaceae; genus UBA36. The sequence continues at coordinate 135,384 of DAYD01000016.1, forward strand.
GGCATCTCGACTGATATCTGAGAGACATTCACAGAGTTTGAAGCCGTACTCCACCCATCGGGAATCAACTCGATGATAATTGAGTCAGCTACAGGATGCCCCAAGTATAGGTCCAACGACCTCCTCCCGGGATCGGCCTCAATGGTAATCATTTGTAGGAGGGTAGGGTTTCCTTGAGTAGCGACTGAAATCCCGACCCCAAGGATTCTGGAAAGTCCTTGTGACAGGTAAACGGATGCCTCGACCTCTAGCCCTGATTCTGAGTCCCATTGGTAGGTATCGATGGTTAAGAGCAGTGATTGTTTAGCTGATACGTGGACCGAGAATTGTCCGCTCAAGGACTCGGGCCCTTCCCCCTCTGGCATTGAAACCCACCAAGAGTAGTAATTGGAGCCGTTCAAGGAAGGTGAAAAACTAGCACTGACTTCTCTTGTTGAGCCGGGGCCAATTTCCACAAAAGTTCCAGAAAAAATTTCTCCGGTCTGTGTATCTTCCAGATTTAGTGAAGCCATCCCTGTAGAGTTTCCAGAATTACTAACCAAAAGAGAAGCGCCTAATAGGTCACCTATGTGTGCTGGTTCGCCGGATATCGCCACACCTGAGTTTCCTGATGAGCTGAAGTTGGCCTTACCTTCTGTATTATCCGAGTACATCATGTCAAAACTTTCTAGAGCTAATTCTTGTGAATTTTCATAGAGGTTTAGACTGCCAGAAACTATGAAAAACACCATGATGAGGGCTAACGGTTCGGCTTTTGCACCTACCATCAAGCAATCCTCGTAACTCCAGCGTATCAATCAAACTGAAAAATCTACCCCAAATAGGGCTATAATGGATGTATTGCCGCGCTGCGGAATGAAATGGACACCGAGAGCCTGTTGAACGTAAAGCCAGAGGACTTGGCGAAGTCCTTACTTCAGAGAAGATTGATGCTTAAGGAAAGTCTGCCAGGGGTAATTAGAAACCTAGAGGCGGAAGAAGAAGCATTATCCCCAAAGGCGGAAAGATTGTCTAAATCATTTGAAGAGGCCAACAGAAAGGTTGCTGATTTCAAAGAGACGCGAGACAAAGCTCAATCCGAGGCTGGAGTGCTAATATCAAAGGTAAAATTAATCCGCAAAAGAATAGAAGAATCTGGAGGAATGGTAAATCTAGACCCTAAATGGAAAAAAGAAAGATTAATTGAAAGAATAGAAGAAATCGAACACAAGATTCAGACTTCTGCGCTGGATCAAAAATCCGAAAGGAAACTCTTGGACAAAAGGAGAGCATTAGTTTACCAGAATGATAAGTGGCTTAAGGAACGAAAGGACTCCAACCCAGATATGTTGGAATATATAGAAAAAAGCAGAAAAATGTCAAATCTCTACAAAAAGGCCGATTCCGCGCATACAAAGATGCTCGACGCCGTGAAAAGGGCCCAACCCTCGTATGAAAAATCTACATCCGCCTCAGTTGAACTGAGGGAAATTAAGAGCCAGTTAGATCGTGCAAGAGAGCTACTAAAACAGAGTGACAGGGCAATTGAGCATTGGGAAATTAGATTGAAAAAGGGATTCGGAGATATTGGTCCTGGTTTTCCCAACCTACTCAAAGGATATGATACAGTTGCCGGCGGTGGAGAGTCGTCTTTTTCCAAATCAAAGAAATCAAAATCAAAAAATTCTAGTCAGCCCAAGGAGGAAGAGGAATGAAAGGGGCATCAAGAGACAAATGGGAAGATCTAGAAGCTCTAGAAAATGATGAAATTAAATCTATGGCCAAAGATAACAAGAACGAGATAAAATATCTCGACAAAGAGATGAGGGCCCTTAGATCTGAGAGGAAGGATCAGGTCCATATTGTAAGATCACTCAGATCCGCAATGAGCGATGTAGAGGCTTCAAATTCTGGTAGAAAGAGTCTCCTTAACAAGTTCCATATTTCGAGAAAGGGGGCTCAGGTACAAAGAGAGAAAAGAGACTCAACGAACAAACTCATACCGCCCCCCTCCAAAATTCTTGAAGAATGGTTATCTGATACTTACAATGGGCTGACGACGATAGACAATGATCTAACTTTGGTACCGATGCTTAAGTCTGAGCTATCATCATTCGGTAGATTTTTTGAAATTCAAGCATCTATCACTAGAAAGAGGGAGGCGGAAGAAGCACATTCGATATATCTAGAACATGTTTCAGAAATGCGAAAGATATCAGCAAAGCTGGATGAAAACAAAACGAAGGCACAGAATACAGTTTCTGAACTGCAAGACTCCGCAGACATAGGCGGAGATAAGATCAGCAGGAAAGAAATTAAGAAAATCAGCAAAAGAATCTCCCAGATAGACAAAAGGCTTGATGAAATTAAAGTAAAAGTGAGGAAAGTCAAGAAAGAGGTAAGTAGAATTGAAAGTTATTCAAATATCTCATCCGGTCGATCGGGTAGAATAAAAATTTCAGATATTCGAGGAATTGCTGCTAAGGGAGGTGCCCTAAATGCGCAAGAAATGGGTGCATTATTGGAATCGGGAGGTATTTCCTCGATAAAAGAAGTTGGGGGCAACGAAAAAAATGTGGGAAGTAATGATCGGAAAACAAGGAAGAAGGGGCGAAAACTGAGTGTTTTGAGAAGAGGGAGCAGAAAGGGAAATACCGCCACGCGAAGAGATTAGATTGGAGAAAATTCGGTATTCCTTAAATGGAATATCAAATTAGCGCGATCAGAGGGGTACCTTGGGACTCAATCAATCGAATATATCGGATTTATTTGAATCCAAGACAAGTGAAGTGAGCGGTAAGCTTTCTGAATATAAAAATCAAAGAGATGAGCTCAATGTGTTGGTCAGGGGCCAATTAGATAGAAGGAACGAAATAAATAGGCAAGTAAAGGAGCTTATTATCGAAGTTCAAAAGCAGAAGGCAATAAGAAACGAAGCAAACGGGAAGGTTGCAGATCTTAGAAAAATTAGGTTGGAGAGGACTAATGAGCTCAAAGAAGTTAGATCTAAACTGAGGGATTTATCAAAGAATGACACTAAATCCGAGGGAAGAAAGAAAAATGGAAAATCCTCGAGAAGTCTCAGGGAACAGATGAATAAACTCGAATGGAGACACCAAACTGGACAGATAAGTCCAAAGAAGGAAAAGGATTTTTTCTCTACAATGAAAAGGTTGCAAGGAGAGTATAAGGTTTTGAAAGCGAAGGAGGAATCTAGCAGCTCCAGTGTATTGAAAGAAGTGAAACATGCTGAGAAGGTTCAGCAGAAGGCCCATGACGCAGTTACGGCTGCATCAGAGAAGTCAGAGGAGGCTCACTCGCTGATGATGGAGCTTTCTAACGAAGTTGACAGATTAAGAGGTTTAGCAAATAAGGAGCACTTGAAGCTAACTTCAACAAAGAATGATGCAGATGAAAAGCACAATAGGTACATCATCTCCTTGAGGTGTATCCATTCGATGCAAGACATTCTGAAGCTGTCTGGCTCTAAGAAGGATGCTGACGAAGAGGACAGAGTGGATGTCACTGACCTAATGTCCAAACTTATGTCCGGAGACACTCTGTCAACAGATGAGCTGATGATGCTTCAAAGGAACTAGCCTAGAACAGCCGCCCATTCCTACCATGCAGCAGCTTCTCCTCTTCGAAGTGAACAATCCATCCAGGGATGCAGATGCCAGTGCTGCTAATCTTGGACCCATCCAAGTCAAGTTCCCATTTCTGCAATAATGCGCTTCTAACCGAACTTGATGATTCAGACTTCGAGATCTCACCTCTTCTCCGAACTCCAAGAAGCTTTACTGCCTCTTGTGAAAAACGCTCCTTGCTGATCCAAGAGGATGAATTTGGCTTTACACAACGCAAATCAGCAGATTTTAGAATTTCCTCAATTTCTATAATCTGAAGAGTTTGGGCCCATGGATCCTCAAAGATTTTCCATGTGCTGGGTTCTAATTCGCCGTTAGGCCCTTTAAGTTCTCCAGCAAGTGACCATAGTTTGGCATCCAGCAGAACAGGTGAGAGGCGGACTCCCTCCATTCCTCTCTGGGATATCCAAACTTCAGGATCGATTAGTGGCCTCAGAGACTTTGGGCCGGTGAATCCCTCTGAAGGAGATTTTTGAACTTCAATCTCGTCAACTTCGGGTTTTGGTGCATATGCGATTAGATCCCCCGATAAGACGGATTCACCTATCCATTTTGCAATTTCCTCGGGACCCCAGATTTCAATATTTATCCCATCTATGTGATCATATTCGCCATGTATCGTTCTTTGACTAAGTATCCAATGCAAGCCACTAGGAGCGTCCAAAGACCATCTGGTTAATTCCGCTCCTGTGAGTGGTAAAATTCCTTCTTTGACGTGCCACACAAATATTTCAGTATCTCTTTGACCTAGGACTGGTATTGACTCAGCAACGCCTATACAAGTGAATCCATGAATGTCTGGGATGATATCTGGAGCGGAAAGATTGTTCGCACTAATTTCTAACAAGTCCCTGAGTGTCTCATCCACGATGTGTCGTAGTGGCGCATGACTTTCAAGAAAACCCTAAATTATGGTCCATAGGGTTGTTTACTCACAGATTTGGCAGTAGTTGTAGAAGATCGCTTTGACCGGCATCAACTATGCATAGTGAACTGACGGGGAATGGCTTACCACAAGCAGCGCCCAATTGGCGATTAACCATTGAGACCTGGTGAACGGGGATGGCAGGGAAGCTATTTCTTATCTCGTCTATGAACGGCTCGGGGCAGTTCGCAGCAATAAGCACCAACTTTGCAGCTCCTTTCGAGCATTCCGAGGCCGTTTGACGTTGTCCGAAAACTATAGCGCCGGTGTTGATGCCCTGTTTTAGTTGCCTTGCGATATCCATCTTTAGACCTCAGTTATTTTCTTCAGGTATGTAGAATAGCTCTACACTTCCAGTCCCCAATGCCACGGGTTGTCCAACGATGATATTCTCCGTGACTCCCGAAAGCATGTCTCTTTCACCGATAACACCGGCCTTTAGAAGGTGCGTTACGGTCACTTCGAATGCCGACCGGGCTAGGATCGAGTGTTTCGTACCGCTTACTCCGTGCCTGCCAATCGCCCTTACCTCGCCACCGGTTGTCATAACATCTGATACCATGATGAGGTGCCTTACATCGACATCTAGTCCAGCGCCTTCTAACGTGTCCCACATTTCATTGATTATTGCCTGTCTTGCTGCTTCAATTCCCAGATAGTCATGAATTTCGTTGATGTTGTTTGTGTAGGTTCTGGACCTATCTATACCATCGTACTCACTTACTTTCGCCAAGTTAGATCCAATTGTCGAAATATAGTATTCTCCAGTCTCAGAGGTTGGCCCTTGAACTGTGGCTCGGGATATTCCCGGTAGCCCTTTTAGCCTGAGCTTCTTGATCTTGTCCTCCAATTGAAGAAGTGCTGTGTAAGTAGGGGGGTCAGAGGCTAAACTAGCCAAGTCATCCTCCTTGGAAACACCTGGAATGATTCTAAGAGACTTAGGTTTGTCATCATCGTCGGCCTGAACGTATAGTCTAAGAGTACGAGAAAGCTTGTCCTTAACTTCTGCTCCACTCATATTCTTTAGTTTCATGTTAGAGTTGTTCAACTGTAGGCTAATGTTTCTCTGCGCAACGTCAACGTCTATGGTGGCTATGTCCATGGCAGTTGTTGTCTCTATCGACGCTGCGATGTCCCTTACCAGTTTCTCATTCGTCTTTAGTGGCTTACCCTTTGAATTCTTTTCATCCATGTAGATTATCATGGTCGGGGTCTTTGGAACCTTTCTAGCATCGACGATCTCAATTATTCTGGGGAGTCCCTGTGTGACGTTCACGGTCGCCACACCAGCGTAGTGGAAGGTCCTCATCGTCATTTGAGTGCCTGGCTCACCAATTGATTGGGCCGTTGTTATTCCCACGGCCTCGTGTGGTACTGCTCTTGCCTCATCATAAAATGAAGATGCGGATGTAATTATCTTCTTTGCGGCAGCGGCCGATATCTTCTTTTCACCCCTCTTGTGTAGACCTTTGACAAGTTCATCAATCATCTTCGGGGTCATTGCAGAATTGGAGTCAACTGCTGCCTTAGATAGCTGAATGTACATCTCATCCTCGCTGTCAATATCTCTTACGATCTGTACTTTCTTCGATTCTTGATCATATGGCTGCAAGGGAAGAGAGGTCCTTCTTCTCCTAGTCCTAGAGACAGTCCTCCTCCTGATTATTGTCTTCTCGGTGCTAGTAGCAGAGGCCCTAGATGATTTAGCAGAGGTTGACATCACCTCGTGAATCTTTTGGGATGTCCCAGAATCAATTCCACAGATTTGAGCTATTTGACCAGGTGAAAGTCCCTTGACGTCATCCCACTTTCTATCGTCTGCCAGCTTGTGAGCATACTCTTCTTCTATGCCGAGGTCCATGAGCTTCTTCTTAGTGGCACTCTTAACTACCATTATTTTCCACCCCCTAGGGCGTCACTGAGCACTTGATCGACGTCGAATGGGCTTCCCTTCCTGCTTCTTGCAGGATCAGTTCCATCCTCGCCGTACTCGAATTGAATTATCCTATTAGCAGTATTTCGTACAGATGCCATGTCGTCATTAGCTACCTTTAGGTCATCCATCGCATTGATCAGTCTCCTTTGCATATAACCTGATTTACTAGTCCTTACAGCGGTATCGACCAATGATTCTCTTCCTGAAACTGATAGCATGAAGAACTCAGTTGGTTCGAGTCCCTTCTTGAATGATGATGAAACGAATCCCTTTTCCTTAGCTCCCTTGACATTGCGGGGGAAGTGGGAAAGAACTCTCTCCTGATAACCTCTCTCCAGCCGCTTACCCCTTACCTTTGGCTGGCCTATCGATCCGGCCATCATGGCAAGGTTGTCCATGGAACCCCTTGCCCCAGATGTGGCCATTAGGACTGCTGAGTTAAGATCCTCAAGTTGAGCCTTGGCGACGTTTCCGGTCTCTGCCTTTGCCGAGTCCAGAATGGTCAAAATATTCTCTTCCAAGGTCTCCAAAGGCGTCCTACCTGGTCTGGCGTCATACTTCCTACCGTCCTTTCCAAACTTCGCTAGCTCGTCATCAACATCAGAGCTTGCCTGAGAGTTTATTCTGTCGATTTCTTCTTTCGCCGCCAAGGGGAGGTCCTCGTCATCGATGCCCGTCGTGAATCCCAACGCAGTACAAATTGCTATTGTCATCTTGGTCATTTTGTTGATGAAATCGGCGCCAGTGGTAGTGCCGTGTGTTTGCACTACCGCATCCAATAGTCTACCATCTTCTGCCCCAATGCCCCTCTTGTCGATAGACCCAGAAACCTCGCCCTCGGTTACGTGCACCTCTTCTCCTGCCCTGTTTTTGAAATTGAGGCTAAATCCACCACTGACCAAGAGGCTGAAAATGTCGTTCCCAAGGTATCCCGGAGTTCCATTCCTTTCTACTAATTTGGGGAGATCTCCTTCCCATCCAATCGAGCTTAAGACATCCATTGCAGCTTGTTGCGGGAGGAATGCTTCGCCGTGAGTTAGAAGGTAAGCTCCAGTGATATGATCGTGTATCCCCCCTATAACGCTACCACCGTATCTTGGGGAGATAATATGTTCCTGAACTCGCATTAGGATCCTGGCCTCGGCTCGAGCTTCCTCGCTCTGGATAACGTGCAGATTCATTTCGTCCCCATCAAAATCGGCGTTGTATGGGGTGCAATCTGCGAGATTGAATCTGAAGGTCTTCCCTTCCATAACTCGTATCTCATGTACCAACATAGACATTCTGTGAAGTGACGGTTGCCTGTTGAATATTGCAACGTCCCCATCGATTAGGTGCCTCTCAACCACTACACCGGGCCTGGGGTTACCATCCCTGTCGTAGGTGCTCAATCTATCTTCGACATCTGTTGGATAGACGTTCCCGTGTTCATCCTCAATTTCAGGACTGCCACAGTGGGGGCAACTGACCTCCAAGTGCTCTGGAAGGTACTCATCGGGGTTTTCGACCTGCCACTTCCAGCGATGATGGATGACCGAATCTGGATTATCTTCTGGCAGTGACTTGCCCTTACTGTCCTCTCCTTTGAGATTGCAAAGAGTTGATTCCAAATTTACACTCCACTCAGGTACCAGATCATCAGTTATCGGATCTCTCCTCATTTGTTCCTTAAGAACTAGACCTGGAAGGAAATTAGGAGCAGGGAGCACTTCGTTGAGATCTGGTCGGTAGCCCGTGTAAGGTTCCTCTTCCGTTCCAGAATGGCAATCCGGATTCAAACATCTGAAACCTGCCCATATAAACTTTGTTCGATCGGTAATTCTGACCCTAAATCTATCTCCTCTGATAATGTAGTTAACACCGGGGTGAACATCAGGACCTCTTAGGATCATCTGCCTTAGTTGCTCCCTATTTCTACTTGTGGCCCTGATTGGGACAGTAAGTTCTTTTGCAGTCCTGACAGGTACTCCTACCTCATTTATCCCAAGATTAGGGTCAGGACTTATCACGGTGCGGGCACAGAAGTTAACCCTCTTACCGGATAGATTGCTCCTGAATCTTCCTTCCTTGCCTTTTAACCTCTGAGACAACGTCTTGAGTGGTCTTCCAGATCTGTGTCTTGCAGGTGGTATTCCACTGGTCTGGTTGTCAAAGTACGTCGTGCAATGATATTGTAGAAGTTCCCAAAGGTCCTCTACGATTAGCTGGGGAGCGCCTGAGTCCCTGTTTTCCCTCAATCTTTGATTTATCCTGAGGACGTCGACGAGTTTGTGGGTAAGGTCATCTTCGGATCTATCACCACTCTCCAGTGTGATTGACGGCCGTACCGTTATTGGGGGTACTGGAAGAACCTTCATGATTGTCCATTCCGGTCGACTTACGTCTTTCTCCATACCGACGAATATAAGATGCTCATCAGGTATCTTTTCCAGCCATTCTCTTATGTCTCGGGCGTTTAACTTGTGTTCACCTTTGTCAGCCTTCTTCTCCTTGAAAGTAGTAGGCTTGTCCAGAATTATCTTGCCCTGCTCTGCTCCACAGTGCATGCAAATTGTCCTTTTAGCGCCGGCGCAAATGTTTTCGATATCCTTGATTATCTTCTTGAATTCTCTGCCACCTACTCCGTGTTTGAGTATGATATCGTTAACCTTGTCTCTGTAATAGTCCTGTTCAGACTTTTCTGGATCAGTGGGGTGCGTCTCTGGGGCATCCAAAAGTAGAACCTTGCTGCAGGAATTACATGTAGATTTCAGGCATGTCTTGATGAGTCCAGAGAATCCTATGTGCAAAACTGGCAGCTCTAGTGCAATGTGGCCGAAGTGGCTCGGGCACTCCTCGTGTTTGTTGCCACAGGTTTCGCACCTAATTCCTGGGTCAATTACGCCCATCTTTGGATCCATGAGACCCTGCTTGAAAGCGTGGCCATCGTCTTTGTAGGTATCAGCTGTCTTTACCTCAACAGATGACATCTTCCTAATTTCATTTGGATCCATGAGGGTAAACCTGATTGAGTCTATTCTTTTTGGAATTTTAGCTGCGTCTCGGGTACTCATCTTCTGTCCTCCAGTTCTAACCTCATAGCAACACCAAGACTTTTCATCTCATCGAGGAGAAGCTTGAATGCGTAGGATGTTTGGACCGAGTGAACATCTGCTCTGTCTCCGCATACAGGGCATACGCTAGTTCTCCTCTTCCAATCGTAATAGGCAATGTGACCGCACCGTGGAGTGTTGCACACCATTAGATTCCAACCGTCTGATTCATCCAGTAATCTATCTTTGATCACCATCGAAGCCCCATGTGAAATGAGGCAGTCCCTTTCCATTTCTCCAAATCTTAGACCGCCTTGTCTGGCCCTCCCCTCTGTTGGTTGCCTGGTAAGGATCTGGACCCTTCCTCTACTTCGTGCGTGAAGCTTGCTGCTAACCAGGTGATGTAGCCTTTGGTAGTATATCACTCCAACAAAGGTATCCACCGGAAATGCTTCTCCAGTTTCCCCGTTCACCATGGATTCTCTACCAGTGTGCTTTAATCCGGATCTCAATAAGCCGGACCTCAGTGATTCTTCTTTTTCACCAGTAAACGCTGTTCCATCAATTCTCCTACCTTCCATTGATCCAACCTTTGCTCCAATCATTTCTAGAACGTGAGCGACTGTCATCCTCGAAGGTATAGCATGCGGATTGATCAACAGATCTGGGATTACTCCATCTTCTGTAAATGGCATATCCTCTTGTTCGACAAGCCTACCTATGATTCCTTTTTGTCCGTGCCTGCTAGCAAACTTGTCTCCAAGCTCTGGAATCTTATTTGTCCTTAGAGTAATTCTGACTAGTCTGCCTGAATCAAGAGATTCTGTGACATATACATTGTCCACCCACCCCTTTTCGCCGTGCCTAACAAGCATTGATGATTCCCTTCTTTCTTGTGCTTGTAGGAAGGCACCATGAGCTTCTTCTAGGAAGCGAGGTGGGCTCGTCTTTCCTACTAGAATTGACCTTCCTCCCTCTTCGCTAGTAAGTTCTTGCTCAGGAACGGGGAGTCCATCTCTTTCTAGGTGAGAATATGAGTCCCACGACTTTAGCCCCTTTATTTCATCAAGCCCTGTACCCGGGACCTCGATTCTTTCCTCCTGACCCCCGGGAAATCTTTTGTTTTCTGCATTGTATGTCCTGATGAACGCTGATCTTCCCATGGCCCTCTCCACAGATGCTCTATTCATTATGACGGCATCCTGCATATTGTATCCGTGGTGACTAACTATTGCCACCACAAGATTCTGTCCGCCCGGCCTTTCATCGAAGTTTGTGGACTTCATTGCCCTTGTTCCGACGATCGATCTCTGAGGATAATGCATCACATGTGCCCTCGTGTCGGGCCTTAACCTGAAGTTAGAGGAAGATACTCCAAGGCTCTGCTTTACCATTGCAGTCCCACCAGTGACCCTGGGAGTTGAGTTGTGCTCTGGGTAAGGGACAAGAGAAGCGCATACCCCCAAAATGAGCTGTGGGTCAATCTCTACGTGTGTGTACACTAATACTGTGTTTGCTTTCTTTTCCTTCCTCTTTAGCGAGTCGATTTTTTCTTGATAGTAATTTAGTGGGACTTCTATTTTTTCGGTCTTGGTTTCGCCATTCGGCATCTTTACTTCAGCAACCAACTCAGCATGTGAAATTCCATGCTCACCAAGGTTCGTCCATTCCACTCTGGAAGGATTAATGGGTCTTTTATACTTAGGAGAAAGTGAGGGTAGGTCAAAAGGCCTTGGTGCGATTAGAAGTTCTTCTTCTTCCTCAGCATCAACCCACTCAACTACTCCGCCAGATACTAAGTCTGAAAATGTAATATCGCCATTGCGCAGACCATCGAGATGCATCTTTGTGATTTGCAGGCTACCATGGTCAATTATGAGAAGCGGCCTTAGCATCCTCCCTCTATCCGTGTTGATGTAGACATCCCTGTTCTCCAAGTCGTGCCTTATGCTTACCTCTGGCCTAATTCTTCCTGATCTACGTCTTCTCTTGAACTGAGTGACCAACTTGTGAGGTCTCTTATGCAGTCCGAAAATGTCCCCATTGACGTGAATTCGCGAACCGTCTGCCCAACCGTCTGGATCGTCATCTACCCCTGCTTCTTTCAACAGGGCTTTCACATCCACTTCAGGTACCTCCTCAGAGACGTCTATCATCTGCGCACCATTCTTTACTAAACCACAATTTTGTCCTTCTGGAGTCTCATTTGGACATAACCTGCCCCATTGAGTTGGATGAAGGTCGCGTGCCTCGAAGTGTGGCTGGCTCCTTACTAGGGGGCTAGTGACTCTTCTGAGATGCGAAAGAGCGGATAGGTATGTTGTCCTATCTAGGAGTTGACTTACTCCTGACCTACCGCCCACCCAGTTGCCGGTTGCCAGTGCATGCATGATTTTCGTAGTGAGTACATCTGGCCTCAGGCAGGAGGATATTCTGAGCTCCCTCTTCCTGTTATGATGCCTTTCCAGCTGATACTTTAGATCTCTAGCCAATTGCTGAAGGCTCACTCTAAACAGGTCCTCAACCAGATCACCAGCGAGTCTGACTCTCTTGTTTGCGTAGTGGTCTTTGTCATTAGGATCCTTGTCCTTGATAGCCATTTCAAGCACCTGTCTGGCTATTCTGCCAAGGAAAATAGCTTTCTTCTCTCGATTATCAAAATTGGACCCCAAGTGAGGTAGAAGCTCGTTGTCCAGAAGATTCTGTATCCTGGATTCTCGGTATTCTTTCTGTTGCCCGGCAGCAAATTTCTTTTCTAGCCATGCTAAAGCCTCTTCGGAAGTGTCCACCCCGTATTCCTCATTATCCCTCAAGTCGTTTAGATTCGCCACAGTGAATTTCATTGCCTCTGGTGGTCCAGCGATAGAGGCGAAAATTTCTCTGTCGTTCTCCACCCCGAGTGCTCTCATCAGTAGGACCAATGGAACAGGTGTAGTGCCGGCACTGGGAATCTTGACCATGAGCATACCATCCCTTCTTTTCTCGACATTGAGTGGTTTTCTAACTCCATCCTTTTGCGAGAAGATCTTTGCAACTTGAGTCTCGTGTGCGTATTTCTTGTTCTTTTCGACAGTCACCCTGTTGGGTGCAAGGTCCTCCATCGAGATGAGGACTCTTTCTGTTCCATTAATTATGAAATAACCACCCGGGTCCAATGGATCTTCGCCAGACTTCCTCAGTAGTTTTGTGTATCTTTCAGAGTCTTCCCCGTTAGTTTCGGGCGATAGCTTACTATTCTCGTCAATATGGTTGTGATGAAGATTGCATCGTGCAGATCTAACCATAATTGGAAGATTACCGATGTGAACACTCTTTTCTTCTTGGAAGCCCATTTCTGAACCAGGTGAAGGAGGAAGATCATCCCGGAAAATCTTGAAATCGAGGAATACCGGTGAAAAATACGTCAGCTTTCTTAGCCTGCATTCCAATGGAGTTGCCGGGTGTTCTGCCCCATTTGCCTCCTTTATTGTTGGTTTTCCTAGTCTAAGGTTTTTTAATCGGACTACAATTTCCTTGTCTAAAAGATCAAGTTTAACTAGACCTCCCTGATCATCATCCATCTGCTCGTCTGTACCTATCTTGATATTCCTGACGATTCTTTCCATTCTGCTCTCTTTCCCATCTCCGACTGGAATGCAGTCATTGTATGACATCAGCTGATGGTTTACCAGGCTTCTTTGCTTGAAGTAACTCTCTACTATTTCTTTCATGATTACACCTCCGATCAGGTACTCTCCACTATTAGTCGATATGCCGTGGAACTTCCAGCAGATCTACTGTATCTTTCTATCTTTACAACCCTATTTGCAAGCCAACCCGCTGGCAAATCTTCGTTATCTATCTCTTCCATTTCTTTAATAGCTTGTATTGCAGGGTCAGTTATCAAAATTTTAGGGAGTAATTCCTTGGCGAGTCTATCTGTTCCGAATGCATCGTCTGTCCGTAGGTCCCATGGTTCCAATACATCGGCCTCTGATTCAATTGGAACCAATTCATGATGGGGGACAAGCTCGTGATTCAAAACATTGAATCTAAACTCTCCCCTAGGGATATCCTCTTCCAACAGAGCTTTTCTAGATATCGTGATTCGATTGCTCTTTGTCCTCTTTCTGGAGCCAACGTGTTCGCTAATCACGGTCATGATTAGGTCAAGCTCTGCAGAACCATCCTCGACACCGACTTTCTTTGCGACCTGTTCTCTTGCCATTCTTTTGATAGTGTCCAAATTGGCATCATCTGCGAGTTTGTGTGCGTGGTCTTCAGGAATTCCTAGTTCGATTAGTCTTTTTTTGGTAGAGCTTTTGACTGCCACTTTTGCTTCCCCCTTTTCCAGAAAAGCGAGGGCCCAGTAAGCTATCAGGCGGGCCTGAGGGGATTCGAACCCCCGGCCACCGGGTTAAAAGCCCGGCGCTCTACCTGACTAAGCTACAGGCCCATGGCTAATGCTGGGCTTTCCTGCGACCCTAGGGGTGTTCAAAAAGGTTCCCCAAGAAGTGCTCTCGCTAGAGGGTGGGTGCTCCTCGGGGAAGTGGGAGCGTTACACCCTTCAGCGGACTTTGACATAAATGTTTTTGAGAGCTAATTGTTGCAAGAAAGGTGTAATTATTGTATTTTGGATGTTGAAATTTAAATGAGTGGCGAATTTTTCAAGATAGAAGGGTTAGGTGAATGGGATATTCGTGCACCCCCCAACGTTTACCCGCCCAGAGAGGACACGGAATTGCTATGTTCCGTTATTAGCAGGCTGAATAACATTAAACAAAATGCAGTGGAAATAGGATGTGGTTCGGGGGCCGTCTCAATTGTACTTGCTAGTTTAGGATGGAACGTTGCCTCATTCGATGTCAATCCAAGTGCCGTTTCTGCAACTAAGGACAATGTAGAGAGATTTGGACTAACAGACCGGGTCAGGGTTGAAAATTCAGGAGTACTTGCTGGAATGAAAATTCCAAAAGAAACGGATTTATTGGTCTGGAACATCCCATATCTTGACCCGATATCAGATGCAAATGACACATCTAGTAGAGTTGGAGAGGGTGCTCTATCCGACATTCCTGGATTGGGCTGGGGCGGGGAATTGTTGAATCATATCACAGAGGAGCAAGATTTTCTTTCACCCGAGCTAACAATACTATTGTTGTTGAGGACATCTCCAAAAAGTCTGAGCAAAATTTCTGATTGGGAAAACAATGGTTGGTCATGTCGCTCATTAGATTTCAGACGAATGGGGGATGAGAAAATAGAGGTATTCGCCATTTGGAAAACTGGACAAGGAGCGGATGCGAAAGAGGTAGAAACTTGCAATTCAACAATGGATGAGATAAAGGAAAATGTAGATCCGGGCTGGAGGAGGGTTTACTCAAAATCTCAGAGAAAGGGCAGAGGTCGCAGGGGATCTCATTGGTTATCGAGGGAGGGGGGAGTTTCCGCAACATGGGTTCTTGGTGAAGGGGTTCTTCAGAAAATACCCCCTGGGGTTTTACAGGTTAGCTTGGGGACAATCGTATCAAAAACTTTGGATGCAATGGTGAAATGGCCTAATGACGTAGTTACATCTGACGGAAGGAAGATGGCTGGGGTGTTAATTGAGTATTCTGGGGATGAGATTAGAATAGGGATAGGCGCCAACAAAAAATCCTTTCAAGATGGACAGATCCTAGGTTCTGGATGGGAGGAGACTCTGGGCGATGTTCATGCAAATGAGGTTTTCAAAAAACTTGATGTTTCGATCTCCTCGTATTTCGAAGACATCCAAATGGTACCATCCCCAACACCTGAGTCTTTAATTTGCATGTCTTGGATAGGGCTTTCCAAGCTACTATCTAGAGGTTTGCTAGTAAGAAAGAGTGGTGTTCTTCTCAGGCCCGTTGGACTAAATCGATACGGAGAGTTAGAAGTATCTGGGCCAAATGGTTCTGAGTTGATTTCGGACTTGGATGAAACTCAATGGGAGTTTTAAGATTTATAGCACTCTTTCTCTAACAAGTCGGATCTTACCTGAGCTAGTAAGAGTAGTTAGTGAGTTAGAGGAGTTAATTTTGGAGATTGAATTTTGATATTCATCAAGGGATACACGCAAAATGAAAATTGTTATTCCTTGCCGATGTTCTACATCATAAATTCTCCAGTTTGATCTGCCTAGAATGGGAGAAATTGTATCGTTTAATTTAGATCTGGAAAGTTCTTTGTCCGAGGTTATTCCAATCCATCGGTGTTTCCCCCTAGCGGACTTATTCAGACGGGCCATGACTACGCGAAGGGGTTTACCTTAACCAAGAGTGGGGTCTCCGGATATTATGGAGCATGAGTCTGAGAGGCTATCCGAGGATGGTGGGCTATTGGAGTCCTTCACGGATCCGTCAACATTTCCACACTTCATTTCGATGATAGCAGTCTCAAGTTTCCTTTATCTAATGATGAAGGTTCAATGGTTTGGCATTAATGAAACTGGCAGCTTGGTATTCCTCTCTCTGTCTTTGACATACGTTTTTGCCGCAATAATTAATCCAACCAGAATTGGAGGTTTCCTGCTAAATGTAGACCATGATAGTGGTGGCATATTCAATTCAGGGTACTGGAAGAAGTGTGCTAGGGTCATGATCGTAATTTCAGTAATCTGCATTTCTATCATGACCCTGCTAAATATCCAATTGGGAGAGCACAACAGTAGTGTTATACTTTTTATGGGCTCTCTTTTCCTTATGATGTCTTTCGGTCAAGCAGTATCCATTGTTTACGGGGGAATTCAATATTCCAATGGCCGTCAACTGGTGGTAAGCTCGAGTCGATCCAGTAGGTGGCATACTGCCTTGAGAGTTGCTACCATTGTTGTGTTATTTAGCCCCCTTATATGGTGGATGAGCTACACTTCCCAAGATTCTGGAAAGGGGTTTGAATTCTATGGTTATGATGGGACCTTGCTGAACCTAATGCTGCAACTCGTTTTCCTAGTTTTCTTGGGGCTAATTGTGACGTTCCTTGACAGGATTACATCCGATAAAAGAAAGAGGGAGTTAATCGATGGGAGAGCGGCAGACAGATTCATGATGATCGTGATCATAACGTGCTGTTGGCATTTATTCAGCGCATGGCGGAGAAATCCGTTCACACAGGCCCCTAGTCAGTCATCTATACTGCTAGAAGAAGGTGCTTTAATGGGGTTAACAATATTACTCGCAGTATGGGCAATTTCAAACAAAGGCAGGGATAAGGGTTGGGGTATCTTTCAAGGTCAGTCCGCCATATATTGGGGGATTTGTTTCGGATATGCCTACGGAGGTAGCATTGCGTCTCTGTCTTCTCTGAGTGAGGGAGTGTTGGACCTCGTCACAATCACGGCTCTTGGTCACCTAATAACGGGCCTGTCGGCCGTAGTTTTGCTTCCATTCACAATAGGATATGTTGGCTTTGTCGGCCGGGTCCAAAAGAGCTTGGAATTTACTGATCCAGAAAACAAGGAATTAGGGAAGATCTCAGGTGTGCAAACACAAAAAAATAGTGTCCGAAAAAATACATCCCAGGAATCAGACCCTGATGTAGAACTACTGGATTAGAGCCCGCTAACGACTGCTACCAGCCTTAGCCTTCCTGCCATATCGTCGCTTGCTCTTGCGCCAAGAATTACTTGACAATCAGGATCTAGGGTCGAGACAAAGGCCTCAGAAACCAAATTCAGGTGTGATAGTGTCATGTCAGGACCACCTTCGACCTGTATAAGGCATGCTTTCGCACCATCAGCTGTAATTTCTGAGAGAGGTGACTTCCTCGCAATTTTGACGATATCCTCTGGATTATCTACTGATCCGTTACCGACTATCAAAGTTGCATTTCCGGGCCGTTTTACAATCGTTCTGAGGTCCATCAAATCCAGATTCATTTTCCCTACTTTGGCAAGTGTCATTACAAGCCCTTCGATTAATTCACCAATCCATTCTGAACCAAGTTTCCAATCAGAATCTCTGTATCTTGCTTGCCAAGCTAATCTTTCAAGACTCACCCGGATGGTAAGATCTGAGTTTTGCTCGATCTTGGGCAGCGCTAAATCAGATATTGCGCGCCTAAGAGGTTGCTCTGCAAAGGGTTCTCCTACAATGCTAATCACTAGGCTACCAGAATCTTTGGCCCTAGAAGCAATTTCTGCTGCCGCTCCAGAACCGGTACCACCGCCAAGAGCTGCCAGTAGAATGACTAACTCCGATTTTTCCAACAGTGGCGATATGTTTGAGATACCTTCACTTAATCTATGGGCCGCTAAATTTGGAAGCGCCGCTGCCCCCTTTCCCCTTCCTGAAGCATCTAAGTGCAGACAATGTGCGGAATGGCTCATTTCAAAAGAAGACTCATCGGCATCTATCAGTAGTAAATCGGAGAGTTTGGAGCATCTTGTGTGGGCCCTAGATGACCATCCGCAGCCTATGCCTCCGACACCCACGATCAGAATCGCCTCCTGGTCCATGAACCCCGGGAATGGTCAAGCTAGATTATTTTGTCTTATTCATAAGTTGCATAACGTCTGTATCGTCTTCTCTCGTCTCTTGCCCAAGAGTTATCCGGCTCTAGTTTCAATACCATCTCGTAATATTCTATCGCCTTTTCAAAATCGGACAAATACCTCCCATTTAGGTGGCCCAAGGTATTGAGTACGGGTATGCAAAATTTGTCCTGTTGAATCATTTTGTTTAGTATTTCTTCAGCCTCGGTTATCTGCATAAGCTCCATTTTGTCCTCAGCATCTCCCAAACTGGTGATTTGTTGATCGGTCAGATCGTATAGGTTCTTCCATTGTGGCGCGCTCATGGCGATTCTTCCAATACCTGGTGTTTGAGATTTTCCGATTCACGGCTCAATAATCGGCCCCGAAGGGGCCGGAGTGGAACGTTAATATCCCCCCTTCAGATGGTAATGTCATCCAGCGATTGCTGGATTGGGTGACAGGTGACACAACTATGACCACAATCCAAAAAGCGGTGGCTATAATTTTCATTTTGGTTTTCATAGCTGGAACGGGTCAAGCATACCCAGGAGGGGTGGGTGGAGATGCCAATGGGCAAGGAGATGTATCACTAGCAGGATGCACTTGCCATGCCGAAGACCCTGACAATTCCGTGACTGTAATATTAGATGGAGTACCATTCCATTACACCCCGGAAACCCAGTACGAGATGAAGCTACAATTGATAGGTGGACCCGAAATAGATCTGAATAGTCATACAGGAGGCTTCGCGATGACGGTGACATCTGGGGTATTGGCTGCGTCTGAAGCCTCGGAGGACCTAGTAGAGAATTGGGAGGGAGACGAATCAAGTCTTACTCACACCAATGCGGGCTCCAGAACAAGCGACAGGGCATGGACATTCATCTGGACCAGCCCGGAGGAAGGTACAGGAACCGTGATTTTCGCAATTGCAGGGAATTCGGTGAATGGAGATTTGGCACCATCCAACCTAGATAGATGGAATAGGCTAACTACAAGCATAGATGAAGGTGAAGACAATGGAAGAACAAAAACAGTCTTCTCTGGAAATGGAGACATAAACCCCCCTGCTCCAATTGAAGAACACACAGACTTGCATCACATGGGTGCCAAACTCAAAGCACATTGGCTCGGATTGCTGGGTTTCGCGGCAGTGATACTTGTGATTCTTTTCTGCGGCCTATTCCTCAGGTATGGCTTCTCCAGACATTACACAGGAAGGAGTAATTTACTCAGGCTAAGAATAAAACATCTAAGGAGGGGCGATCAAATATGAAAGAAGATTCAGTAATGGACCTCCTTAGGAAGGTTAAATCTGGCGATGTTAGTGTTGAAGACGCGAGAAAGGCCTTGGAGGATGCAGAGCTGACTGAAGAGGACTTCATAGCAGCGGTAGACCATGGTGTGTTCAACGAACCTAAGCCTGGCACTGTGGTTCGAGCAACCGTCTCTCCTTCTGGAGACTCTTGGCTAATTGTACTAGTTGGCCTGTGGGGAATTCTTTGGACATTATATTGGGCTGGAGCGCTATCATATGGCCTTTACAACCACTGGGATCAGCAACTACTATCTTTCAATCTCGCAATGACCCTCCTGACACTAATTATAATGGGAATCATATATCTTAAGTGGGTATTGCCGGATGTCCTGATAGTCAAATACCGCAGGAGCAAGTACATCCCTAGTCACGATACCGAGTCGTGGAAGAAATACGAGGTGTGATCGTGTCTAGAAATTTCAAACTGAGGCCTCTAGAACCGAAAGGCCAATCTCGCAATGAAAAGAACGGGGCAATTGACAGAAGGGAGTTTATGCGCCTGTCATTCAATACGGCTGCAGGACTCATCACACTAGGTAGTCTTGGAAGTGTGGGTTTCGCTTCGTTTCTTATGGGGCAGTCTAGCGGGGGTTCTTCCGATTCATCCATCAAATTCTACGTACCCAAGGGCTCTGAGGTTTGGTATAGCAGTATGGACAAACAACCTATGACAATGCAGGCTTTCAAGGATGAAGCAGCGAGCTCCCCCACTGGTATGGCTGGTGCTGCAGGTCTTTGGTCAGGTCTTCCAATAATCGCAACTTATGTCCCACATGAGGAGAATAAAAACAAGCCTCTATCAGAGAACGAGCCTAGGTTTCAGATGATGGACGGCTATACTGCTGGAGGGGCCTATGTGGGGTCTGGTTTTGAGATAGAGGAAAAGGAAGAGTACGCTTCTCTAAACATACACGATAACATGGTGATCGTCTTCGCCAGGTGTCCACACCTTTGCTGCATTCCGGGGTGGCAACTAGTCCAGAACGACTTTACAAACGATAACTGGCTACCCGGTGGGACAGATAGCGGAGGAAACAAGTCCTTCTGTATATGCCATTCGAGTAGGTATGATCATACTGTAATAGAAAAGAACACGGCAAGGAACAGGTCTAACGGTCAGGAGTTTGATTTCATTGGAGTGAAGAAAACCGGGGGCCCAGCACCTTATGGCATGCCACTGATTCCGTTTACTGTTAATGGAGATACGATAGAGGCTCTTCCTGATTTTCTTGATTGGTACACATTCTGCGGGTAGGTGATGAAAAATGATTCAATTTTGGTTCCTTTGGATATTCATAGCTATCGTGGTTGTAATTGTGGCGTTCACACTCAGGAGGGAGAGGGATGACCTCCCTCGAAAAGACATACTCAGGGCGGTAGAGACAAATGCAGGAAGCATGGGGCTAGCAGAGAAGACTTTCCTGTGGGCGTTTTCTTGGTTGGATACTAGATTCAGGATTCAGGATTACTGGGGAATGACCAGGGATTCATATCATAGTATGCACCGCCAGATGCCGCTGACCCATGCCGAGAAATACAAACTCCGGATAATTTGGTACTGGTACCCCCTTTACTGTTTAGGAGGAATTTCCTTCCTGGCATTTATCATCCTAGTTATCACTGGCACCATACTGGGTTTTTACTACGTACCCGGAGGAGACCTAGATTCGGACCCAACCCCTGCCTATGCCTCGATGGAATTTATAATGCTAGAGCTTCCTTTTGGCTATATCATAAGATCTATTCACCACTGGACAACGCATTTCATGGTAGCAGCAGTATTCTTGCACATGTGCAGGGTTTACTTCACTGGAGCATACAGGAACCCTCGAGAGCTTAACTGGCTAATTGGCGTTGCACTTATGTTCTTCACAATTTTCTTCGGTTATTCCGGCTATCTTTTGCCATGGGATAGCTTAGCCTTCGGTGCTGCGACTATCGGAATCAACATGGCCATGGCTACACCACTCATTGGTGAATGGGTCGCGAACGCTATGTTTGGGGGCACTACGCTGACAGGACAGACAGTAGTTAGGATGTACTTCCTTCACGTGTTTGTCCTTCCTTTGATCGTAACCACACTAATTCTAGCCCACTTGTTCATCGTATGGGTACAAGGTATCGCGGAGCCGCATTGAGGGTGATATTATGGGATTACTACAACGATTTGGGAGAATTGCTGACACTTACATAGCCGAGAAGGAGCAACTGCTAGAGGCAGAGGACGAGCGTAGGAGGGTTTTCACTGGGCACTCTTTCCCAACCGAGGTTTTGAGGGACACCATAATTTTCGCATCTATTGTGATGGTTATCGCGTTTTATGCTTGGGTCATCCCACCACCACTCCACAATGCTGCTGACCCTTATGCTCAGGCAGGTTTCGTGTTCCCTGACTGGTATGTTCTATTTTCTTACGGATACTTAAGATGGGGGGAATATTTGCCTCAATTCGACATTCCGGCTGGGCCTATAGGTGAGTTCTTTGGCCAGCCCATAATATCCTGGAACGCAGGCTGGTGGGGCGCCCTGATCACAGGCATTCCCGTGACAATCCTAGCGCTACCGCCATTCATTCTCGGCAAGAGAGAGAAGAGGGGCGTCGAAGATCCATGGTTTGCTTCCGCCGGAGCTGCATATTTGGC
Organism: Euryarchaeota archaeon UBA462; assembly: GCA_002506755.1. GTDB lineage: Archaea > Thermoplasmatota > Poseidoniia > Poseidoniales > Thalassarchaeaceae > UBA36. The sequence goes on from DAYD01000016.1 coordinate 157,336, forward strand.
GCATGTGTGGTTCATCTCAGTATTTGCCATCAATATCTTTCTTGAGTTGTATGCCCAAAATAGAACTGATTACTGTTGGGCAAACTCTCATGGATCATTCATGTGTGGAACACAAGCTCCTTGGACAGCGGAGGTTTTCAATGCAATTCCATGGATTCTGACTGGAGTATTTATTTTTGTTATCCTCTACTTCTCTGTGAGGAAGTTCCTATTGGGGCCAATGGGCTCAAGACTCACGCCTTTTTTGGGAAGACAGATAGCCGTCGGGTCATTGATTACTACAGTCCTTCTCTGTACTGTGACATGGCCGATGTATGAGAATGGGTTTTGGAACCAGAGAGGATTAGGCACCATGGGGTTCTGGGAATATCAGTACGACGCAAAAATCGAAGAGCTTGATGGAATAAGGGGACAGCCCTCTGATACACTTGTCCATGTCGAATCTGGGAACGTCTGGGATGACTGGAAGGGCGAATGTCTTTCGTATGAGGCGACCAGCAATCTCGATGCCTGGGATTCAATGCATGAAGGAGACGAATACGCTGATTGGTGCGTTTTACCAGCGGTACATTGGGTCAATTGGGGAATCTATCAGCCTACTAGGGCCGACATAATAGATTTCTCCGGAGCTAATGGTCATGCTGACACGCAAACAGGGAGAAATATTGGGGCCGATGAAATCATTTACGATGGGTTGGAAGACGGAAGTCCGATACTTTCAGAGCACGCATCCTCTTTCCTTGTTGAAGACTTAGGAATGGACAAGGTGCCCACTGACGTGGGTTGTAACTTCAGGACAACAGTCAGGGGTGCTGGGACGCACATGCAAAGCCTTGCACTTACAGACTCTGCGGGAGATTTGGTTTGGAGCAACGACGGGGTCACGTGCGACTCCACGACACTATATCTTGATGCAGGCTCAACATATACCATTACATTCGGCCTTAGTACGGAAGGGGTAAACGATTCCGTCACCATGATATCCGATTACTCTGCAGTTTCTTACCAGCCCCTTCTATTGGCTGCTGACGGTACGGCCCTAATGAGATCCGAGGTCAGCCTAAGCACTGAAGAGCTCTCTACTATGTCTGTCAATAACCCTACTTTCCAGAAAAACCCCAAAAGTCTTGATGCTAAGCTAATCTATTCGCTATTCATACCTTGCCTAGGTGTAGGGGCACTAGTTTTCATGATGATGAGAAGTATGGCCAGGGGCTACGAGTGGGAGATGAACAAATGCTACGGGTGTGACCTTTGTGACGATGCGTGTCCAGTCAGACTATTCAATGCAGGTGATAAGTTGAATATTATCTACAACACATGGAATAATGAAGACGATGGTGTTCCACTCTATTCATGCTTAACATGTACCGCTTGCACCAACGCATGCCCGCAACTTGTCGACTACGACTCTTACATCGATATTAGGAGGAATCTTGTCGTTGGTGGCCCTCCGGCTACAGAGATACCTCATACTGTTCTTCAAGCGGTTCTTGCCGCTGAGGCCGAGGAGGATGCAGATGAGTCCTTCATTCCCGTCGAGGAATACCCGTTGGACTCCAGCGTTGGTTACTACCCCGGTTGTGTTGACTACATAGATCAGGAGATGGTTTTCAGCCACCTGAATAAGGGCGAGATGGACTTAGGCGATACCACAACATCAGCATTCACCATATTCAAGGAAATGGGAGAGGAAGTGACATATCTCGGAAGGGATTTCTTGAAGTGTTGCGGGCACGATCAGAAGTGGCAGGGTATGACCGAGGTGTTTGAGAAGCTAAAGGCGTATAACCAGAAGAAACTGGGGGAGAGTGGCATTGAGACACTTGTGACTTCTTGCGCAGAGTGTTTCAGAACGTTTGCTATGGATTACGAATTAGACGATATGAAGGTCATGCACACCACGGAATTCTTGGTTGAAAAGGGATTCGACATGAGCCTGAAAACGGATGATGAAGTGACAGTGACGTATCACGACCCTTGTAGACTTGGCAGACAGATGAACATCTACGATGAACCTCGGGACCTAGTGAATTCCGTGGATGGAGTTAGCATGGTTGAGATGGAGCATACGGGAGAAGACGCTCTATGCTGTGGAGTTTCTAGTATGATGTCCTGCAATGAGAACAGCAGGGCCCTCAGAGTCCAGAGATTCGATGAGGTAAGGGCGACTGGAGCGGACATAATGTTGACTACTTGCCCGAAATGCGTGGCTCACTTTGAGTGCTTGAAATTTGAGGGCGATCCTAGATACGACTTCGAAATACTCGATGTAGTAAGTTTCCTTGCACGGCAGATTAATGAATCTAAGTAGGGATTTAGGAACTTACTATCATAAATGCAAACCGCTTGCGTTAATACGAACACCATGACAGATATTCCCGATCTTTTAGAAAGGAGAGCTGCAGAGCAGTCTAGGATAAGGATACTACTCAATTCTATGAAAGCCGAAGAGGAAGCAAAGATAATTGGAGGAGAGGATAGGGTAGCATGGGTCAAAGAAGAACAGTGTATTGGATGCGACCAGTGCACTATAGTCTGTGACGATGATGCCATTGAGCTCTACGATACCCCGATGGCGAGTCCAATAATGGATATAGAGGTAAACAGGAAGGCCAGAATACTCAGGGACCCCTGCACGGGGTGCAAACTATGCGTCCTAGGTTGCCCAACTGATGCTATAATTATGATTGACAGGTGAGAAAATGGCAAAGGGTGACCCGGTTAGATTCGGTGCGGAGTTTGGGCCTAAGCGATCGAAGAGATCGACTGGCGTATCCTTATCCACCTTCAAGACCCTAGTATGGGTATCCAATGTAGGTGGACTAATACTTTTCGCGATTGGCATGGAATTGATGATTAGAAAATCATTTTGGTTTGGACTGGGTTGTATTATTTTTGGTGTTGCAATTGCTCTTTTCCCTTCTAATTATGAGATCATCGGAATGGTTGAATCAGAAGAATATCAAGAAAGATCAAAGGAAGAGGATGAATGACTGGAGGACCAAATAGCACTGCATTCCAGAAAATGGTATGGGAGCGAATCAAGAATATTCCACGAGGAAGCACAATGACATACAAGGATGTTGCAGTGGCAATAGGTAGACCGAATGCGTCAAGGGCCGTCGCAAATGCATGTTCGAAAAATCCTCATCCAATAGTTGTGCCTTGTCACAGAGTGATTCGGTCTGATGGTAGAATTGGCGGCTATAGCGGTCCCGGTGGTTCAAAACAGAAGCAGAAACTTCTCAAGGAAGAGGGTGTTGATACGTTTGCTTTCAGAAGTATCTGAAGAAAACAGCAAAGGACCCAAGAGATGCAAGTGCCCAAATGAACATATATGTGCTTTGCTTAAGCGGAGATTCCCACATAACAAACTCTGAATCATCCGAGGTTTGACTTTCCACATCCTCTGTTTCCTTGATCCCAATAGCAAGATCCTCCATCTCTCCAATTGATGCATCAACTGATTGTTGTATTTCTGTAGCTAGATCCGCCATTTTCTCCGTAGTATCATCATCCCTAGAGCGAGGCTTATCCTTTGCAGATGAGTCCATGGTCTGTGGGTCGGAAATTAGGATGTAAACTTGGCGGGAAGGTAATCAAAGGAATGGCAAAAGTAGTACTAGCCCGGTAAGAGGGAAAAGCACCATAGTTGCATTGTCATCGACCAAGTGATTTCTTGGCAGTTCACCGGCCACGGTCAAGGGGGCGAGAAGAAGCGATGCGATGAAATCTGTTCCGAGCCAAAAGTAGCACCCCATCCAAATCGTGTATGATGCAAGAGTTCCGAGTAATATTGCCATCCCTATGTCCTTCTTTATTCTCTTAACCTCGCCCATAAGTGGATCGACCAATGTCATTCCCAGGATTAATGGAACACCATACAATCCAGACTCTATTCCCGTCAATTGTACTCCATCTTTTCCTTCTGTAGGTGCTATAAGGAGTGCTAGGGAAACTGCGATAGATCCCCATGCAAGAGCTGAAATCTGATTTGACTCGTATTCTCTTTGGCCTACAATGACAATGCCTGTCCTAAGTCGGACAGCCTCCACGGTGAGAATGAAAATACAGAATGCACTAACAAATTCCCTAGCTGAAAGATTATCGAATGTTATTAAGGAAGCAATTTCCTCTCCGTGAACGTAGTATAAATAGGGGACTATGACCATAGAAATGTGTGTTAATCTCCTGAAAGCATGCCCTCCGAACCCACCAACGGAGTGTTCCACGTGATCTACAAAAATATCCTTCTCTTGGATAACCATGCTATTTCCCTCCAGATATTATTTCTTTAATCATTGAATTAATGGCGTCATTCACAGTTATAGAACCGCTACATAGCTTTTCTAAATATAAGTCGATTTGTGAATGATTTAGCAATAGCGAATCCCAATTTGAAATTAGCGTCTCCCTCATTCTGATCATTCTTCTTGAGTCGTCTACCTCACAAGACTCAATCGTTGAAATTAGATCGGCTATTCCATTTCCCTCTAGTGCCGATACAAGATGTACCTCCCTTTTTTCATTTTCAGATAGTCCAAGTGATAGTTTTAGGCCCTGAACGGCAGACTCTGATCCTGGCAGATCTGATTTGTTTACCGCGATAATATCTGCTAATTCAAGAATTCCTGCCTTTTCAGCCTGAATAATATCCCCTCTGTCAGGTCCATCTAGAAGTAAAACTCTCTGAGCGTAGCCAAAAATCCTGACGTCAGATTGGCCAGTTCCAATTGTCTCAATCAATATTCGGGTCCAACCACATTCGGATAATGCGAAGCACATCTCTCCGAGATAGTTTGGAATCCCTCCTGTATTCGAACCCGAAGCAATAGACCTGACAAACACATCCTCCCTCATATCCGCTTGATCCATTCTTACCCTATCCGCAAGAAAAGAACCGCCCGATACAGGAGAGGTTGGGTCTAAAGCGAGTACTGCGACCCTGTGCCCCATAGCCAACCAATGACTGATCATCTGACCAATAAGAGTTGATTTACCAACGCCCGGTGGCCCTGTTATCCCCAATGTCCAGCATTGCGTTCTCTCAAGATTTGGAATGTTTCCAGACTCAATGTAAGTCATTAGTCTAGATAGACTCCTACGATCACCTTTCTTAGCCGATTTAAGCAAATCCTGAGCTTCACTCAATTCCAGTGCCACCCCGGATCTTGACCTATACCAACTTCTTGGCCGTTATTTTTTCTGGATTTGACTTCTTCGAGAAAATGGAGTATGTCGGAAGTTGGAGTTCCTGGACCGAAAACTGCCCTTACTCCTAAATTATGGAGGTCAGCCCTATCCCTATCAGGAATAATGCCGCCTGCAAATACCACTACATTAGATAGGTCTGATATCTTTAATTTCTGGCAGATTTTCGGAATCAATGAGTCGTGCGCCCCTGAAAGAGTGGAAAGTCCGAGGATCTCTGCATCCTCGTCATTGACTATTCTAACTATCTCATCAGGGGTCTTTCTCAGTCCAGTGTAAATCACGTCATGACCGCCATCTCTGAGAGCTCTGGCGACAACTTTGGCCCCTCTGTCGTGTCCATCAAGGCCTGGCTTGGCAATTACGATCCTCATACAACAAGGTGTTCCAAATGGCGATAAGACTTCAATGAACCGCAAGTAGTATTGGGGGCTTCCTCAGGAATGCTCATGGGCGGCCTAGTTTCGTATAGCAGGTCATGAGTGGGAACTCTGAGAGGATTGATGACCTTAGGCGAAGAAAGGCCAAGTCAATATCCGGAGGTGGACAAAAAAGAGTTTCTGCGCAACATGCTAGGGGGAAATTAACCGCTAGAGAAAGGATAGATCAACTCCTAGATTCTGATTCCTTTGTAGAGGTAGACGCCCTTGTAGAACATAGGTGCAGAGATTTTGAAATGGATAGGAATGTAATTCCGGGTGACGGGGTCGTCTGCGGGCATGGAACAATTGATGGCAGATTGGTGTACTGTTTTGCACAGGACTTCACAGTTTACGGCGGTTCTCTTGGGGAAATGCACGGACTCAAGATATGTAAGATTCTCGACATGGCATTGAAGACTGGATCACCCGTAATTGGCCTAAACGATAGTGGAGGTGCTAGGATCCAAGAAGGTGTAGCAAGTCTGGGGTCTTATGCTGAAATATTTTTCAGGAACGTAAGGTCAAGCGGAGTAATCCCCCAAATATCAGTGATAATGGGACCATGTGCCGGAGGTGCAGTGTATTCCCCGGCAATTACTGATTTTGTCGTGATGGTGGAGGATACCTCACACATGTTCATTACAGGTCCTGAAGTTATCAAGACCGTCACAAATGAAGAGGTTGGCTTTGAGGATCTAGGAGGGGCTTCCACCCATGCTACTAAATCCGGAGTCACTCATTTCACGGCCGAAAATGACGAAAATGCACTTGAAATAGTTAGAGAATTAGTCGAACTTATTCCTTCAAACAATCTTGAAAGAGCCCCTGTAAAGGAGACGAAAGACCCACTTGATCGTTTTTGCGAAGATCTTGAGAATTTGGTACCTGAAGACTCTAGTGTTCCATATGACATGCTCGATGCGATAGTGGAGGTATTGGATTCGGACACTTTTTTGGAAATACAGCCTGATTTTGCCCCTAATATTATCATAGGTATTGGGAGACTTGGGGGGCAGTCAATTGGGGTTGTTGCCAACCAGCCATTGCATCTTGCGGGTTGTCTGGATATAGACGCTTCAGTAAAAGCCGCAAGGTTTGTCAGGTTTTGTGATGCGTTCAACATCCCGATTCTTACTTTCGTTGATGTTCCGGGGTTTCTTCCTGGGGCTAGTCAAGAGTGGGGAGGCATAATTAGACATGGAGCGAAATTATTGTACGCCTTTGCCGAGGCTACTGTTCCAAAACTAACTGTGATTACTAGAAAGGCGTACGGAGGGGCATACGACGTAATGTCCTCAAAACATATTCGAGGCGATTACAACATTGCTTGGCCAACTGCCGAGCTAGCGGTAATGGGTGCAAAGGGGGCGGTACAGATCATCCACAGAAGGAGGATCGCTAGTTCGAAGAACCCAGAGCAGGAACGTGAAAGGCTCGTAGATGATTACGAAGACACCTTCGCAAACCCGTACAAGGCGGCAGCATTGGGGTACTTGGATGATGTCATTCACCCTCGTGAAAGTAGAATTGTACTTGTCAAGGCTCTCGGGGCTCTACTGGAAAAGGAGGAGTCCCGCCCGGAGAAGAAACATGGGAACATACCGTTGTGATATGATGAGTGGGGATGAGGTTGACAAACTACTAGCGATTGCAATTGCTGCAGTTTTAATCGAAGAGTCTGCAGGCCTATCTATTCGCCCTTCTGAAGGCAGGAGGGAGGGGTCAAAATGGAGTATAGACCACAGAAGAATTTCCGTAGGAAGGAGATCAATCTTGAAAACTAAGTCTGGTAGAAGCGTGAACAGGTGATCAATTGTCTGAAAAAAGGAAGATTAGAGTTGACGGGGAGGAGTTTGAAGTCGACATAATAATGAAAGACAACAACTGGGAAGTTTCAATCAACGGGAAGAAGTTCAAAGTTGAATCAGAAGCAATAATGAAGCCGAAGAAAAGGCCTAAGACTTCAACAAGGAAAGAGCAATTGGGATCTGGAATTGTTAGTTCTGCTATTCCGGGAAAGGTAGTTTCAATTCTTGTTTTGGAGGGTGAGAAGGTGAAACAAGGTGAAGTCGTCTTAATTCTTGAAGCCATGAAGATGCAAAACGAGATTAAGGCACCACTAGGTGGTGTGATCAAAAAAGTGAGTTGTGCCACCGGCCAGAGAGTGGAGGCGAATGTGCCGTTGTTGGAAATTGAAAGCGAGAGGGGCGATAATGTCTAAATGCGATATGGAAAAGTGCGAGGAGAAGCCTAGCAGGGTCAGTAGATTGTCTCCCGAGGGATTTCTGATCTCAAGTGGAAATAAAGCGTACTCGTTCAGAGAAGCATATATGAGATTTAATTACTGTGAAAATTGCCATTCTAGGCTCATGAGAGAAGTATGGTCTAGGGTTAGGGGTCCCGGGTCCAAGAGTGACGATCATGTGGCACCGACGGCAATCTAGCGGTATGTTCATTTTAATACCGGATCTTCAAAAATCATGAAAAGCTACGTCAGTCACCTAGAATGCTCCCTCACAGGAAAGAGATACGATAGTGGAGTGGTCCATACGGTTTCAGAAGAAGGGAAGCCTCTGTTAGTGAAATATGACTTAACGGCATTGAAAGAAGAGTTTCCAAGATCAAGGATTGAGGAATCTGTGGAGCCAGGTTTTTGGAAGTATGCCCCACTATTACCGGTTTCAAATCCGAAAAACAGAATTTCACTTGGGGAGGTTATCACTCCTTTGGTTCACTTGATGGACTCTGCAGCATTTCTTGGTTGTGGGTCTGGCAGAGTCACAGTGAAGGACGAATCCAGGCTTCCTACTGGATCTTTCAAGGCCAGAGGCCTCGGGTTAGCAGTATCTATGGCAAAGGAGCTTGGAGTGCTGCATCTCGCAATTCCCACGAATGGAAATGCTGGATCCGCACTTGCAGCCTATGCTTCTAGAGCGGGCATTAAGACCACTGTATTGTGCCCAGATGATACTCCTGAAATTAATGTTAGAGAGACTTCAATACAAGGGGCAAACACACATCTGGTAAATGGATTAATTGGCGAGTGTGGCGACATAATTTCCGAAGGCGACTTGGACTGGTTTCCAGTATCTACCCTCAAGGAACCATACAGGATAGAAGGAAAGAAAACGATGGGTCTAGAGCTAGCTGAACAAATGAATTGGAAATTACCCGATGTCATATTCTATCCGACTGGAGGGGGAACAGGAATCATTGGGATGTGGAAAGGATTTCATGAATTACTGGAGCTTGGATGGATGGATTGTGAATTACCTAGAATGGTAGCAGTACAGTCTACTGGTTGCGCGCCCATCGTGAAGGCATGGAAAGAGGAGAAGGAATTCGCGGATTTTTGGGAAGGAGCAGAGACGATATCTTCCGGCATCAGGGTTCCATCAGCACTAGGAGATTTCCTGATTTTAGAAGCAGTTAGATCTTCAGGTGGATTTGCCATATCTGTCACCGATGAAGAAACCTTGAAAATCCAGAATGAAATTGGCAAGCGGGATGGGTTTTTGATGTGCCCAGAGGGAGCTGCCACCGCAGTTGCCTATCAGAAATCGATTGATGAAGGATTGGTGTCACCTGAAGATCACGTTGTTTTGTTCAATACCGCGACGGGTTTGAAGTATCCTTTGCCAGAGGTAATTTCAAGAATTGATAAATCGGATGTTGATTACTCAATATTCTAGATCAAACCCAATGCATCCTCGATCCGGTTAAGCTCGGGCCCTGTAGAACCGGAGCCGACGAGTGCGTGACTGTCGCTGGTACAACATCCTGCACCAACGAATGGCGATCCGAAATTAACAGTCCCGACCATTACATTGACCCCCAAAGTGGATTCTATAGATTCTACTTCAGGCGTCTTTACATCAGGGTGGACAAGGGCACCGTTGTTGTTTGCTACAACCATGCTGCCTACAGTATTGTGACCAGCTATCTCAGTTCTTACAACTTCGACCCCTAGAACATCAGAGATCATTTCGGCACCTAATTCCGGTATTGTTGTACTTACAACCGCACCCTTGTCGTTGCATTCCATGAGGTTTCCAGCGGCATTTACACCGCTCTCGAGTACGACTAAATCACCGAAACTGGATAGCTCATCTAAATCATTCTGGGTGGCGATATCCGCTACTGCAATTCCTTTCCGGTTTCCACAAATAAGGCTCCCGAGTAAGGCTGATCCGCCGACCAGGAATCTGTGGGTTTCCAAATCGAAACATGACTGTATTTCATCGACTATTTCGCCTTCTAGATTGCTTGGGATGAAAAGAACGTCACCAATCACACTCAGATATACGCCCACTTGCGAGTGGCCGAGTATGTCTCCTGTAGAAATTGGCATCTTATCACCCCGTCATAACTAACGTCACTAGTTAATGTGTTGCGGGGAGGTGAAGGAGAGTGGCACAGCGACGACCTTTCCCGTGGGCTTTCGCACCACAGTACCGGAATCGACGCAGGAGGGCTTGACTTCCGGGTTCGATATGGGACCGGGTAGGACCCCTCCGCTATGGCCGTGCACAACTCTTCCTTCGAATGTGAATTGATATGCTCTTTTGGACAGAGACTCACACTAATGTGTACCTAGAAATTTTTTGATGCTCGGGGGGTTAGTGCAGCTGGGCTGAACACCTCGGCGAACCTCGGTGCTTACACCCGCTGTCTATCAAACTCGTCTTCTACGAGTCCCCTGAGATGCGTCGTCTTTCGGATGACTTCGAGCTTAGATGCTTTCAGCTCTTATCCACATAGGGCGTGGCTACCCAGCATTGCCCTGCCGGACAACTGGTAAACTAGTGGCCCCGAGCCCTCGTTCCTCTCGTACTAAAGGGCCCTTCCGATCACGCATCAATACGCCTCAACCACAAAGCAACAAACCTGTCTCACGACGGTCTAAACCCATCTCACGATCCCCTTTAATGGGCGAACAACCCCACCCTTCCCAGCTGCTGCACCAGGAGGTTGGGAAGAGACGACATCGAAGTAGCAAGCCACCAGGTCGATATGTGCTCTTGCTGGTGACAACTCAATTATCCCC
>DAYD01000022.1:0-8441 GCA_002506755.1 Euryarchaeota archaeon UBA462
AGTGGTCCTGTAGTCATTATAATAGGGTCCGAGGTGGACTTGGAGGGTCCCACCCGTTCTCATGAACTCAGTAAGGGTCTCGACAAGAGTGTTGCCGAACTCATCTTCATTCGGGGTGCCCATTATTTCGTAATACCCGCCGTACTCCACATTGTAGTCAGTCTGCCAAGGTAGTAGGACCTTGTTGTAGTGCTCCAACCAATCCATCTTACCGTAGAAGTCCCAGTCTTCGGTTTCTATCTGGGTGTATGTCTTGTTCATTGCATCCAGATCGGCCTTTACCCTCTGCAGTCTGTTCTGGTCAGTGGGGCTCGAAAGGATAGCTACGTCTATTTGGTCCTCAAAGACAATCGGGAAATACCTCTCATTTCCTGAAGATTCGCCAGTCTCGACCAGCGATGCGAAGAAGCTGATGTTGTAAGTGTGACCTCCGAACCACTGATCGTACGGAGCTGACCAATTTGCCTGTCCCCTCTGGTGAGGGTCCAATCCAAAGGGTCCGTTGTCAGATGACTCCTCATACACCGTCTGGCCAGTGTCTTCATCCACTATCTTCATTGTGACTTCGTAGATCCCTTCTATTACTCCGTTTAGCATCGGTATCGAAAAGTCGTGGGAGTTCTGACCCTGGGCATTACTAGCATAAACGCACGAGTAAACAGCATCTGCAACACAATCCAGAACGTCTGGTTGTAGGAGGGTGATGTCCGCGTTCGCAATCTCAAAGAGGATAGTGGACACGTTGTTCGCCTGGCTAATCTCGGGCCTGTCGAACCACTTCGTCGAATTGTCAGTATTGTCATAGAGAGTCATCAAATCAATTCGATACAGGCCGGCAGTGAAGTCATGGACCCCCATCTCCACTACTCTCTTTTGGGCGGCATCCATGCCCGTCACTGTCTTGTTGTATTCCCCATCGTCGGTGAATGTGTAGTCATCGACCCTGATGTTGTCGATTCCGAAACCGGCGTATCCGGCGTTGCCATTAACTCCATCATCGTTCGAGTAGAATCTCCATGTGAAGGTCACTTCAGAGCCGGCTAGCGTGGTGCACTCCTCTCTCCAAGCCAGTGAGTCATCGCTTGACTGGTTTAGAAGGTGAACGTGAGTCAGGTCTATTCTCTTTGTTGCAACGAGGTTGTCAGTGTCGAACCAGGTCACGAAACCGTCTTCCCCGATACCCCCGGAGTGGTCTCCTGAGTACTCTACCTCTTCATAGAGTCCGTTCTGATCGAAGTCTTCGCAGTAGTGGTAGCGGGTTCCATCCTGCCCATTAATAGCGGGTCGGAGGCCGTTCTCGTTAAGATCTGTCCAGCTTCCGTAGATGATTCCGGAGTAAAACTGAGTCTCGCCCTCTACTTCCTTCACCCAGGTAATTTCTAGGAATGCGAAGTCACGCACCCCTCCCTGAAGGGCATTTCCGCCTCTGTCCGAGACGTGGTCCCCCTCGGCGAAGTAGTCAAATGTCAGGAATGTGAAGTCAGCACCGCTATTGGAAATCTCGATTGGCTCTAGGGTTAGAGTCTCGTTCCAGTCATCCCCATACCCTTCGGAGGGATGCCCTAGCCAGTATGCTTGGTTCTTGAACACGCCTTGATTTTGCGGTAGCATGTTGTTCGGCTCTGTGCTGTCATCCAATCTAGCTCCGTTCTCTTCGCAGTCTGTCTCATCAGGCTCGCAATCTTCGTCACTCCAAATCGATAGTCCTGCCCCAGAAGCCGACGCGAAATCCTCAACAGCAATAAGCTCGGGAAGAGCGTTGCTGACTTTCGCCTCCACATCAAAATCAACAAACGTGTTGCCCCAATTCTGCACTCCGATTTCGATCGGCATTTCTGCCGATGCATACCTCTCTCCATTGACAAAGCCCAGCCAAGGCTCCTCGAATAGTCCAGGATCGTACAGGTTCCTAACAGTCAACTGGAATTGCTCCCTGTCATTTGTCGCATCTTGGTCGACTTGATTTCCCCCTAGGTTCGCATTTGATAGCTCAGTAGACACGTAGTAGGTCGTGTCGTCGACGAAATCGGCAGTTAGCTGGACCTGTATGGATTCTCCAGCTACCAAATTTAGGTTAGTTAGCTGCTGACTTTCAATTGTCGAGGCCCCGAAACTCACGTCTCTGGTTCTGATGGAGATGTTGTCTATAGCGAATCCATCCAGCCCTGAGTAGTCCGTTGCACCATCTGGCCCAACAGTGCCCTCCAGACCGCTTCTGAATCGGAATCTTATGTCTATATTCTGCCCGGCGTATGGCGTGAGGTCGATCGAATCGGCCATCTGGTCCCCTTCTCCATCTGCCCAGCAGCCATACAGTAGGGAGCACGAGTCTCTAATTCCGCCACCCTCGGTGTAGTTGTTCCACATGGTGGTGTGATACTCTCCGAAGAAGTCGCCATTGTAGTCATTGTACTCTGGATCAGGTGCGCTGGATACTCTTTCCTCGATCCTGTATTTCCTTTCGTTGTCCCATCCTCCGAATCTCCATACCGTCTCCCATCCGCTTCCGTCGCTCCATACTTCGATGCTACACGAATCTTCGTACAACCACCTCTCGACGACATCAAATGGCTCGGCTAAGAACAGTGTGAAGAAGCCGGCGGAACAAATCGCATCCAAATCTAGGAATGCCGCATCTGCTCCTGATAGGTCTATATTTTCGAGAATTAGTGCTTCATCCATGTGGTTGTAATATCCAGTATCTTCTGTGGTGTTTCCATCCCCGAGATCGTAACTGTATTCTACACCCGACCAGAAATAGTTTGTCGGATTTGCTTCCGCTTCCCAGTACCAGTAGGAGACTGGCCCATCCCAAGACTCGTTATTTTCCTCGGGGTTACCTTCTGAGGCCAAGCACTTGTCAGTGCCATTTGGCATGCATTGGTAATCGGAGTTGTTGAAATTCACAACATCGTACTCTTCGTAGTCGGTGTTGCTATCCCAGAACCTGTCCTCGTCTATGTGCCAAGAGGAGTTGCCCGACGCATATTCTCCTGTGTAGGAGTACTTGTTGAGAACTGCGTTTCCAGTGTTTATGTTTGCGCTAGATGATTCAAAGTCATTGAGATAAACTACGGTGTCGGTCCCACCAAGAACCTCCTTAACTTCGAGGTCAACATCCAGGCTACCTCCTGAAATAGGCATTAGGCCCGTGTTCTTCACTGTCACGTTCACCCATCTGTTACCCTCGCCCACTATGCTTTGGAAAGTCGCCGGATCCTGTACCGAAGGCTCGATTTCTACTCTGGTTATTCCGAGGTCATAGTTGTCGAGTACGAGAACAGACAGGTAGTCGCCCTGCCCTGCATATCCCTGCGTGTCCAGCCACATAGCGTTGTTAGAGAATCTGTAAGTGTAGTCTTCCTGCCCTATGACAACCTCTAGAGCGCTACCTTCTCCACCTTGAAGCTGACCGGGTATGGCCATCGTGGGCCTTCTGCCAACATCGAAAGACAACGGGGAGAGGTATCCGTCGCTATTCGGGTCTGCTAGTAGGATCTGGACCGTGTTCAACGCCCTAAGGTTCGGCCTTAGTAGGAAGGTCTGATTTTGAACTGTCGACTCCTGAGTATCCAGAAGCGTGATTTCAGTGGGGACGAAGAAGTCTAGCTCTCCATCCTGGTTCACATCTGCAATTGTGACAGAAGCCCCCAAGTAGTCCCCGAAATCGACATAGTTCTGAGTATTCCATGAGTTTCCATTCCGAGTTGCATAGGAGATATTCCCAGTGATTCCATCCACTGCGGTTATTAGATCAATAGCGTTGTATTCGCAGTTTTCTGGATAGTCGTCATCACTTGATTGACAGTCCTCTGGTCCGTTACCATTTGAGGCAATGTCGAATCCGTACAGAGGGTAGTCATGCTCAGCATCGAGTTTGAAGTCATGGATTACCCCGGTTCCCGTGGGGTCCATAGGATTTGGATACTGGTTTGTCACGCAGTCGTACTCTAGCACCGAGACGTTGTCATATGTCCCAGAAGAGTATCCCACACCAGCGTTGTAAGGTGGCGTCCTTAGAAGCCATAAATCAAGATCCTCGCACTCCCCGGGGGCTATGGTCTCTTCACCTGGGTTCAGTGGATCTGGAATAGTTGCCAAATCCTCCCCCCAGTTACCAAGCTTGAGGTACTGGTAGTATCCGCTGGTTAACGGAACTGCGATTGATTGCTGGGCCGCTGGAATCGTGTAGTCGGGACCCTTGTAAATCTGAATAAACTGGTTGGCGAATGTAGCATCAGTAGATGAGAAAGCCACATCAGCATATCCGTCATTGTTTATGTCACCTACATCAAAGTCAGCCAGATATGGATTTATCACTGTGACTTCCTGCTGGAACATCTCCGACCACTCGTTAACCCTCAGGTCACAATCTCCCTTGATGACAGTTAGATTAGCTGGCCTAACGAATGATTCACCGACGAATCTTACATTCTCCTGGTAGTAGATCACATCATTGACTCCGTCACCATCAACGTCAGCTATTTCCACTCTATTTCCATGAGCGACATCCCTGAAACCTGCTCTGAATGAGTCATTGTTTGAAATCTGAACGTCTTGGCGGTCCCCGAATCCTCCTGATCCATCATTGTAAAGGAAGCTTATGAAGTGACCAAAACCACTACCTGAGGCAATATCGTTGTCCCCGTCACAGTCAAGATCCCCGATTGAGATGTAAAGTGGATCCCTTTGCACAGCATATTGTGTAGTGTGCGATGCCGAAGCATATGGAACCGCCGAGACAAACAGAGAGGCCATCATCAGGAATACAAGTCCAAACGCCCTTCGGCCCTTACCTGAATCATCATTTCTCCTTACGTGGTAGTTCATCATAGACGGCCGCGAGATTCCAACCTTCTTATGCATTACCGAAGTATGTGTTTTTGTTGCATTGCGGTGGAGTGCCTTTTCCTACCTCATCTCAAGCCAACTGGGGTTTGGGGAGTAGCCGACTTCCTCGCCACCGTAGACTTTCTCCAACCTCCCCATCATCCAGAGCCTGTCAAGAAAAAGCTCAAGATCAATCCCCTCTCGATTCATCCTCTCCCCTACTAGGTATTCGATTGTTCCAAGAGGCAAGGAAGAACTGCCATGCTCTCTCACTACGAGTGTCAAGAGTATCTGAAGCCATGATTCAGCCATTGGGTCCCCGGAGAGGTTGTTGCTGAGTGGTTCAGGGTCCTCCACCTCGTCTAGAAATTCTTTGATCGCCGAGACATCAGGTTCCGTCTCCTTGGAGATCCCATGCTCATCGGCCCTAGCTTGAAGGTCTAAGTCGCCCACTGACCTTACAATCGAGGGAATGCTAGAAGGGTCTGGAGGAGGGCCCGGCAATACATCTTCTTCTACTTCTTGTTCTTCCTCATTTCCTTCCAGATCAAGTCCCCCTAGCCCATTCAAATTTTACTATTCCTTTGCGAGTTTCCTCAGTACGGTTTGCAATATCCCACCGTTCCTGTAATACTGCACCTCAACAGGGGTCTCAAGCCTGACCGTGGTGTGAAATGTGATTTGCTCGCCGTTTGGCCTTTTCGCCGTGACTAATAACTTAGAGAGGGGCTCTAGCTCACCTGAGGTGGGTATGCTGAAGTACTCTGAACCATCTATTCCTAGGGTTTCTGAGTCTTGACCTTCTAGGAAAGTTAGTGGGAGGACCCCCATGCCAACTAGGTTGGATCTATGTATCCTCTCGTATGATTTCGCAATCACTGCCTTTACTCCGAGTAGCATAGTTCCCTTTGCAGCCCAGTCCCTACTGCTACCCGATCCGTACTGGGAGCCGGCGAGAACGATAAGTGGGGTCCCCTCTCCTTGGTATCTCTCGCTCGCTTCGTGAATGCTGGTGACTTCATTGGTGGGGAAGTGGGTAGAGTACCCGCCCTCAGTTCCGGGGGCTACCTGATTCCTCATCCTTATGTTTGCAAATGTCCCCCTTACCATGACTTCATGGTTCCCTCTTCTGCTTCCGAAGGAGTTGAAGTCCCTGGGCTCGACCCCCTTGCTGACCAGGTATTGGCCCGCGGGCCCGCTACTGGGAAACGCACCCGCCGGACTAATATGGTCGGTAGTGACGGAGTCGCCCACTTTGACCAGCACCCTAGCGTCAATTATGGGGTCAATAGGCGTTGGCTCCGGGGAAATCCCTTGGAAAAAGGAAGGTAATCTGACATAGGTGGACTCCTGGTCCCAGGGGTATAGCTCGCTAGGCTCGCTAGGAATAGAGTCCCAACGAGGCTCTCTCAGAACGTCGGAATACCTATTGACGAACATCTCGGGTCCAATGGCATCCTCCACTGTACTCCTAATTTCCTCGTCACTTGGCCATATATCTGCAAGCATCACAGGCTTCCCCGATTTATCCTGTCCTAGTGGGTCCACAGAAAAGTCAATGTCTAGGGTCCCCGCAATGGCATAGGCTACTACAAGAGGGGGGCTTGCTAGGTAATTAGCCTTGATTTTCTGATGAATTCTCCCCTCGAAGTTCCTA
Source organism: Euryarchaeota archaeon UBA462 (assembly GCA_002506755.1). Lineage (GTDB taxonomy): Archaea > Thermoplasmatota > Poseidoniia > Poseidoniales > Thalassarchaeaceae > UBA36. Next base: position 6,488 of record DAYD01000022.1, read on the forward strand.
TTCCCCGAAAGAACGCTACCCACTACTAAGTCAGCCTCTTCGATAGCTTCCTCTATTTCATTGTCCAGAGGCCCTGAATTACCTATGCAGGTGGTGCAACCGTAGCCGACCACACTGAATCCTAATGCATCCAAATCCTCTGTTAGGCCCGATGCATCGTAATACTCCGTGACAACTCTGCTACCAGGGGCTAGGCTAGGCTTGACCCAAGGTTTGATGTTAAGTCCCTTTGATCTAGCGTTTCTGGCCAAAAGGCCAGCTGCAATCATAACGCTTGGGTTACTCGTATTCGTACAGCTAGTTATCGCTGCGATGACCACATCCCCATGTGAGAGCTCCGCATCTCTTCCTCGTATGCCTGAAGAGTCACCATTTCTCGCCGGGTCAATACCATGTCCCTTGTGGCCTATCGGAGAGTTCAAGCTGTCCCTCCAGTGAGATTTCATATCAGTCAACGAAACCCTGTCCTGAGGCCGTTTAGGTCCCGAGAGGGAAGGTTCGACGGTAGACAGCTCTAGCTTAAGATTTGAGCTGAAACTAGGGGTGATTGTCTCATTTGAGTAAAACAGACCCTGCGCGGATAGGTACCTCTTTACATCCTCAACATGAGTCGGCTCTCTTCCAGACAGGAGAAGGTAGTCGAGGGTTGTCTGGTCTACTGGGAAGAAACCGCAAGTCGCCCCGTATTCTGGTGCCATGTTAGCGATCGTGGCTCTATCTGGGAGGCTTAGCCCCCCAAGTCCAGAACCATGGAACTCTACGAATTTACCCACGCAGCCATGCTCTCTAAGCATCTCCACTATTCGAAGGGTCATGTCCGTAGCCGTCACTCCTGGTCTTAGTCCACCAGTTAACTCGAATCCAACAACTTCTGGCAGGAGCATGTAAATCGGTTGGCCAAGCATAACTGCCTCGGCCTCTATGCCCCCTACGCCCCAACCTAGGACTCCTAAACCGTTGATCATTGTGGTATGAGAATCTGTTCCCACCAATGAGTCTGGAAGCCAAACCCCATTTTCCTCCCTAGCTACAGAGGCTATCCATTCTAGGTTTACTTGGTGTACTATCCCCCTTCCGGGTGGTACGGCACGGAAATTGTCTAGACTCAATTGCCCCCATTTCAGAAATTTATACCTCTCCATATTTCTGTCATATTCGATCTCGAGATTTCTTTCCTTTGCATTTGGGAACAATCCGGACAAATCAACCTGTACTGAGTGGTCGATAACCAAGTCAACCGGGACCTGCGGGTTTACCTTACTCGGGTCCCCGCCCATGTCTGTCATAGCATCACGAAGTGCGGCTATGTCTACTATGGCTGGAACACCAGTGAAGTCCTGGAGAATTACCCTGCTAGGGCTGAATGGAATCTCTTCAGGTTCCATTTTGGGCGACCAAGATGCAATCCTCTTGACATCCCCCTCGTCGATTAGAAAGCCGTCGCATTTCCTCAGTGCCGACTCTAGGAGTATTCTGATTGAAAAGGGAATATTTTCCAATTCTCCTTCAATATGTTCACTCAATGAGTTTATATCAATGAATTTCCCATCACTCCCATCCGACTTCACGAATCTCGAAGTCGCACCGAATGGATCAGATTTACTCAACTACTCACCTAAAATTTTCTCCGGGCAAGTGGTAAATGAAGTTCTCTATTTCTCTCCGAAGCTTAGCTCGTTACCCTTGCGCTGACAATGGTGACTTGGTCCAAGGGGGAATCCCTGTTATCAGTAGGAAGTTTGCTTATGTTGTCGACATGCTCCATGCCGGAGATAACGTATCCAAACACCGTGTGGCAACTTTGTGAGGAACAGTCTTTGCCTTCCTCCCAATCAAGATGCCCAGCCTGACCGTCCGTGGGGACAATGTAGAACTGACTACCATCCGTATTCACCCCAGCATGTGCCGCTGCGACGGCTCCCATAGTGTGTTTGAGCCCATTTTCATGTTCTTG
>DAYD01000022.1:8717-9317 GCA_002506755.1 Euryarchaeota archaeon UBA462
GGGATTGTCCAGTACTCTTTTTGTGAGCACTGTTCCTCGGGCACCTCGTCGCCGTTGCACCACCCATAGTAGTGAGCAGCATACCCTCCCGAACCTCCCATGTTCTCTATATCGCCACCTTGAATCATAAAACTAGAAATTACTCTGTGGAATACTTTGTCATCATACTGGAAGTTTCTCGTGTGAGTCAGGAAACTCTCCACATGTTTGGGGGCTTCATTTTCATACATCTCGATAGTAATCTCACCATTCACTGACTGACCGTTCTGAACGTACCTTACGTCTAACGTCACTTGCGGGTTTCCCTCATCAGACAAGCTATCTGAAATAACCTTGATCGAGGTCAGCACCAAAGCAACAGAGGCAACCATAACCAATAGGCCAAGTGGAGTTGGGTTACCCTGGTCAAACATCTGGAGCCCCAATCCCAAAGATATCGATTTTTCGTCCATCATTGAAGCTAGTTTGTTCATCTTCCTCCTAGTGTCCTTGTTCTTCGGGTCTATGGAGAGGGATTTATTGTAATTCTTGTACGCTTTCTGCCAGAGAGTCTTTTGGCTTCTGATATCCTTCATACCGAGTTCTGTTCCGGCGTCAGCA
>DAYD01000017.1 GCA_002506755.1 Euryarchaeota archaeon UBA462
AAGCACGATAGGACTAAGCTATTTTTGGAGCAGATTCTCTAGTTTTTTGAGATCCAATGGGAGACGCCATCCAGTATAGCTCCGCGGAACGTAAGAAGGTTCAATGTGGGCCCATTTAGGCTGACTGTAAGTGTCGCCCCCCTTGTGAAATGAGTCTCGTCCCATCCGTCACTGACAACATACCCCCTGTGCATATCGCTGGTTATCACCGTGGCTTCCTCTGTCCATTCCCAGTAAGAACCATCGTCAATCCTTTCAGTTCTAGGAAGCTCTCGAGCCACGAAGAGATAGTGGCCATCTATTTGCTTCGATGAGAATTCAACACCTTCTATGTTCGCTACATGCCTGAACCAAGCCCCTTGCCCCAAGAAGGTGGAGAAGAGGCAGCCGGATGATTGCTGCATTGAATCAATTGACCCCCTCTGCAACCTATACTTCGATGGTTGATATTGGTGGGTATTTGCGACCAAGAGGTCATTCAATGCCGGGTCACACTTCACAATGTTGCCACTTGTTGTTTCTATCTCAGCTTGTAGCCTTGGAAGTACATTTACCATAGCTTTCCCTTCTAGTGCCAACCTTATGTCATCCGGAAAGCTATCCGGGTTGCTTCCCATGTAGAATCCGTATGAGCCCTCATTGCCCGTACTTCTTGGATGGCTATTGACACCCATGACTGGAGTTTTTTCGTCAACTGAGTGCGCAATTGAGGTAAGAGTCCCATCGCCCCCCAATACTATAACAAGATCAGGCTCAGCAAAATCAGCTCTTCTCACAGTCTCCCTTGCGGTGTATCCAACATTCAAACCCCTTTCTGCCACTAGTTCGTCTAGGGAGCCCCTTACAATCTCCAGAGATCGGTCATGAACCTCTTCGAAGTTTTTCTTGTAGACCACAAGGATGTCTGCGCCCACTAAGCACCACCTATGTTGGCCCTCTAGTGTTTCACATATAGGCGCCACGCTACCTAATTCAGCCTAACCACTCTTCAGGAATGCATATTTGTTGACCCACTCAGGAAGATTTGTGTTCAGACCTCTGCTAGTATCCCTAATCTTATTCCTACCTGCTTCTGCTGGTTGTCTAGAGGTGGAGAGGCCCTGTCCAGACAACACTTGCTTCCCTCTTACCAGTACTGCTTTCAATTCGATCCTAGAAAGTATGGGTGAGCTGGATGCACTAGAATTGGCTTCCGAATTCGAACAACTCAGTGTCAGCACTACAAGTAGATTTTCAGAATCAGGAATCGCATCGGAGATAAAGTGGACAGTAGAAAAAGACGACCAAATGAAACTGAGACTAGTGAGAAACACAGTAGTAGTTGGGGGGGTAGAGCTAGTTGGGTACGAAATCTGGGATGGTGGCCCGAAAACATTCTCAAGGACAACAGGCCATTGGATGGAGGGCCGGGACATGGATCCATCATATGTTGATCCCTTCATAGAACTAGCAAGACTAGCAACCGAAAGACCGGAAGGAAGATGGCCGCCATTCAGACTAGATCTGACCCAATTCTCCGAACTTAGTTGGACAATAACCGGGGATGCTACTGAATCGTACCAGATAGCGAGAGCGAGTAATGGGACTCATGAGATTTACTTCGAGATTCACGGTTTACCCCCTAGAATAGTAGGTGCGTCGATCTACTCTGGAGGATTGGATAAGGAAGACCTAATCTTCTCAATGTCCATAGCAAATGATTACTGGAATGAGGGATTGAACTCAGATTACTACCTGTCAATGCTCATGAATGGTGAGTACCTAGTTGCAAGTGGATTGTCCGAGTTCCCGAGGTCCCCAGTTCCCTTCATCGCTATCCCAGATCACCAGTCCATTAATGGGGATACGACCTCGGTAATTGGATCAGTTTCTTCAGGCATGACTCACGAGGTAACCCTTTCTGAAATTGAAATGCATATTTTTTCAGAGGACTCATCAATAGCTTCCATTTTTCTAAATGAAGGTGACTCAAACATCACATCAGAGGATGGAACCTGGTGGGACCTGACTTGGATAGACGCTGGTGAACCCGGATTACTCTCCGAGATGGATACTTACATGGTAAAGACGAATTTCAAAGAAATTTTCGATATTAGAATTTACGATCACTGGGCCCGGTCGTGGACTGATAACTCATCATAGGGTCTAGCGAAAGACTCGCAACCATGGATTAATCTACCATCCTGTAATCGACGGAGTATGCTTCCCTCGTTCAACGTGCTAGGTGGTGAGCTGGAGGTTTGCTCTGAGGACCCAATGACAGGCTGGTTCAGGGATGGATGTTGCAATACGGACAGGACCGATCACGGCCTCCACACAGTTTGTTGTCAAGTCACCGAGGAGTTTTTGGAATTCGCCAGATCCCAAGGAAATGACCTTATTACCCCTGCCCCCTCATTCAATTTTCCCGGATTGTCTCCTGGCGATAGGTGGTGTGTTTGCGCCAGAACCTGGAATGATGCAGCCGAGAAAGGAATTGCATGTCCAGTAATTCTCGAGGCGACACATGAAGAGTCCCTCCAAGTTGTTTCGTTGGAACTCCTCAAGAGCCATACTCTTAGGGGTGATTAAAACGGGACTATCGAAACACTATCGCCATTTTTCACTGACCTTTATTGTGCTCATCATTTTATCATCGACCCCAATCGCTTCGGCTGAGTTGTATCGAATCTCTGGATCTGCAATCTTCTCAAACACTCCTCCTGTAGCTATGGAGGAGGTTAGGATAGAATGCTCAGAATTCGAGTACGACTGCCACACCTTCGAAGGAATTTTCTCCGAGACCAACAGAAATGGAATTTATGAGATTGAGATCGAATTAGACGATTCATATGATGGTGCCGAGCTAACCCTAACTCTGCTGGGAGAATCATTTCCCCACATAATCGATTTGAATGCCTCACGATCATCCCCATCTAACACGGTCATTCAAGACATTGAATTGGAGCAAAAGTCTCCTCCCTCTCCAGTCTTCACAGGATTTGCTTGTGCATCTATAGTATTCATCTTAGCGTTCTTCGCGGCCTTGTTTAGGCCTAATTATGCCGATAATGGCAAAGGATTTCGTCAATCCCTTTCTTCGGAAATAGTAACATGCCCGGTTTGCGAAGGAAAGTTGGAAAAACACCTACTGATCAGGCATTTAATTGTAGAACACGAGGTATTTCCTGACGAGGCGGCAAAGATTGGTAGTCTTGCAAAAACAGAAGAAGAATAGACACTTTAGAATCCTAAATCGTCCAAGTTTACTTCACTATTCATATTCACTCTCACTGGGTAGGCCAAAGTGACCTTATTCTCCTCAAACCTTCGTAGTATTTCAGTCACGAAGAAGGATTTCGAAGGCCTCATTTTCTTTGCATTATCAACGTAGTACCTTATTTCCATAACCACTTCTTGGTCGCCAAAGCCTCTCAGAACAACCTCTGGCGGTTTGGGATTCTGCACTATATCGGGATGATTTTCCGCGATGTCCTTGACAATATCCTCTGCCTGAGTGACGTTTTCCCAAGTGGCAGTGAGGCCCAACCTGATCCTCACTCTGAGTTCCATGTCCGAACTGTGGCTGAAATTAGCAACCGCATCTTTGGCAAGAAGCTTGTTTGGAATTGTTAGAAGAACTCCATCAGTCGACCTAACCCTAGTCGTTCTGAGTCCGATATATGTCACATCACCCCACTTTGAGTATATGCCTCCTAGGTTCTTTGGGAGGAGAATCCGTTCGCCTTCCCTGAACGGCCTATCTATTATCAAGAAAACCCCCGCAATAACGTTCTCCACGGTGTCTTGAGCCGCGAAAGCCACTGCCAATCCAAGGAATCCAAGACCTACGACTAGTCCAGTTACGTTAATTCCAAACTCATCTGCTGCCGTTAAAATAACAAGTGCCCACATAGCAACTCCAGCTAGTCTATGCAGGAAATTTTCTAGTCCCTCTTCCAACTCTATGTTGTCGAAAATTTTCCTAAGATACATCTTCGCAATTCCTATCATGGGAATTCCAATCACCAGAATTAATACTCCGGATGCAGGACCCGCGGAAAAGACGTCTGTGACGCATGAGAGGGTTACCTCCAATTCACTCGGAAAGTCATCTAAACAGTTGGACATGCTGAACATGCGGTTATGATGCCTTCAAGAGTCTAACCCCAAATTTGCAATTTTCAAAAGGTGTTTCATACCCATTCATCATTTGGCGCCGTAAGCTCGCTGTCAGCATTTCCAGTGTTCACAACGCCCCTCGGTTCCACCAGCATAACTCGGCATTCCTTGTCAGCGCATGGCTTGTGCCTTAATCCTCTGGGGACAATGAACATCTCACCTTCGGTTAGCTCTACAGAGTCATCATTCTCGAATTCTATCCTCATTT
>DAYD01000014.1 GCA_002506755.1 Euryarchaeota archaeon UBA462
ACAGCGATGATAGCTGAGAAAATGAGGGTCATCCCAACTATCTGCTGTAACGAAGGCTGCTCAGAAAGAAGGATTACACCCCATACTATTGTGAGAACCGGTTGTAATAGAACCGCGAAGGAGGTATGTGCAGCTGGAAGGCGAGGGAGGGCGAATGTAATCGCAATCCACCCAATTACTTGGCATGATATGGATAATAGGAATAGCCACCCATGACCAGGCCAGCTCAATGTGAAGTCTATTGGTTCGATGTCCAATCTTTCCAAGGGAGCGATTCCAACCAGAAGAAGCCCGATTGCTGCTCCTATGGTAGCATCGAATTGGAGATTCGCGGAGGGGGCTTGGATTCTATTTGAGTACCTGTACAGAATCAGGAAAGAAGAGTAGAAGATTGCTGCGACGATGCCTCCTATGACACCCTTCAATGGATCTTCCCCATATGGTTCATCATCCCAGAAACCAGCTATGAAAACGAGACCTATCATTACCATCGGCAATGCCAGCAGTATCATCCGATTTGGCCTCTCACCGAATAGCCACCAACTAACTAATGTGACAATAATTACCTGAGAGTTTCCGATTAATGTTGCTATTCCACTTCCAATGTAGTCAATTGCACTGTGATATCCTGCGAAGTCAATGGCTAGAAGGATTCCAGCGGCAAAGGTGAGCATCCTGCTGTTGAACGATCTCGTGTCTTCCCTGTTCAAATACCAAACTAGTATGAATAGGATTGGGATTGCGTAAACCATTCTAAAGAAGGCTCCGGTAATCGGTGTTGTTTCGGATTGTATGTAGAGCAGTGGGGCAAAAGAGAGTAGTGAAGCACCTGCAAGGGCTATCAGCATAATGCGCCGGTCATCTGCCGGCGCCGTCATCAGCCCCCCTCACTCCGATGCATTACTTTCATCGTTGAGCATGTTCTGAAGATCTCCTGATTCATACAGCTCTAGGGCGATATCGGACCCTCCGATCAATTCTCCATTGATGAAGACCTGAGGAATGGTGGGGAAATCTGACCACTCCTTCAGCGCTGGTCTTGCTCTAGGATCCGAAAGGACGTTGACACTAGCAAATGTCTCCATCCCAAGTTCATTTGCTACCATGCTGATCACTTGGGCTCCTCTTGCTGAGAATCCACATTGTGGTTGATCGGGCGTGCCCTTCATAAAAATCACAATTTTATTCTCATCAACAACTTTTTGCAGCTCTTCGGGTGTCCAGTCAAAACTCATTTCAATCACTCCTTCCTTGGTCTTCTGATATGTACCCCAAAGAACTCTGTCTCTTGACCATGTGGGTCGAAAGCTGTCTTAGAATTCTTCTCCGCTTGTTTTGGAGTCATACATTTTAGATCTAGAGCATGCACAGTATTGTCGGATATAAACGGCTTGAAATGGTTGAGAATTGGCTTCTGCCTTTGAAGCGGCATCACACCCTCAAAGCTCTGGGAAATAACTCTGACATGGAAGTGGTCGCCTGTTCCATGTAAATCGGATACTTCTACCTCGGCGTCGGGAACTATCTTGAGAATTTCGTTTGTCATCCAATCGGAGGTTACCATGGCTCTGAAAGGAGGCATTCCGATATTAAACTAAGTTTCCATGGCACTGGTTATTGATTCTAGATTCTCAGAAATGGTTCCCTTTTTGTTAATCAGTCCTGATCCGACCACTGCGACATCGACTCCCCAGTCTGCTACCAGTTTTGCATTGTGATACTTGATCCCGCCGTCGATCATCAGTTTCGTTTTCCTTCCGCCATTTTCAATCTGCATATCTATTTCTCTACGTAGAATCCTTACCTTTTCCTCTACTTCTGGTATGAAAGACTGGCCTCCCTTTCCCGGGACTACGGACATGACCAGAACTAGGTCTAGATCGTTCAGGAAAGGCAGGGCGTACTCTACAGGAGTGTCAGGGTTTAGAACACAACCGGATAGGATACTGGAATTGTGGAGACTTGAGATTAACCTGGGAAAGTCTTCTACAGCCTCGATATGAGCGATTACCATGTTCACTCCTGCATCTGCATATTGCTCCCATGTCTCTTCTGCATTGTTGATCATCAGATGACAGTCGATGAAAACGTCCGGCCCCACTCTTTCCCTTACTGACCTGATTAGGGCTGGTCCAAACGTGATTGTCTTGTTTACGACCCAATTGCCATCCATTACGTCCATGTGTAACCAATCTACTCCAGCATCGATGGCTTCATCCAGGGTTTCGCCTAATCTGCAGAAGTCTGCAGTAAGGATACTAGGTGTAATCTGCATATTTCCTATCAAAGGGGAAGGGGGGATGGTTCTCAATACCTTCTAAGAATGTCTCAACTCCAACACACATGTTGATAGGATGCAATTGATTAGGTGTAGCAATGGGCAAGGTTGTTGACACTGGTGATGCAGACTTTGACGTGATGACAAAGAGTGACGAGTGGGTGCTTGCAGATTTCTGGGCTCCATGGTGTGGACCCTGTAGGATGGTGGGACCCGTTCTATCACAAATTGCGGATGAGAGGGAGATTACTATTGCAAAGGTGAACACCGATGTTAATCCACTTACCTCCGGAAGATTTGGAATTAGAGGGATACCCGCCCTGATTCTATTTAGAAACGGAGAGGTAGTCGACAGGATGACTGGTGCAATGCCAAAGCAAAGTATGGACTCGTGGCTAGACAGGCATATGAGTTCCTAGTTCTCATTTCTATTCAGTCTGTCCAATCTTTCTTGGAAGGGCTTTCCAACTTCTCTCAATAGCCTGGCTCGTAGAGCTTCGTGTAACCACATCCCCTCTTCAAATTCTAACATCAAACCCCTCTCGATTAGTTGTTCGGGAGGTTTGCCATCTACTCCAGCGGCTCTAGCTAGTTTTTCCCATGGTACTGGCCTATCAGAGGTGGCCAAAATGGATAGGATTTCCCTGTGTGGTTTTGGAAGAACATTGAGAATCTCTTCATCCAGGAACCTGAGCCAGTCTTCATGCATTGTCTGTCCGTACATCTCGAGCAATTCTACTGCTAGGGGATGCCCCCCTGTCACTCTATGGATCTCTGAAGCATGAACGTTCTCGGGTATGTTGATTTGTTCTATCCATGATTCAATCTCCTCTTGTTTCAGACCTGATAAGGCCATTTCTGATACCTTAGACAAGGTATGCACATATCTACGATCGTAGAATGCCAAATTCGTGCGGGAGATCATCAATAGTCTTAGATTGGTATTTTCGGCTATCTGGAGAAGTGCCCCGAAGAGATGGTCTCCCTGACTACCAATATTGTGAACGTCATCCAGTATTACCAGGGTTTCGATTCCTTGATTATGTTCAATCAATGAGTCCTCATCTAGAAGATGGGCAGTTAGACGGCGTCTGAATGAGTCGATTTCCAATCTCGCTGCTGGCTTGTAGGGGAGGGTATCTAAGACGTTGTACGGGTCTTCGGATTCATCTCTGATACCTATTCGATGTAGGAGACTAGTTGCGATACCCAAGGAGGAGTCCCAAGGCTGACATGGATAGTACATTGTACTTAGTCCACTTGAATTGGTCATTAACTCAGAAATCCAGTGAGAGACTAGGGTGGTCTTTCCACATCCGGCTATCCCAGAAAGAGTGAGGAGCGGTTTTCCTGATTGATACCAGTTATCAAGACTGGTGATCTCCTCCTTTCTTCCATGAACTGTGCGGGTCTTTGGTGGAGCGGTATTGTATGTTGAGTGAGCACCAGTGAGGAGGGAAATCGACCCTGGTTTCGGTTCTGCAGTACCTCCGGCCACGAGGGCCCCAAAACGGATATCCCCGAAATTTAGTACCCCCTCATGTTGCGCATGCATCAAAATCTGCAATAGACTTAGGCCTGCTTGGAGTTTGTTAGCAGCCTCATCTGCTCTTATTTCTAGTACCTCTCCCTCTTTCGATCTAATCAGTACTAACATGGAACGAAGCTCAGAAATCCTCTCTCTTGCGATTTCCCTACCCTCATCGGTTAGTTGCCATGTCTTTTGTCTTCGGTTGTCTCCTCTGACGGTCCTGCTGTGTTGAGATATCAGTCCCTGAGAGTTTAGTTGCCTCATTGCTCGGGAGACATTGGGAGGATGCAAAGCGCAGGATTCTGCTATCCCAGAGCGAGTTACCTGTGAGGTGACAATGAAGTGGTCTGCTTGGAAGTCCTGCTCCCAGAGATGTAGTATTATCCTATCAGGAACCGGGACATTGGGGCTTGAATTATGGCGTGCCACAGAGTTGACGGTAGGGGAATGTAGCATCAAGGTTAGGGACTTGCAATTCAATCGGTTTCAACGGTGCAAAACGGATATTCCGATTGCATAGGCGGTAAAAACAGTTGACTGCAGTCTCTAACAACAGAAGACAGGCTCAGTATGCTTCCGACTCCCATGCTTACTGAAACTGGCATCATTGAAATCGGGCTAGGAATGTAGTCTTCGCCTGTCTGAGAAAGTATTAGTTGTATTCCATCCCCCTCAGGGACAATTACATCCATTCCGAAGAACTCCATTTTTGCAATCACTGTAGAGCCCGGCGAGAGTACCTCTCCATCTTTACCTCCATCATGAAATCGCAAGTCCATCACAGCATGACCGAGATGCATGCCGTTACTTGATTGGACCATCTCAACGAATAGATGACCGCTAGTAGAAAGTTGAGAAATTGTAGCTTCAACATGGAAGGTTGGCGTCCCTACAATCCTGGTTTCTTCCTCGAATTCTGGGCATTCCACTGTAAGACTGGAGGTTGTGGTGATAGTATCACTACCTCCAATAATCGAGCAATAGTCCATGTCCATATCTATCCAGTGTATATCGTCTGGAGGGTATGAAGTCTCAACACGCCAACCTCCCATATTGTCCTGAACCTCGGCTATCAGTCTAGGTTCTGGACCTTTGTCCATCAGGTAGAAGTTGAACCACTCAAGCAGGTCATCTGCCCAATCCCATCTTAGTGTGTAGGGGAAAGCCTCTTCCCCCCTTCCAGGATTCAGATTCTCGTGCCCCGATCTTCTATCGGGATAGTCGTGACCCCATTGACCATATAGCCCCTTAACTTCGAATCCTGCATCGATCATCATATTATGTACAGGAAATGCCATATGTGGGTCTACATTCCAATCTTGCAATCCATGAATGATGTAGACAGAGCCGTTATAGTTCTGAATTGCCCTAGTTAGGAAGTGTCTTTCCACCCAGTAATCGCTTCCTATCCAAGCGAGGTTATCCCCGGTAAGGTAGGCTCCAACGCCAGCGTAGTATCCCTCCATGTATCCTTCACATGCATTCTGTGCGTCCTCTAGATTACCATCGAGGCCGAAGCTTCCATACACCCCATTGTGCATTATCGCTCCTCTTGCCTCCATACTTCCATTTCTCCACATTAAATCATGCATACCAATAAGGCCTGACATTGGGACTATCGTCTTTAGATGAGG
>DAYD01000010.1 GCA_002506755.1 Euryarchaeota archaeon UBA462
CCGAGTTCTGTTCCGGCGTCAGCAGCCAATGTGAGAGTCTTCGCCCTCTGGCTCTCGTTCTCGATGCTCCCCCAAGCGCTCCTTAGTACTTCCAAAGCAGCCTCTGGGTCTCCCTTTTCTTCGATTAATTCAACGGATTGGTCCCATGCATCCTGCAAATCCTTTGGTATTGGCACGACCCTTCGAAACCACCATCATTCAAAATTGCAACGGAAAACACATTGCTTTCAAACAGTGGCTTGATAATAGTAACGCATAAGACCCTCTTACTTCGCCGATGGCTTGCGAGCAGCAGTTTGATGACTCAGCGCTGGGGAAAAATAGCAATGGGGAAAGTCATCAACGATTTTGTAATCAACGTCGCTACTGCGAACGGTACCGGCTCACAATCTTCTAACCTTGTGATACTACACTCTATGTTCGAAATGGGGGTTCCGGTTAGTGGAAAGAATCTATTTCCAAGCAACATATCTGGCCTCCCGACATGGTTTATTATCAGGGCCAGCGAAGAAGGGTATCAGGCTCCTGGGGACACTACTAACATACAGATCCTAATGAATAAGGATACATGGCTTGAGGATCTAGAAAAACTAGACTCAGGGACCATTGTAGTCTACAATACAGACGTCAGGCTACCAGTAGAAAGGGAAGATTGCACTTTGCTTGGTATGCCCATGACTAAGATGGCAAGGAAGCTAAACCCCAAACTAGGGAGGCTGATGGCCAATATGTATTATGTTGGGGCATTAGCACATCTGCTTGACATTGATGAGATAGCAATCGAGAAAGCGGTCGCAGGACAGTTCAAAGGGAAGGAGAAGGCAGTCGAACTAAACATTCAAGCGATCTCCGAAGGGAGGTCATTTGCAAAGGACAATTGGGATTTTGAGTGCCAATTCAATGTTGAGGCAAGGGACAAGGACCCTAAATCATTCCTGATCGAGGGAAATGAGGCAACTGCACTCGGATGCATCTACGGGGGGGTAAACATGCTCTCCTGGTACCCCATTACTCCATCATCTTCGTTGGCAGAGTCAGTCATAGGGTGGCTTCCAGATCTTAGGGGTGACGGCAACGGAGGCAGCACTTGCGCGGTGATTCAAGCCGAAGACGAGCTCGCTGCAGCTGGGATGGTAATTGGGGCAGGATGGGCCGGAGGCAGGGGGATGACCTGTACAAGTGGGCCGGGAATCTCCCTCATGTCCGAATTCATCGGACTATCCTACTTCGCGGAAGTTCCGGGTGTGATTTGGGATGTTAACAGAGTCGGGCCCTCCACTGGCCTGCCTACTAGAACTCAACAGGGAGACCTTACACTACTGTACGAGGCAAGTCATGGAGACACTCAGCACATCGTGCTGATTCCCGGATCAGTAGATGAATGCTTCGAGTTTGGGTGGCGCGCTTTCGATTACGCCGAGAGGTTCCAGACTATGGTATTCGGATTTAGCGATTTAGATCTGGGGATGAATAGGTGGAGAACTACGGGCTTCCAGTACCCAGATTCCCCAATGGACAGGGGAAAGATAGTACGATCACAGGAAGAGATGGACTCAATAGCAAACTACGGCAGGTACAGAGACGTGGATGGAGACGGGATACCGTACCGGACTCTTCCCGGTAGCGGTCTTGACCCCATCCTGTACAGAGGAACCGGACACGATGAAGAGGGCGTCTACTCCGAAGACCCTCAGGTGTATCACGATGCAATGTCCAGGCTGAAGAAAAAGATTGACCTAGCTAGGACTTCCCTCCCTGCCCCGATCCTAAGGGAGGAGGAGGAGAAGCAGGTGGGAGTGGTATTCTATGGATCTATGGAAAATACCATTCTCGAGATCGACGATATTCTGGAGCAGACCGGACTATCGGTCAGTACCTGCAGAGTAAGGGCACTGCCTCTACACCCCGAAGTTGAGGAATTCGTGGACAGGCACGATACTTCCATCGTCTTGGAAATTAACCGTGATGGTCAGCTGTACGGAATTATGAGGAAAGAAATCCCTGCTGAGCTGGTACCAAAGCTAAACAGTGTCGCCTACAGCGATGGTATGCCTCCAAGGGCCAGGGTGTATGCGGACAAGATTCTCGAAGTGCTCGAAGGGGTGGTGAAATGACTGTAATGAAGCTCAACGTATTGGATCTCGAGAAGTCAGAATACACAGGAGGCAAGTCCTCTTTGTGCCCGGGATGTGGGCACGACCAAATCTCCAATGTCATCATTCAGGCCGCATGGGAGAACGGGATTGAGCCGGAGAAGATAGCAAAAATGAGTGGAATTGGATGCTCATCCAAAACGCCAGCATACTTCCTCGGCAAGAGTCACGGCTTCAATACGGTCCACGGTAGAATGCCATCGGTGACGACAGGAGCCAATCTGGTAAACAAGGGCCTCTCCTTCCTGGCAGTATCTGGTGATGGAGACACTGCAAGCATAGGAATCGGCCAGTTCGTACATGCCATTCGAAGGAACTTGGACATGGTTTACATCATTGAGAACAACGGAGTTTACGGTCTGACCAAGGGGCAATACAGCGCTACAGTGGAAAAGGGCTCCAAGAAGAAGAAGGGAAATCCAAACCAACAGGCACCAATAGACCTCTGCGCCATGGCCATAAATCTCGGATGCAGCTTTGTAGCTCGCTCTTTCTCCGGCAGCAAGAAGCAGCTCACTGCTCTAGTCAGGGCCGCTATGAGTCACAGGGGAATGGCTGTGATTGACGTAATATCTCCTTGCGTCACCTTCGCGAACAACGATGAGTCCTACAAATCCTACAATTACGTCAAGGAGAACGATGAGGTTCTCCACATACTGGACTACATACCACACTTCTCTCCGATAGAGGAGGTAGAAGTCCCTGAGGGCGAATACCAGGAAGTAAGCCTTTTCGACGGCTCGACTCTCAGGCTCGAGACAATCGCAGCAGATCACGACTACACGAACGCTGTGTCTGCTCTAGGCGCGATTCACGAGGCAGAGGAATCCGGCAATCACGTCACGGGTCTGCTTTACTACGATCCTGAGGTCCCAACTGCGACTGACACACTTGGCCTGACCGAGACGCCTCTGGTTGATCTTCCGGAGGAAATGCTGCGTCCAAGCAGGGAAAGTCTGGATGGCGTAAACTCAGGATTCAGGTCCTGATTTACCGCGGCCGT
Source organism: Euryarchaeota archaeon UBA462 (assembly GCA_002506755.1). GTDB lineage: Archaea > Thermoplasmatota > Poseidoniia > Poseidoniales > Thalassarchaeaceae > UBA36. The sequence goes on from DAYD01000010.1 coordinate 3,157, forward strand.
CGGTCTTCTTGAAATATCGTGCCATAGTCGGGATACTGTCAGTCCCTTAGTGTAGTGGTCCATCATATGGCACTCTGGATGCCATGACCCTGGTTCGAATCCGGGAGGGACTACCAAAATCAATAAGCCGGCACCTTCTCAATCACGCATGGATGACCAGAAACCGAATACTGAAGATTCACCCGAGGAACCACTAAGCTCTCAGGTCTTTGGAGGGCAACCGTCACAGACTCAGCCATTCATGCAGACACAAGTGGTGTATGAGACCAAGAGCTCCCTCCCAGTCGTCGTCGGAATATTTTACGCGATATACCAGATACTTCCGATCTTGGCTGGTCTTGCGTTCCTGCTCGGTGGTGCCTTTTTCGGGGGGATTGGTGCAGAATTTGATGATAGCGAGGCGACGGGTATTGGGGCGATAATGGCTGGTATAGGGTTGTTTTACCTTATCGTAGCATCAGTGGGAATCTGGTCAGGCGTTTTGATAGCCCAGAGGAAAAAACTCGGTGTCCACATAGCATGGGGGACTCTCGGTCTGGGTGTAGCCCTCAGCTTAATTGTCACAACTCTGCTAGAAACCACTCCTGATATTTTTACCATGGCTTGCAACGGGATTTGTGCATTATTTGTTGGCCTTCCGCTCATGATATCTAGCGCTAGCCAACACATGGAATGATTGAATACGATCAAAGTCAAACGTACTGGTAAAGTAACTGTGAGACCCAGCTCACCATCATAACCACCATGAACCATCCAAGTGCTGTCTTGGCCCATCTGGAAGGGGGCTTCTTTGGTGGAAATGGGTCTATGCCCGCTTCCAAGGCCTGAGAAATAATCTCCAACTCCTCCTCTATGGTCTCTGGAGGCTTCATCGAAGTATTTCCCCTATGACAACGGCCATGGTTCCCTACCTCAGCATTCGTATTCAACCGTTATCATAGGGAGGTTGAAGCCCGGTATGCTCTCGAACGCCCGTGGACGAGACCCCCGATGGACTGACACTCCAGAAATCCGAGCCTACTCCCCCCAGATCCTCAGCCTCGGTAATGCTCAGCAGGAACTCAGACTCTGGCCATGAAGTTCTGATGGGGCACAGATCACCAGAACTCCCCGCCTTCCCAGATCTCTGGTCTTTTCCCGGAGGGGGGATCAGCAGAGTGGACAGGATATCAGCAAAGGATTTCCCAGAGTTACTTGCGGATAGGGGATCTGACAGACTCGCAGCCTTTACCCTACTCAGGGAGATGGTGGAGGAGGTGGGGATATCGCCAGATGGAAAGGGTGGCTTCTTAGAGGTAGAAGATGAGGTACGAAGAAGGGTCTGCGAAGACAAGTCAGCTTGGATAAAGGAGGTTGAATCAGGAAATATATCGATAATTGATTTTGACTGTCATGTTATCACTGAAAGAATTACGCCACCACAATCTCCTATGAGATTCCATAATTTATTCTTTCATGTAATGCTTGGTGACTCTACGGCAGAGCCCTCTTTTCCTCCGGGGAGAAGTGAATTCGATGAATTTAGGTGGTGGGACCCAAGGGACCTTATCTCTGCTTGGGAAGGTAATGAGATACATATTCCGGCCCCTATTGTGACCATCTTCAGGGACATAATATCAGAAATGGACTCAGGTTCAGATCTCGTGTCAGCATGTGACTCCCTCGCCAAAGACCCTCCCTCTGGACCACATAGATTCGAGTATGCTCCGGGTGTCGAATGTGTCCTAATCCCAACTGAAACCCTCCCCCCCGCCACCCATACCAATTGTTTCGTATTGGGGGAGAGGGGCGGGATGCGGGCTATCGTGGACCCGGCGATCAGGGACACAGAGGGATTCGAAGAGCTCAAGGCCAAGGTCGAGGAGATTAAGGCCGACGGTAGCGAAATCCTGTGTACAATTTTTACTCACAGGCATCAGGACCATCTAGGGGACATGAGCTTGATCTCTAGGCTTTACGACGCCCCAGTCTGGGCGAGTCCGGAGACTCTGAACGCTATATCCTCCCAAAATTCGCTGAGTCTTGCAGAGGGAGACTCAATATCACTAAAAGGGCCAAGCGGTGAATCCATTTGGGAGGTAATCGAGACACCCGGGCATTGTCCGGGTCAGATATGTTTGGTCGGAGAGCCAGGAATCGTTTCCGCTGACAACTGCACTATTGTGGGGACCATACTGGTTCCGTCAAGTGACGGTGACATGGGTGCATACATATCTGGACTAGAGAGACTCAGGGATCTGGAGCCACACAAGCTCTTTCCGGGTCACGGTCCATTCATACCTAATCCTCGCAGAACAATCAATGAATACATTGCTCACCGAATGTCACGGCATAATATGGTGCTTCAGGCTGTCAAAGCTGGAAATACCTCTCTGCACGACATCGCAATATCAACATATTCCGATACTCCGGGTGCCAATCTTGCCTTGGCGAAGGATCAGGTACTTTCGCACCTCAAAGAATTGGTCCGAAGAGGGGAAGTAAGGATGAAGGGCGAAGGTTTTACCACCTCGGATTAATGTATTCGTCAATGTTCAGATCAAATTACATAGAATGTTCTTAGGCCACAGAGGGAGCTATGGGAACAGATCTAGGCGAAGATCAAGAGGAAGAACTTCCGGTTGTCTACTATTGTCTGGAAAGAAGCTTGCGCGGAGGAGGCAGACGGCCATCCGGCGTGCGAAGACGTTGAAAAGCCTACATCCAGATGGAGAATACTGATACAGAGACGCTCTTCCAATTGGCTGTGGAAGGACCTTGGGAGGGCGCTCCAGAACTTGAGGGTGCTAACGCCCAGGAGATTATGATTCAAGTCGAAAACGGAGTCTCAGTGAGGGTGCTAGTATGGGAGCCAAAAAACTCCAATGACCAAGGGCTTGGCCCCGTTGTGATGGTTCCAGGGTGGGCATCTTTGTTCGAGGGGTGGAGGCCACTAGTTTCAGAATGGGTGAAGACTAGGAGATTGATTTACATCGAGACTAGGGAGAAGGCAAGTGCTGTAATAACTAGGGGAGTCTCCAAGTCCGATTTCTCGATAGAGAGGCACTGCGATGACGTTTCCAGCGTCCTAGAAGAACTTGGAGTGGCTCAATCAGAAGTAGACTGGTTCGCATCTTCTTTGGGTTCGACGCTACTTATCGATGCATACCAGAGAGGAGCTCTCGATGGTAGGAGCTCAGTACTATTGGCACCAAACCCTGACTTTGAGTTTCCACTTTGGGCCAAGATGATCATCCTCACGCCAATGCCCATGTTCGTTTACAAGGCAATGATTGGCTTTGTGGCATGGGTCGTCGATAGGAGGACTAAGGAGGAAGGTCAGAAGATCAGGTATAGGAGGACTCTCTTGAATCAGGATGTCAGAAGAATGCTGTTATCTACAAGATCCAATATTGGCTACTCTTTACCCGGGGATCTCTCCTCTGTGAAAGTCCCATGTGCGGTGATGACGGCTCATTCGGATACTATTCACGACTTCGACAAGGTAAAGGGCATAGTAGATGCGATTCCAGGTTGCAGGCTTATCGAGGTACCGTCAAACCAGTATGCACATGAGGCCGCCGTCCTAAAAGAGGTCGGAGAGTTCCACTCTTCCCTTAGCTAACTTTGGAGCTATTCAATCGATTCCCTGATGAAGGGCCGTCGGGCAGAGCAAACCGATTAGCATGCGCACCCAGTCGTCTTCTTTCGAAATCTCTAGGATTGTCAAGGAGATTTCTGGAATGGTAGGGGCCAGGGTGAGGAAGTGCTACCAGCCCCACTACGAGCAGATTGTTCTGAGACTGAACAGGAAAGGATACCCATCTACTGATCTGGTGATTGTTAGGGGTCTCAGGACATACGCATCAACAAGGGACAGGCCTATGCCGCAACAGCCTTCACAGTTTGCGATGATCCTGAGGAAGCATCTGAATAATTCCCGGTTAATCGATGCAGAGCAACTAGGTTTTGACAGAGTTATTCGGTTGGTCTTCGAGCACGGAGGCGGGAGGCTGAGCCTGATAATTGAGCTGTTTAGAGATGGGAACGTGCTACTTCTGGATGAGAGAGACGTGATAATTCGTCCCCTTACTCACGCTAAGTACGCTAGCAGATCTCTGAAGAAGGGTGTTAGGTACAGGCCCCCGCCAAAAGCGGTAGACCCGAGGTCGATTAGTAGTGATGATATCGATAGCATCCTCAAAGATAGTGAGCATACACTCATCAGAACTCTTGCCTCCAGAGCCAATCTCGGAAGGATATATGCTGCAGCAGCATGTCACACTGCTGGACTAAAAGAGGACTCTATGGCCAGCTCCTTGTCTTCAAAGGATAAGGAGTCACTTGCAAAAGCACTCTCCCGTCTGTTGGAATCTCTCGATGATGGGGGGGAGGCCAACATTTGGTTCTCTGATACAGACTCCAAGATGTCTTGGGAGGCCTGCGATAATGAGTCTGATAGGGATTTAGCATCCTCTGAAATAATTGAGATTTCGCCAATCGAACTTCCAAACATGCCAAGTGAAACCAACTCAAAGGTGCAAAACCTGTCTTACGCCTTTGACTGTGTCTTCGGTTCCCACGATGCGGCAGCTTTCATTAGAAGAGAGGAAGAGAAATTAGTAGAGAAGGGAGATAGGGCAGAGGACGAAGGCGCCAAGCTATCCAGAAGGGCAATTCAGCAAAGGTCAGCAATTGAAAAATTCGACCAGAGGGCAGCAATTACTCAGAATCTTGGCAAGGCTATGCAAGATAACTGGGAACACATCGACTCAATCATATCTCAGGTCAATGCGGCTGTCACTGAAAATGGCTGGCTGAATGTCGCAGAAATGGCCTATGATTCCGAATGGATTGACACCGTCGATCCCGCGAAACACACTGTGGTCGCCTTCCTCCCCGATGAGGAAGGAGGACCTGGGTCAAGTGTGACTATAGACGTCTCAAAGAACGTTCACCAGAATGCTCAGAGGTACTTTGACGAGGCAAGGGTGCAGAAGGACAAAGCAAAGGGTGCCCAAGCAGCCTTGGACAAGACAGAGAAGTCAAGGGACAGAGCAGAGAAGAGGGCAGCGAAGGAAGCAGCATCTGGGAAGCTTAGAGGTGTAAAGAGGGCAAGGAGGTTCTGGTTTGAGAAATACAGGTGGGCCATTGTTTCAGGGGGGCACCTAATGATCGGTGGTAAGGATGCCAAGGGGAACGACGTGCTAGTCAGGAAGCACCTTTCCCCGAGGGATTTGTACTTCCATGCGGATTTGCACGGAGCGCCTTCCTGCTCTCTCAAGCTCAAGGATGGACTGATTAGGGGCAATACTCCGACGGGAATAGTGCCTGAGGGCATACCATCACTGCAGATCGCGCAAGAACTGGGGGTGGGGCTGGAGGACGCGAGGGAGCTAGATGAAAAAGTTCTGGCGGAGGCAGCACAACTTGCAGTCTGTTGGTCTAGGGCATGGGGAAGTGGAGGAGCTGCCGCTACTGCCTTTCACGTCAGGTCTAGCCAAGTGTCAAAGACAACTGAGACGGGGGAATCATTGTCCAAGGGATCATTTGTTGTTAGGGGGAAGAGGAACTGGCATAGGAACGTACCTCTGGAGATTGCTGTAGGACTCGGGGTAGTAAACGGGGTTCCCTTGCCCCTCTCTGGAGTGCCCGAAACCATATCTGAGATTTGCGATAGGTGGGCAATTATAGCCCCAGGGAAGGAGAAGAAAGAGAGCATAGCGAACAAGATCTCGAAATCCACGGGACTTTCACAAGAAGACGTTCTTTCCTGCCTCCCGCCAGGAGGGTGCAAAATTAAGGATCAAGGCCTAATTGATCATTGACTTTAGCTGACCATTCAGGTTGCGTTATTGCATACATCACACTGTCCGTAAAGTGGTCATATAGCCACTCTCGGTCCCTGGAAATCCCTTCGAGCCGCATTCCAAGCTTCTCTGCGATCGCTCTGCTAGGAAGATTGTGAACGGATGCTTCGATTACCGACCTGTGAAGTCCAAGATCCAAGAAACAGTGTTGTATCAGTCTAGAGCACGACTTAGTCGCAATCCCTCTTCCAGACCAATCCTCGGAGACCCAGTAACCTATTCCAAAGCTCCTATTGTTCCAATCTAACCAATTCAAACTCACTACTCCAACTATGGCGCCATTAAGGCGGATTACATAAATCACGGAATCATCAAAATTGTTCCAAAAATTCCTTATCATCGATATTTCGTCATCTATTGATAGTATATCATCCAACCAAGGAAGCCACTCCCTCAGGTAATCTCTGTTATCATCAATGACAGAGAACAACTCTTCAGCATCCGACTCGACTGGAACGGATATCTCCAGATCTTCAGAAACAAGGAGTCCTAATGCAGGCTCTGGGTGAGGTTTTCCTGGGTCTATACGCCAGTCTTCTGACTCATTCACATTATCTCCAGTGCATTGGAGCATATATGATATTCCGATTCGGCGACAACCCTTCAAAGACAAACCCTACGCACTGCCCATGGGTGACTACGGAAACTCGGAAACCAGAACCTACGGTGATTACCTGAGGCTACATGATCTGCTGACGCTGCAAGGTGAGGAGGGCACCGTCTCCCCTGACGAGATGCACTTCATAATTGTCCACCAGACATTTGAGCTATGGTTCAAGCAAATAATAACTGAGCTAACCGAAGCAAGAAATATTCTAGCCCAAGTTCCAGTCCCGGAGGACGATGTTCCACGTGCCGTCGACCACCTCTCAAGGACTACTGAAATATTCAGGTTAATGGCCAATCAGTGGACTGTTTTGGAGACTCTTACGCCTCAGGGATTTCTAGCATTTAGGGATGAGCTAGGGACTGCATCAGGTTTTGAATCATTCCAGATGAGGGAATTTGAAGCTTTACTTGGTCTTGAGGTCGAGGACAGGATGTTCGGAGTTGACCCACTCATGGCTTTCAGGAAGCTCGCAGAAAGAGGGGAAGAAGATCAGAGAGTACTTGATAGACTAGAGGCAAGGATAGAGGAGGACAGCCTATACGACTCCCTAATGAGGTGGATCGAGAGAACTCCAATCATGGGGTCCCAATTTGAGGATGAAGGGGACAATGACGTCGTGGAAGGTTACATTAGGGCTCACCTTGAATCCCATCGTAAAATGGGCGAGGACGCCCTTGAGAAAATGGAATCAGTAGGGAACAGAGGGAAAGGGGTCGCAAGGGAGAGGCTGGATTCTGCCCATGCTTCTGCATCCTCATTCCTCATTCCCGATGGGGGCATCAGCCGAGCCCGAGCAGGTCTTTTGTTCATAGAGTCGTACAGAGAACTTCCCCTACTTACCTGGCCGAGAAGATTAATTGATGCATTCGTGGAACTTGAGGAATCAATGGCAAAGTGGAGGCATGACCATGCAAGGATGGTTGAGAGAATAATCGGAAAGAGAGCCGGTACAGGAGGTACCAGTGGGGTGGATTATCTCGACGCTACAGCCAGATACAGGATCTTCAAAGATCTCTGGGAGGTAAGGACCATACTTGTCAAGCCCCAAGACAGGCCAGAGTTGCAGAATGCAGAATTCTACGGATACAATGCCGAATCATAGAATATTGCAATTTAGAAAACCACTCCCTCAGAGATCAGATTTCATTGCTTTTCGGCACTTCTCGAAATCCCAACGCCAATAATATGGCCTTCAGATATAAATCTAGAATAACTCGGGCCATTTTCTTTTTATCCATCTGAAAATTAACCTAGAAATTACCATCGAAGAGAGGAGGAAAAGGCCCGAAAACCACCAAGGAGAATCACTGCTAGTAGCCAGGAAGTAGGTAATTACTACTATTACAGCTCCGTAGATGGCGCGGAATATTGAAAAAATTATGAAAGACCTGAAGATTTTGTTTTGGGACATTGGGGCCGCTTGGCCATTGCCATCTCCCCGGGACACAACTATTGCCCGCCAAAGCACAATCATCTACATTTTGCTCGGATTTTCCTATTTCGAGGAATATTAATTGTTCTGAGATTTGTTAATAGATTTCATTAAATAACTAATATCCCAGCCTAAGGATGAACTAACATGGCGATGAGTGAAGCCCATAACGAAAAGAGACGCATACCAGTGACGGTGTTAACTGGATTCCTGGGATCAGGCAAGACTACCCTTCTGAATCACATACTTACAAGCATGGAACATAAGATGAAATTTGCCGTAATAGAAAACGAGTTTGGAGACGTTGGAATCGATGAAAATATTCTGGTCGAGAGCTCTGAAGAAAGCATCATAGAGGTGATGAATGGCTGTATATGCTGTACTGTGCGGGGCGATCTCACAGAACTGCTGGAAAACATGTATGACCGGATAAAGGACTTCGATGGGGTCCTAATAGAGACAACCGGTCTGGCTGACCCGGCCCCAGTCGCTCAGACCTTCTTCGTGGACGAGAATATTGTCGATAAATACGAACTCGATGGAATTGTCACTGTAGCGGATGCAAAGCACATTACGAGGCACCTCGACGAGGAAAAGCCCGAAGGGGTGGAAAATGAGTCAGTTGAGCAGATAGCCTTTGCCGATCGAATAATGCTAAACAAAATCGACCTAGTGGATGATGAGGAACTCAAGAAGGTGGAGAGTAAAATTAGGTCGATCAACAAATTCGCCCCCATGTTCCACACTGAGAACAGTATAATCGATCCAGAAAATTTAATCAAAATTGGCGCCTTTGATTTGGAGAAAACTCTAGAGATGGACCCCGAGTTCCTGGATGTCGAAGCCGAACACGAGCATGACGAACGTGTTACATCAACCAGCTCCAAGTTCGAAGGCGAGCTCAATGTCAACAAACTGAATAATTGGATAGGGGATCTTCTGCAGAACTATGGGGAGGATCTTTTCAGGTACAAGGGGGTTCTTGCGGTTAAGGGCACAGATGATAAATTCGTATTTCAGGGCGTGCACATGCTCTTCGCGGGCAACTTCAGTAACGAGATATCCGCTTGGAAGGAGGGCGAGGTTCGTGAATGCCGTTTCGTCTTCATAGGTAGAAATCTAGATCATGATGCATTGCAGGAGGGCTTGATGGATTGCAAAGCAGAAGAGCTTCGGTTCAATGTCGGTGACACGGTTTATGCCAATATTGGGGAGTTTGCGGAAGGAAAGATACTGAAGTGCTGGGACGAGGGAAACCCGTATCGCGTGGAGATTCAGAATCAAGAGAGGTCAAATGTCTGGGTCCCCTTGGACAATGATAACTACGTAAGGGGAACCATCTGAAAGCTTAGATGTTGAAATTTGGGTCTTTTATTTAGGGTGAGCAATATGCCGGTAAAGGTAACTGTTTGCGAGGGTTGTTGCTGTGGCAACGTAGACAAGGGGCACCCAGAGGTACCGGTAAACTATCTCCTAGACGCTTGGAACGAGTATGACATTGCCAAACACGTAGAACTCGAAATCTCGGGCTGTCTCGGTCCTTGCAGTAAACACAACGTCTCTGTACTTAAAATCCAAGATAAAGAAATATGGATCGGCGAATTAAATGAAGAATCTCATTACAAAGCAATCGTTGAATGGGCAAGTAAATTTTCTAGTATTCAAGGTGGAGATGCTATCCCCAAGATTCTACAGGACCATGTTTTCGACCCAGATGAAGATTACTAGGAATTATATCTGACCCCATTTTTTTCATGGATGTGCGATGCGTTTCTGAAATCGTAAAGACTCAGACTGTCAGAGAGGGCGGTGGATTCAAAGTTCGTCGACCTTCTAGGATTAACAGTATAACCAGCCCATTCCTTTTGTTGGATGAGATGGGTCCAACCAATTACGGCCCGGGAGAGGCTGTGGGTGCACCATGGCATCCTCACAGAGGTTTTGAAACGGTTACTTACCTTCTGGATGGCAGGATGAGGCATGAGGATAGCTCAGGAAATAGAGGTGATTTGAATCCGGGGGATGTTCAGTGGATGACTGCAGGTAGGGGAATCATTCACTCGGAGGAACCTCATGAGGAGTTCAAGAAATCAGGTGGAATATCACACGGTTTTCAAATCTGGGTGAACCTCCCAGCCAAGTACAAAATGATGAAGCCGAGGTATCAAGAGATACCATCCTCAGAATCACCGACTGTTTCCAAGAATGGAGTCTGGGCTCGTGTCATAGCAGGAGAGTGCATGGGCAAGTCCTCCAAAATAGACACCATGATCCCAATTACCCTTATCCACATTAAGATGGCAAAGGATTCGGAACTACTGCAAGCAATAGATAGTAGCCTGAACGCAATGCTCTATGTTTTCAAGGGAAAAATAAAGGTCGAGAACAAACTTGCTGTGAGATCCAAACCCCTACCTTCCGGCTTGGGTGTCAAGCAGCAAATAGAGGATGGCGAATTAGCGATAATGTCTGAAGGTGAGAAAATCTCAATCACCTCCGAAGAAGACTCAGAGTTCCTTATTCTCGCTGGCCCAGAGATCGATGAACCAGTCGCGAGATATGGCCCATTTGTCATGAATACCGTGGAAGAAATCAACCTAGCATTTTCTGATTATCAAAACGGGACCTTCGTGAACCCCTAAATTTCACTTCTCATACCAATATGGGGTATCTTTGCTAATTGCCTCAGTTATTCTCGGTAAGTATTATCGGAACCAAAATATTGCGTCCGATTGCCACAATCCCAAAAATCGCTGCAGAGACAACTGCTATCATTGAACCACTCCCAGTACTCATTTCTGATGAAAAATAAAGTCCGATAAAAACTGACGTGTGTCCAAAGACCTGTGCCCAAACTAGGCATGACCTGAAGCTACTACCAACCTGTTGTGCTGTGGCTGCTGGAGTCACTAGTAGTGCTGTGACAAGAAGAGCACCCACTATCTTGACCATGCTGACCACCACAGCAGCGGTGATTATGCTGAACAATAGGCCAATGTTCCTGGCTGGGATGCCTTGTACCTGTGCGGCAATGGGATCTATTGAAGTAGCAAGTAGTGCATTGTATAAGAAAAAAAATGAGAGAGTCGATAGTACGCATATCAACACTATTAGATCGAGACTATCTGCGTCGATTAAAAGCAGGTTTCCAAAGAGATAACCCTCAACATCGTTCTGCACCCCACCCCCATAGAGCCTAAGCACCAATAGGCCGAATGCAAGCATACCAGTCAAGAATATCGCAATGGATGCGTCGCCAGTAAGAATCTCTCTCCATTGCATTTCAAATATCAAAATGGATGCAATAATGCTGAAAACAAGAGCGTAAACCAAAGGAACAGCGGATCCCAGCACTATTCCAACGCATATGCCTCCGAAGGACACATGCGCCAATCCATCCCCAATCAGTGACAAATTCCTCATCATCAAAAAGGACCCCAGTACTCCAGCAACGAATGTCACAACCACCGAGGAAACTAAGGCGTATTGAAAAAGACCCGGGCCATCAGAAGTTACAAAGAAATGAGGAAAAACCTCCCCTGGTACAAATTCGCCAATCGCCTGAAGAGGCGAGGCCAAAACCTCCATCAGTAGCGTTCCAAGTCCCATTATGGGCTCTCCCTTTCTGGTGATTTCACCCACTCGGGAACCACATGTGTGTTAGAGTGAACATGTTCTATCCCCCTGATGCTTGCCAATTCGTTTAGATCCGGCAGGAATTCGGTCGGGCCATCGAACTGAACAACCCCCTCGAGGTAAATGATTCTGTGAGTAGTTTGCGTTATTGCTGTCAAGTCATGCGATACCATCATAATTGTTTTATCAAAATCATGACAAAGATTGTCGAGGAGCTTGAGTAGGGAGTTTCTCGATCCCCTGTCAACACCGACTAGCGGCTCATCAAGTAGGAGGAAATCTGCCTCCGATGCCAAAGCTCTCGCTATTACTGCCCTCTGTAACTGTCCCCCGGACAGTTTTGAAACATCAACATTCTCAACCCCACTAAGCCCTACCATCTGAATTGTTTCTTCAACTCTCCTTTTTTGATACGTACTCATCTTTCCAAGGTAGTTTTTATGATTTAGAGTACCAAGGCTAACGAGTTCTCTCACGGTGATGTGAATGTGTTTTGGAATGTTAGCAGCAGCTTGGGGCACCCACCCCACCATCCCCAGATTCTTATTGTCAGCAGGTCTGTTTCCGAATACGAGAATCTCACCGTTCTGAGGCTTCAATACTCCGACTATGGTCAGTAGAAGGCTTGTTTTGCCACCTCCGTTAGGGCCCACTAAACCGACAAATTCTCCCCTTTTAACGTCGATCGAGACATTTTCGACAACTTTCACCCCTGACCTGGCCACGCTGAGATTCCTGATTTCCAAAATCGACTCTTCAGTTTTGGGATTATTCATTATGTTCCCAACCGATCGGTCATTATTGCCATCCATCTGAATCCAGACCCATAGGCCTCGATGAAAAGGTTGTTGACGGGGGGAGATGATTTTGAAAATGATGCAAGATTTTTACCCCCCTCCAAGGACTAGTCTCTAGAAGTCCAAAGGCCTGCTTAGCAGCCCAGACCGTCTTTGAGGCTCTCCATGCTCTTTTTCATCAGGGAGATGTAATCGTCGCTGGAGTCTTTTGGTTTCATTTCCATCGTGTACAGATACTCAACTCCAATTCCATTGGGCATGGTATCAGATACAGTTAGCTCTACTATCCTGTCAACTGCTGACGTTGAGGTGTACTCCTCGATGAAGAGTACGGTTATCCCGTCTTCATTGATTTCCTCAACGGCCTCAGCAATGTCCGCTGCCGAGGGCTCTCCCTCTGGATCTAGACCGTGTATAGATATGAACTTCAGATCGTATCTTTTGGCAAGGTAGCTGTATGCGTTGTGGTTAGCGATAACCTTCGTACTGGTGCATGCTGCGTCACTAGGGAAGGCCGATTGGAAGTCGGAGTGCAGACTGTCGAGCTGCGCCATGTAAGCCTCGGCATTGGCCGTGAAGTTGGCTGCTCCGCTTGGGAATGCGACCTTGAGGGCATCCAGCACAACCTGGGCCTGTGCCTTGAATGCCAATGGGTCCAGCCAGCTGTGTGGATCATAGTTGAATTCCTCTTCACCCTCTTCGGCTTCAATCTCGCCCTCGCCCTCACTACCATGGCCGTGATCGTGATGATGGCCTTCAGCCCCCTCCTGGGCCGTGGGCTCTATGTCTGCTCCAGCTGAGTCCTTGAGGTAGTGTTGGTCACGCTCGAACTCGGTCGGAACGTGCTGGGCGAAGACCGCAAGCCCTGTCAGGCCTGTCGTATCGATGGTGTATGTCGAGTCGTCACCGGTTCCTACGTGCAGCTCGAAGCAGGAGCCATCCGTGGCGATAGAGGCCATTGCCTCGCCATCCTCGACCACTGTGCAGGAGTCTCCATCCATCAGGGCTTCCACTCCGCCTTCCAGGGAGTGCATGACTTCCTCAGTTGGTGTGTTTGTGGGTATCAGTACTATCCTCATCGAGGGGTCAGCATAGTCCCCTCCAACCTTTTGCATCGACCATGTGTGCGAGTTGTCGGACAACTCGAATATGCCTGCCCACTCAAATGCACCATCACCGTGAGCGTGGTGGTGGTGAGCATGACCACCTGGCATCTGAAGTACTGCCATGTTGAAAGCAGCATTACTGCCTTCTTCGAATTCAAGGACGTGCTCGCCAGCCTCCATGTGGAAGATTGAGATGTTTGTATCGGAAGGGCAACCGGCTGGATTCTCTATCGTTTCCTCAGCCTCGGCATGACCGTGTTCCTCGTGGCCGTGGTCTTCGTGGCCGTCATCCGTATCGCTTTCGTCATCATGCTCCTCATCGTGATCATCATGGGCCAGTGTAGTGTTCTCGAATGGACCGTTAACCAATAGGTCGCAGAGGTTGTCAACCAGCAACGACTCAAAGTCTAGGGCGGTCTCTCCCGAGGGCATTGCATGAGTCTGGACCGCAGTCGGTGCGTTGGCTCCTAACGTAGATAGTGTCGTCTCTACCCATGGCTCCAGATTCAGTCCATGATAAAAGAAAATATCACTCTCTCGTAGCCTTACTACGTCATCTCCTGATGGCTCGTAATCGTGAACAGGAACATTTGTGGTGGACATCATCTCTACATCGAGGTGACTCCCTCCAATAGCGGAGACAAGCTGTTCGACGTGATAGGTAGAAACCATCGCCTTTCCGAGTATTTCTGGCGTGTCATCGACTACTGTGTCATCATCCGCTGTAACATCCGTCTCTTCGTCATTGTCCAAACATCCTGCAGTGCTCGAAAAGAGCATCAACAGGGCTGCTAAAATCGCAGTGCGTGGTGCATTCATAGGGGCGGCCGGAAAATAATATCTATTTAATTGAGACTAATAATTAGGTATTTCAGAATTATTATTAGTGACAGCTTGCTCGCCATGTCATGACTCAAATTATATCATTCAGCGCGGACAACGATTTTGCTAGAGACTTCGAAACCCTGATAGAAAAATCCGGATATAAAAATCGGAGCAGATTTATTCGAGATGCATCCTTGTTCTTCGCGGAAATGCAACAGAGAGGAGATTTGTCTGAAATGGAGGCAGATACTATTTTGGAAGGGCACTTAGTTGTCCACTACCAACATGATCATGCCAATGGGGCGAGGCTTTTGGTTGACCTCCGCCATTCGGATGTTATCGAGGTGTCAACATATAGCCATAGCAGCTTCAAACACAGTCATGCTTGCGTCGATCTTTTGCAAGTCAAAGGAACAGCGGGCAACATTCGCTCTGTAATCGAGAATCTCCAAAACACCGCCAATGTGGATAAGGTCTCTTTCGTGAGTGCCCCGATGAGGGATTATGGGTGCTGCTAAACACTATTGCAGTTCTTTCAAGGGCGTGGGATTCAAGGGGCCTAACTTGGACCGGTAATCATGGATGTCCCCTCGGAGCTCGAGTCAATGCTCGAGGGCTCACTAGGTCGGACAAAGCAAAAGGCTGCTCGTCTTGTGGTTGATTTAGCCTCAACTGCAGGAGTCGATGATTTCGTCGAAGTGGATAACGCACACGTATCTGGAGTGAGCGTAATCACTGGTGGCCACGGACTTCGCAGGTTCCTCTCTGACCTCTCAGGCGATCCGCTCGGAAAGGTATCGATACCAACCACACTGAATTCAGCGGGCTGCGACCATGAGAAAATTGAGGAGATGGGAATAGACTACCCTAACTTCCTAGAGCAACAATTCGAGATAGTTCGATCCTATTTGGACTTAGGAATTGAGGCCACCCTATCATGCACCCCCTATGACAGAGGGGTGGAAAGCCCGGGAGGAATCGGCTCTTGGGCCGAATCAAACGCAGTATGCTTTTCAAATTCTTACACATCCCTGATCACCAACAGAGAATCAGGACTCTCTGCGCTTGCCACTGCCCTCACGGGATGGGCTCCCAAATGGGGATTACATATCGAATCAAACAGAATCCCCAATATTCTGGTCAAAGTAGAGTGTGATATGTCCAGCAGCTCCGATTGGAGTGTTCTTGGCGATTGGATTGGCAAACAGATTTCCCCATCATGGAATCTCCCATGGGGGCCAATGCCAAGGATACTCGGGCTACCACAAGGCAGCTTCGAAAAGAGGAAGGCGCTTTCCGCATCTGCGGCAAACTATGGGTGCCCGATGCTGTGGGCGGATGGGATAACGGCAGATGCTCCGTCCGTCGATTCCTATGAGGGGGAAATAACATTCGGGGAAGAAGACCTCCGAGAAAGGTATCAGGAGCTTGCACCTAAGGGGAAGGTGGATTTGGTTGTAATTGGTTGCCCGCAGGCCAGCGTCGGAGAGGCCAGGGAAACCGCAGCAGCTGTTAGGGCCAAGATGGAGCTAGGGGAGGAAATCAGAAACCACAGGCTTTGGCTGTTCATGAGCGCAGAGAATTACGAATTGATCTCCCTAGATGGAACCCTGGATCTACTGGAGGAGGCAGGTGCTCTAATCCTGAAGGACACATGTCCCGAAGTTACACCCTACAATCGTTCAAAATACAATCATATCTTGACAAATTCGCTCAAAGCAGAGCATTATCTTACCAGCGGTCTCAACAGGATGCCGACCAGTGTCGCACCCATCATCGAATGCGTTTCCCACGCCTTCGACGAATCACTAGTGGAAGGCCCCCCTCCGGACATTGGCAAGTCATCTGCTAAGCCCATTGACACTGCGAAAACCCATCAGGACTCCCCCTTCGAGTCCTCAGGGAAAGGCATTCCCAGCCAAGATAGATGGGAGATCACTGGAAAAGCCTTGGTGACGGACGTCCCAATCACATACCTAGGATACGTGAACAGGGACACAGGGGTAATTGAGGAACCAGGCCACCCGCTAAATGGAATAGCCATCAAGGATACGATACTAATCTATCCAAAGGGATCCGGATCGACCGTTGCCCCCTTTGTCCTTATGGGATTGGTATACACCGGCCAAGGCCCCCTTGGGATAGTTAACAGGGATGTGTGCCCGCTCACACTCCCCGCAGCGTCTCTCTTGGGAGTGCCCTATGCCCATGGTTTCGTGGATGATCCGACACTTAACGTGAATACTGGGGATGAGGTATTCATGTCGCTATCAGAAGGTTCCGTATCCCTCAGGGTCGAATCGAGGTCTACCGAGGATTGATGGCTCTGACTCCCTGCAGAGGGTCATGCCTGAGCGACCTGACCCCAAGAAGTGCAGGGAGCAGGACCTCGGTCTTTTCGAGATAACACATCGCGACGGGTCCGCTAGAATCGGGAAACTGCACACTAAGCACGGAATCATCACCACTCCAATGCTACTCCCTGTGATTAATCCAAACCTGCGGACTATAGAACCTAGGGAGATGTGGGACTCATTCGGAGTCGATGCATTAATCACAAATTCCTACGTAATTTGGAAGCATGACGATCTTAGGGAGAAGGCACTCGCTGATGGCATACACTCCCTACTCGATTTCCCGGGAACAGTAGTCACTGATTCTGGAACATTCCAATCCTACATTTACGGAGACGTTGAGGTAGGTCCCAAGGAAATCGTATCATTCCAAAGGGACATGGGTGTCGATATCGGGACCATACTGGACGAATTCGGCCGCCCTGACATGACCAGAGAGGAACTTGATAGGGCAGTGGAAATAACCTTAGAGAGATCAGAGCTCTCTTTGACAGAGGCAGGCAGTGAGCTGCTTCTAAACGGACCTATACAAGGGGGGGTCTATCCTGATCTTAGGGCGCAAGCCTCCCTTTCGATGGGCAAAGCAGCATCAGAAGGAAGGGGCTTCTGCGTTCACCCCCTTGGAGGCATAGTCCCCCTAATGGAGCAACAGAGGTACAGAGAGCTGTTTGAGATACTATTAGCCTCTAAGTCATCCTTGCCGCCTGATCGACCTGTCCACCTATTTGGTTGCGGTCATCCGATCCTCTTCCCACTGTCAATAGCATTGGGGGTTGACCTTTTCGACAGCGCTGCCTATGCCATTTTTGCGAGGGACGGTCGGATCCTGACTCCCGAAGGCACCGTGAGACTAGAGGAAATAAGTGAGTGGCCATTTTCTTCCAACTCTCTACACGGCCACACTCCGGAGCAGGTCAAGTCAATGGATTTGCAGGACAGGTCAGAAATACTCGCCAGGCAT
>DAYD01000012.1 GCA_002506755.1 Euryarchaeota archaeon UBA462
TTGGAAGTAGGGAGGCCTAGATTGTCCCAGATATACAACTCACTCCACAAGTCGGGAATCCTGTCAGTTCGAAAGGAAGGCCGGAGCAGGATGTTTAGGCTCAGTCAAGCGGCCTCCGACTTACTTGGCGAGGCGTGATGATGTCGGAAGTTATCACTATCGAAAAAATTGAGAGTTACCTGGAGTTAACCGCGAAGGCCAGGGCCAAAGTCACGCCAAAAACCAGCAGCGAAGAGGATGAGAAGAGGCTTAAAGTGATGATGAGGATGTGTGACGATTACGTATCAGATGCTACGCACTTCGCCTCTAAGGGGGATCTAGTAAGTGCCTTCGGGGCAATAAACTATGCTCATGCATGGCTGGATGCAGCAGTAAGGATAGGTCTGATGGATGGGCATGGAGACGACAATCTTTTCACTCTGCCCTAGGGACTTACCAATCTCAGGGAAGGTCCCGAGGTGACTTCGATGTATGAGCATCCTCGTTCAATAAGCCTCTTCTTGAGGCCCCTATCTACCGTGAGTACCGGCCATGACATTCTAGAAGAAATAGACAATAGCTCGTCATCAGTGTGCCTTTCTCCCGATTCGATAATCTCGGATCTATTGTAAAGTAGGCTAAGTAGAAGCCTACCATTACTCTCGGACAACCGGTCGAGCTCACTCTTCACTCCCTTAGTGATCTTAAGCTCAGGATTTCCTATCACGCTGCTTAGTGCGATATCAAGATTCAGGCCCGCATCGATTAGAGATGTCCAGCCGCAGGCATCAATTAGGATTGCCCCCATCTAATCAACCCGAAATCGTACCATGTCCGATGAGTCTCCACCTAGAACCAATTCTTCTGGAGAGGGTAATCCTACTTCCCTTCTTAGCGCAGATCGGGAGTCTAAGACTCAATGTGGCCTTCTTTCCTTTGATGTTGGATACCGTGCCCACACTGGTGGCTGTGGCGGAGTTAACCATCAGCATCTCGTTTGGCTGAAGTGGCCTTATGCCCCCGTCTCCTTCATCAGACCCAGAAACCATCTTCTCCAGAAGTTTCAGATCTAGCTTCAGCTCTTCCCATATTGGAGGGAGCTCACCCTCTCTGGCCATGACTTGTCCAGATAAGTCGTCGGCCTTTGTCGTCAACGGATCCAGGGGTGTTGAAATCCCACAAAGGCCACCCGCATGAGCGGTATCAATACTCGTGCCACCGCCCTGGATTCCCTCGATCTTAGTGACCAGAGGCTCCCATCGTACCTTGTTTCCTTCCTGTGTCCTTCTGCCGGGAGCTATTAGGATATTATCACCTACGCTGAAGGACCCTTCTACGATGCTGCCGCCAATCACACCTCCTCTAAGTCCAGATGGTCTCGAACCGGGTCTGTTCACATCAAAGGAGCGAGCCACGTACATCAGGCCACCCTCATCCTCCGATCTGTCAGGGGTTGGTATCGTACTCTCAATTGCTTCAATGAGGACATCAAGATTCACATCATGATGCGCGGAGACCGGGATTATGGGTGCATCTTCTGCGATCGTTCCGCTGACGAAATCCTTTATTTCATTGAAAGACTCGATAGCCCTTTCTTTGCTGACTATGTCTATCTTGTTCTGAACCACTACTATGTTCTCTATACCCGCAATCTCAAGTGCCGCCAGATGCTCCCTTGTCTGGGGCTGGGGACATTTTTCTGTGGCGGCAACAAGAAGAAGAGCTCCGTCCATGATCGAAGCTCCAGATATCATCACAGCCATCAAAGTCTCGTGACCCGGTGCATCTACGAAGGAAGCAACTCTGAGCAGCTCCCCCTCTCCTTTGTCCCCCTCGGGATGTTTTCCCTCAGAGTAGTGTATTCCATCTGAAGTCTTGTAGAAAGCCGTGTCTGCGTAGCCAAGCTTTATGCTAATGCCACGCTTTCTTTCTTCGGAATGTGTATCAGTCCAAGTTCCCGAAAGAGCTTGGGTCAGGGTTGTCTTTCCATGGTCGACGTGACCCACCATTCCGATGTTTACTTCGGGCTGCTTGCTGGTATTTTTGGTCAGTTACAATCACCCCAGTCGTCACTCCTCTTCTCCAGAGGTTTGTTCGACTGCGGCCTCCTCTCCGTCAATGACTGCTGCAAGGGACCTCTTGCCGGACTCCACTACCTTGAGATTAATTTGTCGGGTGTCTTGACTGATTACATTTCCTCGGAGATTCCTCCTCCTCCTCAAACCGTCGTACTTGTATCGGTACTCTTTGCTGTTCTTATTGACGTACTTCTTGCCCTTGTAACCAATTCCGGCTGTGATTAGTACTGATTTCACCCCTGATCCATCGAGATCAGGCCGCATTGGCCTCCCGGTGATGTCCGATCCTCCTGTTATCTCGAGTTTATATCCAGTAAGGGCGCTATCCCCCTCTCCTACGAACATCCCATCTACGGAATCGCCAATCTTCTTACCAAGGAAGTGGTTGTAATTGGCCCCCGATATTTCCATCGAGTAAGACTTTCCTTCCGAACTGGGTTTAGTGTCATTGACAACTGCCTTGAATGACTGTTCCCCTGCCATCTCCGCACCTCAGACGCCACACCGACATGAGACCCCTATAAGAGCGGTTCGGAGTTAATTACGACGGCCTATCAGCCAATGAGGTCCCTTTCTATTCTAGCTTCTAGAACGGCTGGAGCAGTATTGGGCATCGTGATGTATTGGGTGCGTCCTCTTCCTCGGTTCGAATTAGATGTTCTTCTCACAATTAGCCCCTCAGACTCGAGGTGCTTCATGTGCTTCCAAAATGTGGTGTACCCCATAGCCTTCATCCCGGTCTCCTCACAGACTAACTCGTATAGCTTCCTAGCATCTCCACTGGACACCTCATCGGCTTTCTTCAGCCTCCTACTTATTCCAAGCAGAACCAACTTCTGGTGCACACTAAGATCGTCTACCTGGCTTGGCTCTACTGAGGCTTCTCTAATTGAACTAGGATGTACATCGTCCTCAGTAACCTCGTTCCTTCCATCCTTCTCAGTCCTTCTGATGGCCGCCTCAAGGAGCTCCAATGCCATCCTCGCATCACCTCCAGCATCTGAGGCGAAAGACCCGATCTTATTCAGGGCGCCATCTGAAACCGAGCCGGGCCTACACGAGGCCTCATATCGCTGCCTGGCGATCCTCACGAGATCATCGGGCCCATACGGATTCAAGGTTAGGGTATTGCTAGCACCCAACCTCGACTTCACTGCCTTTTCAAATAGAGTGAATAGAGTCATGTCTTGACTCACTAGGATCAGGGAGACAGAACCCCCCTCTTCTTGTCCTTCGTCTATCCTAAGCAGCTTGTATATCAGGTCCGAACTGTCCCTGCGAATCAGTACATCGACCTCGTCCAAAATAAGAAGAAGATGGTTATTGTGGGCTTTGAGATTTCTTCTGATTCCCTGTATAATCTCTCCAGAGCTAAATCCCCTCTCCGGATGACCCGAGTCAAGTGACAGAGCAAGTTGCTGTAACACTTGAGATGTTGAAGGGTGATTTCTGCAATTAACGTGGGAAATTGTCACCTTCCTCCTCCCCTCTAACTTTGTAGAAAGATCAAGGTAAAATCTACGCGTTAGAACAGTCTTACCCGATCCGACATTACCAGTCACCACTGCCCTGCAACTTACTCCATCCCCCTCGATTCCCATGAAAATCGATGCTAATTCCCCTAATTCGGAATCTCTTCCGACTAGTCTAGGAGGGACCCAGTCGAAGGATAATGGCTCCTTGGTCAACAAAACATTGCCCGCACCTATCCTGTCCAAGTATTCCGCCATAGAAACTTTCTATGTTCTGACGTTATTAGACATATTCTGTCCGAATTCAGAAATTCTCCCTTTCACGGTAGTTTGAATGCAAAGACTTTCGGTGTTTTGATAGGCTCTAGCGCCCCAGCGTAGTCCAAGGGAGGGGAGGAGATGATCAGAAGGGCCATCAAGGAACCCACTGGTACAAGCATTATTTCAGCTTCGTTTCTAGCACTCTTTGAATTGATAAACAGCTCAGGATACTCCGATAACGTGGCCATAAGGGCCGGCTTGATAGAAAATACTCCGGTAGCAGGGGAGAAACTGGTCGTTCCGACCACTCTTTCATTCGATGTTTGGGGCGAGTTAAAAATCGGAACAATAGATTACGCAATCGTGCTATTCTTGGCTTATACTCTTGCAGGGATGTACCTATACAGGCCAGGGTGGGATGATAATCAAAAGATGCAAGACAGAATATTCGCTATCAAATCTATCAGGTGGATAAGATTTGGAACTATTTCTCTTATTGTTGCATTGATGTTTACCGCAAATATGGGCGGATACTTTGCAGATATGTGGACTAACGTCACAGGAGAAACTAAACAGGGATACTTTTGGAGGGAAGGAGGATCTTGGGGCTTTCAAGAATTTACTTGGGGTATTGTAGAGGTTTTGCAACTTGTCTTCTTATACTCAATTTTCCTTTATTCGATCTGGAATGGAATAGAAATAGATGGTTCTAAGCTGAACCCGATACCAGATAACAGGAATTTCATTGAGAGGATTTGGGGTGGAATCAAACAAGCCGAGAGGGACCAGAGAACCGACATCGAGTTGGGCGCAGTTAAGGCGAACAAATCATTCACCAAGCTTGTTAATTTGCTTGGAGCGGCAGCATCACTCAATCTTGCAGCCGCATCCTTGGACGAGGGGAACGTCAAAGGTGCTTTCAACAAATGGAAGAACTTGACTCATAAGAAGGGCAAGCAACATGCTCATTGGTCCGGACTCTCGGAATCGTTAGACCAAGCTGGAAGCTTCGCCGAGGAGGAGGAATGAACTTACAATCGGCGGGTTAAAGCCAATGAGTTCTATCGAGTAAAAATGGGAGCGGACTGGTAATGGCAGAAGAACTAAATCGAGAGCAAGTCACTGAGAGAATGCAGGCCATATTCAGGTCCTCCCTAGAAGGAGATGAGCTGGATAAGGCCCTTTCATCCATAGACAAGAGACTGGATAAGTTTGAGGGCAAGTGGGATGGCCTGATCAAGTGGGCAGAAACCAAATATGGCAAGCCACAAGAAATTCCTGATTCGGCCGATTCAGAGGATAATCAAGCCGAGGAGCCCAAGAAGAAGAGAGGGATGTTTGGTTTTGGAAAGAAAAAGGAACAAGCATCAGCCGATTCTGGACAGCCCGATGAGCCAGAAGCAGCCAAAGAGGAGCCTGCCAACCAAGAAGAAAAATCGGAAATATCGAGGGAGGAAGCAACACAGAAACTCGAATCGATATTTACCTCTTCTCTAGAGGGCGAAGAGCTGGAAAAGATGCTAGACAGCATACCTCAGAGGCTGGACAAATTTGAGGGGAAATGGCCCAAACTAATACTTTGGGCAGAGGGGAAGTTTCCCGCTTCAACTCCAGAGGAGTCTGTAGTCGAAGAACAAGTTGAAAGCGGGGGGATTGAGGAGACCTTACAGCTTATAATCGGGGGAAATCCAGAAGCAGCTCTCTCCAATCTAAAGAAAATGGTCGCTGAAAACCCATCAGATGCTGATGCATGGCGAGGCATGGCTTCCTGCTTCTCTTCGATGGGTATGACGGGCAGGTCAGAGGCCTGCGAACAAAAAGCCGAGACCCTAGCATAGGATCGACCCAATAATTTCCGCCTTTTTATCCGGAATCCCCATGGGCCACAATTAAATGTGAGGCGATATCGCAGGCTAACTGGTAGTTCACATGGCAAAGAAGGTACCACAGGATATTGCGTTCCGACTAGCGCAGAAGGCTAAAGAAGCAGACAAGAAGGTCAAGGCAGCGGAAAAGAAGGCCCAAGAGGCAGAGAAGAAGGCTAAGGACGCGGACAGGAAGATCAAGGCAGCGGAAAAGAAGGCCAAAGAGGCCCAGAAGAAAGCCGAGGAGGCAGCTGAGAAATCGGAAGAAGTCGCAGAGGTTCTAGATGACGACTTCGATGACATAGACTTTGACGAATTAGATGACTTCGATGACTTCGATGACTTCGAAGAAGATACCAAACAAGAAAAAGAGGAAGATCCAGGATCAGTTGGAGAGGCAGAGGTCGAAACTCAGAAATCTGCAGATGACGACGATCTTGATGCTCTATTGAAACAGGCTTCCGCATCAGAGGGCAGCGACGTGAAGGTTCAGAGGGCAAACAAATTAACCCAAGAGGGTGATTTTTCAGGAGCTCTAGATATATGGAAGGAGCTAACAGCCAGCGAAGGCAGCGATCCTTCCAATTGGCGAGGTCTGGCATCAGTCTTGGAGTCCAGGAACGGCCAAGGTGACGCTGATAAGGCCAGGACAGCGAGAGAGCATGCAGACAGGATTGAAACACAGGCTATAGCTGAAGCTACAGGGAGAAAGATGGAGGACATAATAGCAGACCTGTTGGATGATGGGGTGCTGAACTTTAGCGCAGGATCAGACGCCAAAGACTCAGAATAGCCCCAATCAAGGTGTATCTTTCATCGAATTACCCGGATTCTAGGAATAATTAACACCATTCACATTAATAACTCATTACTCGTCGGGGTGTATAGGTAATAACCATGGTAGAATTAGACGACAACGTGAGAATGGGCCTTCTGATAGGTGCTGCTGCAATTGTGATTTTTGTTTTAGTTAATATGACAGGAATCGTTTTCGGGGGGGACAAACTATTCCTCATAGACTTAATTGGAGTAGGTGACCAAGAAGCATTCCGCCCCATCACAGGATTTAGCACTCAAGATATAGTCGGCCTACTGGCTGCTGCCGTCATGGGAGGGCTCTACTACGTTTCAGCAGAAGATGATTTGGACTGGGAAGCCCTTCTAGGCGACGACGACGATGATGATGAGGAGTGAATAGCTCCTCTCCATCTTTTCAGTGGGTTGAAAAACAATCCAAAGGCTCAGGGTATCTCATCGAATTGATACCCGTGCTCCCATTTCTTCTCGCCTAGTGCAACCTCAAGCTCGTAGGGGGTGATGAGGGGTTTGGAATATCTAGTCGAATCGTCAATTGCGATCCTAGGGCATGCTGTGTTGACAAATGCGTCCACTGGGTAAAAATCGATTAAATCGGGCCCAACATGGTCCAAAGCAAGCAGATACCCCTTCTTACCATGATTCTCCAGAAGCCGCTTCATTCTTAGTGCTAGATTTCTTCTCATCTGTCCCGGCTTCTCACCAATCAGTATACCAAAGGAAGAAGAATCACCTACAGACATTATCAGGCCAAACCTCTGCCTCAGAATTCTCTCAATTCTGTCAAATGACATCTCAGTAGCATCCCCTGTATATGGGTCCAGCATCGCCAGAGGCTTACCCGTGTGGAGAACTAGCCCAATTGGGTGGAAGTCCCCTGAACCCAGAAACAGGTAATGACCGATCTTTGAAGAGTCTCCAGAATAGTTGCACCCTAACACCTGCCCAGGAAGGGTCAACCTATCTCCCCCAACAGGGATCTCAACGTCATATCCTTGCTCCTCCAGCATTTCTTTGTAATTTTCAAGCAGGTGCAAGTGTTGAATCGAACCCACAAGGCCAAGTCTGGAATCCTCAAGTGGAGAAAACCTACCCACTGCATCCAAAAACTTCTCTTTGGCCTCCTCTTCACTGAATTCTTCTTTGTCCGTAGAAGACAAACGCTCCTCGGCTATTCTTCGATGAGAATCAAGTATCGGGATTACTTCGGCTAGCTCTGGTGCTCCGTCGTAAGTTACTGGAATGAAATGGGTTGGCATGCCTGAATCTATATTCATTTGACTGTGTCCCATGTGAGCCACTAATTCGACACCCATCATTTTCATCTTGTCGTGAACTAAGTCGCAGGCACCATAGCACGGATCTGCAGCGAGAATTACCCTTGCTCCAGATTCCCCCTCGATCGAGTCCATCATCTCTAGAGCCTGAATCTTAAGTCCTTCAGGTACTTGAAGTGCAACTAATTGATTATCGTTTTTCTTGATTCTATCAACTAATTCGTCGAGCTGGAAATCGTGCCTGTCTAG
The DNA here is from genome assembly GCA_002506755.1 of Euryarchaeota archaeon UBA462. Classification (GTDB taxonomy): domain Archaea; phylum Thermoplasmatota; class Poseidoniia; order Poseidoniales; family Thalassarchaeaceae; genus UBA36. The sequence continues at coordinate 7,998 of DAYD01000012.1, forward strand.
ATCCATTTTTCCACCCTAATCAATTATCTCGACTTTTCCATCTACAATCTCAATTCTAGCCAAGGTGCGAATTGGCCATTGAGGACGCTCCTTGGCAAGTCTCTCACGCCCTTCCCCTTTCTCTATTGCGACAATCACATCTTGAAGGATGGCTCCCATCTTTTCCAATGCCGCTAGAAGTGGTTCAAGCGTCCCTCCTGTGGATATCACGTCGTCTACAACGAGGATCCTTTCTCCAGAGGAAATATCGTTAATGAAGGCCGTAGATTCAGAGTAACCAGTCGATACATCGACTCTAACTTCTCCTTCCATGCCATAGGATCTCTTTCTAATGACAACAGTCGGTTTCCCAGTAGCATCTCCCACGGCAGCAAGAAGTGGCAACCCCATCGCTTCAACACTCACAATTAGGTCAATTCTGGACCAATCAACCATCTCTACTATCAGATCTCTAGTGGCTCTGAGAACTTCTGCATCCATTCTAGGTATTCCATCCGATATTGGGTGGATGAAGTAGGGGTATTCTCCTTTCCATATTATTGGGGCGCCCCTGAGTGACTCCTGTAAAATATCCAGTGGGCTGGATGGTGACATTGAGTCTCGCTCTCAGACTTGTCCCTTCAAATGCTCGGAACCCTGGGTTACATTGATTGTACATGGGGTGGGAAACTTGCAGCCTGCTTTCCTAAGAGCCTCCTTTGCAGCCGCATACCCCTCAGGCTCAATTTTTATCGACATTACTGTCTGGTTTCGTTGTACTCTAGCCGCGGTTCCTACGTTTTTGCCGAAGGAGAGCCGCATACCCTGAGAGACCCTATCAGCCCCCGCTCCAGTGGCTTGCTTATTCTCTCTCAGTATCTGGTGCGGGTATGTGTGCATACGTAGCGCATAACCCATT
>DAYD01000019.1:0-16973 GCA_002506755.1 Euryarchaeota archaeon UBA462
CCCGTAAGTGTCATCTCCTCCGTCGGCGCAGTCGCCCGGTTGGGCCATGTAAGCGTCGTTCTGGCATGCCAGCTCCGCTGGTTCCTCGGATGCGTTGTAGATTGAGTAAGAGACTGTGTAGTTGCTCTCGTATTTATCCGTCATGCTCTCTAGAAGGACCCTGATGTACAGGGTGCTGTCTGTGTCCAGATCGTTTGTCCATGAGTAGGACTCGTTGGTTGCCGCAGCAGCAGGAGAGGTCTCGAATGTGTTGTACGGAGCGCTGTATACAGTGCTTGTACCTCCTGAGCTCGTGACCATGTACAGGTACAGTGCCAACTCTCCCTCTATCTCGACGGTGTCGTTGAAGTTGTTATCGATTCCCTCGTGCCAGTCTAGGATTACGTGTGCTCCGTGGTATGCTGGGACATCAAGGGCGAACCAGTCGGTCTCATCATAGCCTGCGCAGAGCATTCCCTCGAATTCTCCGGACCAAGTTCCGTCACCGTCGTTGACGGTGTGGCCCGATACGTCTACGGGCAGGTCGTCTGGCGAGAATGATCCCTCTGTGGCGTCTTCCCCGTTTCCGGTGAAGGAGCCAGAGCCTGGTGCCGAACCGTCATCTTGGAAGAAGCATGGTGGAGGGGCGCCTGGCTCCGTCTGTAGATCTAGGATGTACCCGGAAGCAGTCCCCGCGTAGTGTTCTACCTCGACGTAGACTGTCGTTGCTGCACCCAGTTGCCCTAGGTCAACAAACTCCGGTTGGCTGAACCACGAGTAGGCCATTAGTCCCGAGAGTCCGTTGGTCATGTCATATGACGAGTAGACGTTTAGTTCTAGATCCGCAGAGTTTTCCCATGATAGCGTTAGGTTGGCCGCATAGTTCTCGGGAATGTAAACCGCGTAGATGTCCGATGTGTCTGTTGAGTCCACGTATCCAGTGGCGCTATCCTCGAACACGAAGTCGGTCGCCGAGAGGAATCCGGAGAAGTTGCCCAATAGTATTCCTACTGTCAGGCCCATTCCGCCGTCTCCCCATGTGTCAGTCTTGTCTACGGTGTATGTTCCGGCGTCAGAGTAAGTCGCCAGCCATCCGGTAAAGTAGTCTGGTATAGGGTTCCAAGAGTCGACTGTGCCATCCGGCTTCGTGACATCGATCGAGGTCTCTGGGGTGCACCAAACGTCGCAGTAAGTGACGACTAGGTCTGCGGAGTTGGTACCATCCAGGGTGAAAGTGTCGGATTGGGAATTCCATGATGCCGGCTCATCTGGCATGTCCAGGATTATGTTGTACTGGGGCTCTGTGTGGTCTCCCACGTAGCCGCCATCGGACGGCCATACTGAGATGTTCATGGTGTATTCGGAGCTTGCTGCTGCGTTGTGGCAGTAGTAGCACCATACTAGAATCCCAGTTGGATCTCCGGCAATGTCAATGGGTGCGCCGGTGTATGAGGTTGTCCCGATGCCGGACCCATAGCTGCCAATGCCGCCGCCGGCCGAGCTGATTCCGATTTCTCCGACTGTGGAGTAGTAGTTGTACCCCCAGTCGTTCGTGTAGTAGTTGGTCATAGACCCGTCTCCGGGCCCGAGTGAGACCATGTATGCCCTGTCCTCATAGAAACCGCCTCCAGAGTGGTTCCAGTGTACTGTCACGGACAGACCGAATCCGACGGGCATGTCGATTAGGTACTGATCCTGATTCTCTGCTGCGGATGTGGAGTAGCCCGTTGCGTCGGACTCGTTACCGTAGAAGGTAACCGTCTCCTCACCTGTCCACGAGAACTCGTCGGTCAGGTTGATGGAGGTGTCCAGGCTGTTTCCAGCATCGACTCCGTGGCAGGCGTCGTGCCCCAAACAGGGGTCCGTGGACCCTCCGTGGGTCTGGCTCCTCTCCGCTGCTCGGTCGAGCTCTGCTGGGGCATCTAGGGCCCCTACCATAGGCAGGCATACCGAGACAATCATTAGCATTGTCAGATTTACTGATCTTGTTGCATTTCCATTCATAGGCGTCACTTAGTGACTATGACGTCTTATATAGAATATAAAACTCTCCCAAAATGCTCATTTTGACTTAATTTCACTATTCAGGTAATTTTTCATATTAAAATTACATATAAGTGAAAAAAAGTCCGAAATATATCATTTTTTTTATTTGTAATTTCCATTTTATGGAAAGTACATGTAATTGATATTTGACGATATTCTGGTAAAAAAAACACACAAAGTGCAAAAAATGCACTTAACCCCCGTATTGTCTTCACCAGTCCTCGAAATAATTGTCGTCTTCGGATTCTTCCCAGGCTCGTTCCTCGTCGAATTCTTCATCTGTGCCTCTCCTCCCTAGGAAAAATGCTACGGTGCCAGAAATTACCGAGAATACCAGTCCTAGGCCGAGAATAGTTGCTTCGGGGTTTAGCCTCATGTGGTCCATCGTTGTGAGCGGGTTGGCGTTGTCCCCGAGACCATCAGAATTTCGGTCCTCCCATTCTTGGGGATCGAATGGAAAATCGTCTTCTAGGTCAGGGAAACCGTCATTGTCGTCGTCTGGGTCGATTTCGTCGCACGTTCTGTCCCCATCGAAGTCTTCTGGGAACTCTGATGCAACTTGGGGCAGAGTACCGCAAGTGACCTCGGTGATGTCGGCCCAGCCATCGTCATCATCGTCTGTGTCGGCATTGTCTCCGATACCGTCACCGTCTGTGTCCTTGGTCTCGGATTTGTCGAATGGGAATTCGTCATCAAAGTCGAGGACTAGGTCGCCATCGTCGTCGTCATCAAGCTGATCGCAGATCGCATCCCCGTCAAAGTCGTCTGGAACAGAGTTCGAGTCCCGAGGGTCCGTGATGCAAATGCTTTGCTCATCCGAGTCGCTCCATCCGTCGCCATCGTCATCATTGTCAGCGTTTGAGCCAACGTTGTCCTGGTCGAGGTCATCCCATTCGTTGGGATCGTTTGGGAATGCGTCGTTTGTGTCATCCCAAGCGTCATTGTCGTCGTCGGGGTCGATTATATCGCAAATACCGTCATTATCCCAGTCGTCTGGAACTGATTGCAATTGGAACGGGTTTGTCCCGCAGGATGACTCATCCGAGTCGCTCCAACCGTCCCCGTCGTCATCCGTGTCGGCATTGTCTCCTAAGCCGTCACCATCAAAGTCGGCCCATTCATTTGTGTCAAGTGGGAAGGAGTCGGCGTTGTCCTGGTATCCGTCGTTGTCGTCGTCGGGATCGGAGTTGTCGCCGATTCCATCTCCATCTGTATCCGTACTCTCGTCCGCTGAGTCCGGGAAAGCGTCGAATTCATTGTCCGTGCCATCCCCATCTACATCCCCGTCAAGAGGGTCACAGGTCCCGTCGCCGTCAGTGTCGTCTGGCACAGAAGAGTGGGACAAGGGGTCGGATAGGCAATCAAGCTCGGTTGAGTCCAAGAAACCGTCCCCGTCGTCGTCACTGTCTGCGTTGTCCCCCGTCCCGTCATAGTCCGTGTCGTTCCACTCCGTCGGGTCATCGTCGAACTCGTCCTGTGTGTTTTCATATCCGTCTCCGTCGATGTCTTCGTCTAGTATGTCGCATGTCCCATCACCATCGAGGTCATTTGGATAAGAGGCCGAGTCGTTGTGATCTGTCCCGCACGAGTGCTCTTCCGTGTCAGTCCAACCGTCATTGTCGTCGTCGGAGTCGGCATTGTCCCCCAACCCGTCACCATCGCTATCCACGGTCTCGTTGGCGTCCTGCGGAAATGTATCGTTGGCGTTATCCACCCCATCGCCATCGATATCATCATCGATGAAATCGCATATACCATCTCCGTCCGTATCCTCCGGGATGCTGTTATTGTCATTAGGGTCCGATCCGCACTCGTACTCAACATCATCGTAGTAGCCATCACCATCCGCATCCAGTGAGAATATGCTAAGCGACACGTTGTACATCCCACTCATGTAGTATGCGTAGACCTCGATATACGTGTAGTCGCCCCCTACGTTCGAACCGTTGGAAGTGACTGATTGAGGATTGTTGTAGTATGAGTAGTCCACTAACGAGTTCGATGAGTCGTATAGAGATAGCTCGAAGGATCCTCCGGAGGTGTAGCCGGGGTCAACTTCGACATAGATGCCGTGATCAGAGGGCACGTAAACGCCGTACACGTCATAGTAATCTGATCCTGAGTCCGCATATCCTTCCCAAGTCATCCATGTGGGGCTCAATGGGGTGTTGTTGACGACCAAAGTTGCGTTGGAAATATCATCACCTGCATCCCCTCCTGAGTATGCGTCATTCTGATTTAGTCCTGGAACGTCGGATTGATTGACGAATGTGATGTTGAGGCTGTAATTACCCTCTCCACCGCTCGTCCAAGAGCCAGAATATGACTGCACCAAGACGTAGACGGTGGTGTTACTGACGTTTGTGGACCCGCTATCTACCATTTCTGGGTTATCACTGACGCTAGAGTCTATGAGCGACTGGCTGTTGTCGTACAAACCTAAGTCGAAGTTATTCGAGGAAATTGGCCACCAAAGCTCGACCTCTATAGCTTGACCTGTTGGTACCACGACTTCGTAGAGGTCATTGGTATCCGAGGTGTCTGAAATCCAGCCTTCGTATGATCCGTTGCCTGTAAGGTACAGAGCAGACGAGAAGCCGTCCCCGGCATCGCCTCCTGAGTTAGCGTCATTCTGATTGTACGCAGGCAGGCTAGACATATCTGCCATGCCTATTGTGAGATTGTAGTATACGCTAACACCCGAATAGTCGATCACCCTATAGTATACTGTCGTGCCACCCACCGTGGACATGTTTGCCGATACATCCTCGGGATTGTTGATCGAGCTTGTGCTACTATCCAGGATGCCACCTGAAGAAGAGTAGAGGTATAGGTCGAGATCGTCTGAACTGTTGCCCCAGGACAAAGACGCCCATGTTGTGTAATTTGATGGGATGGCTACCGAGTAGTAGTCGTTCTCGTCCCATGTCTCGTCGACCCATCCTGAAATCGTCGTGGAGTTCCCGGTTGTATTGATCGAAAGGGCGGAAGTCATGGTGTCGCCTGCGTCACCCCCTGAGCCAGCGTCGTTCTGGGATGAACCCGGTTGCCCAGATGTGGGGAATAGTGTGACGTTGAGTGTATAGTTACCCTGTGAAGATCCCGCATAGACCCTAATATAGACGTAGTCACCGGCCACATTGGTTCCGTTTGATGTTACATCGAAGGGAGCGTTGTAACCATATTCGTAATCGATGTACGATATTGCTGATGAAATTAGTGACAGTTGAGAATTGGAGGAGTAATTTGGGAAACTCATGGCCACGTGCAGGCCACTGTCTGATGGGACTGTTATGTTGTACCAGTCATATAGGTCCCATGCGTCAGATATCCAGCCTTGGACTGTCTGGTTTGTGGAGTTGATGGTTATTGACCCGGATGGTGAGCTTCCGCTGCCGCCCGCATCGGTTCCTGAACCTGCGTCGTTCTGGGATGGAGACGCATCCGGGAATATCCAGATCTGCAGGGTATACTGCCCCGAGCCAGAGTACCAATCGACTTCAACATACACAGTCGTACCGCCGACCGATGTCCCATTAGTGGAGGCGGACTCTACCTGGTTAGTGGTATAGCTGTAATCGATTTGGGATCCTGAGGAATCGTAAATGTAAGGATCAAAGTCTGCGTTGGAAGGTGAGGTAAGTTCCAATGACAGAGCGGTCGAGTTGGGGATATTGAAGGAGTAATAGTCTGAGGTGTCGCTTCCCGATGTTAGATTGCCGTAGTACGTTGAGTTTGTAGCGGGTAGTGCGGTAGCCGTTCCTTGGGTGCTACCCGCATCCCCCCCGGATCCAGCGTCATTAGCGATAGATTGAGCCGAGAAAAGGCTGACAATGACTATGCAAGCCAACAACCTTCCCACGCTGGCCTTACCTGCCATGATGCTTCCGTGGCTTGGTGTGTATTATAGGTTGGCTAAAAATGGTGCAAAAATTGCACTACATACGGGCATACCCGCTTTAGTACTTGTAGAATCCTTTGCCTGACTTCCTCCCTATTAGGCCATCTTGCACCATCTGGATCAGCAGGGGTGCGGGAGTGTACTTGTCATCATCGAAGCCTTCTCTCAGCACTTTCATTATGTGAAGTACGGTGTCGAGACCGATAAGGTCCGCTAGAGCTAGTGGGCCGATAGGGTGATTCATTCCCAGCTTCATAATTCCGTCTATTGCCTCTGGCTCTGCGACGTTCTCTTGCAGGGCAAGTATAGCTTCGTTTATCATGGGCATTAGTATCCTATTGCTGACGAATCCGGGCGAGTCCCTACAAGATAGTGGCGTCTTGCCCATGGACTTAGCCACGGAGATCACCTCGTTGCTAACCTCCTGGGTTGTTTCCTTCCCATTAATTATTTCAACTAGCTTCATCACTGGAACGGGATTCATGAAGTGCATCCCAATTACTTGTTCTGGACGTGATGTGTGACTGGCAATCTCGTCTATCGATATGCTCGAGGTATTGCTGGCAAGGATAGTCGTCTCTTTGCAAATCGAGTCTAGGTCAGAGAAGGTTGAAAACTTCAATTCCGGAATTTCCGGTATTGCTTCCACGACTAGGTCACAATCAGCTAGCTTCTCCAAACCAATCGAGACCTCTATGGAGGACATGGTCAGCTTGGCATCATCCTCTGCCATTTTTCCCTTGGATACGAGTCTTGCCAATGACCTATCGATAGCCGCCATACCCCTATCCAATAGATCCTGTTTAACATCTACCATTTTTACTTCTAGGCCACTGCTAGCCGCTACTTGCGCTATCCCGTTGCCCATTTGTCCAGATCCCACTACGCCCAAAGTTTTGATGGCCATGCATTAGCGTAAAGAATTTAGGAAATTAGGTTTGGGTTCGAATCTTGTTGAAATCAGCGCCTTGTGTTCGAGAATCTGATGGATACTGATACAACTATAGAGACCAGTAAAAGCAGGGCTAGAGAGAACCAAACGAGCATTGGCCCGGATTCTGTGGCATCTTCTAATGCCCAATCAACCCAGTCTTGTTTGATAAGGTAGATTTCTGTTGAGTTGGTGTTCTTGGCGTGATCCATTGAGAACGCCTCTATGGTGTGCAATCCCGGTTCCCTAGGTATTGAAAGGTTAATTTCGAATATTCCTGATTCTGGGCAGGTCAAGTCCCTTGATTCAATTGGGCTGGTTAGTCTGACCATCAGTCCGGGTTCGCAATTTCCTAAGATGCCCCTAGTCGTTGACAAGGGGGATTCTCTGTAGATTTTTTCCGAGAGACCCAGAACTGGGGCGATTGAGTCCTTCTCTAGGATGATAGAGTAGCTGTCGGTACTGTCCAGGGAGTCGACTTCGATTAGGAACTCGTTTGTTCCCTCGACAAGGTCCAAAGATAGGACTATGGTCCTCTCTCCGGGATTTATGGTTCCATTTTCTCCGGTTGTTTGGCTGTACCACCTTATCTCCTGAGACTGGTGCCTGTCTAGAACGACTTGTATGGTGTCTAGAGCCACTAGCTCGGGGTTTGAGTCAAATATCGAAGTATCGTAATCGCTCTCTTGTAACTCGAAATTCCTGCATTCATTGAATGAGTTGTTATTCTCCTGGCCAATAGTCCGATCTATGGCGTTCAGGCAAAATACTTGGTTTCCAGTATTGGTCAATAAAATTTCGTATGAACCCGAAGAGCCTGATTGGACTTCCAAGTCTTGTCCGTTGATACTGGCTCGCATCGTGACCTCCTCGGATGACCACCATGAGAGATTTTGATGATGATCGGATAGTAAAATTCCATTTGCAGGAGATAGACCCCAAGAAATCACAGGTTGCATCGAGTCCATGGTCATCTTCCAAGAGCTTTCATGCGAGTTGTTTGCCCAATCCTGAGTTGAGAGCAACATCGTCAGTTCTCCCTCGCCAAGGCCAGACAATTCAAGGGGTATAGATATTGTACTAGTCCTGTCATAATCGATTTGTGTTTGGTTCATATGAGAGCTCTGATTCACTATAATCGGTGGTCCCTCAGATTCGTGACACTCGAATTTCTGCACCCATGATTCGTAGAGTACACTGAAACACCATTTCCTAGTGTCGGAAGTGATCTCAAGTTGGATGCTACCGCTTGAGAGGTTTACTGGTTTCAGAAGCTCTTGTTCCCCATAGGAGTACCCTGCCTGATCAATAATGGACACAAAATTCACTTCTGATGGTGGATCGGGATCGAAAACCACTTGGAAAGATGAGTTTATTCTGTTCCCCGCCTTATCGGCACTCTCCACGGAGAATACGTTTGAATCGACGTCGTACAGGAATGCGGGGCCATCTGGTCCGTCGAAGATTCCAGTTCGTGACTTTTGTAGTTCGATGCTGTGGTTTGATATTCCAGATTCGTCGATTTGAAGTACTGTTCCATCGAATGTGAGGATGGCACCAGGTTCGGTTCGGATGGAGAAGTTGAGGGTTTGAGAGTTAGTTATCCAAGGAACACCGAATATAGCCAGATCAGGAGAAGTGGAGTCGAAAAGTATCGATAAATGGGACTCTGATTGTCTACCGGAGTTGTCATATACCGAAGCATGGAAATGGAACCACTCCTCAATTTTAGGAAGAGTTGAGTTTATCCAAACCTCCCTGAAGGGGATAAGGCTTGTTTGATTCGAATTCTCGTTCCAGACAGAGGTAAGGTTGTGACTGATTCCATTGACGTCTACCCCCCATACGTAATCAGCCTGGAATCTGGTTCCGTTAGAGGGCCAATCCCATGATACCTCTGCTAATGAGAATCCGATCCCTACGTCCCTGACATGTAGGTTTACCGGCAATGGAGTGTTCGATTCGGTGAGATTCTCGGGCGTTGTGAATGATATTTCTGGATCGAGTTCCACCAATTCGTAATTGTATGGTATCCTGACTAGTGAACCTCCTTCTAGCTCAATGTCAACGAAGCCGGTCCAGGACCCCTCTGAAGGAGGGGTTTCGTAGCTAAGATTTAGGTGCAGTGCACCTGTTGGGACCTCTCCCGCTAGGTCCTCCGAACCCGAAGGCCAAGTCTCAGAAATCTCCGAGTCGTTCATTGTATTGAAGCCTGTAACATTTAGTGAGTCCCCCGCAACCATCTCGATGTCAATCCAAAATCCTGCACTTCCACCGCTTACCGACCATCCGTGAACTGCGACCGCATAAAGGCCGTCTTCTGGATTTGATACTGATATTGACTCAGAGGAAGTCCCGCTCCAGGACCTAGACACCTCCTCTCCAGAGGTGAAGTTTCCATCTCCATCCTTGTCCCTGAAAAGGAACAGATCCAGGTCGGCGTCGTCGTAAGAGTCCATCTTTATGCTAACCTCAGTTGCGTCTTCTAGGGATATGTTTTGCCACCAGGAAGCGGTCATTTTGTCTCCGGGGTCATCTTGAAACGCAGTTTGATTTGTTAGACTGACTGGCTTGACCCATCCATGAGACTCGATTTTGCTTACCGGCAGGGGCATGGTTGAAACGACAATTGCATCGTCATATCCGCTTGATTCGGACCAATCTGAAACGGTTTTGCTGAACCCACCGGATTCTGCGGTGATATACCCCAAGGATATGTTTAGTGGGTTGTCGTTTGTCTCTACTCCGTGCAGGGCAGTGTGAAGGACCATCTGATGTATTCCGGGGGTTGAGGGCACTACGAACGTCTCTCTCGAGGTTCCTGTGTATGTCCCCCAGTTGTGTTGGCCGCTCCCAGCATGATTGTTTACGGATCTCTCCTCGATGTAGAAGGTAGTTGGCCCATATGATTGCGGGTCATTCGACCAGTATTCATGAGGCTTTTCTGTCATCCATAGGACGTCTATGTCGGTGAATGGGTTGTCGAGCCAGTCAACGTCGAGGATTATTGCCCCATCACCCGATAGTTCATCGGGCCAATCCACCGTTAGGAATCTCCAGTCCCCACTCTCTGGCCTCCATGACCATCTCATTGCTCCACTTATCCATGACTCTGTGTAGAGGGTCTGGTTGGAGACGTTGCCGTCAAGTGGATTCGGGCTGAGGGTGAATGGGCCCCTCCAAGGAACATTTGTCACTATTGGTAGGGTCCAGGATCTGGTTGAGTTTGTCTCGGAATCGTTTTCGGAAACCACTCTAATTCCATGTTGCCTTAGCCCCGGGCTTGCATCTTCCGGAACCGCTACTGCTACTTGCAGGTTGGTTTCAGAGTTTGGCGGTAATGTGATGTTTTCTGGCACATAGATCCAGTCGTCCTCGGTTACTCCGAAAGACGTCCAGTCTACTTCTATCCTCACTTCATCCAATCCGGATGGGGTTCCGTCATATCTCCACACCCCCAGTAGCAGGCCGTCCCTGGCGTCTTCAAATGGCATCCCTAGCCTTACCTCTGCCTGGGGTCCATGGGACCACCAGAATGTAATTTCCTCGAGTTCATCGCCATCCTCCCACTCGCTCTCGTCAACCATCCCATCTAAATCGGTGTCATTATGGTAAGAGCCATCGCCATCAAAATCGGTCCATCTGAATATTTCAAGGTAAACCCTCTCGTTCGAAGACCGGTCCATATCCTGGTCAAATGCCTCGTGTTGAATTGTCGCCCTAGCTCTGAACTGGACTGTTTCTGGATGAAGAGTGTTCTCAGTCTCATTCGATATGTGAATGGGGATTAGCAGGTCGGGCCTGTCTCCTTGATGACCATCCCAAGTTTCATTCTCCCCCCCTCCACTACCATTTCCCGTGCTATTCCAGACTAAAACCGTGTGCTCCAATGGCTGGAAGGTGATGGGAGTTAGGTTCAACCCTAATTCTGAGTGGGCAGGATTGTTGAAGAGGATGTCAAATTGTTGTTCTTGTCCGGGATTAATAGAATTTAGGTTGGCGTCCCTGTGGTGACCGTGGAACCAGCCAGTATTCCATTGAGCAGGCGAGGCCGACCATGTGCCGTTAAATCCCTGCAGGGTCCTCACCGATCTGGAAGCGTTCATCCATCCCCCTCCTTGTACGAAGGGTTCGTATCCTCTGTCATCTGAAGTGGATAAGACAAAATCCCTAAGTTCTTGGGAGCCTGGATGGGTGCCGTAATTCTCGAGCCAAGCCTGCTCTACCAAGGCCAGCAAGCCTGCGACAACTGGGGTAGCTAGGCTAGTGCCCCCCCATGTAGTCCATGCCTGATTTGCGTTGTTGTAGTTATTCAGAGGCATATCTCCCGTCGCGGACCACCCTACCGCGACTATGTCCGGATCCATCCTACCTACAGCGTTTGGCCCCCTGTTCGACCAAGGAGCGCTCTGGCCCCATGAGTCGGAGGACCTACTGCTGAAGGCCCCAACTGAGAAGACGCCGTGAGCGGCCCCTGGTACCTTTGTGGTCCCAAATCCATGGCCCCCATTTCCTATAGCCACGGCATAGGAGACATTGGAATTGTAGACTCTAGTGATCCAATCTAGATAAAGTGAGTAACCGTCTGCCCCGGAGTCATCAACCGATGAGTATCCAAAGGAGAATGACCCGATGTGGGGCTGGTCCGGAGTTGCAGGATCGCCGTCGTAGCCCTCTGCGATGAACCTCCATGCGTCCAGCGAATGTCCACCCGAGTAGTGGTTTCCGATCGAGGTTATGGTGGCATTTGGTGCCATACCTAGGACCCTTCCCCCATCTACAACCCCTTGTGCCGACACCGCGCTCGCACAAAGGGTCCCATGGCTGCCGGATTCAAGCATGAAAAGAGTCAGATTCCCTGGTCCTGCAATTCTATCCAAATATCCATGTCTGGAAGAATACGTGGACCCATAGGGCACTCCATGGACACCGTCGGACACCCAGTAAACTAAGCCTGCGGAAATATCCCACAATCCGTCTCCGTCATTGTCCCTTCCAGAGGTCTCCGCCCCAGGCCTCATCGGAGTTTCGTTTCCGAACCATCCATCCCTATCGATATCTGGCCAGACAGTCTCATACCTACCCACTTCAATATCATCTACCACTAATATAGGAACATCTCCGCCTGCCTTTTCTCTGAGTCTCCAGTCTGGATGCTGACCTATGTGATATTCACCCGAAAGCGAAGGTTCTATGCCGGTAATATTGTATCCTGAGCCGTCTAGAATCCCATCACTGTCATTGTCAAAATCTACCATTGATGTGTCTGCGTACCATGAATCTTGGGCGGGATATGCCTCACCATCGACCATCCACTTGTACATGCTGTTGTGATCAAGCATCAATGGCCAACCCGAATAGGGGGAGCCCTCGTATTCTACCCTTGCCTGAGTCCCGTTCAAGTCAGGGTGCCCAAAGTCAACCCCTGTGTCCGCGACTGCAACGATGATCCCGTCTCCCGAGAATCCCATTCCCCATGCATCGTTTGCACCGTGAATTTCTCCAGATCTTACGGAATTAGGATTAGGGCCCGTAGGAGCAATCCCATATGGTTCTGGGGCTCTTTCTGCATCGATGAGTGCGATTATTCCTTCCGCATCGACCAGTTTGCTAAGTAGCTCCGAATCCATCCAAAATGTTCTGTGTTCTATATTCTCGGTTTGTATGTCATTCTGCACCAATCTTTCGCCGTTGGCTGGCGGAGCCTGTCTGTCTATTGAGCCGGTCTTCCTTTGCCAAACGTCCAGATCTTGGATAGAGCTAGTGATTGCAGTGACTCTAATTTTGTCTTGACCGGATTGTACTCTTTCTGAAAGGGAGTTATCCAACCATGGGGTGCCTAAATCCGGACTTTCTTGTTGGAATTCGGGTTCTAGGAATTGGTCCTTTGGCGTTTGGTGTCCGGTCACTGTAGGAGAATATGGTGCAGATATCAGAATTAATAGCACGATGGCTGAGATCCTGCTTCGCACAGTTAATCGACTTGAGGATGTGGCTTGATATTGACGGCTCCAAGGCCCGTCAAATACAATAGTCTGAACTCTGAGGGGGGTGCGGAGTCCCGTAGTGTAGTGGTCCATCATCTCGGGTTTTGGTCCCGGGGACCCTGGTTCGAATCCGGGCGGGACTACCATCAATTAATTGCCTCGGGATCTCTCTTGAGGTCCTTTGTGATATTCTTCTGGTGGCTTTCCAGAGTCCCCCCTCCTATTTCTAAAAGCTTGGCGTCCCTCCACATTCTCTCGACCACGTATTCGCCGACATAACCATACCCTCCCATTACCTGAATTGCCCGATCTGCGATATTCTTTGCCGCAGTGGTCGCGAACAATTTTACTCCATCGGAATCTAGTCTATGACCTGCCTCTGAAAGGTCGATCTGCCTTGCCGTGTCGTATACATAGGCCTTCATTGCACGGTATTCTGCCCAAGACTCCCCGATGTGCCTTTGAATCTGTCCAAAATCCCTGATCTCCTTGCCAAAGGCCTCCCGTTCAGTGGCATAAGAATTCATGTCCGCTAGGCACCTTCTGGCTATTCCGACACTCATGGCCGCCAATCCAACCCTTTCGTGTTCCAGGTTTCTCATTAGATGTATCATTGATTCCCCTGGTTTGCCCACCAAATTCTCAGCAGGAATGATACAGTCTTCGAATACCAATTCGGCTGTTGTGCTGGCTCTCATACCCAACTTATCCTCGATTTTTTGACCTGCAGAGTATCCCTTCATACCCTTCTCGACTAAAAAAGTAGATACTTCGGCCCTGCCCTTAGCATCTGTGCCAGTTCTAGCATAGAGCCAAACGACATCCGCAGGATTTCCATCTTGGTCAATAATTCCATTTGTGATCCACATTTTCCTACCGTTTATCACCCAAGATCCATCTTCCGACTGGACCGCTGACGTTTGCATTCCCAATACGTCAGTTCCATGATCTGGTTCACTCATTCCGAGGCAGCCGACCCACTCACCACTGCAGACATTGGGGAGTATCCTTTGCTTCTGCAAATCGTTTCCGCTATGCACTAGGTTGTTCACGAATAGCTGGTCATGGGCGAGAAATGCTAGGCAGAGACCGGGGTCGGAATATGACAGTTCTTCGTTTACGATTGCAACGGAGGTGCAATCCATGCCCGCCCCCCCATATTCAGTCGGGGCCGTGAGTCCTAGTAGGCCCATGCCGCCCATTTCCCTGAATAGCTCGAGGTTGAACCTCTCGTTTCTATCGTTTTCTAGGGCTTGCGGCTCTACTCTGTCCGAAACGAAGTTTCTTACCATCTCCCGCAGCATTGCATGTTCTTCTGTGGGGTTTGTGATATCCATATCGCGCCATGCTTCTGGCATGATCCCGCTAGCTGGTTCTTTCGTATGAGGATTCGTATTTGATCAGTTCCAGAAGGCAGAGTCTTCCCAAGGGAGCCCTATCGCGATTCCTAAAATCTCTAGAATCACGAAATTCCAAAAAAGGTATGCGATTATCGAAGCGGTGAAAACTGCTAGTGAAGTGTTGACTACCCTCCTCCTCTCTCTCTTCACGTCATCCAATGAGCACACACCCCTTTTTCTAAAGTAGATTACCAAGCCTATTGCGACCATTGACAGAGACACGGCATATAGAGCGTACCTGACCCATGAATAGTATAAATTATTGGAAAGCTGGTCTGCAGCGACTATTGCGGATGATCCTGCGAATAATACCCATATGACCGATGGAAGGCAACACATACTGGCGGTCACTGCGGATAGTGCCACCAATGACGTTAATGGTCCCCTATCTTCCCTATCCATTTTTACCACTACGGAGTCACTCTTCTGCTATCTCTTGGGAAGGGGATCGCCTCTCTGATGTGCTCTGCTCCAGCCAACCAGGTACAAACCCTATCCACGCCAAGTCCAAACCCGCCGTGAGGGACTCCCCCATATCTTCTGATATCGATGTAGAATTCATAGGGTTCTGTGGGGGTATCCTCTTCTCCTATCCTTTCGAGAATCTCATTCTCTGACCAAGTTCTTTCTCCGCCCCCGATTATCTCACCATATCCCTCTGGAGCCAGTAAATCATGGCACAGTACGTACTTTGGATCATCGGGGTCGGGCCGGTGGTAGAACGGTTTAGCGATACGGGGGTAATGGGTTAGGAAGTGAGGGACTTCAAAATCCTCGGTCAAAATTTTCTCCTTGGAATAGTCAAGATCTTGGCCCCATTCAATCTCTACGCCCTTCGATTGAAGAGTTTCCACGGCCTCGTCGTATCTCATTCGAGGGTAATCGCTATCCGCAAACCTTCCAATGGTTTCCAAATCTCTGTCTAGGTTTTCTAGTTCAGACTCCCTTTCTTCCAAAATAGTGTTCGCAATGTGCCTGACTACTGCTTCACCGTGTTCCATCACATCATCGTTGGAGGCCCATGCAATCTCCATTTCCGCGTGCCAGAACTCAGTGAGGTGCCTTCGAGTTCTGCTTTTCTCCGCTCTGAATGAGGGGGCCATGGTGTATAGCCTCTCAAGAGCCGGCATAGCAGCCTCTGCGTACAACTGCCAAGACTGAGTAAGGTATGCCTTTCTTCCAAAATAAGGAACCTCGAATAGAGTGCTCCCCCCTTCTACGGCACCTGAGACAAAATTGGGTGCTTGGTACTCAATAAAGTCCCTGTCTCGGAAGTAGGAGTGTATCGCACCGAAAACTGAGCTCCTTATCTTGAGCATAGTTGTCATCCTGCCAGTCCTCAGATACAGGTGGCGGTTGTCAAGTAAGAACTCGGTTTCACCCCCATCGGCCTCGACCATTGCTGACTCCGTAATGGGAAACGGCCTTTCCGGATTAACAGGTCCAATAACTGTAGCATTACTCACTTGTATCTCGTGGCCGTGCTCTCTGTCTGTGGATTGCACAATGCCTCTGATTACCACGCTAGACTCTATTAGTGCCTCACTTATTCTCTTGAAATCCTCTTCGCTTAGTGAGTCTCTTTTTGCGACGCATTGGACAATCCCTGTAGAGTCTCGAACAACTACGAATCGGATTTTGTTCGAACCCCTTGTTCTGTGGATCCAACCCTTGAGCTCGACTTCCTCTCCGTCAAAGGATCCTGACATGATGTCGCCGATCCAGAATTCCTTGGCCATGCTTTCCCCGAAGAGGCCTAGGAGATGCTGGGTTATGAATCCTTGATTGTCAATTCTTACGAATTGGCGGGTCTGACGGGGTTCGAACCCGCGACCGCCCGGTTAAGAGCCGGGTGCTCTACCTGACTAAGCTACAGACCCAGCACGGGATTGGCGCTCAGTCTTTAACGCCGCCGGATGAGTTAAGTCGGCCATCTGGCTTGATCAGTGTGTTGACCCCGACTTCGGAGGCGACAACAACGGCATCACAAATTCCTACGAATAGCCCGACCTCTACAACGCCGGATATTTCCCTTATTTCTTGTTCGAGATGGCCCGGGTTTGCAATTATTGGCCCAAAAGAGCAGTCGAGTATCATTCCCCCGTTGTCGGTGATAAAGGGTGCAATTTCTCCACCCCTAAGGAGAACCTCACCCGGGCAGATAGAGGAAATTGCATCTTTGACCCCTAACAACGATGCCGCATGAACTTCAACTGGCAAGTCGAATCTACCCAGTGTTTCAACTTGTTTGGTATGGTCGGCTACAACGACCATTGATCGTGATGCGAGAGCAACAATCTTCTCCCTCGTAAGAGCACCTCCACCCCCTTTTATGAGATCGAATCTGGAGTCGAACTCGTCGGCTCCGTCAATCGTAAGATCCAGAGTATTTGCCTCGTCTAACTCAATAAGTGGTATTTCGAGCTTCGTCGCCAAATCCCTCGTAATTTCGCTCGTTGGAACTCCTACTATGTTCATTCCTTCTTCTCGAATCATTCTCGCTATTTCGATTATTGAGTACCGAACTGTCGAGCCAGTGCCAAGTCCTATAGCCATGCCGTCGGAAACGAATGAGCATGCGGCTATTCCAGCCTGCTCTTTTAGATCCTCCAAGCTTGCCATGATTACGGGGGGGGCGAGAACGTGCATGATGGTTGCCCCGGACTATGCGGTGGGTTCTTTTCTTATGGGCAAGTCGGAGGTTTGAGGGAGCAGGAGGGTCGCTGACA
>DAYD01000019.1:17221-17426 GCA_002506755.1 Euryarchaeota archaeon UBA462
ACACTGAGGAAAGTCCCCTCTCCACGATGCAGGCGTCTCGTCACAAGGCGGGGGTCCGGGAGGGCCGGCTCTGCAGCAGAAACGAACCATGCCAGGGGTACAATGAACCCGAAAGGGGGAGGTTTCCTGTGCGTGGCTGGAACGGGCAACCACGCTGGAGCAAGTCCAAGCAGGTCCTAAGGGCATCGACAGGACCGGGTAGGAT
>DAYD01000011.1 GCA_002506755.1 Euryarchaeota archaeon UBA462
ATTTTCGTTGAAGAATCCGTAGATTGTGTTCCTCATTGTCTCAACATCGTTGGGATCTCCAATCACATTCGCATAACCATGCCCGATGAGGTAGCCCATTGGAAGTAGCATTCCAGCCGATTTCAGCCATCCTGTGTGGCATGAGGTCTTCCCTTGAAGAAGAGAAAATGGATCAGTATATGGGTTTTCATCCAAGTGTGCTTCTGCCATTTCGCTGCCTGCAAGGACCCAAGCGTGAGCGCTATAGTGTGCTCTACCGTCAGACTTCTGATCCGCGGCTAGAACCTCAAGATCATATTGTTGCCAGCCTACCCAGGCTGAGCCTCCATCCATTAGTGCGATATCTGCATTCCCGAATCTTAGCGCCTCTAACATTGCACCTTCGGAATCAACATTGTACAGCGTCACG
The DNA here is from genome assembly GCA_002506755.1 of Euryarchaeota archaeon UBA462. Lineage (GTDB taxonomy): Archaea > Thermoplasmatota > Poseidoniia > Poseidoniales > Thalassarchaeaceae > UBA36. Next base: position 410 of record DAYD01000011.1, read on the forward strand.
TCATAGTTCAATTTCTCAGCTAGATAGTCTGCAAATGACTGGGGATTCTCGTCTATGTTAACATAGTCATCCCTTACTTCGTATGCAATTACTAGTGAATCAATAGGCTCTTCATCATCTCCTGCACAACCCGCCAGGGATGTACAAACCATCAGTATAATCATTAATCCAGCAATCGTCTTTCTTTCATTCATTTAGGGCACCCTAAAAATTTCGAAACCAGCTTTGTTTATCAAGTTTAGGCTACCCTAAAGTGTAGATTATTATCCGATATAATCATCATCTCCAGACTCCTCAGGACAACAGTGAACGCTTCTTGCAAGGCAACATTGCTGGTTATATCTTTGATGATTTGTTCTTCCATACAATATGTTGTATATCCTCTGGAGCTCAAAACAACCTCTGAGAGGATGGAACAGTTTGGCGGTGGTTCACTCGAGGAGCAGTGTGGATCAATAACATTCGAGGACATGTTCATTTACGATAATGCCATTTTTCAGGTACTGGTACAAGAGGACTGGAAGTCTGCCCAGGTTGATGCCAGGGCATGGATAAACTGGTCTTTGGCAGATGATATAAGAACAGATTTAGACTCATATCTGGAGGGCTATGTGCCATCCGGCGGGGATGGCTGGCTTTCATCCGATGAGATCGATGCAGTGACGATCATTGCAGCCGATTGCCTAGAGTACAGCCTTACTAGAATTGGATTGAGGGACGGCCCGCCACATAGAGGGGGGACCGGTGTAGATTGGAAGAATACAACTTGGGAAAACGATGGGATGGTCGTTGGTCATTACAATGGAGTCCCTCCGAGACATTCTCAGATTAGGAATTGCGACTCATTCAGCCAAGAAGGGTGTATGGAAATCCCCGTCTCCCCCTCAATTGAAAGGGATTGCGATACCGGGGCCAATTCTTCTCTGGGCTTAGATGAGTGCAGGATAGAGCTTTGGCTCAATGCAACGATGTCTATAGAAGGAATTTCAGACCCAAACGACTTCACTCTGGCGTTCAACACATCAAATATGAGTAATGGAAGGATAGAATTCACATTCCCTACAATCCCTGAACTCAGGTTAGATATGTGGGAAGAATGCGAGGGTAGGTTCGTAGGACCAGATGAAGACAACCCCGGAACAGGAACATCCCCGATAAGGGGGAGCTGTATTGGAGACGGGTCCGCTAACTATGAATTGAAAACTAACGAAGATGGCAGTCTGACATACTCCCTTGAGTCGAACTTCTCTAGAGGTGAATGGCCTTTGGGAGAGGACATATTCGCCGATTTTACCACCTCCTCTTTTCCCTTGGATAGTCCCCCAGTATGGACCGAATCAGCTCCGAATGACGGAGTCTGGATTCCAGTTAGTGGAGAGGGGCAGACTAAGATAGCATCATGGAGCGAAATATCAACTTGGTTTGATGATGATGCTGCAGTCTCCTCCTTGGAAATCACCTGCATGAGCGATGAAGCCGGAGGGACATTGCTCTCGCAAAGTATCGATGGGTCTATTTGGGCTAATATTCAAGGAATAGTGGAAGTATCATGTATGGCCTTAGATGCATCAGGACAATCGACCACAAATAGGACGTTTGTTTTCGGAGTACCATTGTATGTTTCCCCTTGTGATTGTACTCTCGAAGATTCACACCCAATAACACTAGGACCTTCTGAGGGATGGACAAATCTAACTACTGAAATTGGATTTTACCAAGGCGGAGAACCTAGGAACGTTGTCACAATGACTCTCCTCGATGAGACTACCGTGCAACTTTCCTCGACAGGCATGGTCCCCGGTCCCGTCGAAGTTTGGATCAAGGCATATAGCGATCCAAGATACGTCATGCAAGCAATTTATGACTTATCTATTATCAAGGAAAGCACCCCTCCCCAGATCATATTCTCATCTCACACATGGGAGGGCTCAGAACTGAAGGTCTCCGGTCAGTATAGCGATCCAGATGGAGAGGCGGTCTCTTTCATAGCAGAGGTTTCTGAGTTAGACTCCCAAGCTTTCTCAATTGCCCCCTCTAGTGGAAACTCATGGGAACTTCTTTGGTACGACCCGGATTTGTCACAACTTTCGGGGGATTTAGAACTGGTGGTGACAGGTTGCGACGCATCTGGTAAATGTTCAACAGAGAGGTATGTCATTGACGCTGACTCATTCCCCTCCCAGTCCGAAGTGAGAGATGATAACGCCGAACAAAAAGATGAATCCGTCCCCTCAGCCGGAGTCATAACCCTATCAGCTTCAATTTTAGGGGCAATGTTGCTCGGAAGGCGGGTTAAGTGAGAAAATGAGTTTTTCGGGCCGAGTCAAGAATACCTCTCATGAGGGAGGAGTAATAGTCGCATTCGAAGGTAAGCCACCTAGGTTAGGTGCCAGCATCAGAATTTCTGGGGGAAAGGTAATCGGCAGGGTAGATACGGTACTCGGCCCTGTCAAATCACCCTTTGTCCATGTTCATCCGCTCATGGAAGGAATTGACGCTAAGGCTTCTATTGGGTCTCCTGTAGAAATCGCCCCACGCGTAAATAGGGGAAAAGGTCGACAGAACAGAAGGTCGCAAGTCTACAAGCGGGGGAGAAACGAAGGAAGCAGGGACAGAAAAAGACATCCAAAAAGAGGGAAGGGCTCAAGCAACCAGTCAGATAAGCGATCGTATCGTAAGTCGGGGAGAGGAGGAAAATTAAGAGTTGATAGGGGCCCAAAAAAGCGACAAGGTCGCCCTAATATGAAAAATTCTCATAGGAGGGGCACAAGAAGGAGAAAAGACACCCGAAGAAAGCGTTGATCACCAACACCCGAGCATTCTTCACCAGATCTATTCTCAGACCAACATGGCGAAGAGTCCCGAGATGCTTTGGCTTGATGCAATCGAGGCCAATGAGAGTGGCAATAGGGATGAAGCCCTATCCTTGGCCGAGGAAGTTGTCTCCATTGACGAGAATCACTCAGACGCTTGGATGGGGGTAGCCCAGTGGATACTGCCGGCCGACTCAAGGGGCAGGCAGCTTATGCCAGACCTGGCTCAGGCATCCAAGTCAATGTCCGCATTGAGAAGAGTTGTTGACCTGAACCCAGACAATGAGCATGCATGGAGGCTAGGGGGAGAAATAATAGTCGGTCACTTGGGAATGTTGGAAGATGGATTGAAGTGGTGGCAGAGGAGGAAAGAAATCGCTCCCAGCGATATCGCCCCTTACTTCGAGCAGGCATTCATACTGATCAGCATGGGATACTTCGATAGGGCCGAGGAATGTCTGGATGAAATGGACTCAATAGTTGCCAAACAACCAAGCAAACCTCTCGAAGCCAGAGCGAGAAGATTGAGGGAGATTTTCATGGAGGAGGCCAAGCTAGAGGGAGAGGTGGGGTTCGAACCCCAGAACGGCAGCGATGAGTCATGGGGCCTAATAACAAGAATGAGTAGGAAGAAGCCTATCACAGAAACCTACTTTTTGATTATGTTCGTTATGCCGATTGTATTCTTATTGGGTACTTTGTCAATGTATTTGTTCTCCGGAGTCAGGTTTGGAACCGGCATAGTGATGATACTGATCATCGTGATGTACTTCTGGATTGCTAAGATTTCCAGAGGCCTTTTGCTTAAGGTAAACAGACCTGAGAAATTCCTAAACAGAGCTCTAGACCACGAGTCTACAACCGGTAAAGTCTGCATTCCCGATGATTTGAGATCTTCCAAGCTATACGCCCATCTGATGAAGTCGAGGATGCCTGCATTCAAGCAGAGGCTGGGACTAATAGAGGACTCAGGGGAGAAACTACCCGGAAATTGGGAGCTCAAAATCCCCTTCTAAGTCATCCCCCTCCGCCCTTCTGCTTGGCATTGTATTGCGCATAATACTGAGTTGCGTATTGCCTAGCCATCTGCTCTTCGTAGCCTTGGGCAACCAACTGCTGCACGTACGCCTCGACGGGATCCATCTGCTCGACACCTCCGAAGGATTCTACCGAGTCCTGACCGGAATCGCCTTTTCGGCCCCTCATGAACATCATTGTCACTCCGAGAACAGCTATCAACAGAACCGCTCCTATTCCAGCGA
>DAYD01000004.1 GCA_002506755.1 Euryarchaeota archaeon UBA462
CCCAAGGGGGGGTCCCTCAGGGCCAACCGAATTACCGATAGGCAGACAGGCTATGTCTGTGCTAGTAGAACGGGTTTGTCCCCGCCTCGTGGTCCGTCATGTCAACGACCCCCGAAACCTCAGGCACACCCTCTGTGATCATCACTTCTACACCTTGTCTGAGAGTCACATCAACCATTCCACAGCCTTGACAACCCCCTCCAAACGCGATTAGGGCCTTCCCCTCGTCGTCTATGCCGATGAGATCGACATGCCCCCCGTGGGAAGCTACGACTGGATTGACCTTCTCGGAGATCACATCTGCGACCGCCTTGGAAATGTCGTCAATCCAGAGTGGATTGGGGTTCTCGAAGCTGAAGCCACCTCCCATGAGTGTCTCTTTGTAATCCAAGGTGGTACCCTCTAGGTAGGGGGCACTTTTTGCACCCACGAATACAGCAATTCCACTAACTTCAGATGCAATGTCATCCTCGAGAGCATCACTCTTTCCGATAAGCTGTAGATCATATTGGAAACCATTGGGCCCTCTTCCAACAATATCCAATTTCAGTGCCATCTCCTCATCTCCATCAGCCTTTTCTGAGAAGCTTCCGAGCATTTCCCTAGCCTTGTCCGTGATAATGAGCATGTTGGGTGGTACAATCCACCACTATTCAATCTGTTCTCCTGAAGATAAGCTCATGACTAGCCACTTGACCGAAGGGGACAATGGTCCTAGACAAACTCAGTCGTCCTCTTAGGGACCTCCGAATTTCTGTAACAGACAAGTGCAACTTCAGATGCAGGTATTGCATGCCAAGGGAAAAGTTCGGTAGTGATCACACCTTCCTATCAAAAAGTGAGATCCTATCCTACGAGGAGATAAACAGGTTCGTTCTCGCGTGCAAACCATTAGGGCTCCAAAAGGTAAGAATTACTGGAGGTGAACCACTCCTAAGGAAGGATATTCACAAGCTTGTTAAGATGATCTCTGGCCTTGGAATAGAAACTGCACTCACCACAAACGGCTCTCTATTGTCTGGACAACTAAGCAAGCTTGCAAGATCAGGCTTGGACAGGGTAACCATCAGCTTAGACGCAATGGACCAAGAAACTCACTCAAAAATCACTGACTCCACATTCTCGGTAAGCGATATCTTAGAGGGAATTATGGAAGCCTCTAGTCTCGGGCTCGAACCCGTGAAAGTCAACTGCGTGGTCCGAAGGGGGGTAAACGAATCTGAGGTGCCAAAGTTAGTAAGAAAATTCAGAGGCACTGGGGTGATAGTCAGATTCATCGAGTTCATGGATGTTGGGAGTACAAACGGGTGGACTCCAGGGCAAGTGGTGCCAAGCTCGGAGATTCTGGATTTCCTTTCCAAGGATTTCGACCTAGTCCCATTAATCAGGGACTCCCCTAGCGATGTCGCTTCTAGATGGGCTCACTCCGATGGATCTGGTGAGATTGGGTTCATCTCATCCGTCTCCAATCCATTCTGCGGAGACTGTGTAAGGGCACGATTGTCATCGGAGGGGAAGCTATACACCTGCCTTTTCTCGACTCTAGGTCATGAGATGTCCGACCTAATTCAAAAAGAAGCCGACCCGAATAAACTTACCCAAGCAATCACCAAAGTATGGGAACAGAGGAAAGACAGGTACAGTGAGGAAAGAAAACCAGAAACCATCACTCTACCAAGGGTGGAAATGTCCTACATAGGTGGTTGAATCGATTCTGCTGCTTCAACCACAGCTTCCCATGGTGCATTGGTCCTAAATGAAGGCCTGCCATAACTGGATACCGACGCAAGGTGTCCAGCCTCAATCAGGTCACTTACAATCCTACGAGGACTAGGTGGGGCTCCACTCTCAAGCCAAGAAGACAAGTCGTCCACGACTACTAGATGGTTTGATCCAACAACCACAGACTCCTCCGAGATGTGCCTAACGCTCCTTGAAATCCTCCGCCTTTCCATCTCAAACTTCTTTTGGTCCCAGCCAACGAGGTCTCCCACTTCGAAGATAGGTCCGCAGGTCTCAAGGGCTAGGCTTTCAGTCATACATGACATTGCTTGACTATCTCCTGTTGAGCCAACCCAGAGCGGCCCTGAGACGCGGGGGTCACCCCTGTCAACGGGATAACTCAAAGGTAGCATGCAGTGCATAGGAAGATGGGTAAGTTGGCTTTGAGGGTGGAGGCCCTCATCGATAGAGGATAGGACCTCATCCTCTCGAGGGGAGTAAACTCTCCAGCCGATATTCCCTTCCAAATCGTTTGCCCCTGACACGCTCTTTAGTATCCTGAAGGATACCCTGAGATGGTGAGAGTCCCAAACAGATAGTAGGGGGGATATGATACGATCGTGTCTGGCAGCGCTCCTCGAAATTGAGGCCAACATCACTCTCATCCCAGAGTCATGTGCAAGCCCGTCAGTCCGGACTTTGGCCCCATATCTCCTCATCAGTGCTGTCCCCGACGAACCAGTGAGCGCCGCTGTATCCGTGGCACTGATTTCCATAACACCACTCCTCGCCATTGACTGGATGGCCGAGTCGATGAATGGGGCTGGAGACCCGTATGGGTCAATGTCTACCCAATGTCTTCCGCTTTTCAGAACCTCCACTCTTAAGTCACCATTTCTGGGAATCAGCAGACCCTCTCCGTGGGATGTGCCAAATCTAACATGAGACTCCATGGCCCATTTCAGGGCATCTTCATCTAAATCGACTACTGTGGCTGAAATCCTCTTTGCCATTTCCGCGGGTAGTTCGTTTATCCATCTCCTAGCCCTAAGACCAGAAGCAGCTAAGCCGTCCAAAGCGTATATCTCTCGTTCGCCAAGCATACCGCTCTCAATAGCATACTTGAGAAGCAAGACACTCCTTGTCCTGCTTCCCGACATTGCAGGATTGTAGAACACACTACTAGTACCCTTGGATCGCGGCCCTTGAGAGCCTAACTGAGGCGGGACTGGAAGAACCATCTCTGTCCTCCCCTCTCTATGGGGAAACCCATTCGACGTTTCTCTCGCACCCCCGCCCATGATCTCCGGAGGAGTTAGTCACAAAAGGTGTTCATTGAATTAGTACTCTGTGAAAATTACATTCGGGTCAGTGTGAGTCACCAAACCCTTCTGATTAGTGACCTCTCCTACAATCTTGGTACCTGGCAGCTTGTTCGCCAGCCATTCTCTAATTGAGTCTGCAGAATCCGATGATACTGCAACTAGCATACCCATGCCCATGTTGAAGGTTCTGTGCATCTCCCTTGAACTCACAGATCCTACTTCAGAAATCCACCGATACTCTGGCGGGGGAGGGAGGGGATCAGATATATGCCAACCCAAAGATTGACTCAATCTAAGTAAATTCGACAGTCCTCCGCCAGTAATATGGGCTATTCCCTTTATTTCTTCTGCCGAACAGACACCTTCACCAGTCCTTGACTCGATAATCAGATCTACCACTGGGTCAACGTAAATCCTAGTTGGATTGAGTATTACCTCCGACAATGTAGGGAGATCTCCGTCAGAGAATCTCTCAATATCTCTCCAAAGATGTTGGGGGTCGAACGGACAGGGCTCTAGAAGAGAGCAGCCCGACCTCTCAACAACGGCCCGAATCAGTGTGAATCCGTTAGAATGAAATCCACTGCTAGGTAAGCCAATCAGAATGTCACCCTCTTCTAACCCTTGGCCAGTTATTCCTGAATCTCTTGGAAACCACCCCAATGCTGTTCCGGATAGGTCAAGCTCCTTAACAATCCCAGGAAGTGTGGCAGTCTCCCCTCCAGCGAGTGTAACCCTAGCAATGTTACAGGCTCTAGAAAGTGAGGCTCCTAGCTTTGAATGCACTTGGGGATCGGCTCGAGGTACGGCGATGTAGTCCACAAAGGCAAGGGGCTCTGCTCCTACGCAAATCAAATCATTTACGTTCATCGCAACACAATCCATGCCAACTCCACCAAGATGACCAACTTCCATTGCGATTTGTAGCTTAGATCCCACCCCATCTGTCGCCAATGCTAAGCAAGACTCACCAAATTCGATGACCCCTCCAAATCCACCAGGAAGAGGCACTGGAGCCCCAAAGACACCCGGAGGCCTGGAAGATGTGTCAAGGGACTCTATCAGACTAGCTATCGCCCTTCCTTCAAGCTCAATGTCAACACCGCTAGAGGCATAGTCAAGAGGCTCTCCCACATACCCTCGGAAACATAACAAGAACTTCATCATCACGGAACAAAAGCCTCAATGTTTTAACGAAAATAATACCTCATTTGAAAGCCAATTAAGGGGTAATTGGGCTAATTCACTTATAAATAAATACTCAACAATCTATATAACTCAAAGTTTAGTGGCTAAGGGAGGTAGTGAGAGTTTACTATGTACAACAAGAAAATGATTGCAATGATGCTTACCCTGAGTATGCTGGCTGCTAGCCTAGCAGGATGCGCAGGTGACGACGACGACGATGATGTTGTGGAGGTGTCCGGATGTATGGACGAAACCGCAAACAACTACAACGCCGACGCAACAACGAATGACGACAGCTGCACGTATGATGCAGTGGTTACAACCCACAAGATTGGTTTGCTAAACCCGATTACAGGGCCAATAGCGCAATACGCGCCGCCGTTTACATACGCGGCACAACAAGCCATTAGTGATCTTAACGCAATTGATTCAAGCGTTCAGTTCGAGCTAGTCGAGGCCGACTCAGGATGTGGCGCCGATCTTGCAGCTACCAGCGCGCAGACTCTGGTCGACGCTGGAGTTGTAGGAGTTGCTGGGGCAGCGTGCTCCGGAGCTTCAACGGCTGCAAACGCGGTTCTAAACGCCGCAGGTGTCGTCCAGGTGTCCTACGCCAGCACCAGCCCTGCTCTAACAGGGACAGCCGGGTTCTGGAGGGTAGTCCCAAGCGACGAGATTCAGGGACCAGCAATGAAGGACATGATGGACGCGGCTGGAGCCACAAACCCAGCAGTTCTCCACATGACCAACGACTATGGTTCAGGACTAGCCACAGCATTCGAGAATGCTTGGGGCACAGACAACCTCTGCACCAAGGTCGGCTACGAGGATACAACAACCGACTTCACGACTCAGATCCAGGCGGTAGCAGACAACTCATGCTCATCCGTGGTCATCGTCAGCTACGCAGCCGACGGCGCAGCAATTCTGGAGCAGATGGCCGGAGCTGGGGTTTCCCTCCCGGTCTTCGGTGCCGACGGAATCGCCGACGGAGCATTCTTGGACAGTTTCAGCGCCCCTGCAGCAGCCAACGCAGTACAGGCAACAAGGCCCCTCGGCGGAACCTCCACAGGTGACTTCAATGACAGGTGTGCAGCGAGCACTGACTGCGCCGGTGGGATTTACACCTCGGAAACATACGACGCGGTAATGATGATCGGAAAGGCCGCAGCAATGGAAGCAGGTGCCAACATGGCCACTCATCTGAACATGGTCGGTACCAACTATGCTGGAGCCACTGGAGAGCTTACCTTCGATGCTAATGGAGACGTTCCAGGGTTCGGATACGAGCTCTGCCAGTTCGATGCAATCTCAAGCACTGACGTATTCTTCAGCTGCAGGAACACATGGGCTCTAACGGACCCATTGGACTACACAAGCGGGGCAATCTCTGCTGCAACGTTCACTGGGACCACTGTCAAGATAGGGTTCCTCAACCCCTCTACCGGACCCATACAGCAATACGCACCGGGCTTCTATGCAGCATCTCAGATAGCCCTCAATGTAGGAAACATCGCAGGATGGGGTAGCGGTCTACAGTTCGAAGTAGTCTACGCAGACTCAGGTTGCAACGAGCAAACGGCGGCAACAGCGGCTCAGACCCTCCTCGACGCAGGTGTTGTGGGAGTTGTAGGAGCAGCATGCTCCGGGGCCTCGATCGGTGCTAACTCGGTCTTGTCGGAAGCAGGGATACCCATGATATCGTACGCGAGCACCAGCCCTGCGCTATCGAACTCATCCAATTACCCCCACTTCTTCAGAGTGGTGCCAAGCGACGAGCTTCAGGGACCTGCGATCAAGGACACAATGAACAACAGAGACTCGAGTTTGACTTCACCCGCTCTGCTGTACATGACTAACGATTACGGCTCAGGCCTGGCAGGAGCTTTCGAGACTGCATGGGGAACGGACAACCTCTGCACCAAGATCGGCTATGATCCAGAAACTACTACTGACTTTACGTCTGCAGTGCAATCTGTGATAGATGCAGACTGCGACAGTGCAGTCCTGATATCCTATGCAGCGGATGGAGCCAATATAGTTGAACAAATGAACGCTTCTGGAGCTGCCATACCAATCTTTGGTGGGGACGGTGTCGCAGCGGAGGGCCTGTGCGCGGAGATGGCAGATCCGTCTCTATGCGCTGGCATTGTTGCAACCAAGCCTAATACGGGTGCAATGAACGAGAGGATGGGAGCATTCGCTCTCCTATGCGGTGCATCCGAAGCGTGCAGTAATGGAACGATCTATACATCAGAAGCATTCGACGCAATGATCATCATGATGTACGCCTACTTTGCTGGAGCATCTGCGCCTGGTACGCCAATGTCGCAGCTTATCTCTCTAACTGGACAAGGATTCGTAGGAGCGACTGGAATTCACACCTTTGATTCCAATGGTGACGTTCCTGGATACGGATTCTGCATCGGTGACTTCACCTATGCCGATGGAGCAGCTAGCTACGACTGCACGCAGAGCTGGGCTCTAACAGACCCACTGGACTACACAAGTGGTGTAGTCACCACAAACGCTTGATTCAAAGAAACAAGCAGGGAACGTAAAGCGCTCGGCGGGGATAACCCGCCGAGCGCCCCCCAACAATGATTACTTCAACGCCACTCCATCGGAAAGGCGAGGTGTCGAATTGAATGACATGATCAAGGGAATCAGCGCGGCAATCCTCAATTCCAAATTGCATAAATCTTGGAGATTGGCATCACGCGGACAGCGCAGAGCGGTTATTGCAATAGCAATATTCGTCGATGCAAGCTTAGGACTATTATACCAGAACGGCTCTCTTAACCTACTGGATTTCCTCGTTGGAGGATCGATCCCAAACGATCTGCCGTGGCTTCTTCAAATTGTAGAGGCAGCCTCAGCAGCCTTCTTTGCGGTGAAGATAATTTTCGATGATTTACCCAAAGGCAAAGTTAGAACTGGCTTGATCTTCCTTTCCCCGGTATTCCTTTTGTCAACCATTTGGCTCATCTTGGAATTCCTATTCCTGGGGCTTGACAGAGATGCAACTGTGATCATAGACATGGGGACGATTGGAATTGGGACTCTAACTTGGTCTTCTACATATCTTGCCATAGCAGTGGGTTTGACTCTGACTTACAAGGTTCAGAGGTATGGAAACTTCGCTCAAAGCGAACTTTTCATGATTGGGATGTACCTGTCCATGGTGATGATCTGGAGTGATTTCTTCTTCCCGCTGTATGATGCTAACAGCGATGGGGTTCTAGCCTGGTCCCTTTTGCTGTGGACACTTGTAGCTGCATTCTTCCTGACAGGAATAGCAGGTGTGCTAATCGATCGCACGGTATACAGGGGATTCAGGGAGAAAGGTGCAAGTCCTCAGATTATGATGATTGCATCATTGGGAGTTGCGTTGATACTACGTGCTTTGACATATCTCAGATTCGGTGCTGGAATAAACATCTTCGAGCCGGACCGAGATTGGAGGATCCCCTCTCTAAGATGGAACATTCCCACCACCAAGTTTAGATTCAACCTGGGTATGAAGGATTTGCAAGATGGTGGTACTTACACTGGATATGAGTGTGAATCAGGGCAGAGAGTAGTGCATGAGGTTGCTAAGCCCCACTTGGAAGTCTACGACAAGATGACTGATTGCGTGACGGAGTTCACGACTGGGTATCCATACTACAAAGGGGCAGTGCCAGTCGTTGTATTCACCTCGGTCATTTTCCTTCTAATTCTACTAAAGAAAACCAGATTGGGAAGAAGGATGAGAGCGGTAGCTGACAACCCGGACCTAGCAGCCAGCAGTGGAATCAATGTGGAGCGAATACAGATGACTAGTGCATTCCTGTCAGCAGGAATCTCTGGGGTAGGTGGGGCAGTTTTCGCGATGACTCTGCGATTCTCACCTGAAACCGCATTCACCCTTTTATTGCCCTCTTTCGCCATAATCGTTCTAGGAACAATTGGCTCTATTGGAGGGGCTATAGTAGGCGCTCTAATAGTGGGCTTCGTTAGGACCCTCTCCAGTCCTGTTCTCATAGGGATAGGTCTTGACTTGGGTAGATCCAACTATACTGCTCTGGAAAACGTAATGCCATACATCTTCCTTGTTGCGATACTAATGATAATGCCAGAGGGAATCGGAGATGCCTATGAAAAATGGAAGGTAGAGCGACTCAGAAAGAAGGCTGAGCAAGACAAACAACCCTCAGAAAAAGTAGGGGGACTACTTGCAATATCACCACTCGGAGCATTAGGGGCACATAACTTCTGGAGGGGAAAGAACTCTAGGGGCGAGACAATGCTCATTCTTACCTTGGGTTCGTATATTTTCCACAGAATATCTCGCTTTGTCGCTGGAAACTCGTTAGCCCCTGGCTCATGCTCAAAAGCATGTCAGGAGAGTAATGCAGTTGATTCAAACTTCGAACTACTGACCGGTCGGACGAGTGGGGACTTCATCTTGGAGGACTCGCCACTTACTCGATCCGATCTTCTTTTCCAAAAGAGCCCACCCAGTGGCCTAACGGATATTGAGATAGAAAGCTGGACAGAGGAAGCCGTGCTAGAAATGAATGAATCATGGCTCTCCATGATGAACTTAGAAATGGACCTCGTGGAACTGATTGTTTCTGTTGGAGACGTAGTTTGGCCGGCCATTCCTGTAATTATATGGGGGATTGCGATCGTGGAGGGAATCTATTCACTTAATGGAATGAAGAAAGACCCCTTGGAACCAATATTTACTAATCTCGACAAAATCCTATACCCAATCTCTGTTATTCGAGACAATTGCTCAATAATTTTTGAGAGGCTTTCATCTCGCGCGAATTTAGCAATTCTAGATATTCAAAGAAGAATCTCCGTCTTGATTGGTTCGATTATTGTCCTAATCAGCGATACAGATTCCTACAAGGCTGTCAGATCTCATGATTTCATCAACCGAATTAAACAGAAAGCACCCTATGGTAGAGAGAGTCCCTATGGGTCTTGGATGTTGTTTTCCGTATTGCTAATCGTCATGCTGGGCTTCGTTTGGTGGCTTCCTGTGGCAGATCAAGAAGATGCCAGATTCATCAAAGTTCTACAGGTTTCAAACGTTATCGTCACTCTCTCTATTTTTGCTTTGATGGCCTTTTCCCTGAATGTCCATACAGGGGTAACCGGTCTAGTAAACTTTGGAGTCATCTTCTTTGTCGGAATCGGTGCTATCAGTGTGGGAATCCTCACTGCTCCTGAGAACCTGTATGGTTATGATTGGCCTGTTTTCTGGGCTGTTGTTGCCGGAGCCATTGTGGCCGCCGTATTTGGATGGCTCCTGGCTTATCCTACGGCTAGACTTAGGATGGACTACTTCGCAATCGTGACCATCTCACTGGGGGAGATACTCAGGTATCTGCTGATGGGCGAATCTCTCCTCAGGGCAGGAACTTTCGGGAACAGCATGGGTATCTCTAATTACAAGCTACCACTCAAATCTTGGTGGTTCTGCGGGCCAATCCCCCCTACGAAAGACCCACTTCCCGGACCCGATGGCCTTCTGGGAAATGCCGATGATCTAATCCGGGAATACAGCCCTAACGAATGCAGCAATCTAGTTGGAACAGGCAGTATGGCTGAGAGTGTTGGAGATCTATTGAACCTTGGACAACCAGCTCCCTACATGTTGGTACTAGCCATTTTTGGATTAACAATGATAATACTGATCTGGCTTATTCTTGACACCATATTCAAATCACCGTGGGGGAGAATACTGAAGTCAATAAGGGAAGACGAGGAGGTAGCTCAACACCACGGCCACGATATCTTGACCCACAAAGCTGCTAGCCTCGCCCTTGGAGCGGCTATCGCTGCACTTGCAGGGAGCCTATGGGCATGGAAATTGACCGGTTTCCAGCCTAGCTTCATGGCCCCTGCTAGGACTACCTTTTTGGTTTGGTGCGCATTTGTCGTCGGAGGTATGGGAAATAACAGAGGTATGGTAATCGGGGCATTCATTTATGTCCTCATGGAGTTCGTATTCAACGTCTTGGTAGCGGCTCAGGGGACTACAGGACTTCCGTTAAACGATACGGCTGATAGGATTGACAGCATTTTCGCTATGTTTGTTCAAGAGCCCCAGGAGTTAGCTATTGTCTTCGCTCTCCTGGCTTTGTTGGGATTACTAATCAAACAACCTGGAATTCGTGAGTTAGGTTTCTCAGGATTCATTGTAATGATTTTGTCTGCGATCCTGATGGACCAGAGGTCAATTTCAGAGTCGTTCATTGGAGGTACCATAATGGCAGATATGGCCTATTTCAAGGTCCTCCTGATAGGATCAATGATCGTGCTGTCTCTAAAGTATAATCCTAAGGGGCTTCTTCCAGAGGTCCCAAATAGACCAGAGAGACCTTCCGGGGGTGAGTCATAGTGGGAGAATTTCTCAGAGTAGATGCCCTTAGGATGGAGTTTGGAGGCCTAGTAGCAGTCAAGGAAGTCTCTTTCACAGTAGGTGAAGGGGAGTTTGTAGGTCTCATCGGTCCCAATGGTTGTGGAAAGTCTACTACCTTCAACTGCATCAGTGGGCTTCTCAATCAGACAGCAGGCAAAGTCGAGATGTTCGGAGAGGATGTATCGGAATTGAGACCGGACCAGATTCAGAACCTTGGAATGACTAGAACATTCCAACACACTAGACTCTGGAGAAGAATGACGGTGATTGAGAATCTACTGGTACCCCCAAGGAAGCAATTTTCTCCCAGTCTGATTAAGTCCCTGCTAAAACCAGATTCCAGGTCAGCAGAGAGGAAGAGATTGGAAGAGGCTTACACCATATTGGACCAACTCGAGGTACCCCACATGGCACACAATCTAACCAGTGAACTGTCTGGTGGACAAAGCAAACTGGTAGATATTGGCAGGTCGATGATGGGAAATCCAAGACTCCTACTTCTCGATGAGCCCGTGGCGGGCGTGGCCGGTCCTCTTGCTATGAAAATCTTCAACAACCTGAGAAGAATAGTTGATGAGACCGGAATCTCAGTCCTAATTATTGAGCATAACATGGACTTCATTCTCAGACAGGGAGTAGATCGGATAATAGTGATGAACGAAGGAGAAGTCCTGATGCAAGGAACGCCAGATGAGGTTCGTGCCAACAGAGAGGTAATAGAAGCATATCTGGGATCAACAGGGAAAAAAGAGGTGGAAGAGGAATGAGCAGTGTACTCGAAATAGAATCCTTGGAAGGAGGATATGGAAGCGTTCAGATTCTCTATGGTATAGATATGCACGTAGATGAGGGCGAGTTTGTCACAATCATAGGGCCAAACGGATGCGGAAAGTCCACACTAATCAAGACGATTTTCGGAATCGCCACGCACTATGGGGGAAATGTGAGCTACAGAGGCGAGAACGTCTCTGGTTGGAGAACAGACCAACTTGTGAATCATGGTATAGCATACGTCCCACAGGTGGACAATGTCTTCCCATCCCTATCGGTTGAAGAGAACCTCCAGATGGGGGGGAATTCTCTGCCAAATAACATACTTAATGAGAGAATTGAGCGATCACTCGATATGTTCCCTGATCTCAGATCTAGGGAACACGACCTAGCAGCCTCTCTTTCGGGGGGGGAAAGGCAGATGCTAGCCATTTCGCGAGCCCTGATTTCTGACCCAAGTCTTCTGTTGCTTGACGAGCCTACGGCGGCACTGTCCCCTCTGTATCAGGAGCAAATAATAGGGAGAATAGACTCACTAAGGGAGAATGGTATCACTATCCTGATTGTGGAACAGAACGCCAGACTGTCACTATCTAGATCAGATCGTGGATACATTATGTCCAATGGGAAGATTGTACATTCAGGGGACGCTCAAAACATACTGACAGACCCAGAGATTGGAGAGTACTTCCTTGGCTCTACTGAACATTGACCTAATCTATAAGTCCCAATGCCTGTTGAGGCCACATCATCTTAGAGACTCTACCAGGAGTCATCCCAAGAGCACCATTCACTGCCTCTGAGGTGTCCTTATCCATCTTTGATATCTGATCGAAGGTCCTAATCCCCAAAACCTTGAGCTTCTTTTCGATTTCCAAATCTATTCCTTTTATATCCGTCAAATTATCTGATTTCCTGTCACCAGCCTTTCCAATCAGAGACCAGTTGATTTTTGCAGCACTGAGATCGGCCATTCCAGTTTCCTCCCCGCTTTCATTCGGAGGTGTTGAAGAAACACTTTCCAGGTCAATCATTGTAATTGCCTGTTTTGTCCACTCCATCTCGGCAACTCTGCCCGGAACGAACTCCAGTGCGTCATTAATCGCCTCAGTTTCCTTGGAATCGAGTTTTGAGAGTTGGTCAAACGTCTTGATACCGAGGGCATTCAGCTTCTTTTGGGTGAAAACTTCAATGCCGTTTATTCTAGAAAGATCATCCTTTTTATCCCCCTCTCCCGATCCTATTTTGCTCCAATCAAGCATGTCTTTTCTTTGCCTAACTCTCTCAATAATCTCGTTTTCTCTCTTCTCCCTCTCTGCATCCTCATTGATTTGCTCAACGTTCGTACCGGCTACTTCGGCATTCATCAACGCTTCATCCAGCTTCCTCTTCGCTGCCTCAGCATCGGCCCTTGCCTCTTTTGCCTCGTCTTCCTCGATTTCAGCGATCAAACGGGCCTCTTCTGCTTCTTCTTCCTCTTTTTCTGCCCTCTTTACTGCCTCTTCTGCCTCTATTTTTGCAATCTTGACCTGGTCTTCCGCCTTTTTTATTGCTTCTTTTACTTCTGAAGACTGAAGCTCCCGTTTCTCTTCAGCCTCCTCTGCTATCTCCATAGCCACTTTCTGTGCATGGGCTTCTTCTTTGGTAATTTTAAGTGCTGCTCTCTTTTTTTCCATTTCGGCTTCCAAACTCCTCATTTCCGCCTCAAGCTGTTCTATGTCAGCTTCAGGCTCTTCATCTGGAAGATTTTCAGATCCAGTGTCGATGGGTCCACCAGCTTCACTCACTTCTTCGGATAGCTCCGGGGGTACCTCAAGTTTATCCTGTTTGATTAATGGAATATTCTGTGAAATTCCCACTAGCTCTGAAGCAATCTCGGGTATCAGGCGTAGTGAATCTTTCATCCTGTGAGTATCATCAACCTCGTACAGTTGCACGTTTTCACATTTTTCCTCAACTTTTCGCGAGTAACTTATTGGAACAACTTCGTCGAATTTCCCATGCATTATCGATGTTTTGTGGGCAGGTACTGGCCATGACATCCTCTCGGCCGATTCCATAAACTCCCAAGGAAGTACAATGTCCATTTCGAACCCCGTATACCTCCGTTCTCCCGTAGTTTTCCATGCGCTTCTTCCAGCCTCTTCCATCCCTTCCCAGTTTTCAGCCAAGCCAAACGCCGGAGCTATCAATAGTAGCTTGATTTCTGCATCTGGCCTCATAGAGGAGGCATTTGCTACTGCCAATCCTCCCATCGAAGAGCCTACAAGTAAATCGAAATTATCTCGATCTAAGTAGCGAATAATAACTTCCGTTTGGCTGGCTATACTCCATCCCAGCTCCGACATCTTTGGTGCCGTGACATCCCAACGCAATGCCTCTCGCATATACGTAGGCTTGGATCCATCAGGACTGCCTTCAAACCCGTGAGCAAACAGGACTCGCATCACAACTCGCCTACCAAAACACCCCTACTCCTTGAATTGGAGTCCCAGCAATTCAAAATCTGCTAGAGGGCATCGTGTCATGATTGCTTCGGCCATTATTCTGATGTGGATTTCAGCTACTACATGAACCACCGATTGAAACATATGTCCGGCATGGACGTTGTTATCATCATCGGACCAGCAGCAGTGGATATGTGTGAATGCCTCACCCTCCTCTGTTCTTGCAATGTTCCCAGACAAACTCACCAATTCTGAGGGATTTTTCAGATCCCTTCTTTGGTAAATCCCCTTTTCATTCATGTATCCGTACTTATTTTCGCGAGTTCTGCCGATGCCGCTGGTGATAGCTGCCGCGTCAAATCCAACCTCATCTGCTAAGCTTTGCAGAGAGGCATGAATGCCCTCTCCTGGGTCCAGTCTTACGAACAGGTCGCTCCCCGATCTAGTATGTTCCATGGCTACGGATCGAGATAAGTGACTTCAACCATACCATCCGCAACTTTCTAGTGGCACCTCAGAAGAATACCATCCACTAGAAAGATAAAGTTGGATAATTGATGACCTGAAAATGGGTAATCTTTCCAATGGAAGCAAAGGGGTTGCTTTATTCCACCGTACTAATCATAAGCTGTCAGTTCTGAGTCGTTAAGCCCGGTGGCCAGACAATGACGATGGCAACACATGACGCATCAGCAAGATGGCGGACCTTTCTGGAGGAAGCGAAAGAGTCGGAGGTCATCACTCTCCTCTCCAGGCAGTCAAATTTTCCTTACATGTCAGTACCATTCCACGAGCTCCAGACTTTCGATCCAGATTTTGCTGAGGACATTCTAGAGCACCCCAAACCCATCCTATCAGCCGGTTCTAAGACTCTGATTGAAATTTGTAGAGAGAGGGGTGAAGAAATAGACGCTCTTCTCCGTGTAGGTGAACTTCCAAGCGATACTCGAAAGCCTCTGAGGGAGATAGGGAGCTCAGATATAGACAAACTTAGGAGCGTGGATGTGATAGTAACCAAGATCTCGGAAATCAAACCAAGAATCCACAAGGCCGTGTTCAAGTGCGAGTCATGTGGACACGATATAGACATAGATCAAGAGAATGAGAGAGAGCTAAAGGAACCTCTGAGTTGTCCACAGGCTCTTGGTGGATGTGGTAGTTCGAAGCCTGCAACAAGGTTTGATTTGGTACTGATCAGTTCGAGAATGGTAAACAACCAATGGATAGAGATACAGGAACAGCCAGAAAACGTCCCTAGCGGTGCTCAACCTCGTAGGGGAATGGTTCTGATTGAGGGGGATCAGGTAAACAAGCACCTACCGGGAGAGAGAATCACCGCTAATGTGATTCCTGTCGTACGGAGCGAGGTCAGGAATCGAAAGAAGACTCCTATGTTTGACGTAATCTTCCATATGGTAAGCTCGGAGCACGAGAGCACCCCCTTTACCGAAATCACCATTGATGAGGAGGATAGCGAGAAGATAGTTGAGATTTCTAAAAGAGAAGATCTGATGATGCTTGTTCAGAGGTCAATCGCACCTTCCATTTTCGCAACGGGGATCCTCGGTTTTGTTAAGCGATCCCTTGCTCTCCAGCTATTTGGCGGGGTCTCGAGGAGGCTGAACGACAAAACCAGATCTAGAGGAGACATCCACATCCTACTGATGGGTGATCCCGGTGTAGCGAAATCACACCTACTCACATTCATCTCTGAATTATCGCCCAGAGGTAGGTTTGCGACAGGCGGCGGAGTATCGGGTGCCGGATTGACAGCAGCTGCGGTTAGGGATGCTTTTGGGGATGGAAGGTTCGCTTTGGAGGCTGGAGTTCTTCCTCTTTCAGATCGCGGCCTAGCGGCAATCGACGAGTTTGACAAGATCTCGGAGGACGACAGGAGAATGATGCATCCAGCAATGGAACAACAACAGGTTCATGTGGCCAAAGGTGGGATTACGGCCACACTTCATTCCAGGTGCGCAATCCTTGCTGCAGCTAATCCCAAGGATGGACGTTTCAGTAAGAGAGGACCAAATCAGAGCGTCATGCGCTCATTCCAAGAGACCGGTCTTCCGCCCCCGCTAGCATCGAGATTCGATATTATTTGGATGATTAGGGATGAGATCAGGATCCATGATGATGAACGGATTGCTAGGCACATACTGGACAATAGAACTGCAGGAAAAAGTGAGGCATTATTGGAAGGAAGAATTGAGATTAGCCCCGGCGATTCAGGAGATGAGCCGGCCCTAACACAATCAAAAGACGGTGAGGAGCATTTGACTCAGGAATTCCTCAGAAAATATATTGCATTCGCAAAGAGAACAATACACCCTCAGTTGGATGATGATGCAAAGTCCGAGATTCTGAAGTACTACACCGAGGAACGACAATCCTTCGGCAGAGAGGACCAGTACCAATCAGATGAGAGGGATAGAGAATCTGTTATCCCAATTACAGCAAGGGCATTGGAGGCACTTATCCGACTAACTGAGGCACATGCTAGAATGCATCTCAGGGACACAGCTACAGCAAATGATGCAAAGGTGGCATTGGCAGTTTTCAAGCACTGGAGAGAAGAATCGGGAATAGAGGATGAATCTGAGCTCCACTCTGGAGTATCTGTCAAGGCCCGATCGAACAACTCAGCAATTATGCAGATAATCAGGGAAGTCTGCTCGGAAAACGGAAACATAGCCGAGAGAACTGAGATCTACAATCAGGCGATTAAGAGGAATATCTCCGAAATGGAGGTGGACAAGGTAATCTCTCGGATGCTAACGAATGGTCAGCTATTCAGTCCTAGAATTGATCAATTCTCATTCGCATGAGTCCGCTTACCCTATGAGTCTGGACCCTTTCCTGCGACCCATCATGGAGCCGATTGGAGACATTAGTGAGCCTCAGTCTCTTGATTCAGTAGCACTTGGTTTCATGTGTGGTTTGGAGATCCATCAACAATTGGCAACTAGAAAGCTACATTCCAGAATGCCCAGCGAGCTCTATGAACTCAAGCTCGATGAAATCCCAGATGACTGGAAGAGATCAATCAGAAGGCTGAGGGCTTCCGAAGGAGAGGCGGGTGCAACTGATGTGGCAGCTAGGTTTGAACAGAGGAGGAACAGATCCTTCGAATATGTCCAATCCCCAAATGCGGGTCTGATAGAACTGGATGAGGCTCCCCCTCGAGATCATGATTCAGAAGCTGTTGACGTTGTACTTACAATTGCTGCTTTGATGGAAGCTAACCCCATTCCAAGGCTTCAGGCGATGAGAAAGACTGTAGTTGATGGTTCAAACACCAGCGGGTTCCAGAGAACA
Organism: Euryarchaeota archaeon UBA462; assembly: GCA_002506755.1. Lineage (GTDB taxonomy): Archaea > Thermoplasmatota > Poseidoniia > Poseidoniales > Thalassarchaeaceae > UBA36. Next base: position 17,190 of record DAYD01000004.1, read on the forward strand.
ACGATAGTCGCAACCGGGGGCGAAATAGAGGTTGACTCTGCAAAAATCGGTGTTGATCTGATTTCATTGGAAGAGGACTCGGCAAGAAAGCTAGATACACGATTATCTGATGATGGCGAGATAGTCGTATACAACCTAGACAGGCTAGGCATGCCCTTAGTAGAAGTTGCAACGTCACCCGATGTCAGATCTCCAGAGCACGCGAAACACACTGCAATAGCGCTAGGTAGGATACTAAGGGATACCAGAAGAGTCCGAAGGGGCCTGGGCTCGATAAGACAAGACCTCAATGTGAGCATTGCATGCGGGGACAGAGTGGAAATAAAGGGGTGTCAGGATTTAGATTGGATTCCTCTGATAATTAGATTGGAGATGGCCAGACAGTTGCATTTCTATCGTTTAGCCAATCGATTGCGGAAAAATGCCTCCCTACCCCCACTCCCGCCCAATCGGGATCTTGACTCATCTCCAATAGAGAACAGGGTCGCTCTGTCCGCATCAAAGAGAATACCATTGGAGATAATCGACCTATCCGATCCTCTTTCTTCTTGCGAGTCGCAGAAGATCTCCAATGCAGTAGAAAATGGCTCCTCTATCCTTGCAGTCCGCTTGCCCGGCTTCTCAGGATTTCTAGGAAGTAGAACATTTGATAATCAGGGGGCTCAACTTCCTAGGCTGGGAAGAGAGCTTGCAAGTGCCGCCAAGCTAGCAGGAGTAGCAGGTATTTTCCATTCAGACGAGCTTCCCGCATACGGGATCTCAGACTCCGATGTAACTACCGCTCGAGAAAACCTAGAGCTAATGGAGGATGATGCCTTCGTTCTTTGCGTAGCACCGTTCTGGCAGGCAGAGTTGGCATTGGAGTCGGTTGTCAATCGTGCTAGGCAAGCCTACCATAGGATCAGCAAGGAAGTCAGGAATGTAGTGATAAAGAAAGGAAAGCCGGAAGATGGAACTACAACTGCCCTAAGGCCCCTGCCCGGAGGTGCCAGAATGTACCCGGAGACAGATATCCCAGTGTTGAAGATTACAAAGGAACGCTGGGAAGATATACTAGGAAAACTTCCTCTTACATCGGAAGAAAGGGCAATTCGCTTATCGGCTCTAGATATCTCTGAGAATCAGAAGGAGGCAATCCTGAATGGGGAGCTAGACGACCTTCTCATCGAAGGAATCGAAGGCCCTTTACGGCTGCAAGCTAGGTCATGGGCCAGTGCGCTGCTCGATCATGGTTCCGAGAAGCCGAAATCTCTTGCAGTAGCAGTACATCTAATCGAGGTAGGAAAGATGTCTAGGGATGGCCTAGAGAAGCTCATAATAGAATCGAAGGAGGGAGAACTTGAAGGAATTATTCAATGGATGACTTTAGAGGCTGCTTCTAGAGGTTTAGTGCCTGCAGACACTAATTCTATTCAACTAGCTGTGGAAGAGGTGATAGAGGAGCGAGGAGAATATGTCAGAGATCAGGGAATGGCCGCGATCGGCCCTCTGATGGGAGTGGTAATGGGTAAGCTAGGTGGAGCTGCAGATGGGAAGATTGTAAGCGAAATTTTGAAACGGAATATTAACGAAATATTAAATCAATAATAAATGACTACTTACAGGTTAACAACTAACTTATTAGACCAGACACGAAACCAGAAGGCTCTATGTCTGATATCACAAAGGCCCTCTCTGGGGTAGCCGTTATTGCAGTAATTATGCTAGCACCCTCAATAAGCGACCGACTGAACGAAGAAGCTGCATCTTACGTCAATGATAGCGACTCGGCTCACGATGGATTGCCTGAAACATGGGTTAATTCACAGGCTCTTTGCGTACTTTTTCCCTCAGAAGCCGCACACGCAAAGTTCTCATCAGGAGTAACCATGATCGAGTTTGATGGCTCCACAATAGGTGTGAATATGGACTACAACGGCACGGGTGCATGTGTTGGAGGATTTTCTGGTTTTGAAAATGGCAAGGATCTGATGGATAGCGCTGTAAATGCGTCATCCCCCGATCTTTCATACAACTCGACGGAGTTTTCATTCGGTTTGCAAATAGATTCCATAGGCGGCATAGAACCGTGTGATGCCTACTCTTGCACTGACTCTTCCGGAGCTTATTGGTCGCTCTATCATAATGGGGGCCACTCAATGGTTGGAATATCTGACATGATACTTTCCGAGGGGGACGTAGTCCTGTGGAAGATAGAGACTTGGTAGGATTACAGATTCGCAATCATCAAGTGCGGCGTACCTTCCAATCAAGCGGGGATCACCATGTATGGGATACACGACGTTGCGCTTTCTCCTCTCGAAGAGTCAGTAATCAACCTAGCAATCGTATCTGCGATAGTCGTTGCCCTGATTAAAGGGGAACGTAAGCTGGAGGATAGAAACACATTCGCAATGCTCTCATTATTAGCGATTTTTGGAGTCTCGGGCCGAATACTTCTGGAACCAATTCCAAACGTTCAGCCGGTGACAGTCATTGTGCTTCTGGCTGGAATATACTTTGGTGCGCCTCGAGCAATTGCGCTATCTGGAATCATAGCATTGTCCTCAAACTTGATTTTACTTGGACATGGACCTTGGACCCTATTCCAAGTGATTGGTTGGGGGACAGTCGGCCTAATAGGCGCACTTCTCTCAGAACATTTGCTGAAAGAGGGCCGTTTAGAGTTAAACAGGGTGGCATTAGCCTCTGTTGTTTCCGCATTCTTGTTTGATTGGATAGTCTCTTTGAGCATTCTTCTGAACACTGACGCCTCTTTTCTCATGCCATATCTCGTAAACGGCCTACTGTTCGACCTCTATCATGCGGTTGGAAATCTCGTGTTTGTTGCGTGGATAGCAAACCCCATGGGAGAAATTATGCTGCGGCACAGAAAGGAACCGAGAATCAAAACGGTGAGTCAAGTTGTCACAAGCTGATGAAATCACCATGGTACTGGTCACTAGGGCAGATTTACAACTCTCTAAGGGAAAACTTGCTGCTCAGTGCGGCCACGCGAGTATGGAATGCGCGCTTAGGGCTAAGAAGCTTGCACCTAGGATGTTGGATAACTATCGTCGAGGTGGTGCTCGCAAGATAGTCTGCAAAGCACCGAGTCGAGATTCGATAAGGAAGATTCTATCACGAGCGAAAAAGGCAGGATTAGTTTGCTATCTTGTCAAGGATGCGGGCCACACGGAAATCCCTCCTGGGACTGAGACAGTTGTGGGAATAGGGCCAGGTTCCAGGAGAGAAATTGATAAGATAACCGGAGATCTTCCACTAGTGGGATGATTGCGTTTCTCAGGTCAACTGGCATAAGAATCATGAGCGAAATCATTCTCGTGATGACATGGTCACACAGGCGCCCCTTTCGGATGAAGCCCGCTCAGACCTACTGTCCCGGTGCCCGGGAATAAGCGGCCTAAAGGACTGGCTAGATGGAATTGATAGGAGGCCAGGGCTGGATGAGCTGGACTCTAAACTCTCCAGTTTAGAGCTTAACATAGCTGCTCTCGAGGAATGCATAGGCTACTCAGAAGATGGGTACCAGAGAAACGTAATCAGCAAGAACGAGCATTACGAGCTAGTTGCAATATGCTGGACTCCAGGGCAGGATACCCCCATTCATGATCACGTTGGTAGCGATTGCGCATTCCTAATCGTATCGGGAGTTTCCACTGAAACGATCTACGAAGCAAACGAGGAAGGAAAGGCCAATCCAGTTTCTTCAAGGAGATACATGCCAGGCGAGGTGTGTGCTGCTGATGAGCCGGATATTCATCGAGTTTCCAACGACGATGACTCCAATCTCATTAACCTCCACGTCTACACCCCACCACTGAGCGGGTTCAATTTCTACGACGCGGTTTAGAGGACTACCTTCCGCGCTCCATCATTAGTTGCATTGCCTGTTGGGCCCACATCATTTTGGTGACTCTACCAGGTGTAAACTCCATTGCGTCGTTTACAACCTCAGCGGTTACAGGGTCCATCTTTGAAATCTGGTCGAAGGTGTGGATGCCAAGAACATTGAGCTTCTTCTGAGAGAACTCATCCAGCCCCTGTATCCTAGTCAGGTCATCTGGCTTCTGGCCCTCAGCCTCACCTATCTGAGCCCAATTGACCTGCACTGCCTTATATGATACTCTTTCTAAAATGAGCTCCTCTCGATCTAGCAAATTTGCTTTGAGCTTGAGCTCGGCCTCTGCGGCCTCTCTCTCTGCCCTCAGAGCCTCTGTTTCAACCCCTACCAAAGCCTCTTCCTTGCCTTTCATCTCACTCTGAAGCTTGATTATGTCTTTCTCGACCTCCTCCGCTCTCCTAGTGGTATCAGACTTGAATTTTTGACTCTCCTCGATTTCCTTTTCGACTTTTTCCTTCCTTTCGATGGCTGCCTTTGCCTCTGCTTCGACTTGTAGTATCTCCTTCTGCTTTGCCTTCACTTCCTTTTCAAGTGATTTTGCGGCCTTCATCTCGTCTTTCATCTGGGCCTTAACGTCTTCAAGGGCTCCTTTGGCCTCTTGAGCCCCTCCCTTGGCAGCTTCAAGAGCCTCTTGTTTCTTGGCCATGGTCTCTTCCATCTTTGACTCGGCTAACTCCCTTTTCGCCCGGAACTCCTCCAGTTGCTGCTCAGCCTTACTGGCAGCTTTGCCAGAGGCCTTTAGCTGCTTTTCAGCAACCTTAGTCTCCATTTCTGCCTTCTTCAGCTCTGCTTCTGCTTTTGCGGCTGCCTTGCCTTCTTTCGCGACTTCGGTACCTAGCTTCTTTGCCTCACTCATGGCTTCCTTGGCTTCCTTAGTGGCCAATTTAGCAGCCGCCTCCGCCTCCTTTGCCTTTTCCTTGAGCTCCGCCTCCTTGGCTTTCAGCTCCTCGGGAGATAGCTTAGATGAGGTCTTCAGGTCATCAAGCGCTTTCTTCGCGGCTTCGGCCTGTTTTTCAGCTGCCTTTCTTCCTGCTTCAGCCTTCTTTGCTTCAACCTCGGCTTTGGCGACGGCCTGAGCGGCCTTTGCACTAGCCTTGGCCTCACCAGCTTGTGCCTTCTTTGCAGCCTTCAGCTCTGCAGTTGCCGCCGCTGCCTCGGCTTTTGCCTCCGCTTCCTTAGCCTTTGCCTCGGCAGGATCTACTGGCTTACTGGAGGATGTTTTCTTCTTCTTCTTGGGCTTATCTTCAGGCTCAGGCTCAGGCTCAGGCTCAGGCTCAGGCTCCTTCTTCTTGGTACCCACCTTTCCATACTTTTTCTGAAGACCTTTGATCATGGTTCCATAGTTACCCTCAAATTTCTTCAGAAGCTTAGGAATATTGGCAATTTGCTTCGATTGCTCAGGTTCCTCCAAGAATTGGATGTAGGTAGCCTTGGCGAGCTTGGCAGCTTGTTCTGCAGTCGGTCCTCCCGCCATGGGCCCATCGAGGAAAACCATCATTTATGGATTTGACCAAATAAATGAGTCAAAATAAACGACGATATCTTGCTATCTTCATTTATATCAAATATCATCTTGGTACTCTTGCAGAACTTCGCGAAACAACTTGATGTCTGACTCAAATGTTTCTGGTAGTAGCGGCCCAAATGAGAATCTGAAGAATCGGGAATAAGGAGTGTCATATTCCGGGTCCTTTGAATGGGGTCTTGCCATATCGCAGTCCGATGCGCAAAGTATGGCTGCTCCCCGCTTGAAGAGCCTTCGATTCAATTCTGAGCTTTCCATACCCTCGGGAAGCTCCAGCCAGTGGTAGAAACCTCCATTCCCGGTGTAGACCCCTAGGCCCATTTCCTCAAATGCCCTCCCATAACGGTTCCTTTGCCAGTTGTAGTGCTCCTCCACAGCCTTCCTAGCCTTCTTGACACGCTCTGGCTTCAGAAGCTCAACCGCGTAGTGTTGAGAAGGGTGACTCACGCCGCCCATTCCGAAGCTAGAGTAGTTTGACATGGTCTCAACATTTGTCTTACTCGCTATTATCCAACCTATCCTTATTCCCGGTGATTGCAGCCCCTTAGTACAGGCACCAGCAAGAAAGATATTGCTGTTATCAAGATCATTTACGTACTCGATACCGCTTACGGAGGGGGAGTGAAACATCTCGTAAGCCTCGTCAAGAAGTATCCCATTGCCGGGTTCTTCTGCCATACCGATTAACTCTTCCAGCTCCTCCCCCCATCGAGTCTGGCCAGATGGATTCTGAGGATTGGAGATTACTGGCATCAGTGCGGTCCCAGAAGCCACCCCGCTTCTATCGAAGTACTCCGAGTTGTCTGGATGGAAACCGTTCTCCTTTGTGAAGGGCACAATGCCGTAATCAGTATCGGTCTGGGTCAGTATGTCCAGATAAGCCGGCCATTCAATATTCCCAATCCTGACGCTGACATGCTTCTTCAGGAAGGCCATCACAGTGTAAATCCCAGGTCGACCTCCAGCGAAAACCATCACATTTTCGGGGGTAATCTGGGACCCATATTGACTATTGTAGAAATTCACGATGGATTCTCGTAGCTTCGGGTGACCCCAGGCCTTAGGATAGAATCGGTCTTCCCACGTGACTTCCACACTTCCCGGAAGTGGGGGGCCATCGAACTTCTCTAGCGGAGTCGTGAGAGGGAATCCTTGCGACCAAGGATGGGTCCCCTCCTCTCCCATGAAGCTCCCAAAGGAGTCCCTGAAAGCGTAAAGGGTCTCATAGATACCCATTGGGGGGCAGTTGTCGGACAAGAATGACTCCACTTTCCTGCCCGCCATAGGGGTCCGTGAGGACTCATACAAATTAGCTTGACCTTCGTATTGAAAAGTCTGAAATACTTCTGTAAATCGTTATTATCATGGCTCTTTCTCGATGCCCATGACAGGACCCCACAATGTAGGAAGAATTACCTCGATCGCAATGATAATACTGCTGATTGGGATGTCTGCTAGCCCATTAATGACATCCACGGACAGACAGCTCTTGGAGGATGAGGGTGATCGATTTTACACGTCTGGGTCAAACAACGCACCTGGCTTCACCTCAGGATCAATCTACACAGATGCTACAATCGCAAGTGGTAGGGGGACCGTCTGCATGGTAATGCAGGACCAGTCCCTGAAGTGCTGGGGCGCGAATAACCAAGGCCAACTGGGGAACGGAGAAGCAGGTAACGGCACACATTCAACGGTACCAGTGACGGTATCCGAAGCTGCTAACATGTCATTCAGAGAGGTCGCAGTCGGCTACTACAATGCATGTGCAGTCACAACCTCGGACGAGGTTTACTGCTGGGGATCGGGAAGGATGGGACAACTAGGAAGGAACACTTGTGAACTGAATCCAGACGGTGGCAATTGGTGGAATGGACTTTGTTTCAACCATGGGGACAAGGCCCCTCAGAAGGTGCAATTCCCGGGTAACTCAACAGTTAAGACGATGGTCTCGGGTGAGTCGGGTCACTCCTGTGCAATTCTCGAAAATGGGTCAGTCTCATGCTGGGGCTACAACCACCGCGGACAACTGGGTTACGCATTCGACATTGATGAAAATTATACCTTTTGCCGCTACGCAAATGATTTTGAAGTCGATGCCCCCGACCACCAATGCAATCGTTTTAGTGCAGTCGGAGCTCCTAACCTAGTCAAATTCCCTGATGACAGGCCCGCCGTCTCGGTCTCCGTGGGGGGCTCGCATTCATGCGCAGTTTTGGATAACAACAGCGTCTACTGCTGGGGAGAATCCGGTAAAATGGGTCAAGAGCCCGGCTATTACGTCACATCGACTACACATCAATTCAGCAGTCAAGACTCCGTGCTGAACCTTACTGATTCTACGTCTTTCAGCTCTCAAGGGGGCAATGGACTGCTACGCCAAGTTGACAGCAATGGAAACTTTGTCTGGCAGGGGGAGTTCGTATGGCAGGGAAAGGTCGGAGATACCCTAACTGGGGTTGCATGGGCCTATGGCGGCCCTAGCGCATCAGTCCCTGCTGGCTCGACCGTTTTCTCTGGAATCCAGTTTGAACCAGTTCACGTTCCAATGCCAGAAGGTAGAGGGGCAGTCGCAGTGGAAGGCGGTGGGGTATTCACAGTCGCCATCCTCGACAATGGATCACTGGCATACTGGGGCCAAGGAGGTGTCTGGAATCCCGGCGACCCAGACAACAATGGGATGCAGCCAGTAATCAATGAGGAGGTACCGCAAGGAAGGACTGCACTATCATTCGCACAAGCCTCTTCCTTCGGTTGCGCCATCCTTGACGGCAATCAGGCCTACTGCGGAGGTCAGAACACCAACGGGCAGCTGGGGAACGGTGGGGCCAGCAGCTCTGTATCACCCCTAACTCAGGTATCTGGTGGCCACGAGTTCGTTGGTTTGACCACGATGGGTCAGTGGTTCTCCGCTGACTGGGATCAGAACAGCAGTCTCGAATGGGGCTCAACCGAGTCCACGTGCGCAATTACAGCCGACTCCAAAGTCTACTGCTGGGGTGCCAACACCAGAGGCCAACTTGGGTCGTATTACCCTGGAGAGGGTGGCATTGACGACCCGTACCCCAACAGCAACGAACCAGACCCCATCCAGTCCTACACGAACAACCTCGCCAGCCTATCAGACAGGGACCCCGATTCGGATGGGATCATATCTATGGCCGACCCCCTACCTATGGGTTGCCCAGCTGGGCACTACGCGGTGGGTGACCCCTTGGAATGCTCCGAGGTGACCCCTGCCGGCTACTACTCGCCCGAGTACTCAGAGGAGCAGTTCCCATGCCTGACGGGATATTACCAGCCACTTGCCGAGCAAGCATCGTGCATCCCTGCTGACCCCGGAAACTTCGTATCTGGAGAGGCATCTACGGAACAGACTCCCTGCAGCCCCGGTACCTACCAACCTGCATCACTGGCGTCAGATTGCATCACCGCAAGCTCGGGACACTACGTAGCCCTATCTGGGGCAACCAATCAGGACCCCTGCTTGGCCGGAACATGGCAGAGCTCCACCGGCCAGACCTCCTGCATCACCGCAAGCTCGGGACACTTCGTCGAATCTTCGGGATCAGACGCCCAAGACAAATGCCAACAGGGGCAGTTCCAGCCTAGCGAAGGCTCCACCTCTTGCTTAAATGCAGAGCCGGGCCACTATGTCGATATCCTAGGATCCGCCGAGCAGATACCATGTTCCGTCGGAAAATACATGCCTGGTACCGGTGCATCAGAATGCACAGAGGCCTCCGCAGGAAACTATGTTGACTCAGAGGGGCAGTCATCCCAGTCCCTCTGCCCAGCGGGCACCTACCAGCCGCAGAAGGCCCAAGCGTCTTGTTTGGAATCATCTCCAGGAAACTACACCAACTTCGATGGCGCTACTAACCAGGTGGAATGCCCAGCCGGAACCTTCCAGTCGTCCCCCGGGCAGACCTCTTGCGAAAACTCCCAACCAGGAAACTACTCAGCACCTGGATCGAGCTCTCCGACCCCATGCCCGTCAGGTACCTACTCCGAGTTTGCAGGGCAGTCACAGTGCACCCCTGCTGATCCGGGAAGCTACGTGGACTTTGACGGTGCAACAGGCCAGACCCCGTGTCCTGAGGGGCAATATCAGGCCGAGTCTGGATCAGGCTCGTGCATCGAACCTGCTCCCGGGGAGGTGGCCTCACCTGACGGAACATCCACCGTGTCGTGTACACCGGGGAACTACCGACCAGATGGGCAGACATCGTGCATACCGGCTTCGCCAGGACACTACGTATCGGAGGAAGGGGCCTCCTCACAGACCCCTTGCGAGCCAGGTACCTACAGGTCGACCGCAGGAAAGACCAGTTGCATGGATGCGACTCCAGGTAGCTATGTACCAGAGGAGGGTGCATCAGACCAAATCCCGTGCCCAAAGGGCGAATACCAGAATGTTGGCGGCCAAGAGTCGTGCCAAGAGGCAATGCCAGGGCACTCCGTCCCCGAGGAGGGTGCCATGTCACAGACGAGCTGCAGACCAGGCAGTTTCCAGCCCGACCAAGGACAGGAATCCTGTTTAGAAGCAGACCCAGGTAACTTTGTCCAATCATCCGGGGCTACCTCGCAAACCCCCTGTCAGCCAGGAACCTTCCAGTCATCCGAGGGATCCAGGAGCTGCGATCTAGCACAACCAGGGAACTTCGTAGCAGAGGAGGGTGCCACTGAGCAGACAGAGTGCCCCAGTGGCCAGGAGCAGGAGTATAGCGGCCAGACCGAGTGCACCGATGTCGAGAGGCCTCTAATGCTGACACTGCTCATTTTCGCCGTACCATCCGTTGTTCTTGGCACGATGGCCATTCTATACATCTCTGGAAGGAAGAAACAGGAAGGGAGCCGGGGGAAGGCCTACATGTACTCCGAGGATCTAACAGTAGGACAGATAAGGAAGAAGGATTAGTCTGATAGTATCAGTTATTTGTCCTACTCCATTCCGAATACCATGAGGGAATACCCCGGAGGCAGGGTAGACCTTCGCAGTGATACCGTGACCCAACCAACGGCCGGAATGAGGGAGGCAATGACCACGGCAATCGTAGGGGACGACGTTCTCGGCGACGATCCAACTGTCATACAACTACAGGATAGGCTGGCTGATATGCTCGGTAAGGAGTCCGGGCTGTTCGTAACATCCGGAACAATGTGCAACGCTACTGCGATACGTGCGCAGACCGAGCCAGGAGACGAAATCATCACTGAGGCGCACAGCCACATCTACATCTACGAGGGAGGGGGATTTGCCGCTCTATCCGGAGTTTCAGTAGCTCTTGTGGAAGGATTGAACGGCATAATGAACCCGGAAGATGTGAAAAGCGCGATAAGAAAGGGAGATGGGAGCTTGGGGCACTTCCCAAACGGGTCCATGGTTTGCGTTGAGAACACCGCCAATAGAGGCGGAGGTACCTGCTACCCGTTAGAAACAATGGATGAAATCGCTAGGGTCTCCACCGAGAACAACTGCACATCCCACATAGATGGGGCGCGTATTTTCAACGCCTCTGTTGCTATGGGGGTGGAAGTTGCAAGAATAGCGGAGCACTATGACTCGGTCTCGATATGTCTATCCAAGGGATTGGGGGCCCCCGTTGGAAGCGTCCTTGTCGGATCTTCCCAGATGATCGATAGGGCATACAGGTGGAGAAAGATGTTCGGAGGAGGAATGAGGCAGTCGGGGATCCTAGCAGCTGCAGGACTCTATGCATTGGACAACAACATCGAACGACTTCGTGATGATCATTACAGGGCCCGAAGGCTCGCAGAGGCCGTGAGCGAGATGGGGTACAATGTGGATATGGATCAGGTCCAAACAAATATGGTCTACATCGGCTGCGAAAAGGGAAGCGCAGAGGGAATGGTTTCCAAACTATCAGACCAGGGAGTGGATACGCTAACGATCGACGACTCTTCAATTAGAGCGGTCACCCATCTTCACATCACCGATGAAGATGTAGATAGGGCAATAGAGGCGTTCGCAGCCTCCCGATAATCCGTAAGCGTTCAATAGCCAGCCCCACTCGAGCTGATGTGAGAAGCCTCCTAGCGATCCTATTAGCTACCATGCTAATCTTACCGATTCATGCTTCAGCGGCCAGCTCCAAATTGTGGGATGATGCTAGGCTGGGCATGAATGCCGGGACAATGGGCGGACCCTCAATCCTACTCAGCAATAACACTACTAATGAGAAATCCACGATTGAAGTGTCAGACTTACCCAGCATAGTAGAGGTATACACGGCCACTTGGTGTTTTAACTGCGTAAAGACCGAGATAGCCTTGGATGAAGCGATCGGAAGTCATGAAGTCCTCCGTTTCCACTACCACAGGTACCTATATGAAACTCTAGACCCATTCGGTAGCGAATCATCCGACTCAAGGTGGATAGAAGAATATGGTCGAGGGTCTCTAGAATCGAGCGAAACCCCATACCTGAGCGGAACTGAAAGGGCCGCGCCTTCGAAGGTCTTTGATGGAGAGAGGATGTACACCGGAGATAGCACTAGGTCCAATAGCCTAGTAACCGATTACTCAACTGCTCTTTCTCTCGGGTCAAGCCATCCCTTCCAAGGCAACGGAACTATGTCAATGGAAATAGCCAAATCGGAAAATGGAGCAGTGGTTAATTGGTACAACGACCTCTCTAGCTCAAGAGACTGGACTGCTGAAGCAGTTCTGATGATTGTGGAAGATAGCATATACTATCCCAATGGAACAAACGGGCTTGACTATTACCACCATGTTCTACACGAGACTATTCAGCTCCCCAACTGGAACAATGGTTCCCTTCAGGTCGCTCTACCCCCTCCATGGGATGGGGATGATATTTCGCTCATTCTACTAATTGATTGGGAGACAACAATTCCCGCTCAAGCAGGCTCTCTGCCTGCACCGGCCGTGTCAACACTACTCTGCCTACTCGCGGCGCTTACTCCTCGCAGAAAGAAAATTAACACTCACTGATGATGTCAATCATGAGTTGGGTTGAATAACCTCCGTCAATCATGCCCAACGCTCAGGGAGGTGGTTCGGTGTCCGGAGATTATGACATAACCAGCGAGGAGATCAGTCGAGGTCCAATTCCTGAATGGCTTCTAAACCACATCAAGCTGCAGTCACTAGACTCATCCGGGCTTAAGTCAGGGAGAACGCCCAGGATCCTCTTAATTTATCCCAATGAAAATACCAGGAAACAGGTACTCTCTGGGATAGGACTAGGTAGAGCAGTCGATAGAACCCTGCATCATACTATTGACTCATTGATTAGCTCTCTGGTCGCCGACGTGAGGTTGCCCAGGGTCATATCTACCGAGGGCCCATTCAGAATAGTACTTCACAAGGAGTGTCAAAAGGAGGCCGCGAAATTAGGCTTCCCAATTATCAACCCCCTTCCAGATATGGCGTGGGGCAAGGCTAAGACAGAGGCACTAACATCACTACATCGTCAGCTTTCAAGAGAACTAGCAATCAAGGATTGGGAAGGTCCCGGAATTACAACCTTCAGGAAAGTGCTAACTAGATTGGAAAACCGACTGAGAGGAACCCATCCGGACATGGTCCCTAAGAGAATAATTGAATGTCTGAACGGAGGAGAAACGCCCTTCACACTATCGGACGTTGATGGAATTATCATGCTAGACCACTCACCTGTGATGAGTAGATCTCGCAGTCAAATTCTCCTCTCAATCTCCAAGCACAAGCCTGTTCATCAGCTTGTCCACTCAGGGAACTTCAGACTCGGTCACCACGGTAATCTCCTACTAGATGAGCATCCCGTTAGGGACTCGAATAGCCTCCCTAAATGGGTTCCCAGTCATTCAATAGATAGTTCAGACAAAATCGGAAACATACAGAGGATACTACTTAGCAGGGAAAAGCACTCTTTCCGAGTCGCAATGGACTTCGTAAACGAAGCCATGTCAAGCGGATCGTCAAGGATAACGATCGTTGATCCCTCTGCTGAGAATAACAGACACAAATGGGAAAGAATGCTTGGCAACTTGGGTTTGGGGCTAGTGAGAAGTAAGACAAGCACGCACACGCACCCCATATGCCATTGGATAATCTCTCTAGCAAACCTATCTCATGGCCCAGACGCCTTTTCTTTGGAAAGGCTTCGGAATCTAGCATTGCAATCATCAATCGTTCCTTTCGAAGATTCCCTTAAGCATCCCACAGAGAGCGAAATAACTCCAATTGCAAATCCAGAGATTCTCACCAAGATAGCAAGAAACGAGCACGTTTTGGGCGGACCGGGTGCATTGGCCAAGTGGATTGACACCCTTTCGAGGCCCCCTATCAAAGATAAGGAGGGACCGGAAAAGGAATCCACGCAGTGGTGGTTGCTTTGCCTAGCAAACTCACTATTTCCCTTGCTAAGAGGAACGGACAGAGAGATAATTCGAGCTAACCAGGGGGCTCTTGGGTGCTTTTCTGGCCATGAGCTACCACTCCTAAGCCCGCCGACCGATGGTGACGAATGGTTCGAAAGGACACTCAAGCTTATCGATTTGAAGTCAGAAATGAGCAGGTATGGAGGGGTTGGTCTCAGCCCAGCCTCAGCCCTGCAGTCTCTTTCTATGGATAGAGAGCTCCTGAGAAAAATGCAAACCACTTCTAATCAAAACCACCCCCTTATGGGGCCTGATTGGGTAGAGGAGATGAACTCACTTTCGAGGGCTTCAACTGCAGTTGCTGGTGGACAAAACTACACAGGTGGAGTATCGGTAATGAGTCCATCAGAGGCGCTGGGAAGCACTTCTGATACAATCATAATGTCAAACCTATCAAGCACCTCCTGGGACCTGAGGGTGCCCAAGATTGCCTTCCTGGGTGAAGAGGAGAGGCATTCCCTTGGAATCCTAAGCCCGGATTCTCCCATCAGGGACGCCCGTCATAGCCTTCAGCACATCCTTCACTCTGCACCGGAAGTAATAGTACTCGATTCAAGCATGGACGAGTCCTCCCCGCCTGCTGCCCCAATAAGGGAATGGATAAGTGATTTCGATCCTGATGGAACGAAAGGGGTCAGGGACCTGTCTCTTGATACCGACAACTCACAAAGAGGACTAAGACAGCAGGAAGGAAAAATGATACAATCTGGAAAGCCCGCTCAAAGGTCACCTCTGAATCCAAGCTCAATATCGATTCCCTTAGATCCACATTTGCAGAGAGACAGAGAGAGACGGCAGCCTACTGTTCCGGAAAAGGACGGCTATCTTCCAGACTCCGCTATTCAACACATCTTATCTTTGGAGAAATCAAAGCTTCGAGGCAAACCTCCAGAGGGAGTATTGAATCCCAGAGAGAACCATCGATGGCCAGTGGTGGGGGGAGTGGATAAGAACGGCAAATCCCCTCCAACTATAGATCCTAGGCCACTTCCGCTGGCTCCCAGTGGTTCTGCTGTCAGTGACTCTAGGCACGGACACCTATCCGAACCTAGGCAGGAAATCGATCTTTGGTCACCAACTAGGTTGCAGGATTGGCACAGGTGCCCCCGGATGGCATGGATGACGAGAGAACTTGGGGCTCAAAGAGAAGAGAATCAGGAGGAAGATGTGGATAGCAGGACCCACGGCGAGCTCATCCACAACGTGCATCATGATATTATCCAAGGAGTTCTTGGACTCTCATCCGGAAAAGAGAGAGACGAGAGAGGCTTGGGATACAGCAGCGTACGGAGTTCAGGGATGGACAAAAAGCAGATCATGATGCTGGCACTTGAGTCACTAGACTCACACGCTCCCTGGCTTGGAAGGACAGATGCAGTATCTACAAATCGCCTTCGTATGTTAACTGGCATGAATCTCCAGGAATGGAATAGCTGGCTAGCTGACCCAATGCCCCTGCCCCTTGCCGGTAGAGTAGGAGGGATTATTTCCGCGGAATTTGATTTAGGTGATTCTGCTCCTATCGCGATTGAGTGGAAGATAGGAAAAGAGGATAATCCAGGTATAGAAATCTCTGATGGATTTAATGATCCAATCAAAGTTAGGGGGTGGATTGACAGGGTAGATTTGTTGCCAATTGACAGGGACTCTAGGATTTGGGTGAACGAGTCTGGAAACGACTCAGTAGCGCCAATCAGGATTCACGGATCTGGTTGGTCTCCCAGAAGAATAGTAGCAATCAGAGATCTGAAGACATCTGAGTCCGGATCGGCTATACAACGTCACCACAAGGGCCTACTGGAGGAACTGCAACTTGCCATCTACGCTAGGTCCTGGGAAGTAACCCATCCCGGAGACTTGGTTCTGGGAGCGGGAATATCGGTACTCGGCCACACATCCGAGCACTTCATCGAGCTCTCATCCAAATATTCGAAAGACAATGACAGGACAAATATTGGGACCAGATCTTCTGTCACCTCAGAACTCCACAGATTCCATGATGAGGGTCCGAGCCCGGATAGCGATCACTTCAGGGCTTGGTTAGCTCAGAGGCTTAGTGTTGCCCAGAAGGTAGCTTACAAGGCACGATCGGGTAGTGTTCATCCTACTCCCTCGCCCGGAGTTTGCTCCTTTTGCTCGGTTAGAAGCACTTGCAATGTCAAGATGGAGGGATTTTTCTGATCAGGCTTAATACAGCACAACGTCTTGCATTGAATTTAGACTCTCACATAGTGATAGATGCAGGGGCGGGAACTGGTAAGACTAGCACAATCGTGGACAGGGTGATCGAGCACTACTTATCTTCTGATCAAAGGGCTACTAGACTACTTCCTGTACCAGCAAGACCATCCAGCACGGTAGGTGGTGTGACCATACATCCCGCATCGGAAAGGGTCAATCTGGAGGAATGGGGAGGCCTTCTTCCAGGGGAAGTAGTACTCCTGACCTTCACTAACAGGGCTGCAAACGAAATGAAGGACAGGCTTAGACAGGCGATTTCGAGACTAAGACCCGGTCCGATAGGTGATGATGGTGAAATTAGAAGAGATCCTAGAATAAGGAGTCAGGGGTTCGTCGAGCAACTCCTAACCCTGTTGGAGGATGCCCCAATCGGAACAATTGACTCATTCCTCTCTCAGCTTGTGACTCCCTACAGGGGTTGGTTGGGAGATGCCCTTGGTCGAGAGAATGTCTCAGACTCAGGAAGGGCTATACTGGTTGAGACCTCTTTAAGGACAATCTGGAGGCTAGCAAGCGAAAAATCACGTATCGGTGACGCTGTAGATGCTGGAATTCCCGCAACCATCGCTGCCGATGTGTTGGCTGCAAGAGATAGGGTAGCTAGGCACTACTCCGGGAGGACCTCTGCGACTAGGGTTTTGAGAGCCTTGGTTAGCAAGTCTGTCTTCGTGGAGGAATCGTCACGGAAAATAATTGACGAAGAAGGAAAATTGGATGGGGATTTGCTGAGATACAAGATCCTCTCTTCGATCGATAGCAAAGATATCTCGACACAGGCCGATAGAACTCATGCTATCGCTCACGGAATTAGAGAGTCGATCAAAACCGGACTCCTGACACCATCTTCTCCTGGATGGCCTCCTCAGACTAGGATGGCCTCATTAGATGATTTGATCGTTGAAGGCCCACCAACGGATGACTGGGGTAAACTGCTATGGATGGCTAAGATCCTGATGTGCATAGTTTCTCCTTCCTCAATGTATAACAAGAAAATGACCTTTCTCCCAAGATTGAAACTACCATCCGGGGGATGGGAATCCGGAATAAGAAGCCATGCGGATATCTCTGACAAGAGCATTAAGGATAGATTCACAGATGAAATGAAGAATCACAAATCAGAACTAGACAGGATTTGGTCTGACGATCTAGGGGTCATGGTTCTGCACTTTGTCAGAATTTCAAGCCTCTTGGATGGAGCAAAGCCCCCTCACACACCATCGGACTGGGGTCCTCCATCCCTTCCCCTTGCTAAGGAGATACCAGAAAGGCCTGAAGACCCAAAGAAGAATTACCATTTCTCCCTCGAGTCAGAGATTCAAAATCTAAGAGACCTCCAACTCCTTCACCAAGGATTCCAAGGAGTTCTGAAGAATCTTAAACTTCGAAACGAAGTTCATGACTTTGATGACATCCAAAGGATGGCCGGAGATCTCCTCCTAACCAATTGTCCTGAGGTATGCAGAGCATTCTATCACCCTACTGTACAACAAGCCCTCGACTCGCTTGAAACTAGTCCTTGGAGAGACGATCACATTATCAGCGCACTTGAGGCTATCAAGAGACTAGAAGAAAATCCAAACTCTGCAGGACATTCCCAAGCTAGCTTAGGGGCCATGAGAGCCGATCTTGAGGCCAGATATAGTATTCTAGGAGACATAAGGAGAAGGTTCAGGGCATTCATAATCGACGAGGCTCAAGACAACTCTCCTTTGCAGTGGAGACTGCTTTCGAGACTGTGGGGGCCACGGCAAGAAAAAGAGGGTGACCCAGTTAAGCCAGATACCCCATGGCAGCCTACCGTTTGCTATGTTGGTGATGTAAAACAGAGTATCTACGCATTCAGGCAAGCGGAGGTGACCGGATTTTTAGAGTTCGCAAGATCATTGAGAGCTATTAACGCACACGAGTTTTCTAGTATAGCAGAGCTAACAAGCCAACCTCCACTGAGGAAAGAGACTCATAGCAGGGACCCAAGGAATGACCACATCTCCACTATTGCCACGGCTACTGAACACATGGAGAGAGGAGGAAGGGACTTAGCCTCCTGGATACCCTTTGACTCTACAGACTGGGACCTCCCTGCTCCCTCGGCAGATGAAGTAAGGTCCAGAAAGGAAGGAATGGTATCTCTTCATGTAAATTACAGAACTGAAGGCGGCCTTCTCGATACTATGAACGAGTGGTGGGAAGACGTATTTTCGGATAGACACAGGATTCTGGCAAAGGGAGACTTTTACGCCTCCGCTCAGACACTACATAGCTTTCCGGAGAAGCGGACTCTTAACGGATCAATAGAGTGGATATGCCCTCCCGACTCTAACGTATCCGAAGACCCCTCCAAAAATCTGGAGGAGTATCTAGATCCCTTTGGGCCCGGTCCGTCAGATAGCATAGAACGGCAGTCCAGACTAATAGCTCAAAGAGTGAGGAGCTTGATTGACGGAAATGCAGTAAGAGTAAGATCAGCGGATGGATCATGGAAGATTGCACCTCAAGAGAACGCTGTGAATCCAGAGGAGATTAGCATCCTGATGCCAAACAGAGTTGGACTAAGGGATGTAATCGTCAGGCATCTAGCGGACATGGGAGTCCCATCTCAAGTAGACAGGGAGGGCGGTCTACTTGACAGGCCTGCAGTGAAAGCTCTGGAGGGACTAATCCAGTTTGTTGCCAGACCAAAATCACGTCACAACGCTGCATGGGTTTCTCGATCTACATTGCTGGGGCTCAACGACCGGCAACTACACTCATTCCTATCATCAAAACCGGATGAAGAGAACCTCCTCAAGGGGCTACTAGGTCATTGCGTCGGGGATCGTCAGAGGTCGATGGTTTCGAGGTGGGTAGAGCTATCTTCACAATCTAGGATTGTAGAGTTGTTAGAGGAGACAATAGATAACTCAGACCTACTAGTTGCCTATCCTGACGAGACTTCCAGGCAAGACGTAGAGCATTTCGTCGATTTAGTAAGGATCATGTCAAAAGAAGTAGGAGGAGATGCAATTGTTCTTTCGGACCAACTCAGGGAACTTGGCGATAGCAATTCACAGAGCCTTGAGGCGTCCACCACTCCTTCCGGTGAAGCAGTGAGAGTAATGACAATACATAGCTCAAAGGGTCTAGAGGCTAAGGTAGTCATACTCGCAGACCTATTCTCCCCTAGGCAAACTAACATGAGGAACGAGCAGAATAGTAGGCTAATAGTCAGCCCAGAAATGTTCGCAGGACACCCTAATCCTTGGCCTTCTGAGAAAAGCACACCCAAATCTGCACTATGGAATCATGTCTCACTTCTTCACAGAGCGAGAAAGAACGCGGAGGCTAGGCGGCTACTCTACGTCGGAGCCACTAGGGCTGAGCAGAAGCTAATCATTTCAGGATCGCCCAAGGGAACCATATGGCACGATCAGACCGGAATCAACGTCCCTCTCGCATATGACAAATCCGCCCCTCAACTAGGCCAAATGTGGCTGGAGTCCTTAAGGCGAGGATCATGGAGGAGGGGTGAGGATTCCTCGCCTTGGCTGGACCACTCAAAATCGAACAAAGAACCCGAGTTGGGGGACTCAGGCAGTATCAACCTAGACCCAGCGGATATGATGGAGGAGGCCTTTCTCGGAGGTTCGGGAGGAAAGGGGATGTTGATCTTCCATGACCCGGAATGCTTCAAGAATCCAAAAGGAACCTCTCCATCTAAGACCCCCTTACAGAAAATAGGGGAAATCGACAATGCTGCTAGATCCATCTCGGAGCCAAAGCAAAAAATAAGTGAACCGTTCATCGAAAAAACAACTAGAATTAGAGCCAACCCAAGCAAACTTCCATCATACTTCGAATGCCCTACCTGCCATTGGCTAGAAGTTAGAGCAGGTGTAAACACCTCCTATCCGATTCTAAAAAGCTCTGAGACCAAATTAACCGAGCCTCTCCTGCCCATAGATCCAGCGACCTTTGGAACAATTTTTCACAGAATTATGGAAATTGGTATAGGAAACCCAGGACCAGGAGATGAGGGAACGAGCATCCCCCTGCCGTCATCGTGGACAAAAAAGACAAATGACAAGATGGCTGACATTGAAATCCATAAAACAGTGTTCAATGAGCTCCTGCCTCCGGGGGCCGACCAAGAAGCTGTATTGAATGCAACATCTTCCATGGCCAGTAAGATATTGCAGGGAAAACTGGGAAGGATGGTTGACGGAGGACTAGTGGATGGAAAGAAGCTTGAGGGTCTCAGAACAGAGATGCCATTTGACATCTCTATTCCACTAAACTTTGAAACAGTATCCAGGAAAAGATGGACTCCCGAAGGAGGGGAGGAAATTGCGAAGATAGAGTCCACCGAGATAGACATCAGTGGAGTCATAGACCTCGTCCTCTGTTTTAGGTCGGAGGACGGGATTTCCTCTATTCGATCCGTTGATCTAAAGACCGAGGGAGCCGAATCCTTGATTTCAGAAGTAAACCATGGGCTCCTAGAGTCAATGGGATCGGATGATGACAGACCCAATTGCGATGCGGAGGTCAATATGCTTCGAAAGCATAGACTGCAGATGGCCCTCTATCATATGGCACTTCTCAGAACGGAGGAGGAGAAGAAGAGAATCGGAATGCCACACAGAGAGGTCCTGCCTCCTGCGATCCTGGTCGGCCTCACGGGTAGGATTGTCGAGTATCCTGAGAAATTGCTAGAGCAAGCTAAGGAGGATCTCTTCAAGACATTGGAAAGAACAGCAATGATGGCTCTGCCTTCCGAATTTTCCTTGTCTGATTTGGAAGATTTGACCCATCAGCCCATAACCGTTTGCAGAAATTGCGAGAATTTCTGTGAAACCCCCATTACGAAGAGTCCATGAGGTGAAGCCCCCGCTAACTATCATGAAGTTGGATCTAACCTCGATGATGGAAAGAAGCGATCAGGTATGGGAGAATTCTATATTACCTAGCCTATCTGAAATGATAGAAATAAAGGCCCTATCGCCGCTTTTTGAGCCAAAATGGTCAGAATTAGGAGAGCTGGATGCTACAATTGACCTTTTTTGCAAATGGCTTGATGAACAGGAAATAGTTGGAATTTCCCATGAGGTACACAAGATCGGTGAGCTCTCTCCTCTACTGTTAGTCACAATAGAGGGTACTGGACCTGGTGAGGTGATTTTCTATTCTCACCTTGACAAGCAACCATCAAAGCCCGAATTATGGTCTGACGGCCTACATCCCCTTAAGGCGGTTAGAAGAGATCCTTGGCTTTACGGAAGAGGCTCAGTTGATGATGGATATGGTGGATACCTATGCGCAACCTCAGTACAGCTCCTCCAAGGTCAAGGAGTGCCTCACCCTAAATGCACGATAATAATCGAGACATGTGAGGAGTCAGGATCATTTGACCTCCCACCATACTTGGACGCTCTCTCGGGGCAGCTTGGCGATCCCGACATGATTGTCGTGATGGACAGCGGAGGTCCAGATTACAACCATACATGGATGACAGAGTCCCTGAGAGGTTTAGTTTCAGGAACTTTGTCAGTAAAGGTGTCCCATGAGGGAATACATTCAGGAAATTCTGGTGGATCCATCCCATCATCATTCAGAATTTTGCGAATGCTACTGGACAGAGTAGAGGACTCTTCCACGGGAAGGGTCCTGATTCCAGAAATGCATACTGACATTTCTGATCAGATATGGACAAAGGCAGAAGCACTTGCAGATATTGTAGGTGACAGTGTTTGGGAGCAATTTCCCACAGTAGATTCCCTTAGGCAAGTATCTAACTCAACTCAGGAAATGATAGTAGCAATGAATTGGGAACCTACCCTTTCCATAATCGGAGCGGATGGGATTCCTCCCGTTCAAGTTGCAGGAAATGTCCTTAGAACAAACACCGATGTGAAGCTTAGCTTTCGCATTCCTCCCGGTGTTGACTCAGAGTTGGCAATCACCAAGGCTAAGGAGACTCTGGAAAAACACCCTCCATATGGAGCAGAAGTGACCTTTACCCCAGACTCATGTGCTGATGGTTTTCACGCTCCACCATTGGATAGGACAATTTCAAAAGCCATTCACAGTTCATCAATGGAACTTTCTGGGCTGCCACCTCTAGCTACTTGGACAGGTGGAACAATACCATTCATGGCAATGATGCAGGGCAAGTATCCAGATGCAATGTTCCTATGCACAGGAACCTCAGGGCCTGGAAACAATGCACATGGTCCGGATGAGAAATTACACATCCCTTCTTCCAAGAGGCTAACCGTGGTGCTTTCTGCCACCATAGCAGCGGTGTCAGAAAACCCCTGATTTGACTTTCACGATGACTCAGGTTCCGCCGGGGTTATATCGGGGTCACCTGTGCATACTAAGCATGACTGACCAAGGCGACTCTCACGTAGGCGACCCTCAGGAGACTATTAGACACTTGGAGCAGCAAGCTGAGAAGGACAAGGAGGCGTTAGACAAGCTCCTAGTAGCATACCAAGCACAGGAGGCCGATATCACTGAGATGAAGGCTCAGCTTGAGACTCTGAACAGAGAATTAATCGACAAAGAGACCGAGAAGGAGGGCATCAACAATTTACTCGCTAACCTAAGAAGACAAAAGGATGAGATGGAGGTAGATTTAGCCAAGGCAAATACCAAGATTCCTTTCCTCGAGAGCAAGTTGGAGAAGACTGAAGAGATGCTAGACCGGGAGAAGGCGAGGCTTGGTACAGCAATAACCCTAGCAGAGGAGATTGACGATTCAAATCAAGCGGCGCAAGCAGAGTTGGCTGCCAGAGATGATTGGTACATGCAGCACATGCAGGTTTTCGAGGAGCTCAACGAAGCTATCAAGACACGTCACGACATGATCGATAGGGCGGTAGAAACTGCGAAGGAAATCCAATCCAAGCAAGAATCATTTCAAGCTCAGAAGCAAGCTGTCATCGAAGAAATCAAGGAGATGGAGCAAGACTCCCCCGAAGAAGGTAAGGACGAGGAATAAACACTATTCGTCAACCCTTTTGATGAATCTAGCTGGTATTCCGCCCCAGACCTCACCTGATGGTATCTCTGTCCACTTTGGCACCACCGCTCTGGAACCAACTACTGATCCCTCTCCGATCTTGCATCCAGGTTGAACTATGCTTCCCCCACCAATCAAAGCACCATCTCCTATCGTCACAGGAGCCAGCACTATCTCTCCCTTCTCCACAATGTGACCGTTAACTGTGGCCCCGCCACCTACAACGACTCCGTTTCCAAAGGTTAGCATTGAAGCATCGTTGATGTT
The DNA here is from genome assembly GCA_002506755.1 of Euryarchaeota archaeon UBA462. Lineage (GTDB taxonomy): Archaea > Thermoplasmatota > Poseidoniia > Poseidoniales > Thalassarchaeaceae > UBA36. The sequence continues at coordinate 40,538 of DAYD01000004.1, forward strand.
TTCAGAGTTTAACTGCACCTCCCTTCCTATATTTGCTCCCATCAGACGATAGTAGGTATTGGCCAAAAAAGAGGGCACTATATTCTTTAGAAAAATTTGAGCAACTCTGTGGAAAATCAGTGAAAATGCCCACTGGATGGTTATAAGTGATCTCAGTGGATACCTTCCCTCTGGCTTCCTAATTTTGAACAGACCTCCTAGAGAACCGCATATCAACACTAGAGAAACCCCCCAGATAATGTATCCAAGCCCCAATCCAACACATATTCCTAGTGTCTCCAACACCTCCTTATCACCTTCCGTAAAGAGAGTGAACCATTCAAAGAATAGATATGCTGGAAATATCGCTAGCCCAATGATTACCCCCAATAGAATCATTACCAACACGGACAGAATGTGTTGGATTGGGCCAAAGGAGTTCAAATTCACTCCTCCTCCAAGTAAATTCCCGATTCTATATCTGTCTCCCTAGCGACTCTCCTACCTTCCTCAATATCGATGAAGGGAAACATCATCAATCCTAGTATAAGGATGATTAGTAATACCATTATTCCGAATCTAGTGTCATATGCTGCAGAGAAGAAAGCGAATATGAACGGGCCAATTACTGCAGCTGCCTTTCCCATAAAACCAAAGAATCCGAAGAACTCTGTAGACTTGGATTTTGGAACCAAATATGAGAAAAGACTCCTAGCTTGAGCTCCTGCAGATCCTTGCACGAATCCTACCAAAGTACCAAGCAGCATCCATTGAAGTGTGACTCCAAAATTTAGTGGCCCCCACACGTTGTCTCTCAAGAAATTAGGCCACCAGTCGATGACTCCTCCTTGTATTATCGTGATATGCTCATCTCCCACTGAGGATAGATTGTCTAGATTTCCCCCCTCGAATGAAAAAGACCACCTATGGGACGTCATATTTCGCATCTCTGAGGCTAGGAGAGCAGCTTCATCTGCTGAAATTATTGTCTTCTCAACATCTGAATCCTTCCATGCGTCTCCTTCAAGACTACCCTCGATCATATAAACTAGGAAAGAATTCCTGAAGTCCTCATCCCCCGGCCCTGATTTGCTGACCCAACCCTTTACTCCTCTATCATGGAGGGTGCTGAGCTCATACTCATTGGATTCAGGCAGATAGTCATAGCGAAAGTCGTACCTTTCGTGCTCTCCATCCATTTCCAGAGGCGCGAAACCAGTAGCAATGATCAGAACCACCATATATACCCCTATTGCACCCCCAAGAACTGCCTTATTACCGTACCTAACGGCCAATATCCCTCCAACTATTGACATAGGAATAGCGATAACATTAGCTAACAAAATCAAGGCGAAATTCATCATCACAGGTAGCCTTAGGTCATTCTCGGCGAAGGAGCTGGCTACTCCTCCAACAGTATGCAGAACGTCATAGAATAGGAGATATGCAAGGAGGTATATGACTAGAACTCTATACTTTCTTATTTCTCCGAAAGTCATCCTTACTTCGTTTAGGCCATCCCTAACCGCTTCAATCACTGAGCTATATGCACGCTCGTTGGCTATCACCGGCTCCGGAGTATTTCTGAAAAAGGGCAACCCAAATCCTAACCACCACAATGATGTAGTGACAAATGCAAAGCTCAGAGTCCATTCTCCATATGCATCCGTCAGGCCGAATGCCCCTGTCCCCATTACGATTAGATGCAGTATCAGGATCAGGGTTCCTCCCGCAAATCCGTATGAAAAACCCCAACTGGATACTTTCTCCATATTCTCTTCATCAGCAAGGTACGGCATGAATGCGTAGTAGATCGTATTACCACCCGCCATCCCAATCTGACCCATAAGGAAACAAAAAGCTAGGAGTCTGTAAGCCGAGTTGGCATCAAGATGAGGTGCAACTCCCATAAATGCAGTAAAAATCACTCCGATCAATGTGTATATCCACACAATTTTCTTCTTAATGGCGATCCGATCTGCTATAGCGCCGAGTACCGGGCTCGTGATAGCAACAAAAACCATTGACAAGCCGAGTATTGCGGCGTAGAATGACGAGCCTGTAACATCTAGACCTAGAATCTCCGTTGCACCACCAGTTGCCAAATTAAAGTATGCAGTGATCATCTGCCCTCCTAGGACCGTTCCAACTGTAAGTGCGAAAGCTTGGTTTGCCCAGTCATACCAATACCAACTTCTCAATGCCCTATTTTCATCTTGGCTCAATCCATCTATGGTCCCGAATGACATCAGATTACCCGTAATCCCCATGGCCTCAGAAGCTTTAGTGTATTCTACCACATTCAATCCGAATAAACAGAGAAACGGGTCAATATGAAGTGAGAGACCTACAGCGCACACTATGGCGAAATCTGCGGGGATACTCGGAGACGGAACAAAGGCTGTAAAAATCCATCATTTGATCAAGGCCCCAGAAAACACATCCGAGTCAATCTCCTTCAGAGAGTCATGGGATGCTAGCAGACCAGTCACAGTATACAAGACACCAGAAATCCTCCCCGATGGAACCCCTTGTACAGCAGCCACTGTTATCCTCAGAACTAAAGGGTGTGCCTGGTGGTGGAAGTCTGGATGCACTTTCTGTGGTTATTTCAATGACGTTAGGGATGACGTTTCTGCAGATGATATGTTTTCTCAGTGGGAGTTTGCTAAAGAATCAACAGATAATTTTGAGGGTTGTGAAATGATAAAAGTATACACTTCTGGAACCTTCTTTGAGGATAGAGAGAACCCTCCCGAATGGCAGGATAAAGTCCTCTCCGAGACTAAAGAAATGGGCCTCCATTTGGTGGTGGAAGCTCAGGCCCAGATGTGCACTCCGGAAAAGATAAGTTGGGTCGCAGAAAGGCACCCCGGATGTACTGTGGCGATTGGATTGGAAGCATATGATGACAAAGTTTTGCGATTCCACGTCAACAAAGGATTCACCATTAGGCAGTGGCACAAGGCCGTAGACATGCTGAAGGAAAACCGGCTCAGAGTCAAGACCTACCTGATATTCAAACCGCCGTTCATGTCGGAAGGTGTTGCTCTGAATCACACAACATCCTGGCTCGGCGATGTCGCAGCATTCTCTGACGAGGTATCAGTAAATCCGATGAACATACAGAAGAGAACCCTTGTTGACCGACTCTACCGGAATAAGGAGTACAGACCACCTTGGCTATGGTCACTGGTGGAGATGATCAAGCAATCTCATGCAAAGACTAGTGAAACTGGATGTAGAGTTATTGTTCACCCTACGGCAGGTGGAAAAGTGAGGGGGGCCCACAACTGTGGATCTTGCGATGTCGAAGTGGTTGCAGCAATAGAGAGGTACTCAGTCTCTGGAGAAATTTCGGAGTTTCATGGTATAGACTGCTCTTGCAAGTCTCATTGGAGAGCCGAGCTGAATAATGATCTGACTCTCCCGATCCCCCTCGGGACAGGTTCATTCAGGAGAGGAGATCCCGTTGATACCATTCGTGCCCCTTGAGGTACTATCCAAACTTAGTACGCCCAATGCTTAAGGGCGAATCTTCGGTGGTGGTATCGTAATCCAAGGCCTTTGGGGTGACAGTTTGTCTGATGATGGTTCCTCACTAACTTCTCAATTCATCCAAGGGGAGAGCGAACCACCGTCTTCATGGATAATGCTGGTGTTGGGATTCGTATCCGCGATAATCTTCCTGATACTGTACGGCATACTATTTCCTGATAGCGATCTTCCAGTGATTTCTAGTGTCTTGCCGGTCTTTGAGGGTGTCTTTGATTCCGGTATCTGGTTCTTCATATTGGGAGTGATGATCGGCGTATTCGCAATTCTTGGTACTATGCTAACTGAGGCTACAAGTGAGTGAGGTGAAATGATGGGACTGCTAACAACAATGCTTGCTTTCTGGATCATAATCTTCGTTATGTTCGTAATGATTAATCGAGGAATATGGGTTTTCACAGACGTTTCGAAGAGCTTGACTATGTTCATGCTGGAGAAAGCTCTCGGGCCACCAATAGACTTCGTAGAAGGGAGGAAGGGTTCTGCGTCTACTACATGGATCATGCATGGTGCTCTATGGATGATACCATCTTCAACGATTACATTCTGTGGGCTTTGGCTTGCGCACGACCCAGATGCCCTACATAGCCTATCTTCATGGGGACTAAATCCGTCTTCTTCCTCTCTAATATTAGCAGGTATTCTGACAGCAAGCTATGGATCTGGAGGGATGATGCTCAACGGAGTAGCTATGCACGTAATTCCGGAGCTAGGGGGGACAAGACTAGCCAGCGAGAAGAATGCAGTCCTGATGGCCCTTGTGTGGACTATAGGAGTGGTAATTCTCTTTATTGGTGCAAATAATCCAGAAATTCTAGGAATTAAGGTGATGTTGGTCTCTTCTGGCATACTCCTTCTTTCTGGTGCTGCAGTAATTGTAAACATACTCTTGACGGCAGCCTCTCGAACAAAGAAGATGGCTCTTCCAGCATGGATGATGATAATCGGTTTGCTGGCTGCTCCGATATCTGTGGTATCTCTTTTCGTCTCTGGTGCTCATGACACAGGCACCGGACAATGGCTAGCCACACGGATGACTGGGGCCTCTTTTTCCCTAATGCTTGCAGGAGCAATCCTATACTCTGCATCCAGAGGAAGCGGAAACCCGTTGTGGTCTAGATCTTTAGCTGCGGTGACTATGGTCGGTACCATTCTGACTATTAGCTCCGCAGGAGTATTTGATGGAGGGGTTGCCGCAGACTTTCTCGGAATTCAAAAAGCTTCTTTCGAACCTACTAGAAACGAAATCATAGCAGGGTCCTTTCTTCTTGCAATGTCTTTGATACCGGTGATCGCCCTTTCTGCAAATGTAATGGCGACAATGCGTGGTGATGATGTATTCATGGAGAACCCTGACCATCCCGGAATGCCAGAAATTAATCTAGCCGCGATTGCTCTGGTTCCCATTTCAATCGGATCACTTTTGGTGCACACTGATCACCTTACAGGTACCGGGGAATTCTCGGGTATACAGTGGACTCTAGCCATGATGGGGGTTTGGCTGGTGTTTGTCCCGGGAGCTTTGGGCTCCGCTTTGTGCATCTTCCCAGAGGCATCCGGAAGGAACGTACTCTCGATGAACCGTTCTAGATGGGCATACTGGCTTATGGCAGGAGGGGCCTTTGGCCTGATATTCTCCATGATGTCCGACTTTTCTCAAGCATCTCTCAATCAAGCTGATGCCATTATCGAGATATCAATCGTAGACAGACTCAGCGTCTTGGGATCCATCTTGTTCTACGGCACTGTCATTGGATCGATATACCATTGCCTCAATCTAATCAGTGGATCCTTCAGAGGTAGCCTAGTCGATGACGACCAACCAAACTCTTCGACCTCAATTTCAAGCCCATACGTGCTGACGAAGGAAACTACAGTCAGGAAAATACTTGCTCAGAGAGAGGGAAAGCTGGATACAGTGGTAATTCCCGAGTCAAATTCTGACTCACCGGGAAGCCCAACCGAGCTCTGAGAACCACATAGTCCATTCGCCAGTTGTTAGTAGCGGGGTTAGATAGCATGCGAATAGGTCTGGTTGGTAAGCCAAATGTAGGGAAGTCAACAGCCTTCTCAGCACTAACGGAAATGCCAGTCGACATCGCTAACTACCCCTTTACAACAATTGATCCGAATGTTGGAGTGACCTGGGTCCCTCTCCCTGAGCCCTGTGCTTGCCAGATATTACGGGAGAGACGGGAGTCTTCTGGAAGGCTGAATCCCTCTGATTCCGAAGATCCTAGGGGAGGAAGCATTTGTATTCCTAATTCAGGCTCTTGTTCTGGATTCAAAAGACTGGTTCCTGTGACCCTAGTCGACGTAGCAGGATTAGTTCCCGGTGCGCATGAAGGAAGAGGAAGGGGAAATCAATTCCTATCCGATCTTTCTCGGTGTGACGCACTTATTCAGGTAGTTGATGTCTCGGGATCGACTGACCTAGAAGGAAATCCTATTGGATCGGGTGGCTCAGAACCAATGGAAGAGTTCCGTTTCCTTCTCTCTGAGCTTGACTCTTGGGTAATGGGCATAATTGTCAACGGATGGGAACGGGCATCTAGAAGGGCACAAGCAGAAGGAAATCGTGCTATTACAGAGCACATATTGGAGAGATTGACAGGTATAGGGGCAAGAGAGAGCCATGTTTCGTCGGGAATTTCTTCTGTTTTGAAAGAGCACCCTAGCTCAAGCTCTCCAACCTCATGGGGTAGCGAAGAGCTCTCTAAACTAGCCTCAATAATCAGGAAGAAGTTGTTTCCATTGTCGGTTGTAGCGAACAAGGCAGACAATCAAATCCACACTGGCAAAGAATTGAAGTCGGAGATTGAGTCATTGGGGGGAAAAATGGTCTTCACAAGCGCAGAGGCCGAACTCGCACTTCGTAGGGCTTCTTCTTCCGGCATGATCAGATACCACGCCGGGGACACCACATTCGATTTAACCGATTTAGGAGAATCCAACCTATCAACAAGACAAAGAGAGGCACTCAAGTCTATTTCCAATTCGCTTTCATCATGGGAGGGAGGTGGTCTTGTTGGCCTTCTTTCAGATGTGGTGTTCAGACAACTTTCGCAAATCGTCTCTTACCCAGTTCATGATGAGAACCATTGGGTGGATGGTGAGGGTAAGCCCTTACCAGACGCAATTTTGGTACCCAAGGGAACTACTGCCAGAGGGCTGGCTTTTCAGGTACATACCGATCTTGGAGAAGGTTTTGTGAGGGCAGTAGACGCGAAGTCAGGAAGAGTCATCGGAGCGGAACACGAACTCATTTGCGGAGACGTAGTGAGCATTCTCGCCAAGACATGAATCTAAGCTGATTCTATTGTGAGATTATAGTGGACTGCAGTCCAAGTGATTTCAAACTCCTCATCGTCGTCAATTAAGCCACCAGCAATTGGTGCAGCCTCTATTGAGGCCGTTATCGTTGCCAGCCATGTGCCTCTGCCATTACCACCATCAGTCCAGAGATTTCTAATCTCACTCTCACTCATGTTTTCCGAGTTATACGACTCTCCTGTGTAGTTCTCGGTAACGTCCCATCTAATGGAAAATCCTCCACCCCCACCTCCGGAGCACTCCCCGCTATCTGACTGATCTTCTATCCCATCAAGGTCGCTTAGATCACTAGCTCCATCAACCGAATCTGTGAAACCAGGCCCAGGATCATCCCCATCAAAACATACCACTTGCAGCTCTACATAACCAAGAATCCTCTCGGAATCCAGCATCAAATCGAAGAATGTATCGTGACTTTCCCCATCACCAAGAGTGACTGATTCGCTCAGAGTAATTTCACTCTCCTCGAAGATCACATTTATTGAACCAGACAAACCAGGAGATGATCCTGCTGATATATCCTCATCGATTAATGATGGTAATACTGCGAAATATATTGGAAAAATAACCAAAAAGGCTACCGATCCAGCTAGAGTTTTAACTTTCTGAGGTGAATCTACGAGATCCTGAAAGTCCATGTGGCTCGGTCTCGGGTCCTACACCACCCCTATCAAATCCTATCCCTTGAAGATACATGGTAGCCCCAATCATCGATTATCTTTGGACTCCCAATTCTTCACATCTAAGCCCTCTTTGGAGAACAACTTCCTGGAAGATCGAAACTCCGGGAGAAGATAACCAATCATCGACCTTTCCATGAAGCTCCACTTCCATGGACATCTGGGAAGCTTTGCAACCCATTCCTCCAGAAATTCACACCATTCTTGACCATCCATAGATTCAGGAATCCTGAAAGAAACAAAGGAAAGACGGCCTGCTGAACCAGGAACGTGGCTCCAAGACCGAATAGAGAGGCCTTTAGCGCCCCCTTTGTCCACTGAAAGACCAAGAACACGCGCTCTCTTCGTCAATGGAACAATAATCGCCCATCTGTGTACAATCGTAGATTCCTCAAAACGACTCATAACCCATCCTCTGGATTCTCCAATCTCTCTCAGGGCCCTGATTGCCTCAGTAGGCACTATGCTAACCGGAATCTCGAGCATCCGCTCCATCTGTCTCAGGCCACCCTCGAGGCCCTCGCCCATAGCGGCTTCGCGTCATTAGTTCAAATCGTTGCTTCAGCCGAAGAGGGAGCCCAGACCTTCGAAGCCACCCGCTTCTTCCTCAGGCTCCTCAGCAGCCTCTTCCTCAGCGGGGGCTGCCTCAGCAGCGGATCCACCAGAAGAAGCAGCAGCCGGAGCAGCTGAGGCCACTGGGGCGGCGACTGCGGTCGCCATGGCCTCATCGATGTCTACAGAGCCTAGAGAGGCAACAAGGGCCTTTACTCTCGCCCCGTCTGCCTCAACTCCAGCAGCCTTCAACACGGAGCTGACGGCCTTGTCATCGATGCCCTTTCCTGCAGAATGCAACAACATTGCAGCATATACATATTCCATTTCATTCACCATTTTTTATCCAAAGAGGTCGCCTAGTCCACCGAACCCAGCATCCTCCACTTCCTCCTCTTCCTCAACGGGAGGGGCATCTTCGGCCTCTTCCGATTCCGTCGCCTCGGAGGGGGCGACTTCAGCACTTTGGCTGGCTGCTCCAAGAGCAGCGAGAAGCTCTTCATCTAGAGCTGAGGAATCTAATTGTCCGGCTAGCGCAAGTGCACTATTCTTTGCCTTGGAGATAATGATGGTGGCAGTTTCATCGTTGATTATACCTGCCTCTATTGCGACCGAAAGAGCCTCTCCTGAGGCTTTTGAAATCAGTGTAGGAGTTGTGATTGATGAGAACCAGCTAACGTTGCAGGCTAAATTGAATGCCCCAGAAGTGGCAGAAATTATGTCCTGCCTTAGGCCATCGGTATCCAAGTCAAGGTCGGATGAATAGAAGATGTGCCCATCTTCTATAGCACCAGTTAGGATCAGTCCTATCTCTATTGGGTTGATTCCTAATTTAGAAAGCATTATTCCTAAATCGGCGGAAATCTCCTGACCTTGTTCAAATGTAGTCTCCTTCTGGATAGCCACCTTGCCCTTGTCTATTTTTGCTGGAATTCCCACCGCATTGAACTCTCCAACAATTGGGCCAGGACCGAACTCTGTTGGCCCGGCAGGAATTGTGACGTCCTCGGGAAACTTCTCCCCTGCCTTTGCCGGTCTTCCTTGCCGTGTCTTTTCCAGTTCACTAAAAATCTCAAATGCATTCATTGAACTGCTGTGCACAACGCATGGCTGCTCGGCCCCATCAAGAAGAGAGTCGAATTCATCAGCCGGCCTTCCAGAGTCAGCCCATGCAATCTTCATCAGGGATTTCTTCGCCATTGTGATACTCATCCTATCTCTAAGAGTATTCCTCATGTCAATCATGTTGCTAGCAGGGACTCCGGAGACATCAACTACGGCAACAACTCCCTCACTGTTGAAAATATCAGTGAGCTGAGATACCCTATCTTTCTTCCATCCTGCTACTTTAGGAATCACATAACCACCTCTACCCTGACTGATGGCCCCATTGAGGTCTTTACGTAACAAGAGCGAATATTTCCCGCTCCCCTCTCAAGTTTGCCTGTCACCCTATCCCAGATTGCAACGGCGTTGGAGGTCAATTCCTCAATCCCCTGCTCTCTAGATCCTACTGCGGTATGAAAAGTCACCCTATCTCTAGAACGAACAATTGCCGTATCCTTCAATCCTGAAGCAAGTGCAGAGGGCTCAAGAGTGGGAGGAACAGGACGAGGCATTTTGCCTCGTGGTCCTAATACGCCTCCCAGAAATCTTCCGACAGTACCCATGTGGGGGATCTCGGACAAAAAGAAGTCATACTGCTTAGCCAATTTCCTAGCTTTCTGCTTGTTTCCACCTAGATCCTCAATAGTTGAGGGATCAATAACATCGAGTCCTGCGGCCTTTGCCTTCGCTGCCATCTCACCACCCGCGAACATTGCTATCTTCACTGGTTTCCCTCTTCCAGAAGGAAGTCGAACCTCTTCCTGGATTCTGTTTGTCGGAACTTTCAGATCAACATCCTTTATTGTGAAGGATATTTCTATAGATTCAACGAAGCTCCTATTAGGAGAATCGTCCAATGCCTTCTGAATCGCTGACTGTAGATTTTCTTTCATATTACTCACCTCTGCGGTAATCGAGGCTCACCTCTCCCGCAATTCGTGAAATTTAACTAAAATGCTCGTTAAATGCCCCCTCGCTCATTGCGTTTAGAGCCTCTTTTGGCTCCATTCCTTCGACTTTTACTCTCATTGCGACGCAAGTACCCATAACTTCTCTGCACCTAGCGTACAATGACTTGCCCGTCAGCCTATCTTTCTGGGACTCCGCTACCTTCTTCACTTGGTCCATGGTCAAGTTCTCAGTGGACTCTTCCCAAGACCCGTTGCACTTTTTTTTACCCAGCTCTTGAATAACTTTGTGTGGAGTCTCATTGCGTGCTGACATGTTAAAGCCCCGTGTCGTGGAACCCGCCGACCTGCTCTCCCTATTTGATAATGATGCCATATGAAAAACGGCTGATTAGAGGTCACTCAACTCTCTGAGTGACCCTGACTTGGTCCGCTCTAACCGTTAGTGCCACTGGAACCGCCGCTTCGAATAGCTCGACAGTGACTTCCTCTTTGGACTCCGCCACTCTGGTCACTCGGGCGGCTTGACCCCTGAAGGCTCCACCTGAAATCTCAACGATACAACCTTCCTCTATTCCAGATGTAGCAGCTTTGGGCTCAAGATATGGCAAAACATCCTCCAAAGGGGCCTCTCCATCTAGTACCTTGCTGCAATTCTTTAGTGGAGTAACACCCACTCCAACTCTTCCTATGAGCTTCTGCACATGGTGCATTGCGGTTGCCTCAACAAAGATGAATCCCTTCATGTAATGGGGGCTAAGAACCCCGAATATCTTGTCCTGGATGTCTTTCAATGATCCAGTTCCCGATAGTCGAGCTCTAATTTCTCCGGCTACATTTTGTTCCTGACCTATCGATGTCTTCAGGATGTATAAGTAGGAAGCGACGTCTCCGTACATCTCTCTCAATTGTGGCGTAGCGTAATCCTTCGTCTGAATAGCTCCCGGATCTAACCATTCTGAATTTTTGTATAATGTCCCTGCTGAAACTTCCGTCTCTTCCGTCACAAATAGTAGAGGGGTGACATCGTTCAACCTGTTTCCGTAGGCTAGACCTCGAGCCATTCCGGACCTTACATATTGTAATTTATCTAAAGGGATTCCAGTGCACTCTGTAATTCGAGACACTACTGAATCCAAGTCTGTGGGATCACCTACCCCGTAAATTCCGTCCCATGCACCCGGAAAGTCAGCCACCTCATCAGCTCTCTGCATAACTAGGACCTTCTCTCCGCTTCGGAGGTATGCTGTGAATGCTTCTGACACGCTAACACCTCACCCAGTCAGCCATTCAAAGAACGGAGGGAAAACATTTACCATCAAAGCTAGGATTACGAACCCAATTGCACCAAGGACAAACATTCCTATGCCACAAACAATAACGGTTTGCCTAAACTCCTGCTTAGATGGCTTCTTGGCCATCTTTAAAATTCTAGCATAGGAACCGGTCTGAAGTCCCTTTACCCTGCCCTCAATCTCATCCTGCCACGATTGGGCCATCTCTTCGATGGGGCCTACTTTTGACTTTTCAACAGCCACGCTATCACCAATGAGGTTCTGGGCGACCCGCAGACTCAATTTAAGGACGACGGGAGGTTAGATAATCCACTATCACCAATCTTTGTAAGTCCTAACTAACGAATTCCACTGTTCTATTCCTAAGATTCCTCATTTGTGTGTGGAGTGAAGCACCGTGAATTTGCTCGCTTTTGACCCCAGTTAGAACTAGAAGTACCCTAATGTCCCTTCCCATTGATTCGTCAGTAGTTACCCCCCAAATCATTCTGGCATAAGGATTGATACTTTCTCGTATAATCTTCGCGCATTGCTCCGCTTCTCCAAGAGTCAGGCCCGGGCCGCCAACCACGTTAACTAGCGCCCCTCTTGCATCTGATATGTCTATATCCAAAAGAGGTGATTGCAATGCTTCCATTGTTGCCTTTTCAGCTCCCTCTTCTGCTGTGGCTTCACCGAGTCCGATCATTGCAACTCCTCCGCCATTCTCCATCACTGACCTGAGATCCTGGAAGTCAAGATTCACAACTCCCTCCTTGGCAATCATTTCAGATACTCCAGAAATGCTTCTCATCAGTAATTCATCTGCAACTCTGAATGCTGCGTCTAGGGGTAAATCTCTAACTCCTTCAACCTCTAGTAGTCTTTCATTAGGTAGTACAATTACAGTGTCACAAACCTCTCTCAACCTTTCAAGTCCCCATTCTGCATTCTGTCTTCTGACGGCTCCCTCAGATACAAATGGGTAGCTTACTACTGCTATAGTCAGCGCTTCAGAAGCCTTTGCGAGCCTGGCGACGACGTGGGCACTTCCTGTACCAGTGCCGCCGCCGAGGCCCGCGGTGATGAATGCAAGGTCGCATTCCTCCACCTCATTCTTTAGCACACGTTCGGATTCGTATGCTGCCTGTTCTCCTTTCTCCGGGTCGCCCCCCGCCCCCCTGCCTCGGGCGGACCGACCAATCAGGACTTTGTTCTCTACATTGACTCTCAACAAGTGTTGAGCATCAGTGTTTACTGCCATCCCCTTGACGTACTCACCATCGAACAAGCCCTCCTGCTCTAATCGGGCGACTGTGTTTGATCCGCACCCTCCACAACCAAATACCCTAATCTTTGGCTGGAGTGACCTTAGAAGGTTTTCTAGGTCAGGAACTTCTTCCAACTCGGGTAATGTTGGAGACTGAGTCTCTTCATCCTGGAGCTCTAGAACTCTCTCGATGAGGTGCTTCACACACACTAGGCGTGTTGAATAGAGGATAACCATTGCCCCAGTGGATGACTAAAAAATAGAGGTTTAGGAGGGATACCGGAAAAGGCACTCATGATAGCAGTCCACTTCTGGTTTTGATGAATCTAACTATGAATGTATAGAGTCCACCCCATGCAGAAATGGATAAAGCGAAGGTCATACCATTGAGCTCACTATTCCCTAAGATCAACCACTCCATTATCTCATGGATCTCTTCAATTTTGTACCCAGAAAATCCAGAGTGAGCCTGCCAAGCAGCAATAATTAGCGCCACTAGGGTCAATACCATCCTGTCGGCCCTAGAGAATCCTCCGTATATCCTACCAAGTCCTACAGATTGCGCTTGAGTGCCCATGTATGAACCAAAAAGGGTCAGAAGGGCTGCTAGGTAGCCCGAGCTAGGATTGTCGACAAAAACTGTGTTCGCACCTATGGCTATCAAAAGTCCAACATCAACAACTCTGTCTATTGTATGATCCAAGAAATCACCGTATGGGCTATCCGTACCTTGGTGTCTTGCTAGTGCTCCATCCAACCCATCCAAAACCGCCGCGATAAGTATCAACAATACTGTCACCACTATTGCCAATGCCCCTCGATTATCCAAATCAGCTCCAGCCACCAGAAAGAATGATCCAAGGGCAAGAAAAAGGCTTGTCCATGTAAGATAGTTGGGGTCTACTTTCTCCATTCTTAGAACCATTGGGTTGATTGCCTTGGTCCACCTTTCCCTCAGTTTTTCGAACATCTAAGCCTCCCCTCTTCCAATCCAGTCAATCGGATTGGCCGGTCTATCTGGCTTGAAACCATCTGTGATCCATTGCATAATCAGACTTACTTTACCCTCTATCGGGCCCGAAGTTGCGTCTAACTCAATCACGGGAAATCCAGAGCGTACCTCATTCCATGCCCCTCCTATGATTTCCCATTCCAAATTCTGTCTGATCTTATCTTCGGTGTAACCCCTATCTTCAAGCCTATCCCTGAGAACTGATGGATTACACCTGACAATTATGTAACAATCCACCGGAAGTAGGTGAGAGAGGTGTCCGTCAATTACTGTGGAAACAATTGGACTAGTCGACCAATCCCTTTTCAATTGTGAGGACAGCTCTTCAATATCGATTGGCCTTGCTCCGTCCACAGGATCCTCCACATCGATGCAGCCTAGCTTCTCGGCCAGTGACTCAACTGAAATTACCTGCAAACCCTCATGATTAAGAAATGAGGATATAGTGGTTTTACCAACTCCGGGTGATCCGGTCAATGCTAGTCTTACTGACCCTCCCACACCGTCTCGTGATGACAAGTTGACAAGAATACTCCCGTCAAAGGCGCAACATTCACCTAGAATCCTTGATACGAGATCGATAATGGCACAACAAATGAAATGGCTAGGAGCAATGGACCCTCGAGATTCGAAGCTAAACTTACTTTTACTTGCAGTTCCAACTACGCTTTACTTCAATTATTTTCAGCACGACTCCTCAATGGCCTTTGCCTCATCTCTAGTGGCCATAATGCCTCTAGCGTTTCTTATGGGTCGAGCCACCGAGGAGATAGCACTCAGAACTTCAGAGTCGCTTGGAGGGCTACTGAACGCAACATTCGGTAATGCGGCTGAGATGATCATTGCTTTGCTACTGATTTACAGCGCTTACCAGAACAAAGGAACAGACACCGAGTTTTTCTACCTGCAATTGGTTCAAGCCAGCATAATTGGTAGTATTCTCGGAAACCTACTATTGGTCATGGGTCTGGCATTTGTATGGGGCGGGATTCACTTCACAGAACAGAAGTTCTCGAAAACCCAGGTGAGCTCCAACGGGTCATTGCTTCTCCTCTCAATGATAGTATTGATTGTACCAACGGTTTTCCAATCCACTGTAGGGGGTGAATCCGGTGAAGAGGGAGTCAGAAATCTAAGTCGAATAGCAGCTGTCATACTTTTGCTGATCTATTGTCTATTTCTGTTCTTCCAGTTTAGAAGTCATGAGCATCTATTTGCGACAGAGGGATCCCATCACGAGGAGCCAGAGATGTCCCAGCGAGATGCAATTATACTACTGGTGGTTGCAACAATCTTAGTATCATGGATGGCAGAGATACTAGTCCACTCAGTTGAGGAGGCTGCTGATAAATTGGAACTTCCTCACATTTTTATTGGAGTAATACTTCTTCCGTTATTTGGCAACGCCGCAGAGCACTTCACGGCAGTGACAGTAGCTGGAAAGGACAAAATGGACCTTTCCTTCGCAATTTCAATGGGTTCTTCCACCCAGATAGCTGTCTTCGTAGCTCCCATGATGGTAATCTTCGCATGGGGTCTGGGAGTACCTCTTACCTTTGAGTTCGGCATGATTGAGACCGTCTCAGCATTCTTGTCGGTTTTGATCGTAAACTCAATCGCCGCTGATGGGAAATCCAATTGGCTGGAAGGGGCAATGCTTTTGGCATCCTATGCAGTTCTCGGTGCGGCTTTCCTTTTCCACCCATAGTGAGCTAATCATCGATGAGCTCGGTACCAAAGTATGTCAGCCAGATGAAATCCAGACTCAGTATGATATGCTGGTGTAAGCCCAAGAAAGTGTTGTTGTAATTCCCATCAAATAGCGCCTTGTATATGCCTGCCTGATGGAAAATAACGTATGCTATAACAAGGAAAAGAATCGCTACCGAAATCAAGAGAAGCCTGCTCTCAAAGGACGTGTCCGAACTCTTTTTTTGTGCCGAGTAGAACAGTGTCATGGAACCAAACAATGGAACTAATGATGTGAAAAGAAAAGAAGCGTAACTCGCATCAAGGTGAATGGGCCTATCGATGTGCCTCGCGAAAGAAAGGCTAGCCTCGACCCAGAAACTCCCTGCAATCACCAGAGTCGCCCACATCGATAATAAGAAGCTGAAAGAGAATCCACTCAATCCACTCCCATCATTTGATACTTCTAATATGGAGAATAATGTCGATAAAACAATCACTGAAAGGAAAAACGTAAGCCCCCATGCCCTTACCGCGTTTAGGTTCGAAGGAGCAGCTATTACACCAAAAATTGGTATTGCTAATATTAACAGTGCTATGATTATGAATAGTCCGACTATCTTGTAATCCTTCGAACCCGAGTCACCATTATTCAGCAACCTTTTCCATCCTTCTGCCAAAGCCACAAGCCCACCAAAAGTTGCTACGCTGAAACCAAGGGGCACTAGAGTTCGAACTGGCTGATAGTAGACTAGTACACTCACATTCGTGTACTGGCGAAGGGAGTGAGTCCAAGCACCGAACTGTCCGTCTGGAATTACAAAACCACCAATGAATACAGAGAACCAAAGAGTTCCTAGTCCAACAATGCCGGAATAGTATGGAGTAGCCATGACCCAGTCTCTAAGATCTCCTTTGGACCATTTGACCAAGAGGAAGGCAGTAGTGAACAAAAATAACCAAATAAAGAATGTAATGGCCCATGTCTCCAGAATTTCTGTCGATTCTGGATCCAATGTGGAAGAAGGTGCCATGCAGATATCTTTGATACAATTTTCAACGGGCCCGTATTCGAAGGGTCCCACGCTCATTCACCTCTTGCAAAGGAGATCAGCTTGTCAATTGGTATGTGATCGACAGTGTCCTTGCAATAGTGAGCTTCAACTACCTTGCCCTCTTCACCTATGAGCAAATCTACAGGTATTGTAGACATCTTGGATATTGACATAGTCATCGGAAAGTAACCTCTTAGTGTGGCCTGTAGAAAGGTAATTGGTGATCTAAATGCCCCCCACATAAACCTCCAGAAGGATTTCGTAACACCACTTTCTACGAAGGTATCGTATGTCTCGTCTGCCACGATGGTAAAGGGAACATTTTTGCTTCCCATTCGTTTTGTGAGCTCTTCTATCTCGGCATCAAAAACACCGACCATGACTGTGTCTTCCGGAAATTCTTTCCACCTCTGAATCAGTCGATCTATTCTTATATTGCAAAAGGGGCAGGATGAGAATCTGAAAAATGTGAAAATTACTTTCTTACCTCTCATCGATTTCATTTCGAATACCGTTCCGTCAATTGCTGGTAGAGAAATATTGGGAGCAGGGTCTCCTTGACTAAGCCTGGGCATAGAAATCGCAGGCAATATGAGTAAAAAAATTGACCAATAATGGTGAGAACAATATCAAGTGTATTTATGCTACTTAGTGTATATTTTCTCACGTATTACAATCATGCACACTCGATATTTTATCTATCTTGGAATACAGGTTAGTTTGTAGGAAAAGCCATGTTATCTGAAGGGGACCAACCTGATCCTGCCTTTGTCAAAGGAATTGCGTCTTCATACTCTGTATCCAGGGATACCTGGTACCCAATTATTCCTAAGCTACTATTGCTCGTAATCCCTGTAGAGATCTTTCTCTTCACATTTTTTCCAGAAGTCTCCTCTAGCGAGATTTTTTGGGTAGCCGTTGGAATAACCTTACCCTGCCTCGCTTATGCAATCGTTTACTGGATAGTGTACAGGTTAGTATTCGTCACAGGAAAACCGGCTACAGACGGTCCAATGACAGGAAATTGGGAACCCTTTACATTCAACGGTTGGGCTAATGAGCCATTCAAGGCCTTCATTTTGAGATCTGATAATGAAAGCAGGGATCTTTTAGTTTACCTACATGGATATGGGTCTTGTTTGGCCAGAGGCGAATCTAGAGCTTTGCAATTCCATGAGCTAGGTATGAATGTCATAAGCCTCGATCAAAGAGGATTTGGCTCACAGGGTAAAAGGAAAGACTGGACAGTGCTAAAGGCTGTGACAGATATCGAGGGTCTTCTGGATTATGCCCCAGATATACTTGGATTCACTCCTAACCGGCTCTGGATTTACGGCCACTCACTAGGCGGATTTCTGACTCTGAGACTTTCTTCTCACTCCTCAGGATGGTGGAAGGATTCGCTTAGGGGAATAATTCTCGAATCCCCTGTAGCCTCCATGCCTCTAATAATAGAAAAGAAACTACCAGGCAGGGCCGCTCTTGCGACACACTGGGTAAGGCATATTCTCAGAATGGAACACGAAAGGATACATCCAGATCTTGGAATAAGATATTCTAACGCGGAGCTGCCTTATTGTGGTATACCCAATGTTCCTGCATTGGTACTTCAATCTAAGAATGACATGACCCTCGGTCAATACCATTTTCGGTTGATAAAGGAACATATTTCTCATATTTCAGAAATCCACGAGCTTGACATGCCTCATACCTCTAGGGTAGACTCCAAAGAGAGAAGGAGATTAGTTAGTGACTGGATGACAAATCAATTGTCTTTGACACAATGAATAAGCATAATTAGCTTAGAATACTCATTATTTGGGCTAATATCATTATTGCTGCAACAATCAAAAACATCGGCCGAAGTAGTGAATAGCCATATCTTAGGACATAGCCTGGTGCTAGGAAGCCACCAATCATATTTGCTAGAGCAAACGGAATTGCAACCTTGTAGTTTACCGATGCAGCCATTGCAAAAATAGCAAAAGAACCTATATTTCCTCCAAAATTCAGAATTCTGCCAGTGGCAGCCGCCCTATCCATTCCGAAACCAGCACCTTTGATGTATCCGGCCATTAGCATACTACCAGTACCCGGTCCAAGAAAACCCTCATAGAATCCTAATCCGGCTCCCATTCCCACGGTTACTGGAATCACCTTGCTTTCATTGATTTCCTCTTCTTTTCCAAATTGAGGATTTAACAAGACATATAGAAACAACGCTGAGAGGACAAAAATAACAATTCCAAGAAGAATATCAGCGCTGATAGATAGTACTACTTTGGCCCCGATTACTGAAAATACCATCATCAAAAACCACCCAAGCAAGGCAGGCTTCCTCGGCACAATCTCACTCTGCAGATACTTGGCACTCGCAATAGCTGCTGCTGCGGTGGATGCGAACTTATTGGTTCCCAGAGCCACGTGAGGAGGCAAACCAGCACTAATCATGGCAGGAAGCCGAAGTAATCCTCCCCCTCCAACGGCGCTATCAACAAACCCTGCAAATACCCCCAAAACCATCAACAGTAGGAATACTTCGTTGTCCACGAAGTTATCCGGAGCTCTCGGGATATCAGATTTGCAGTCAAATATCTTCCGTTATCAGAATGGAAATGCAATATTGGATGAGACATTTTCACATTCAAGACTTGAAAGATCTGCACCATTCCTTACGTTTAGATTACTATATTTCAGAGTAGTACTCACCAACCGCTTCATCAATTTCCACGCAAGATGCTTCCTCATCTACGGTGATAGTGACTCCATCTCTTCTGAGAACCTCTCCATCAACAAATACATCTAGAACCTTAGCCCCAGAGTATATTAGGTTTGGAAGAAGACGCCTTCCTTCCTTTCCTTTAGGGCGCATCCTAATATCATCTAAGTCCCAAGTCACCCAGTCTTTGGATCCCTTGGTGGCTAATTTCCATGTCTCCTTGGGGCCAAGAACTCTTGCATCCCAATGATCATGCCTTTGTATTAGGCTCGCTGCCTTTGATTCAGCCCTCATATCAAGAGAGTTGTTGCTAGCCGCCCCATCTGTCCCCAATCTCACATCTACACCCGCTTCCCTCATAGCTGGGTAGGACATTGTCCCCCCGCATGCAAGTTTCTGGTTACTGGTCGGACAGTGCACAGCATGGGCCCCATGTCCTGCTAGTATCCTCATCTCCTTCTTTGTCACCCAACCGCAGTGCGCGCAAACTGTTCCCTCTGTGAAATAGTCGATAGAGTCAAGATACTCTACAGGGTACATTCCGTGTTCGGAGTAGCAGTCAGCAACTTCCTTTCTAGTTTCAGAGGTATGTATGCTCAGAGTGCATCCCGTCCTTTGAGAAATTTCTGAGGCCTTTACTAACGTCTCCTCGGAACAGGTGTACACAGAATGCGTGCCTATTCCGTACTCTACTCTTTCTGGACTGGGTGAACCTCCAGAAATTAGGGACTCGACCTTCTTGAGCGCCTCTCCTGGTCCATTAGGGTATGAGGGTGTTGGGAAATCTGTAATTGGACCACAAACCTTGGCCCTGATTCCTGACTCAGCCAAAACATCGCCCACTATTTCGGGATGGTAATACATGTCACAGGCAAATGTAGTCCCTGTGGATATCATTTCGGCCACTGCTGCTCTAGTTCCCACCTCTATTAATTTAGGTGTCAGGCCCTTCTCTACTGGAAATATGGAGGTCTCCAACCACTCCATAAGTGGTAGGCCTTCTCCCATAGATTTGTTTAGTACCATTGCCATGTGCGTGTGCCAGTTCTGAAGAGATCTAGTCACTATTTTGGAGCTACCATTTATTGTTTCCAAGACATCTTCGTCACCCTTACTATTCTCAAATCTTCCATCCTTGAATAGCAGGAAGTCACCATTCTGAATGGCCCCATCACAATCTATGAGCCAGGTATCGGTGATTCTTCTGGATTCCTCCCCCATATCCTTCCCTTCATCTCAATTACTCGCAAAAAGCTCTCAAATGACTAACGATATTGCCTTCAGAGTCCTTCATCCATGCCTCCACAAGGTCTCCTACATTCATCGGCCCAACACCCTTAGGAGTACCTGTCCATACAAGATCTCCCGGTTCGAGGTCATACCATCGAGTCAGGTTCTCCAGAATTGAGTCTAAGGTGTGGACCATCATTTCCGTAGAGGCCAACTGCTTAGTCTCGCCATTTAGGGACAGGCCGATTTCCTTTGCACCACCATCCCATTCGGTCCAAGTTCCTAGGACCCCTGATCCTCTGAAACCCTTCCCTTCAAGCCATGGCCAGCCTTCTAACTTAGCCATCGTCTGGCGAGTTCTATTCGTCGTATCAACCCCCACGCACATCTGAATCGGTTCCAAGCTCTCTCCGAGCCTTACGACCATTTCAACCTCGTGGTCAATATGTTCTTTTGGTTCAAGAAGCGTTACAACATTATTCCCATGCTCATCGGAATCTACCATCGCGGAGGGTGGCATGAGAAAAAATCTTGGATAATCCGTTACGTCCCCCAATATTTCCTTTGCATGACCAGAGTAGTTTCTGAAGACCGCCCAGCCGACTCCCATGGAAGACCCAATGAGGGACATATGATTAGCGCACCGGTATAGAAACCACTCATCAGGTTGAAGGATGACACCATCTCTAGGTAGGTTATGTCCGTAGACCCGTATCGCAATCTGGGAGTATCAAAAGATGCCTCCGATGCTGAGATCAAGAGAGCATACAGGAAGCTAGCGAGACAGTACCACCCTGACAGAAATCCTAAAGATGCAGCAGCGGAAGAGAGGTTCAAATCGATTCAGTCTGCATACGAAAAGATTGGTACGGCCGAGGCTCGTAGCAATTACGATCAACAGAGCAGGATGGAGGAGATGTTCCAAGATGGCGGGAGACGCTCGCCATTTGGCAGGGGGGACATAGGTGATATTTTCTCACAGTTTATGGGCAGTGGTAGAAGATCGAGGTCAGGATTCGATTTTAATTTCGACAGACAACAACAAACAGGCCGGAACAGGACTGAAACTCCAAAAGGAGCAAATATTGAGGCAGGACTGGACATATCTCTCGATCAAGCCATTAGTGGCACGGAGGTCAAATTTAGCCACCGAAGAATGAAAAAGTGCTCAAAGTGCAACGGAAGAAGCTTCGGGTCACCAAGCAGGTGTTCTTTATGCAATGGAGCAGGGGTTCAGACCAAAGGAAGCACACTCACGGTCAGGGTGCCCGAAGGTGCGGAGCACGGTCATCTACTAAGGCTGAAAGGAATGGGGCATGAACATCCTGAAGGAGACTCGGGCGACCTTCTGATAACTGTACGACTGGACGCTGAGGCAGGCCGTCGTTGGGAAGACGGAAGACTAGTTCAGGAAGTAGCAATCCCATACTCGACCCTCGCTATTGGGGGTAAAGTCAGAATCATGACTCCCACAGGAAAGCGGGTCGAAATCGAGATTCCTGAGGGCACGAAGATAGGTGATCGGAGAAGACTAAAGGGTCATGGCCATGATGGCGGTCCTCTGGATGTGGAATTTACACTTTCTGAGCCCCAAAACCTCACTAAATCACAGAGAGATGCCCTTGAATCCCTTAGGGATTTAGGTATGTAAGCGATACAATTAGTGAAATATTCTTCTATAGGCGTTGGGCATTGTGAGAGACTTCGATAGACTTGCAAGCTACCTAATTCCTAGGCGGAAAAGCGTGCATTTCCTAGTACTTGCAGTCTCAATCCTAATGGTTCCAGGAATAATTGCGTCATTCGAGCCAATTGATATCGAGTCCTACGACATGGAATCACCGGAGTTAGATGCAAATAAGGTCTTAAGAGAAGAATTCACTGCTGCTGGCAACATCTGGGGCTTTGGCATATTTGTCAGAGATCCTGCTTACTTCGGGGACTCTGAATCTGATGTGACGATGATAGCCGAATATCCCGGAGAAGGTCAAGGGATATTCGAACCACATGGAGGAATACTTAATCTCACCGTGCTAAAGGAGATTGACAAGGATGCAAAAGAACTTAGAGAGAACGAGATCTCTGAATTCTATTTGCCTTTGGCCTCTGAAATTTCAGGAGATCCAGTTCTAGGAATATTAGATCTCGCCACTGAATTCAGGACCTTTATGTCAGGACAATCCTCTTTGACATCTCCTAGGATAAATCCATACAAACTAGCAGCGACCCTCGACATAAACAAGTCCACGGATCCAGCACCGACAAATTGGGAAGACTGTGGAGATATTGAGTGCCTTGCTTTCGACGATCATAACGTAACCCAAGCTCACATTGACTTAGCAGCTCACAGGATGGCCAATAATAGCAATGGGGCTTTCCTTAGATTTCTATCAAACGATAGGGCCTTCGTGCCGGATGAGAGTAGCTCAGTTATCGGGCCTCTAAATCATAAAATTTCAGAGAATGGAAGCTTGATTTCGGAGGACTGGATTAGTGGTAGGTGGTCTGCGTCGGCAGCTTGGTTGATTCTTAATTTCGATAGGGAAGAGATGCAAAAGAGCGGTTGGACATTCACGTGGAAGAATGCTAGCCAAGAGTTCGGATACGAGCTTGATGGCTTTGAGCTGAAAACAAAACCTATCCGACAATCCGTGGAGGACTGCAAGACAAGAGAGACAAAAGGAGAGCCTCTTTGTTCTGTTGAGTGGCTATACCTATCACTAGAGGAGGATCTTAGGGAGTCCGATGAAAACATAGTCTCTCTGATGTTCGCTGAATCGATCAATGTTGAGATTAACAGGGAACTTCTCTCAAGCGCTTATCTAATTCTACTGATGGGATTGGCAATTCTGGTGTTGCTCTGGGCAAGTCTGAGAAGAGCATCGGATGTTGCGATAGTAGCCACGAGCTTAGGACTTTCATTGGTGTGGATGTATGGTCTTATCGGGTGGGCCATAATTATAGGTAAGTCGTTGGACAATGAAGTAATCTTTAGGTCTCAGTTTTCAAACCTTTTACCAATACTAATTTTAGCCTTGGAAATAGATGACAGTTTACACAGTCTGCACAGATACAAGGAAGAAAGGCGTTCTGGAAAAACCTCTGAGGAGGCAGTTCACAAGTCAATTAGCAAGGTTGGCCTTGCTATTCTCCTAACCTCTGTGACCACAATAGTTGCTTTCATGGCCAATATGACATCCAGCATTGCAGCACTTCGGTCCTTTGGAATTGAAGCAGGTTTGGGAGTCTTTTGTGCATTCTTTCTAACCGGGCTATGGGTTCCACTTTGTAGGCTGGACATAGACAACTGGTTGGACTCAAGAGGTATGTTGCAGGAAGAACCCAAAGATGTAATTCACATGATTCCAAGCACGTGGCTATCTAATACTGCTAAATTTTCGGCAAGATTCTCACCAATTGTCGTAGCTCTTTCACTTTTGATAACAATTTTTGCGACTCCAATAATGCTGAATCTAGAGGGCGACTTTCAGGTTGAGGATTTCATCGAAGAGGATTCTGATTTGGCTATTGGGGTTGGCCTGATAAATGAGAGATTCAGTGACGAGGGCGAGCCTGCTTACATAATGATAGAAGGAAACATCTCCAATCCTCTGGTCTTGGATGCCATCGAGGAGCTTAGGGGAAATATGAATTCACATGGACCAGACGACCCAGACCAGATTTCTAGGCTACCCAGTGGGCAAGTAGAGTTGCTAGGAATTGACCTGATGCTATGGTATGTTAGGGCTGCAATGGCATGGGACCAAACACCATTCGAGGAAGCTGGATGGGATTTTGAGTCGGAGGACGGAGGAATTGGTTGTGAAACTCTCCAAATCCCAAATAGGGGGATGGAATACATCTTTGTGCCTTCAGTGCGTGATAGTACCTGTCTTGATTTTCTCTACGGATACATGGTTACCAGAGGGGTTCCAGCAAGCGGTGGCTACCCATCGTTATCAACAAGTATAGTTGGGGAATTCATCCAGGTAGAAGGTGAACTTGATTTCGACAGGCCTTGGTTGACAAAATCGGGAGAAACCCCAATATTCCCGAGGACTGCTCTGAGATTTGGACTCTCTAGTCCAGAACAGTTCGCACTTGTTGAACCTGCATTGGAACAACTGGAAATAGACATGGCACCACTTCAGAACTTGTCGATCGGTCACATGCATGAGAGGGGAGAGATAGAAGATGCATTCTACGACCAAGAACACCCGATAAACTGGGCAATTCCCTCTGGTGAGCCAATAATTAGATTCGTCGCTGCCAACTCGATGCAGGATGATCTTCAAGATACCCTACTATTGGGAGTCATTTTCTGCATACTTGCTCTATGGTGGGGATTCAGAGAAGAGACACCTGTAGTTCAAAGACTCAAGAAAGAGAGAGGAAGACCAATCAAATTCTTTTCAAGGGTTTCAATAAACGTGGTACTACTTTCCTCCTTTTCCTACTTCCTCGTTGGAAGTGGTATCGTGCTTCCAATCGCAGTTTTAGCAGTCGTATTATCTGTCCTCTGGGGTACAAAACCATTTACTCTGGCATCGATAACCACGGCGCCGATATTCCTCATGATTGTTTGGCTCTATGCAATCGTCGGAATTGCTGGGTACGGTCTGAACATGGTGACAGTCTCAATTGCGGCTATCTCTCTGGGAGTCGGAATTGACTATGTTATCCATCTCATTCAGCGCTTCAGAGAGGAAAAAGAGGGAGGGGAAAACACCCTTTCCTCAATCGCGGCAGTCGGTGGGGCGTCGGGTATAGCACTATTCGGATCAGCAGTTTCAGACATCACTGGCTTCATGATGATAAACCAGTCAGAAATGGGATTTTTCTCGACCTTTGGACTCTTCTGCGCGGTGATGATTGGACTCTCCCTAATTGCGAGCCTAATCTTAGCACCCGCAGCATTGGCACTCTCGCACCCTGACAGAAGTTTATTCAGGTGGAGTAGATTAATCTCAGATGCCTAGTGTTTCCAAAGACCCAGGCTATCTCTTAAGGCGGCTTCCAATCCTTCGTGTAGAAATTCAAAGCCCTCATCGATTAGTCTGTTTGGCATAACCTTCTGACTCTCGAGGGTCAGGCTTACACCCATTTGCCCAAAAAGAAGTTTGATTGCGAAACCGGGAATAGGTGCCACAGCGGGCCTCCTAAGAACTCGCCCCAGTACCTTCGCAAATGTCTTCTGCCTGACTGGTTTAGGAGCAGTCAGATTGTAGGCTCCCGATGACCCCTTGTTCATCAGGAGATGATGGATAGCATAAATCTCGTCGTCGAGTGAAATCCATGACATCCATTGCTTCCCTCCTCCCATCGGACCTCCAGCACCAAGTTGAAACGGTAGCAACATCTTTCCCAGAGCCCCACTGGTGGCCGTTAGGACAATTCCGGTCCTCAAAAAAACAGTCCGAACACCCGCTTCCTTAACCTTCATTGCAGCGGATTCCCAGTCAGCGCAAACCTCAGGGAGAAAACCCCGGCCTGACTCACTTTCCTCATCTAACTCTTCTTCCCCTCTATTCCCGTACCAACCTATAGCACTCGCGAGTATCAAAACCTCGGGCTTGTTTTCCATTTTCAAAATAGCATCTGAGATTAGAGAGGTGCTGTCGACTCTGGAATCGCGAATAGTCTTCTTCCTCTTTGAGCTCCACCTCTTATCCCCAATACCTTCGCCACCCAAGTGAATTATGGTATCGAAACCCTCTAGAATCTCGGATGAGAGCTCACCAGAAGATGGATCCCATTGTAGCTCGTTAGCGCCTTCTTTCGGCTTCCTCCTGACTAACCTCCAAACTTCATGACCTCCTGTGTCAAGGAACGCAACTAGTTGGGTTCCGATTGTACCGGAGGAACCAGCGACCAGAATTTTCCTTCTAGGTTGATCTGAATACTTTGAGTGCTGCGCCATGTCCCTTTGAAGACGCAGCTCTCTCGCAGTGAACATCTGGGAAATCCTACCTCTCACGAGCAGGCCACCCAATATCCTATCAGCAAAATTGCCCAAAGCACCGAAAGGAACCTGATAGGAGACCTCGTCAATTACCTTTGTGACTCCATTCTCCTCCACGAGGTGATGGTCATGGTCCCATGACCAGAAAGGCCCTTTGACCATTGTATCTGAGAAGAAATGTGGTGGTTTGTACCCTGTGTGCTCCGCAACCCAAGTCATTTTCAACGGTCCCATGGGAAACTTGAACACCCTTTGAGAGCCAACTTCCAGAGACTCGTCGGCACGGACCTCTTCTGCGACCTCCCATGGGGGCATCAGCCTTCTGAAGGATCCTTCGTGCTCAAACCATGCAAATGTTGACTCAGCATCAGCATCAACTATTGTTTCATGCCTGTATTTATACAAGGTCACCACCCAAAACTACGTTATATCGATCCTATTTCATTTGTTGTAATTGTCCTAACCCATTTCAGACTTCCATTTTTTCAGGGAGGCATCTTCAAAATCTGAATTAGTAAGTCTGTAAGCCCAGTGTTGCAATGACTGTCTGATTACCGGGCTGACTGACTCATCGTCATAGTTGGAGCCCCTTGAAATAATCAGGTTAATGAGCTGATTCCTAAATCTTCCCTTCTCCCCAGCAAAGGCCTTCCACCTTCTGATCTGCCTGTCATCGTCTTCACTTCTTCTTCCTGAGAAAAACCTGCAGTACCATTGTACCCAACCATAGGGGTCTTGATGCCTTATCCAGTCCTTACTCTCCCACATATCCAGTGAAGTACCACACTTAACCCCATATCTATTCAGGCTTTTGTTATATTTCTCGCTCTTAAGTAGATCATCGTCAATTCCATCCCACCAATCAAACTCAAGATGCTGATCAGAATATCTTAGTGAATTGACACCAGAAAAAATCGGCCGCCAGTAAGTACCTCCAAAGCTTCCTTCGAGAAAAATCTCCCGGGGCGTCATATTAGGGAGGAAATCAGGATGATCGGAGAAAGATATCACATCCCCGATGTCTCTACTCACAATTCCAACGTTGTGTAGTCGGATATTATTTCTTGTCCATACAACTGAAACTATCATAGAGACCTTCCGCTACAGACAATTTGTAGAACATGTCAAGGGACCTACTTACCGATCTGGAGAGAAGCGACGAGTACTGTGTACTGAGGTTCGCTGACGGTTCATCCTTCAGGCTAAGTTATTTTTCTATCCGATCAAACTGTCAATGTGCCAAATGCAAGCCAAGGCAAGAAAATGATCAGAGGAGAATTGAACTAGAACAGGAAATCTCCAGACTGAGAGTTGAGAAACCTAGAGTCACGCCCGTTGGCAGGTATGGTGTGCAGCTCGAGTGGCCCTCAGGTTGCTCAAGTGGAATACACTCCTTTTCACACCTCAGAGAGATATGTGAGGCCCACGGAGAAAAAATCTGAGGAGAACTCTACGAAGGCCTCAAATCCTCTGTTGTTTGCGAGCGACTGTCGGAGCAACGGGTTCCCCCCGATGCCTCGGTGGTGAAAAGATGGAGAATGACGGGACGAAGAATGAGATTGATATTGAAGAAGAGGACGAATGGCAATTATTCGCCTCAGCTGGCTATGCCTCTTCTGAGTTAGAATCAGAAGAGCAGGAAATTCCACAAGACATCCCTGAGGAAATCTGGTTTGACGGCGATGATTTCGATTTTGAGGGAAGTACAGTAAACTGGGACTCACCACCTTGTCCCGCGCCCCTGGGAATAGCGCACGTCATAAAGATAGGACTTTGTGACCATTGCATTAACCGGGTGTCGGGAATTAGGATTGGGACTCATGGTCCGGACAATGGTGCTTTGATCAGAGCCAATGCATATGAGAAAGATAACGAACTAGAGTCCAGCATAATGCAAGATTATTGTCCACTCTGCGAAAACCTCTTTGATGACGTCGACAATATCGTTGATAGAGTGTTCGAAACACTATCCGAGACCAAATTCTCCACCATGCAATTCGGAATACACCTCCCCAAAGAATTGGTACAGGAGGAGGATCGAGTTAGGAGCAAGTATGGTTCTCAAGGTTCATACCCTCTGAAAGGAGCCCTAGTAGAAGCAATTCATCACAGGATTTCAAAGATAAATAAGGAAGTCGAATTCGTAAAGGAAAGGCCGGATGTCATGGTCCTAGTAGACGGACTCACTCTTAGGGTGGATGTAGATGTCAGACCAATATTCCTGTATGGGAGGTATAGGAAACTCTCTCGAGAAATTCCTCAGACTAGATGGCCTTGCCGAGCCTGCCGGGGACGCGCTGGGGGATGTGAGTCCTGCAAGGGCACGGGCCTACAGTATCCTGACTCCGTTCAGGACCTCATCGGCGAGCCAATACGAAAAGAACTCGGTGCGGAAGACACATCCTTTCACGGAATGGGTAGGGAGGATATCGATGTAAGGTGCCTAGGATCCGGGCGTCCCTTCGTACTGGAAGTAAAGCGCCCTCTTGTGCGAGAATATCAATTGGACCATTTAGTCAGACTCGTCAATGAGAATGGCTCCGGTAAAGTAGAGCTAGATGACTTGATTTGGACCTCGAAAAAAAAGGTAAACGAGGTCAAACAGTCAAGGTCTGAGAAGACCTACACTATCCGTTTCTCTGTGGATGATTTGGGCGATGAGGAAGAGGCGAAACAGGCAATTCTCTCTCTATCCGGCAAGGTCATTAGCCAAGAAACTCCCAAGAGGGTATCTCACAGAAGAGCTGCGAAAACAAGGAAAAGGAGGGTATCTTCGGTAGATAAGGTCTCAGTAGAAGGAAATGAAATAGAAATGACACTGAGGTGCGAGGCAGGTACTTACATCAAAGAATTGGTACACTCAGATGAAGGAAGAACTAGTCCTTCTGTCAAGAGTGTAATGGGCTCCGAGTGCCATGTCATTTGGTTAGACGTTGAGGAGATTCACACAGACTGACCCCGAAATCGACATCCGAGTCCTTAAGAATGGCGCACAGGTCGCCCGAAATCGCAATAGTGGAGGCGTGGTACTATGGTCACTAGGACAAAGGGAACCAGACAGGGCACTCGAAGTATACTAAAGAAGGGCAAAAGAGAACGAAGAAGACTCTTCATTAGCAGATCAATGCACCCTTATCAGGAAGGCGATAAGGTGGCGATAGTCTTGGATGGAGCCCAGCAGAGAGGTATGCCCCATCGTCGATTCCAAGGAAAGACTGGGGTTATCTCGGGCACACAAGGCAGAGCCTTTGTGGTCAAAGTCTCTGATGGAAATATGATGAAGACGGTAGTAGCACGCCCTGAGCATCTGAAACCAATTGAGTAGGTGTAATTTTATGGGAGAGAAAAATTTTGTTGATTTTGCCACAGTAAGGGACAAGCTTCTCGAGGCTATAGAAAGAAGGGGAGAGATTTCCTACGAGCAGACTATGGCTCTTCAGCACGCTGAGTGGAAGGCAAGCTCAAGCGGCCACCCTACCGGAGATATCAAAACTGATCCAGCCGTTTACGGAAATCTATTATCTGCACTCATGGAAAATGAGAAGCTAATGCAGCACCCCGAGGTGTGCTCGAAAATAGCTGAGCTTTCTCCGCTCAATATCGCCGATCTAAGAGTTATTGTGGCTAGCAAGAGAATTGCAATGGATACCTCGGAGGTTGAGGAAGTAATTGATGTAATCAAACAGCACGTGCTTTAGTGATGTTTTCAAAACAACTTATTCAAGAGGGAGAACTCTTCTCAGGAGCACGAGGGCTATGCAGTACAGAGATAAAAAAGATGACCTCGAGGACGCGAAGGGTCCTTTGGATGACGAAATTGGGGTTAGAATCCTGGACATCCTAGACAGAAGACCAATTGGCCATGAAGTCCAGTGCATTAGTGAACCATCACTCTATCTGGTTAGAGCTAGAATTACTGATCCTAGCAAGATTTCTGTAGGTGATTTTGTCGAGTTTCCCTCGGAAAACATAGGAATTTTATCGCAGGTCAGACTCAAAGATTTGAGCGGCTCATCTCAACAAGAGTTAGTAGCTGCTTTGTCTGAGTCTATTATCAAGGATACTGAGAGGCATATCTCATTTTACAATAGCGCAAATGCAATGTCTCTGAAATTTCATGCTTTCCAGCTCTTACCTGGAATTGGGAATTCGAAGGCCCAGCAAATGGTGAGGAAAAGAGGAATGGCAGGTTGGGAATCATTTGATCAGGTTGACGAGGCATGTGGAGTTGAATCAGTACGGCTTCTCGCTGAACGCTACGTTAAGGAGATGGAAGATGTGGCTCAGACTCCCCGCTTACTTGATTTGCTTGTGCGCACAGAGATGTGATATGGGCGAGTCGCTGAAGGGTCTTGATACCCGTCTTTTAGTTGATTTAAGGAGAGATAGGTCAAAGCCCGATAGATCTCTGGGCCAGCATTTTCTAATTGACGAAGAATCGATACGAAGATCAATCGATTTAGCTACTGAACACGGGATACCTTTGTCGACGGACACACATGTATTGGAGATTGGACCAGGAGCGGGCTCACTCACACTAGCGCTACTAAGAACGGGCTCAATGGTTTCTGCATTAGAAATAGACCCGGAGTCAGTATCACATCTTGCCAGGATTTTTGAGAACAGGGAAACGAAGCTCGAGGTAAAATTGCAAGACGCACTAAATGGGGGCTGGCCAAATGCAGTTTCTCATGTAGTTTCCAATCTTCCTTACCAAATATCTAGTCCCATCTTGGAGAAAATTAGACAGTATCACGAGAACTCCTCGTTGAAATTATGCGTTCTTTTGGTCCAAGAAGAGTTTGGATACAGGATGGCTATGAAGTCCTTGCCCTATGACGTCGGCCCCCTAGGTCTGAATCTTTGGCTGGACTTCGATGTATTTTTGGACAACAGAGTCCCACCTAACTGCTTCAGCCCTTCTCCGAGGGTCAACTCTAGGTTTGTTGTTCTCAAACCAATTACCAGAATGTGCGCGAAGGGAGTGAACAAGCAATTGTTCAGAGTACTCACAAAACACTGTTTCTCCAATAGGAGGAGAAAGATGAAAACTCTCCTATCCAATCCTCCAACTAGGATATCCAGAGTCACTGGATGGCACAAGAAAAGATGGAATGCTTCAGTTTCAAATCTTCTTCATTCTGAAGTCGGGGGGTTGAAGGAAGGATGGGGGGACCTCAGGCCAGAGAATCTTACTCCCGAAAATTGGGTTTCTATTACACAAAAACTTGTTTCAGCCTGACAAATCAGAAACAATCTAACATCTACTTGATAGAGACCTACCCTTTCGCATGTATTAGTCGGGATCGCAAGGGGACCCTGACATTGGAAGGGATTTTATGGCAAAGAAGGACACCTATCTGGCTCTTCTAAGAAGAGGAATAGATGAGACTACGGCCCAGATTCTATCAGATGGTGGAATCAAGATTGGCGATTTAAAGAAGCTGGATTCCGACACCCTTGTAAACAACTACGGGATAAAAAAAGAGGTAGCTAACTCGGTGCTTGATGCTGTAAAGTCTGGACCTCGTTCCTCTAGCAGACAGAGATTCCTTGCAGATGTCTTATCTGACGATCAAAAAAAGGTAGACAAGATAGATGAGACTAGGTTCAAGAGAGAACAGAAGGACATCTATGCTGAGCTTCAGGAGAAGAAAGAGCAACTGAGGCTAGCAAGGGTAGAGGCTTTCAGGAATCAAAAACTGGTCATGAATCGTCTCGGAAAGACCATTGAGCTGATTGTTAAGCTTGAGAACAACTTGGATGACGAATCCAAGGACGAGCAAAGGTCGAAGCTTAGGGATCAGCTAGAGACTAGGGGGCTTGAAGCTGCTAGAGACCACGAGATGCTAGAGCTGGATGGAACTCCTCAGGACATAGTAGACTTTAGAAGAAAAATTGCCCCTGTCCTCTGCCTTCATGCCTGCCCTCACTGCGGAGAGGAGATGGATCCTAGAGGAAGTAACATCATGGATGGTACTTCGGATTTTTCTTTCATTTGCTGGGATTGCGAAGAAGAGTTCCACGCACCTATGGCTCAGGTGGTCGAAGGAAGACTGGATAATGGCTCGAGAATTAAGATAGATCCCAAGATTAAGCCTATGATGCCTGTCGTCAGACCTCCAAGTAAGCACAAATCTAGCTCTATAACCGACCTCATGAAGAGGGACCTTGAATCGGCCGGAGCTTCTGCCGAAGAGCTGGAGGCAGCTCTTGAATCTAGCACTCTCTCTGGAGTATTGATGAGCATCGATGAGTGGATAGACCAGACTATTGCCGCAAAGGGATACATTCAGGCTCAGGAGGACCGGGAAGAATTCATCATCGCTACAGGCGCAGGAGCTACAAAATTCAACAAATGGATGAAAAAGGCAGGGTTGGTTTTCAATAAACAGACCGGAAGATGGACACGCTGGGAGGACCGGTGAAATCCGGATGTCGGGAACTAAATCAAAGGTCAGATTCTTTCGCGGCCCAGAACTCTTAGCTTCAGTGAAAATCTCGTCAAAGACTCCCTTCGCTCAAATTGCTGAAAATGCTGGAGTAGATATACCCACAAACTGCACATCAGGAAACTGTGGCACATGCCTTGTCAAACTCATTAATGGATCGGTGAAACTACCAGAGCCTCTTCCACCGGGACTTGATGAGTATCTTGTCAATCAAGGAGGGATACTTTCTTGCTGCCTGGTCCCTGAAGATGATTGCGACATTGACATAATCCCTCCCCTCTAGGTGAACGAATGTCGGATTTGACCAACCCCCAGTTCCTGATTTCTCTGGTCATTTCTGTTGTTGGAATCACTGTAATGTCTTGGTGGCTATATACCAGGATAGCGATAAAACTCAAAGAAGTGGAAGAAAGGGGCAACTGGGGAAAAGAGAGATAGCGTTTTCAGAAATTATCGCTCGTTGACTGCAGCAGTCCATCTGTCTGATTGTGGTATCCCGACAACTTCGATATGGCAATCTGAAATCCCCTTTTGCCTGCTTACTTGGTCCCTTAGTCGGCAAAGGTCGTCCAAGCAGCATGGACAATGAGGGTTGCTTGGCTTGATCCACAATTCGACAATTCCGATCTCATTTACTTCAACTCCCTTCAGAATAGACGAGTCCGTAATTGCTTTACCATGAGGTTCTTTCCTTCCCCTAAGTAATCTCGCCAAGCTCATATGAGCGACACTTGGAGAACTTACCATCTCACCACTCCGTCAGTTTGGGAAACGCATTTCCAGCGGTAAGACATTCCATTCCTTCTCTTGATCTGACCCAAGTGTCCTCTACTCCAATAGCCCCATCTTCAAATACGACTTTGGGTTCAATTGCCATAGTGCTTCCAATCTCCAACGGTTTTTCGAACCCCTTTGCAACTACCGGGGCCTCATCCAACTCCAAACCCACTGAATGACCCAAGAAACTGGCTTGATTTGGGGGCATGCCCATGATGTTATTCGAATAGCCCATTTCTACTGACTCTCTCCAACCTTTTTCCCAGGCTTCGGAGCAATTTTGTCCCTTTGCGAGAGTGCCCCTAACAATTCCTGCCACCTCTATCATTTCATCGAGTCTGTTTTCCCATTGGCTGGGTAGGCTTCCGTGACAAAACATCCTGGTGCAGTCAGACACGTATCCCCTGTGAACGTGGACAATATCAACTAGAACAGGTTCTGCTTCTTTCACTTTGGAGAAACCGGCACCAAGAGAAGAGATAGGACTACTTCCTAGGCCCCCTACTGCCGAGTCAAAATAGGATGGCACTCCTCCTGATCTACCGGAGGCGATGACAACTCTATCACAATCCATAGGCCACTTCCTCATCCTAATCCTACCTCCAAAACCCATTGCTCTGCTGACCTCGTCGGCTGCCCCAGCCATCTCCAATTCAGTCTTC
This sequence comes from Euryarchaeota archaeon UBA462, assembly GCA_002506755.1. Classification (GTDB taxonomy): domain Archaea; phylum Thermoplasmatota; class Poseidoniia; order Poseidoniales; family Thalassarchaeaceae; genus UBA36. The sequence continues at coordinate 74,754 of DAYD01000004.1, forward strand.
CCAAGACCTCCGAATTCTCTTATAGCTTCGAACATGGATAGGTTGATTTGCCCGCTTTTTCGAATCATTTCAAGCTCCCAATCTGATTTTCTCTCTCTCAAATCAAACATAATTCTAGTACAATCTGATGGTTCTTGGCCGAAATCCGCGATCTTTGAACTAATGAAGCTCCATCTCCCATGAGGTACCTTTTCAGCTAGCATGGCAGGAGGATCTTTACATCCGATTTTCTTCAATTTTTGACTCAAGTCACCCATTCTAGGGTGCTTGTCAATTATATGGGGGCAATCATCTTCCCCACCCTCAAATCTGGCTCTAGACATTGATCTCCTAACCCAGAGAGAATTTTCTATTTCAGAACCCTCCGCACCAACAATAAAGGCAGAATTCTGGCGACTCCCTGTAAGCCAATAGAGCTCAACCGGATCCTCAATCAAGACTGACTCTATTCCTTCAACTGCTAGCCTACTGGAAAGCCTAGACTGGCGATGTTCAAGTTCAGAAACTGGGACCCTCCAATCTTCCTCTTCCGGGCCAGTAAGGTCAGAGGCATCCCATCCCATGGCACCCTTTGTGCCGACATATTTGAAAGGTATTTTGGATGCAAAATTTTCCTTCGTACATACACAATGGCCAAAGGTATGATCTTTCTGCGGGGGACGTGGAAGGGGTACTTACCCTAGACAACGTCGATCTTCAGGGAAGGACAGTCTTGTTCAGAGTCGACGTAAATTCTCCAATTGAACCATCTTCGGGAGAACTACTTGATGACGGCAGACTCAGGGCGATAGTTCCGACTCTACATAGAATACAATCGTCCAGAGTGGTACTACTTGCTCACCAGTCCAGGCCCGGAAAGGCTGATTTCACCAGTATGCGTAAGCACTCTGAGAGACTATCCGAAATAATTGGAAGATCAATCGATTTCATCCCCGACGTTTGCAGTGACGAGGCACTCAATCAAATTGCAAAAATGAGAGATGGAGACATAATTTTTCTGGACAATGTAAGAGAGTTGGAAGAGGAATATGGAATAAAGTATGATTCAAACCAAGAGACTGGAGTAACTGATATCGTAACAAGGCTAGCACAAGTATCTGACGTTTATGTCACCGACGCTTTCGCTGCCGCACACAGAAGGTCACCGACGTTGACCGGATTCACCAACCATATGCCGTGCATCGCGGGAACCTTGATGGAGAGAGAAATTAGCAGCCTTAGATTAGCCCTAAAGAGTCCCCCACGACCGTATCTAGCAATATTGGGAGGGGCAAAATGCGACGACTCGGTTAGAGTGGCCGAGAATCTTATATCAAAGGGAAACGTTGACAAAATCGCTTTTGTAGGCGTCACTGGGAACCTAATGCTTTGGGTTTCAGGTCATGACATAGGGGATAGAAACAAGGATTTCATCAGGTCTAGCTTGAATGACGACTTCCATGAAGCGTGGAATACTGCAAAGAGAATTCAGGATAAACATCCAGAAATGATCTTCCTGCCCATTGACATCGCAGTAGAATTTGACGGGGAAAGGATACAAATGACATTGCAAGAATTGCCAACTGAGAATCCGATCTATGATGTGGGAATAGAGACTCTCAAATTACTCAGACCAATGGTCAAAGATGCCGCATGTGTACTTTGGAACGGACCAGCATCATACTTCGAGCTACCTGACTTCGCATTTGGTACAATTGAGATTCTAAACATGTGTACTGAGACTGAGGCAATGACGATTATCGGAGGGGGGCATACTAGCGCTTTGGTCAACAGTAGAGGGGTGTCGGACCAAGTAACGCACAATAGCACGGGCGGTGGTTCAACAATGAGCTTCCTTTCGGGTGATCCAATGCCTGTGATAGCCTCATTGAAGGACTCTTTCATCAGGTTTGAGAAGGAAATATCTGACCTAGGTCTTTCAAAATGATGGAGCCACTGGGGAGATTTGAACTCCCGGCCTTCTGATTACGAATCAGATGCTCTACCAGGCTAAGCTACAGTGGCAGATTCGGCCCCAGAAATGGATTTACCATAAGAGAATCGGTGATCTAGCCTAGTAGTTCAATATCCGCAAGATGCCCTATTCTGCTCTTGACATCAGACAATATCTTCTCAACGGTCTCGTTGTCTCTTCCTTCAACTCTCATTACTAGAATCGGCTCAGTGTTGCTGGGCCTGCAAAGAAACCAACCTCCCTCGTAAGTTACCCTAATGCCGTCTACGCTCGAGAAAATGGTATCAGAGAACGCCTTTCTTACTGAGGTCATCACATCCTCTCTATCGCCCTCCAATGGAATCTTTCCCTCATCCGTTGAAGGATATTCTGGCATGAAATCGAATCTTTTTGAAAACTTGGGGCCACCCTTCTCTGGGGGGTCATCCCTTCCTACGATTTGCAGTAGTCGAGCTGCATTGTATATTGAATCGTCAAATCCATCCCAGCTATCGTTCATAAAGAAATGGCCCGACATTTCTCCAGCCATTGGGGAATCTGGATTATTCCTTAATTCTAATTTCATGAACGTATGGCCAGTCCTTACCATCTTGGGAACTCCACCTAGTTTTTCTATAGCTTCCTTGAGTGCCATACTGCATTTTACATCATAGAAAATAGTTCGCTGCTCATCAGTAGATTCATCGGGCAAACTCTCCAATACGTCTTTGACGAATATTCCCATCAACCTATCTGGATGTATAAATTTCCCTTCTTCATCAACCACTCCTAATCGGTCTCCATCCCCATCCATGCCTATTCCAAATTCTGCACCGTGCTCGACAACTGCTCTTCCAAGGTCTTTCATATTCTTCTGCCTTGTTGGGTCCGGAGGGTGGTTTGGAAATGAGTTGTCCCAATCGCAATGGATTGGGATTACATCTACACCTAGGGTCTCAAGAACTCTGACGGCCAATGGTCCAGGAACAGCATTCCCACAATCGAGTACTATTCTGATATCCCTGCTAGGATTGCCCACAGTATTTACTATGGAATCAATATAGGAATCTTCGTAATCATCCTTTAGAACATATTTTCCATTACCTTGCCTAAAATTACCAGACTCGAAGGTTTTTCTGATGTGCTGAAGATCATCCCCTCCGAGAGGAATCTTTCCATGACAAATCTTGAATCCGTTATATTCTGGGGGGTTATGACTAGCGGTTATGGCTACCGAAACGTCAACTGGCAAATCTACTATTGACCTGTATAGCACTCCTGTGGTAGTTATCCCCAGGTCCAGCACGTCTGCTCCTGTAGACAGGACCCCACGAACAAAGGCTTCATGCAAGACAGGCCCAGACTTTCTAATATCCCTGACAACAGATACACACCCTGCATCTAAGTGGGTAGATACAGCTTGACCCAAGCGTTCCGAAAATTTTGCGTCTAGCTCATCTCCCGCGATACCCCTAATGTCGTAGGCCTTGAACACCGTCATACGGATGCCGCAGCACCGACACTCTATGATTTATCCACAAGTTAGACTCATTTTATGAGGGTGATGTGAGGCTACCAGAGACTCTCGGCTCCTCCTTGATTGGAATATGGATGATTGCAGAGAAAACCCCAGCGGCGATTCCTACCCACCAAACGAGCGTATATGTCCCATATTGGTCATACAATATCCCTCCAAGCCAAACTCCAATGAAGCTACCAAGCTGATGGGAGAAGAAGACGATCCCGTAAAGAGTTCCCATGTACTTCAGACCGTAAATGTGCGCCACAAGTCCGCTTGTTAGTGGGACAGTTGCAAGCCATAAGAACCCCATAGCGAATGAGAAGACAAGAACAGAGTTTGCCGAAACAGGAGTCATAATGAACCATACTGCCGCAATCGATCTTCCCGCATAAATACCAGAAAGAAGCCATTTCTTTCCGAATCTCTTTCCAGCCCATCCAGCTAAAATTGTACCAATGATATTGGAGAAACCAATTACTGAAATGGCGAACCCACCCAAAGCGGCCGTTGTTTCGATTCCAAAGTCCCCGCACCATCCACTAGCTTCTATTGATTCAGCGGAGCTCATCTCGGTCACCAATGCAGGGAAGTGTGCAGTTATGAAGGCCAGTTGGTAACCACAGGAGAAGAATCCGATGAATATCATCGTGAAAGATGGGTCTCTTAACGCTAATTTTAGAATACCACCTAAGCTTTCTTCAAGCTCATCTTTGCTAGCAGATGGTGGGGCCCGCATAAACGGTAGAAGCAAAATAGTGGAGAGGATAGCTCCCGCAAAAACTAAGAAAACAGAATCCCAAGGCATCCTTTCCAGAAGAAAAACTGCAACTGGAGGCCCAACCACTTGGCCCAAAGAGCCGGCCGCAGTTGCTATTGCCAGGCTCATAGACCTATGCTCATCTGCGCTTGCCCTGCCAACAACTGCCAGAATTACACCGAAACCAGTCCCTGCAATCCCAAATCCTACCAATATAGAGTATAGCTGATGCTCAATAGGCGTTGAAGAGCCTGCTGATAAAACCAGTCCAAACGAATACAACACCGCTCCGATTACAATTGCTCTCCTGTCTCCGATCTTCTCTGCAATGGCTCCGAATATCGGCTGACCGAATCCCCATGCTAGGTTCTGAATTGCTATTGCTAAGCTAAATTCTGTCCTACCCCATCCAAAATCATCTGCTATCGGTATCTGGAAAACCCCGTATGAGGCTCTGATAGCAAATCCTACTAGGGTGATTATGCACCCTATTGCCAGGACTGGGGTTAGAAGGGGGGCACGTCTGTCCATGGCCTGTTGTAATGAAGTCCCTATACCAGGGCCTCCTCAAGCTCTGCCGGTAAGTCTGTCCTGTACTCTCCCGAGTTTCTGAATGCCTCGCACACTATCTCTATCAAGGCACCTCCGGGTAGTTTTGATACTTCGTAGGCAGCTCTAGCAGGGGGAATTGTGTCCCCGAGCCATTCTGAGTAAATTTCGTTTACCTTGGTGTAGAATCCAATATCTACCATCAGTATTGTAACCTTCACTAAGTCCCCCTTCGAACTATTTGCAGCTGCTAAAAGATCATCTATCTTTGCGAGTGTCCCGATTGTCTGTGATTCAATGTCATCTCCTGATTCGATATCTATTTGCCCCGAAAGCCAAATGTGGTCCTTTACGTTAATTCCTGGTGTGTAAGGTCCTAATTTTGGCTCTCCGGTATCTATCTTCAGCTTCCTGCCCATGTCAACCCCAAGGGATAGCATGTATAGGCTTACTCGCGCAGCTCATCAATCACTGTAATATGATCCCCCGCTACATCCTCAGCCTTGAGTGTCGCTATATCGATCCATTTTGCATCTGATGCATCGTCTCCAGCCTCTGGAACAGAATCAGGTTTTACACTGACCAAATAGAAGATTGAGACTATGTGCTTCCTTGGGTCCCTTCTAGGGTCCCCTCTCACCGCGAATAACTCGGGATCTGTACCTAAAACACCAGTCTCCTCAAACAGTTCACGTAATACCGCAATTTCAGGATTCTCCCCAATGTCCACGAAGCCTCCGGGGAATGCCAGCCTGCCTTTGTAAGGGGGGTGTCCTCTTCTAATTAGCAAAACTTCAACCACACCAGCCCCCTCCCTTAGTGCAATAGCATCAACTGCTAGTGCAGGGTTCCTGAATCCATCACTATCTGCCAAACCTTCTCCTCCTCATTTGGAATGTCTCAATCGCATCATATAGGACCGACTTGCTGAAGGAAGGCCAGTGAACATCGGTAAAATATAGCTCAGAATAAGCGATTTGCCATAAAAGGAAGTTGGAGACCCTTTCTTCACCACTTGTTCTGATTACAAGGTCAGGATCTGGGATTTCTGCGTCATAAAGCCTATTGGAAATCTCTTCAGTGTTAATCTGCTCAAGTTTTAGCTTACCACACGCGTGGTCTCTCGCAACTTCTTTGACCGCATCGACAATTTCTTCTCTTCCTCCATATGCAAGGCAAACGGTGAAGGTAAAGCTAGAGTAATTACTGGTTTTTTCCTCAGCGTTGGAAATTGCATCTCTAACTCTTTTAGGAAGCAAATCTAACCTACCTGCGACCCTTACCTTTACGTTTCTTGAGTGTATCTTAGGGTCTTCAGAAATTTCATTCAGGCCAGTAACGTATAGATCATATAACGAATCCAACTCCTCTGGATCTCTACTTGAGAGGTTCTCCGTGGAAAGTGCATAGACTGTGAGATAAGGTACTCCAAGATCCAAAACCCATTCCATGACGTGCTTCAGCTTCTCTTTACCATGCCTGTGTCCGATTTCGGTTTCTAGGCTCATGTTCCAAGCGAACCTTCTATTCCCGTCCATAATTATGGATACGTGCTCAGGTAAAATCGCTTTTGCTATCCTGTCTCGCTGCCTCCTCGTCCTAATCCTGTCCAGTCTTGAAACTAAGCTCCATGCAATCCGAGAATTGGAAATAATTCTAGCTGGACCTGAGACTATTCTAAATCTGAGGAGCCACTTCGCCAAGCCGTCAATTCGACGACCAAGGCCTCTCTTCCGGCTTCCCATGCGGCATCGGGGACACTCCAACGTTATGACAACTAACTAGGAATGCGCTATTCGAAGATAATGTCAGCAGCATTGCCAACTTTGTCTAGCAAACCTCTTTCAGGATTTACCACGATAACTTCTCCACAGCGGTCCCAGACAGGCAGGTCGTGCTTGCTATTCCCTGCATAGGCGAAACCCTTCTCGCCGAACCTGGATACTAACGCCTCAGCCTTTTTCTCCCCTCGAAGGTTGTACTGACTGTCAGAAGCCATCACGTCGGAAAATATGCCAACATGACCCGCAACCTGTTCTGCAATTATCCTGTCAGACGCGGTCGCTAGAACCAATGTCCTACCACTCTCATGCTCAGTTTTTAACCAGTCTAGAAAACCCTGGTGGTACGCCAGCTTACCAGGATCGAACAGTAGACTTTCCGCTAGGTCACGCTTCCACTCGGCCCTCTTTCCCGAGAATTCCTTGAATAACATCCCGGGAATCCTCCATGGCTTGCGGATTACCACTCTTTTGATGCTGACCCAACTCATGTCGGTCAGAATAAGAGTACCATCCATATCAACCGCGATAGGGAGCCCACTTTCGCTCTGATCCATGGCCACCCCTAGGGGCGAACTGATTCAAGCCTTTGCAGACCGATTCTATGAAGCCATGCACCCCTTCGTGGGGGTTGGGTCACTATGCAAGGCTGGAAAAGGAATTGGAGGCCTTCGGCGATGAAAAAAACGGAATCAGAGAAAGATTCGCCAGCTGGTTTTCAAACACTAATATTCTCAGGGATAGGAATGAGTTGCGAAATGATAGAGCCAGTGGAATTAGAATCGACCGGGGACTGGGAATTGATCGTCTCAGAACTTAGGCCATGGGGCAAAGTACCCAATCCGGCAGAAATTAGCGTTTCGTCACTTTCCGAGGATGAAAGAGGACCGATTGCAATATTAGAAGAAGGGAAGGAGTGGATTGCGGAGTTCCTCCCTTGGGGGTCCGACGGTCTGATTAGAAAGAGGGCTAAATCCCCCTCCTCCATTTCTCGAGCTCCATGCGGAGGCTATCGCTGGAAGGGTGTGGACATAATACTGATCAGGGAGCCTAGCTCTGAAAATTACGATACCAGTATTCGTATCTCTGAGTCCCTGAAAAGTGGAGACTCCGATCTAGCAAAACAATTGCTTTGGGAATGTGGTGACGTACTTGGTAGGTATCACAGGGAAGTAGAGTCAGTCAGAACCACCCCTCCTGATCCTAAGCGATGGAATAAGAGAATGCAGGATTTGGAGGAGAGGCTCCGTTCACAGTCAATCTGGAGGGCCCCACATTCCAGAGGCACCGAGTGCATGCTGTCGCTAGGGGACTTGAGACTATCCGACTTTGGTGAGACCTCAATTAAGATAGGTAGGCCAAGACTAAGTGACTCGCTACTGATTCCAGAATGTGAATTCCCAGCAATACGGGATTTGTCATCATTGGTCCACGACCTATCGAGACTACATTTCCGGAATTCATGTGATATTGATATCGTTGAGCTTCGCTCTTCCTTGATACAGGGGTGGAGGAAATCGGCCCCCCAAAAATGGTGCTCGGACGATGTATTCTACTCACATCGTGGGGGACTTGCTATTTGGGAGTACGAACAATGTCTATTAGACGTATTAGAGGCTGTTTCCCACCAATCCGGCGCACCTCAACCTGCTACGGCGATTATTGGTCATGTCACTCCATACCAAAAGAAGATGTTCAACAACAGGGTATTTGGTGCCTTTTCCATGATGGCTGGATTCTTCGGAATCGCTTCTCTGATCAACACTTTTCCGCCCTCTCAAGACGAGATACCTTTGCCAATTTTCTCGCTAACACTAAGCTTTTTTCTTCTAAGATACTACAGGGGGCTTGCCCCAGATCCCGAGCTACCCTTCACTAGATTTTCCTGACATTCCCATCTTCAAATAGGTAATGAATGGGGGAACCGGTTGGAATCTCAAGGGAGACTATCTCTTTCGGGCTCATATCTTCTATATGCATAACTATAGATCGCAGGGAATTCCCATGAGCTGAAACAAGCACGTTTCTCCCATCTAAAAGGTCGGGGATTATCTCCTCCTCGTAGTAAGGTATCGTCCTCTCTGCCGTCATCTGAAGACTCTCTCCACCCGGAGGCGCCACATCGAAAGACCTCCTCCAGACATGCACCTGATCTGCACCATGCTTCTCCGCTGTCTCGGCCTTGTTTAATCCCTGTAGGGATCCATAATTCCTCTCATTCAGCCTCCAATCATACTTCGTTAATGCGCCTTCTGAGGACTCATTGAATCGCATAATAATCTCTGCAGTCCTTTGAGCCCGAATCAGGTCGCTCGTATGAACGACATCGATTCTCAAGGCACTAAGTTCACGCCCTGCTTGCTCAGCCTCCAAAACACCCTTCTCGGACAGATCAACGTCTGTCCAGCCAGTGAATCGATTAGACGCATTCCACACGGATTGCCCGTGCCTAATTAGTATGAGATTGGACATTGTAAACACCCTAAAGCTGACGCCTTTGCCTTGGCTCATGGAGGCTCAGACCGTACTTAGAGACCATGCCCATCCCCATAAGCAATATGTCTTCTGTCAGCTCCCTGTGAATTTTGCTGCTAGATTCGCAGTAGAAATTGCAGGACACGGTTATCTTTGACGGAAGGCTTCCTGTAATTTTGACCCATGAGTCCTCAGGCTTAGTCGATCTGGAATCGGATAGAACCAGTTCGCATAGCGAGTCGCAGAACTTCTTCAGCGATTCCTCATCGGATTCTTCCTCAAATTCGAAAACAGGCCGGATTCTCCTGAATCTTCTCATAGTGAAGTTTTCCACTGGGGAGTTGGTGATGTTGGAATTTGGCATGGTGACGATCGTATCGTTCCCTGTTCGAATCATTGTGGTCCTCAACCCTATGGTAATCACTTCTCCCTCTACGTCATCTACAATAATCCAGTCACCCACGTTAAACGGCTGATCAATTATTATCGAAACAGCACCGAATATGTTCGAAACCGAATCTTTTGCTGCAAGAGCGAGTGCTAGTCCAGTAATTCCCAACCCTGCGATCATGCCATTGAGATTGAGACCTATCAGACCTGCGATAACAAACGCTCCAAATACCACTACGACAAGTCTGCCGATTGCCTCCGCCACGCTCGCAAGAGACCTCCTAGCAGCTATGTCGTCTCCCTCGACAACGATGAATGCGTCCAAGTAGTCTACAAGCCTGTATGCGGCAATTAACATCAGGATGACGAAGCCGGCCCTTGATAGCTCAGCTATTCCATCCATCACGCCTGTTCTCCAGACAACCTCCCCGTCTAAGGCGACAGTCTCTGCTGCAAACCAGTCCACACTCTGCCACATTACTAGCAGACCAATCATCCAACCAAGTGACTTGGGAGCGAACAGAGTTCCCCCGTCTATCCTTTCAGTCTTCGATAATAGATCCATGATTCTTGGAAATAAGAACCTTCGAGAGAGTAGTCCGGAACCAATGCTAGCAGCGACCAAAATTCCCACAAGGAAAACTCCATTCGCCGAAAAACCGTAGAATATATCCTCGCCTGAGAAAAATTCAGTCAACTCATTTTCATTTGCCATGTTTTTCCGAAATGCCATCACTGAAAAAGAAACATGGTCATTCAGCTGTTTTCCGTACGATTCAATACGTAGTGATGGCCCGGCAATAATAGTATGTCCGCCATTGCAGATAGCGAAACGCTGGCTAGCAGGCCGGGAAATAGAGGAGCCCCGGTTGCAGCCATTCTGCTTCCATTTCTGCTTAGCATGTTCTCGCCAATGTCAATCGCACCTGTAGCTGAGGCACAGGAAGCAGAGACCGGAGCATCCCCAGATGATATATGGTCAGCTGAGTACGTAAATCAAATACATCCTTGGGGTGGTGATGAGAAGGCCCAGTTCTCAGAGTATCACGACTATTTCTCATTGAAAAACAGGATGCAATTCCTAGCGGACCGGAATCCGGACATCCTATCATTTCACGAAGGACTTCTGGGAGGGATAAATGCAAGAGGTAACCAAATGACCATCGATGATTACAAGGGGTGGCACTACAAACATCCCAGTCCGTGGGTAAAGATTACCGCGAACGTACAGGGAGGTGACTATAACGAGTTCAACGACGACTCAGGAAACTACCCTGACAGGCCCGATGTCATGTTGGTTGGCGCCCACCACTCTAGAGAATGGATGTCCTATGAAGTCCCAATGCTGTTCCTCGAGACAGTGGTTCATTATTACGGAAAAGCCGGCATCGACAACGACGGCGATGGACTTGTTGACGAGGATGGCTGGGATGGCATCGACAACGATGGCGATTGTAACTCTCTAAACGCTTCATTCCAGGACTCCAATCAAGACGGGACTCCCTGCGGACCAGGGGATCTCGGGGTGGATGAGGACTTCAGCGAGCAATTCATTACAGATATGATCGATACCCGGGAGATTTACCTCATCCCGATGCTAAACGTAGATGGGGTGAGGTACGACAGAGAGGAATTCTGCGGCGAACAGGCATATGACGGCTGTGACTCCAACTCTCCCGGATGGAGAAAGAACCTGAGAGACAACACAATAACCGGAGTTACTCCGATTCCAGATACCGATGAAGAGGTCAACGAGGGGTGCGATGGAGTAGACCTGAACAGGAACTACCAGTTCGAATGGGGTCTCCTGATCGGAGTTACACCTGTCCCCGGGGTCTGCACCTTTGGAGATCCGGATCTTGTGCAGACATATCCCGGTCCTCTCGATACTGTCGATAACGATGGAGATGGAAGAATCAATGAGGACCACGTTGACGGAGTCGATGACGACGGAGATGGCTTGGTCGACGAAGATTGGATAGGGGGAAACAGTGAGCCAGAGACCAAATTCATCCAGGATCTAACTGAGATGAACGATGATGATGGAGACGGAGCCTCCGATTTCAAGACCACACTATCATGGCATTCATATTCTGAGCTTGTTCTTTGGCCATGGGGCCATTGCAACAATTGCCAAACGGTAGATGACGAGTATCTAGTCTACCATGGGGTTGTGATGGGAGAGATGACAGATTACGAACCCATGCAATCTTCAGACCTTTACGCAACACAGGGTGATTTCTGCGATTGGCACTACGGTGTTCACCAGTCATACTGCTACACAATAGAGATTGGCAATACCTTCCACGAACAACCTGATGATATTACTCACATAGCTAACAGAAATCTGGGTGTCCCCTTCTACATGATCGAGATCTCGGATGATCCCCGGTATAGAGCTATAGTCGGAATCGAGAACACCACTTCGAATCAATGGCTGGCATCGCCCGAAGAAGTATCAATACCTTCCAAAGGGGATATCCCGATCGGACTCTGCTTGGAGAATTCCTTCCCCTACACAATTGACACTAATCTAACCCATCTGATGTGGAGGTTCGTCGAGCCCACAAGACAACAGGACGATTTCGGACCAACGGAGTGGTCCTCAGTGCCATGGTCAATGGCACCCTTCATGACTACAGGGGACCAAAGTCAATGCTCTCTTGTCGATGGGGCCAACGGCACCTTGATTGAGGCCAAGGTCCCACTTCCGGACACCTCAGTCGGCAAGCTACAGTACAAAGCGATGCTAGGGACAACTAACGGAGCCTTTCCGTTCACATATCCTACTGCAGAGCAGGGCGGGAACTACTATCAGCTGACAATCCCATACAGAGCAGACTTCGGGGATGCTATTTTCAGCGTGCTTATGTTTCTGGTGATAGCAAGCTTCGTCTGGGGAGGTTTAGCCTTCACCCTCCGAGAGATGTTCTCCGAAGACGATAGGGTGCTGGGAATGCCGACCGAAGAGGTGTAAGCAAACATGGATTCGAAGTCTGAAGGAAGCAGCGATCAGTTCAGCGGGAGACTGGGACTCATCTTCGCGACAATCGGAGCCGCAATTGGCACTGGGAACATTTGGAGGTTTCCAAGGATGGTTGGTGCTAATGGCGGAGGTTCCTTCCTAATCCCTTGGCTGATCTTCCTATTTCTATGGTCAGTGCCCCTGATAATAGCGGAATTTGCTCTTGGCAAGAGAAGCAGAGTTGGAACTGTTGGGACCTTCCGTATATTCGCCGGCAAGAGGTTCGCGTGGATGGGCCTCTGGACTGCTTGGATAAACGTCGCGATAGGCTTCTATTATGCAGTGGTCACTGGCTGGTGCATCAACTACTTTCAGATAGCCATCAGAGGGGGGTTATCCCAAGGGGTCGACACCATTGAGGTCTGGAACAGTTTCCTCGAGTCTCCTATGCAGGTCATTTTCTTTCAGTGGATTACCGTTTTGATCACACTAGCTGCAATTTGGGGAGGGGCGAAGGCAATCGAAAAGGCGAATGTGACTCTGATGACCTCGCTTTTCGTTCTACTCTTCACAGCTCTCTTCCTCGCCTTCGTAATGGACGTAAAAGACGGAACTTTAGATGGCTTCATCTATATGTTCAGCATTCAGCCAGAATATCTGTTTCAACCCGAGACTTGGATAAATGGTCTTTCACAGTCGGCGTGGTCCTGCTCGGCTGGCATGGGTATGGCGATTACCTATTCCGTTTACATGAGAAAGGACGAGGACACTACCCTCAATGCGGCAACTATGTGCCTGGCCAACAATAGCATTAGCATAATAGCCGGACTAACCGTAATGATGGCTGTATTCTCTGTCTCTGCGGACCCACTGGGGGCCGTCAGTGGCGGCAGCTCGGCAATCACATTCCTCGTGCTCCCAGAGGTGTTTGCACAAGCCCCGGGGGGTCCAGTGGTCCAACTCATCATGGTTGCCATCTTCTTCCTCGCGCTGTCCTTCGCAGCTCTGACCTCGATGATCTCTACAGTAGAGCTATGCGTCAGGAACTTCGTTGACCATGGGTACGATCGCTCTAGGTCTGTGGCTCTAACCGGATTCGCAATCTTCCTCTTTGGACTACCAAGCGCTGCACTTTGGATCAAGATGGACCCCACGACTGGTGTCAGCTTCCCTCAGTTCTTGGAGGTCCAGGACCACATCTGGGGCTACGGCCTGATGTTCAGCGGACTATTCATGGCTTTTGCGATATGGAAGTACGGCTGGATGAGGTACAGGGCTTGGCAGGGCGAGAACGGCATAGCTGGCTTCGACATTAGGGACTACCTGAATCACGGAGTATCCTCCTTCCGCGACGACTTCATCAACACCGGTGACAATGACTGGTGGATTGGTAGATGGTGGGACTTCATCATGTACCTTGGATTCCCCATAATGTTCTCTGTCCTCATGCTCTCATACTTTGTGGACCTTCTGGCCAACGTGGACGATCCTTGGAATCCTGCTAACCCAAATGGAATCTCGATAATACTCCTCTTCTGGGGTGTCACTGCTTCACTATTCATTGGCTTCAACAAGCTCCTGATATCAAGACCAGTCTTCAGAAACGTTCCAGAAGGGGCGGATGTACCGATTGACATGCTCCCCGGAGGAGACGATCCATTCGTAGTCGTTCTAGGGGAGGAACCGCCGGAAATCCAGTACGATACTAACCCCGTCAGTGGCTCTAAGCTGGCAATTGACGCCGAGATAGCATAGGACCGATGGTGGTCATGCAAAATAGAAACCGATGGGTAATGAACTGGGACGAGGTTGCCGTCTTTGATAGAAATGCGGCTAGCTTGGGGTTCGAAGAGATGGATCTCATGGCCTCCGCTGGCGAGTCTCTTGCCTTGGAAGCAGCCTCGATGGCAGGAGGAAGGGACATTCTATTCCTATGTGGTCCGGGCAACAACGGTGGCGATGGGTTCGCCGCCTCGTGCTCGGAACTTCTCTCCGGATCGAGAATCGACATCATCGCTAGTCATGGGTCGTCCAAGACAGATTGCTCTTCAAAGGCTAGGCAGAGAGCTGGTCTAGAGGTCGAAATCCATGAATGGCCCTCAATTCCTACAGGGAAGTGGTCGCTGGTGGTTGACTGTCTTCTTGGTGCCGGGTCATCGGGTCCCGGAACCAAACTGAGGTCCCCAATTTCGGAAATCGTCGATTGGGCCAGAGGACTCGGCTTACCGCTCCTAGCTTGCGATATACCAACCGGGCTAGGCGGATCGGACTGTCTTGTAGCTGATCGGACTGTGACATTCCACTCCCTGAAGGCTGGGATGGAAGCCTCTGATTGCGGGGAGGTAATAGTTTCCGAACTCCCCTGGACAGACGAAGTCCAGAACTGCGGGATTGGTGATGCGCACCGGTTCCCTCCGCTACTACCAAATTCGAGGAAGGGTGATCGTGGTCGACTTCTGATAATAGGGGGCGGCCCGTTCCACGGGGCCCCTATATTGTCAGGAATTGCTGCTGCTAGGAGCGGATGTGACTTGGTACATGTGGCGATGCCTTCATCGGCTATGAATAGGACTGAATGGCCAACAAGCCTCATCCCCGAGCAGCTACCAGACTCTGACTACCTGACAACAGACTCCGTCGAAGCGGTAATGGGGTTTATCGATTCTGGAAGGACTCCAGACGCATTGGTCGTTGGCCCTGGTCTTGGTAGGAAGCATCAAACTCTTGAAGCCGTAAAGAAAATCCTTGAGATAGCCTCGTTCAGAGGGATCCCAGTGGTTATAGATGCCGATGCAATAGCCTCACTCCCGACAGGAACATGGCCAGAAAGTCTGGTAGGGGTTGCAACACCACATCAAGGAGAGTCCGAGAGGTGGCTAGGTGTAGCTACGGCAAGCGAGGCCTTAGCAGGGTTCGAGGGAGAGGGCCAAACGATTGTGATAACAGGACCGATAGACGAACTCACCGGGCCAGAAGGGAGGAGAGCATTTGCCTCAGGAGGCCACGCAAGGATGGCAGTAGGAGGTACTGGGGACATCCTTGCAGGAACCATCGGGAGTCTGTTGGCACAGGGAATGCCTCCTTGGCCATCAGCCAGGCTGGGCTGTGCGTTGCTCAGAGAAGCGGGAAGAAGGGCTGCCGATGAAAAGGGGCCCGGTACCCTCGCAGAGGACGTACCCGTTCATATCGCCCACACGCTGGCGCACTGGACAAGGTAAGGTCGATGTTGGTCAGCGAGGAGTATCCGTGGAGAAAGCTGCTCAGAGAGTACGCGATGTATTGTGGCGTAGGCTGCTTCAACGTGGCAGTCTTCTTCGTGATGTACATCGCGATGCTGGATGTTCGCCTGTCCGAGGATTACCCTGCTGCCTCCGCATGGGCCGTGTCCTATTTCTTCAGCTCCATACTGGCTCACTACATGCACAGATGGCTGACATTTGAGTCTCCATCTCCCTATGGCAAGAGCCTATTCGTGACTCTTACGATATATTCAGTACTTCTACTGATATCGACTGCGTCAATGGCCTACTTCTCCGACACAATGGGAGTAGACGAGATACTATCCTGGGCCGTGAA